>JAZDOC010000019.1:0-175932 GCA_043798935.1 Patescibacteria group bacterium
TCCGCTCCTCGCCGCAACGTGCTGCGCCTCCGCCGCCGTTATGCTCAGTCGCTCCGCGACTTCGCACAACAGCAGCTAGACGAAATGCCTGTCTGCCAGCAAGCTGGCCGCCAGACACTTCGTCTGAGCCGCAGCACGTTAATGATACGTTATATCGAATTCCAACTAACTACAAAAAACATTTATTAATCTCTTAATTTAAACAACCTTATGAAATGGCTTACAAGAAAGAATGGAATTATATTAAGTGCAATTGGGATAGCAATTTTTCTGCTTAACTTTCTAACTTATAGTTTATGTGAAATTGACATTGATATTCTTGGTGTAATGATTTTTGTTCTTGGCTTAGTAATTGCAATAGCTTGCGGATCTTCAATGAAAAATTCTTCTAAATTGTTAACAAGAAAAAATGGTGTAAGATTATGCGTAATTACTGTCGTAATAACAGCAATATTTGTATATTCACCAATCCCATATCTCAACGGAGATGCTATTGGTATTTTAGGTTTGGCAGTGTTTGTTTTAAGTGTAATTATTATAATTGTAAGATGGAAATATTAAACAAAAAGAAAAATTGATCAGTTCGCAATTTTCTTACATTTTTTTCTAAGAAATGAATATAATATCAATCTTAATTTTATGAGCTACAAACACACTCAAATTGGTCACTTGATGATAGCCGTTACGCTGGCCGTGCTAGCGCTTTTCGCGTGGGCTTATATTACCAGCTCTATGGAGCCCGAATCGATTGATTCCGGTACAAATTTTGCCGTTACTGCCATAATGGCATTCATTCTATTTATTCTTATTTCCTTTGTTTCACTTCAAGTAATTATTGATGAAAAATATTTACGAATTAAATTTGGCTACGGTATTTATCAAAAAAAGTTTTTGCTTAATGATATAATATCCGCTAAAACCGTAAAGAATCATTGGTATTATGGATGGGGAATAAGAGCGTGGTTATGGCCCAAGACGTGGATTTTTAATGTTTCCGGTTTTGATGCGATTGAAATTAAAATGAAAAATGGAAAAACGTATAGGATAGGCACGGATGAACCTAAAAAATTAGAACAAACAATTTTGCAGTCAATTAAATAATTAAAAACAGCGGAGCTTTTAAAATCAAACCGCGCTGATTGAAATTGAGGTTTAAAACTGGTAAAATACGGTCATTTGAAAACATTGTTCCTGCTCTGATTTTTTTAAAGTAAAAAATAAAAAATTATATTTATGCAAAAATCAAATATTTGAACTTTCTGATTTAGAAAATAATTATCATGTTAAATATACTTATTGGAAAATTAACCGCAATCAATCAAAATGGAATATTTTGAATGGATGAAAAATGAAGAATTAAAAAATCCGTTCAGCCAAGACACATTAGAAAAATTAAAAGCAATTATGGAAAGTTCATGAAAGCTTGTATGTAAAACTTATCTTTAAATTAATTTAAAAATTATTATGATCGTAAATTTATAAAAAAATTTAAAGCTGAAATAATAATGGATAATGTAAAACAAATAATCATTATGAATTACAAAAATTTCAAAAAATAATTCCTGAAATTAAAACTGGTGCATTATTAACCGGCATACCTATTGGCTACGCACAATTTATTGAGAGCATACATCCTGATTCAGTGAATTTGAGTATGGAATTTATTAATCAAGAATTTGTAAATGACATTCACTCTAGAAAAATGAAAGTTTTTGTTTGGACGGTTAACGATAAAGATGATATTAATCGAATAAAAAAACTTGGCGTTGACGGCATTATTTCTGATTTTCCAGATAGGATATAATTTTAAATATTATGTAGTGAAATAATTAGAAATAAAAATTATTAAAAGATAAAAATTATGAATAATAAATTTGCTTTAGTAACCGGCGCATCTAGCGGTATTGGAAAAGATATGTGTCTTGAATTAGCTTCTCGAGGATATAATTTAATTGTCGTGGCCAGAAGTAAGGATAAGCTGGATAGCATAAAAAACGAATTAACAGAAAAATTTAATATCCAAGTTCACGTAATAACTTGCGATCTTTCGTTATTAAATAGTAGCCAAGAGCTGTATGATCAGGTCAAAAAACTAAACATTGAAGTGGGGCTGCTTATTAATAATGCTGGTTATGGAATTCACAAATTTTTTACAGATACCAGTTGGCCCGAGCAAGAAGCAATGCTAAATTTGCTGATTATTAATTTAACACATTTAACCACGCTTTTTGCAAAAAATATGGTTAAAAATAACAGCGGAAAAATTTTATTAACTAGCTCCATTGGCGCTTTTCAGCCCACACCATCATATGCAACTTACGCGGCTGCCAAAAGCTATGTATATAATTTTGGCACAGCTTTAAATTATGAGCTTAAAGATAGCGATGTATCATGTTCAGTATTATGTCCGGGTTACACAATTAGCGGTTTTCAACAAGCCGCTGGTCAAAAAAACATTACTTTATTTACAAGGTTAACCCAAATGACTAGTCGTAAAGTAGCTAAAATTGCAATTAAGGGATTATTAAATAATAAACCCATTATTATTCCGGGTTTTATGAACTCATTTAATTCAAAATTAATGAGCTTGCTTCCAAATCAGTTGTCCGCGAAACTTTCATTATGGGCGCTCGGTAAACCTGAATAAATTTATAAGTCATAAACTAATATATTTACTAAATATAATCATGATGGTAATTGTTTTTTAGTTGCAAATCAAGTATAATTAACATCACAAACATGAATTAATAAAATAAATATAATCTATGATTTTAACAACCGGGGATCAAATTCCCAGTAAAGAAATAACTCAAATATTAGGTATCGCTCGTGGTTCTACGGTTCGAGCGCGAAATGTCGGTCGTGATATCTCGGCTTGGCTTAAAAGTTTAGTCGGCGGAGAAGTTAATGAATACACAAAGCTTCAGGCCGAAGCGCGGGAACAGGCAATGCAACGCATGATTGAAGATGCTGAAAAATTAGGAGCTGATGCTATTATTAGTATTCGCATGCAAAGCTCAATGATCATGACAACAGTATCAGAAATGCTGGCTTATGGTACGGCAGTTAAATTATCTGATAAATAATTTTATGATCGGATACATTATTGAAATAATAATTTTAATTGCTTTCGTTATTGGGATAATTTATTTTATTTTTCAACGAATCAGCGAAAAGAAAAAAGAAAATTTTGAGGACAGAGATAATTAATTTGCTTAATGAAATCAATAAACTAAATAATCAATATGAGGATAAGATCAGAGCTCGGGGTTCCAAAACCAAGAAGTGATAAAAGAAAAATTTTATCGTTATTAGCTTGTGCGACTATTAGTGGGCTAGCTACTTCGAAAATATTTGAAAGAAATTCACCTATCGATAACCATCCAACTGAACAAGGTTTAGAAAACCCGCCTGAGCCAGCTGTTAAAACCAGTAAAGCTGAAAAATTAGACGACGGAAGCGTTTATATTGGCGATGAAAATCCAAATTTAACGGGAGATGATCTAGAACGATATAGTGAACATGGTGAAACAAAACAAAGGGCAGTTGAAATATTTGCTCAGCTTGTTGGTAATAAATACGACATCGGTTATATAACCGGAGTAAACAACGAACCACAATATCACGAAGAAATTGTATTTTGGGCTAAAGACGGTACCGGCGAAGTCGGGAGCCTTTATCCAGATGCAAATGGTGAGTATGTGTTTAAGCCGAATGACAAAGTTATTCAAGCATATCAATCATTGGGTTTGCCTTTGGATCTAACAGTTTTTACTGATCCTAGTGATGTTATAAACATTTTACAGGATGCGGAAATTTTAGGTGATTTAGTAGCCATGCCAAATGAGGGTGATTGGCAAGACAGGAAGTCGGATCTTGAAAATGCATTAGCAAGTTCATTAATTACTACTACAGATATAAAAAAAGATAGAGCTGAAGACGCTGGGGATACCGGACAATAATTTTCGAAAGTGAATAATATAATAATTATTAAATTTCATGGAAAACAAAATTAATAAATATATTTATTGGATTCCGCGAATATTTGGAATAATTTTTGTGTTATTTTTGGCTTTGTTTTCATTAGACATTTTTGATTCAGCTACCGGATTTAAAGAAATTGCAATTGGCTTGTTTATGCATAATATTCCGGCATTAATTTTATCAGCGGTCGTAATTATTTCTTGGAAACATGAATTAGTGGGAGCGATTAGTTTCGCAGTTGCTGGTTTATTGTATTGCGGTCTTATAATTTATAATATTCTTTTTTCCGGCGATCCAACTGGTTGGTATATGTTAGCTTGGATTGTGCAAATTGCCGGTCCGGCATTTATAGTTGCCTGGTTATTTTATAAAAATTGGAAGTTTAAACAGATAATAAAAAAATAATTATGGCAAACATTTTACAAAAAAAATGGTTTAGAATTATTGAGCAGGCGATTGTTGTGGCACTGCTTGGTTATATTTTATTACTTTTAACTTTTATATTAAACGCTTTGTTTCAATTAGCCATAGATAGTGTGGCAAAAATATTTATTACTGAAGATATCAACATGATAGTTGATTGGTATCCGCCATTAAAATATTTTGCATTTTTGCTTATTATTGGTATTACTTCTTATTATATTTTTAAATCTAAACTATCTACTTTATTTAAAGCCACATATTTAACGGTCCCAACAGCACTAGTTTTAGTGACGGAAGGAATTTTTTTATATAACTGGCCATTAGTAGTTTATTTATTAGGATTTATTTCAAGCGTTAGTGCTTTATATTATTTGTATAAAACAAAACAGCCGTGGATATATTATTATTCAATTAGCTTAATTGCAATTACACTTGCAATTTTCACACTAACGGGTGGCGAAATTTAAGTTATTATTAAAATCTGCAATGTTTTTGGTAAAAAAATTATATTGGCAAATTGCGCAAAAGAATCATGATTTACATAAAAGTATTCATGATCTAAAATTTTTAGGCATTGAAATAACTAATCGATGTAATTTACAATGTCGACATTGTTATATGAATGCAGATCATAAGCAAATGACTGATTATATTTCTACCAAGCAATGGAAAAAGTTTTTTTTAGAGTTGAAGAAAAATTTTAATAATAAAATCGTAATTCAAATAACTGGAGGAGAGCCGTTGATTCGAAGTGATATTTTTGAAATAATCGAATACATAAAATTATTAGGATTTAAAGTTACATTAGTTACAAATGGAATTTTATTAAATCAACAAAATTTACCTAAATTGAAAGAGCTATTAACATCTTTATGTATTAGTTTGGATGGATTTGCAAATAGTCATAATCAGCTTAGAAATGCTGAAATTTACGATTTAGTATTAAATAATATAAAGTTAGCCGTTAAAATAGGAATTAACGATCTAACAATTAAAACAACCGTAACAAAAAGAAATTTAACTCAGTTACATGAATTTTATAATTTATTAAAGGAAACACCTGTTCCGAAATGGCATATTTTTTCAATGGAGCCGATTGGTCGCGGAAAATATAATCAAGATCTAATTTTATCTAATGATGAATATCTTGAGCTATGTGCTTTTGTTGATCAAATTAAAAAAGAGAAAAAACCTAAAATTAAAATTAAATTTGAAGAAGGAGACTGCGATTTTTTAGTTGATAAAACTTGTAAAATATGCAAACATAAATTATGTTATTCTGGGATATCATCATGTTCAATTTTAAGCAACGGAGATGTTGTGCCATGCATTCAAGATAATCGCAATAATTTAGAAATACAGGGCAATATTACACGAGACGATTTCAAGGATATCTGGGCAGATAAATTTCAAAAAAACAGAGATAAAAAATATAAATTTTGTCAAAATCATTATTTTATCAATAATTTAATAAAAGATGAAAATAATTAATAAATTTTATGCGAAGTGTTTACTCATTGTTCTTGTTATATTTACTAGTGTAAAACGAGCATTGGCCGGACAAGTTCAAAAGGATGTTTATCCAGCAAATAGGGATATTATAGGTTTAGGAACTCCAGATCCGTTCGATTTAGTAATTGTAATCATAAATTATGTTATATATATTCCGCTTTTAATAATTTCATTAATTTCATTTAGCATACTTATTTATCGTAAATTGCGACATCAACATTTGCCAAGTAATTTCATTTTAATTTCATTAGGTAGCTCCAGTTTAATTACATGCGCTTTAGTTTTTTTAACAGTAAGAGAAATAAATGATCATAATCATTATTGGAATAATAATATAATTGTTTTTTCGCAAACTGATCCGCTTTTTTTAATTTACTTAATTTTATCAATTACCGCATATATTTTTGTTCTATTTTTTTTGATAAAATTAGTAGTTGTATCTATTAAATATTTAATCGCTATTATAAAAAATAAAAAAAATGATAAACAAAAAAACAATTTACGTTGACGATGATTTAGAATCAGTGGGGGAGTTGTGTCGTTTACGAGCCCCAGCATTAATTTTAGGTTTACTATTGGGAATTGGAATTTCATTAGTTACTTCGAGCTTTGAGGAAGTTTTAGCTCATAATGTTCGGGTAGCCTTTTTTCTACCATTTATTGTTTACATTGCTGATGCAATTGGTTCGCAAACGCAAGCTATTTATTCACGAGATTTAAAAACCGGCAAAGCGAAATTTAGCAATTATTTGAAAAAAGAAATATTATTAGGATTGATTTTTGGTACCATTTTCGGTTTTGTTTCTGGAGTAATAGCATTTTTGTGGTTGCATGATAATCTTTTAGCTATAAGTATTTCAATTGCGTCATTTTTAGCTATTTCAATTGCGCCTTTTGTAGCGCTGGTTGTGGCGAACATGTTTCAATCGGTTCATAAAGATCCGGCAGCTGGTACCGGGCCGATAGCCACAGTTATTCAAGATATGTTAAGCATTGTAATTTACGGCATAGTAACTAGCATAATAATTTTATAGTAGTATTTATTTTGTTTAAATAAATTAAATAAAAAAATTAATGTTGCTAGATGAGATTGCTGAAGTAGCTGCCAAAGCTGAAGATAATTTTAATAAAATTAGACGGTTATACAAAAATTACATTAATTAATTACCAAAATAGCTTTCTAGACAAAAATAAAATTTTAGCGTAGAATTAGCATAAATAATTTAGTTTTTTAACATGATTAATTCAATATTTAAAAAAACATATCCCGAGCAAGATCAAGTTTTTAATTGTTTAGAAAATGAATCTTTTGATAATTTAATCAAGAAAGTGGAAATGGAAACTTATTCTAAAAGAGCGGGTGCTTTTAGTGAGCAGAATATGTTAAATTTATCCAAGTCTCATCAAAAAATTTTATCGCCTTTATTAGCGTATCCAAAAAATTCCATTTTTTTAGAACTTGGTGGGGGAGACGGACGATTTGCAATTTATCTATTGAAACAAGGATATCAAGTTATAGAATCTGACATTGCTCTTGGCAGTGTTAAAAAAGTTCAGACTGTTGCGAAAAAAAATAATATCACTAATGGTCACTACGCAATTATTGATGCCGAAGTTTTGCCTTTTAAAGACAATTCGCTAGACGCTATTTTCATGGTGGCGTCTTTGCACCATATTCCGAGCGCCAGCAAAGCAATTAAAGAAATAGCCCGAGTATTAAAACCGAACGGTCATTTCTTGATATTGCGCGAACCGGCTTCATGGCAATATACAATTTTTGGGCCAGCTTTTAATATATTTAGAAAAGTTTTACGTCGTAAAAATAAAAATGAAATATCACTGGCCGATGATGAAACTAAAGGGTTTTCTAAAAAACAATTAATAAAATTTTTAACGCCGAATTTTAAGAATATTAAACTGGAACCAGTTCATTATATTGGAAAATTTCTAGATAATTTTGTAATATTAATTAATAAGTTTTTTAAAACAAAATTTAAAGTAAACGAAATTTTAAAAAAGGTTTGTCAAAACATTGATTGTATAATCGCGTGCATTCCATTTATAAAAAATTATCCCTGGGATTGGGATGTCTATAGTCAAAAAAAATAATAAGTATTCATTTTTTTCATGAGTCGACTTACGAGCAAAGTATTAAAGGAAATAAGTTATCAAACTGGTTCATATACAATCACACCCGAGTTTGTTAGTTTAATTTTAACCATGAAGTGTAATTTTCATTGTCAGTCTTGTTCAATTTGGCAAAAAACTAATCATGATGAGCTAAATGAATCAGCGTGGAAAAATATAATCGAACAATTAAAGATTAATTTAAAACCCGAAACATTTATCGAGCTGAACGGTGGCGAAGCGCTTTTACGAAAAGATTTAGTAATATTTTGCATCAAAGAATTAAAAAAACATTTTTATAAAGTAGTATTAAATACTAACGGCTTACTGATTAATCAAGAATTGCTTAATGAATTAAAACTATCTAGTCTGGACGCTATTAAATTATCGCTTTATTCATTAAACAGTAAAAATCATAATGATCTGCGCGGTCATGAAAATGCTTATGAGCATGCCATAAATGCGGTTAAATTAATTAATAAAAGTGAGATCGATTTAGAAATTGGCTTACTAATAACAAGTAAAAATATTTCCGAAGCGCCGAAGTTAATTCAATATCTGCAAACTTTACCAAAGACATCAATTATTTTGCAACCATTAGATGAAAAAGTGGAGTCTGTAGAATCAAAAAAACAAAATTCCAATAATTTAATTTCTTATCTTTGGCCGACGCCTGAACAAGTAAAAATTTTTATTGATTGGGTGCTTAAAAATAGAAGTCATATAAAAAATCCGGCTGTTAATATTAAAGTTATTCGCGATTATTATTTACACCCAGAAAGTGTGCTCAAATACCGGTGTTTTGCCGGCCAGCGCAATTTAGTAATTTATCCTAATGGCGATGTGTCTTTTTGTTTTAAACACTCTGTCATCGGAAATCCAACCAAGCAAAATTTAATATCTATTTTGCAAAATGCGAAAGAAAAACGAAGAGCTATTAAGCACTGCAAGAAATATTGTCGAATTATCGGTTGTAATTTTTCACGTGGATTTAAAGAATTTATGATGGCTAAAATTAAACTTTAGAATATTTTTTTGATAATTATTTTCAATCCTGATAGTTCCGGCATTTTTAAAATTATCGCCAAAATTAAATAAACGGTTCCGCCAATTAAAATCGCTAAATATAAATTAGAAATCAAATATATAATAACCGCCATAATTAATGTGGCGATCATTATTTTATAAAGGCTATTTAAAATTTCTTTATCATTCAGTTTTTCTATTTTTTTTCGTAAAAAAATATTTAACAATAATACTTGGGTAATGGCATAACCAATAAATCCAAATGCTAATCCAATTACGCCCATGAATTGCGCCACAATAAAGCTTATTAATATATTAATTAACGAAGCGAATATAGTTATTTTAACTGGTGTGATTGTGTCGTGTCGGGCATAAAAACCGCGCGCCAATAAATGCTGTAAACTTTCAAAGGGAATAGACATTGCAAAAATCGAAAGTACTATACCGGTCGTAATCACAGCTTGCTCATCGAATTTTCCGGTTCCCAGAAAAAAGTTAACAATGGGGCGAGCCAAAATTACTAAAGCCATGCTAGCCGGAATGGTAAAAAATAAAACTTGTCGGATTGTTTTAGATAAATCATCACGAAATTCGGAAATTTTTTCATCAGCAAAATGGTCGGCTAGTGCTGGAAACATAGAGGTGGCAAAGGCGATGCCAAATAAGCTTACCGGTAAACTTTGAAAGTTTCTGGCAATATTAAAAATTCCAATACTACCGACGGCTAAGCCAGAGGCAATGGCTGTATAAATCCACAAATTAGCTTGCCAAGCAATTAGTGCTATTGAACGTGGTAGCATTAATTTGATTACTTTTATTACGCCAGGCCAATGAGGTTTAAAATATTTTAATCTCCATCCAGACCAAAAACTCTCGATTAACCTGATTAAAAAATGAATCAAAACACCGATTAACACGCCAATAATTGCACCATAAATTCCATATTTGGGAGCTAAAAAATACAATGAAAGGCAGATTGCTAAATTATATAAGATAGGCGATAAAGCATAAGCAGTAAATCGTCGTAAGCCTTGCAGAGCGCTGCCAAAAATAATGCTTAAACTAAACAAAATAGGCGAAATCAACATTAAACGAGACGTGTTAATTAAAGTGGCCCGGCTGATTTCATTAAATCCTGGTGCGATTAATTTGGTTAAAAATGGAGTGAAAAAATAAATAATAACAGCGGCGATAACAATGATAAAAGTAATTAAATATAACAGATGATTAGTTAGTTCCCAAGCGCTATTTTCGCATTGTTTTTTTCGCCAACTGGAAAAAACTGGCACGAAAGCCACGGTTAAAGCCGCCACAAATAAATTCATGATAAAATCCGGAATTAAAAAACTGGCACTATAAATGTCTAACTCGGTGCTGGCGCCAAATTGTCCGGCCAGTAATCTATCTCTAAGCAATCCAAAGCCATAGCTTCCAATTGACGATACAGCTAACAACCCTGCACCAAAACTAATTGATTTGTTAAATTTCATATTAATATGATAAAGTTTCTAAACCGGCTTGTCCAGATCAGATTGTATAGCTTGTCTAGGTCAGGTGATACAATACATTATTATCAAACATTGGTATTCATTTGCTATATTCTGATATATTTGTTATTATCTAACTGAAATTTAAAACATGATTTATTCTAGCTATCACTAGAAAAGTGTTCCGAAGAAAGCTGAATATTTAGCGATTAGACCGGAACGGGTAAGCCCGTAATAGCAGTAATTAAGTATAATTTAAGGTGGTACCGCTCAAATGAGCCCTTATTGATAAGGGTTTTTTATTTATTAAAATATAAATATGACGGAAAAAAAAAACAAATTTATAAATTTTGAAGAAGAAACATTAAAATTTTGGAATGAAAAGAAAATATTCGAAAAGAGCTTAGCTAAAGAATCGCCTCAAGGTGATTATGTCTTTTATGACGGTCCGCCATTTGCGACCGGCACGCCTCATTACGGGCATATTGTGGCATCACTAATGAAAGATGCTGTGCCGCGATTCTGGACCATGAACGGTTATCGTGTTGAACGACGTTGGGGCTGGGATTGCCATGGATTGCCCATTGAAAATATCGTGGAAAAAGAAATGAATATTTTGAGCAAGAAACAGATTGAAGACGAGATTGGTATTGAAAAATTTAATGCCAGTTGTCGAAGTAAAGTTTTGATGTATGCTGATGAATGGAAAAAATTTATTCCCCGCATGGGTAGGTGGGTTGATATGGAAAATGCTTACAAAACCATGGATCCTGATTTTATGGAAAGCATTTGGTGGGTATTCAAACAGCTTTGGGATAATAAATATATTTACGAGGGTCATAAATCCATGCATATTTGCCCCAGATGTGAAACCACCTTATCGCAATCTGAAGTTTCTCAAGGCTATAAAGAAGTTAAAGATATTTCAGTGATCGCAAAATTTAAACTTTTGGATGAAGATAATACTTATATTTTAGCATGGACTACCACTCCGTGGACTCTACCTGGAAATGTTGCATTAGCCGTGGGCAACAATATTTACTATGTAAAAGTAAAAGCTGATGGCGTACATTATATATTAGCGAAAGATGTGGTTGAGAAAATATTTGGTGATAAACCTTATGAAATTATTGAAAATTTACGCGGGATGAATTTATTGGATAAAGCGTACGAGCCTTTATTCCCATATTTTGATAATCCGAATAATCGAGAAAAAGGTTTTCATGTTTACGATGGTGATTTTGTAATTACCGAAGAAGGAACCGGCATTGTTCATATTGCACCGGCTTTTGGTGAAGACGATATGAAGCTCGGGCAGAGAAACAATTTGCCTTTCATTCAACATGTTGACAGCTCCGGACACATGCAAAGCGAAGTGGTTGATTTTGCCGGTCAGAGTGTAAAACCATCAGAAGATCCACAAGTCATGGATATTAAAATTTTAAAGTGGTTAGCCGAGCATGATAAATTATTTTCTAAAGAAAAATATACTCATACTTACCCGCATTGCTGGCGTTGTGATTCGCCATTATTAAATTATGCTACATCATCATGGTTCGTTAATGTAACGGCTATGAAGGAAAAAATGATTAAATTAGCCGAAGAAATTAATTGGGTGCCGGCACATATTAAGCACGGTCGTTTTGGTAAATGGTTGGATGGTGCCCAAGACTGGTCTATTTCACGTCAGCGTTTCTGGGGGTCAGTGCTTCCAATTTGGCGCTGTGATAAATGCCAAGAAACACAAATATTTGGATCCAAGCAAGAATTAGAACAACGAACCAATCAAACCATAACCGATTTGCACAAAGATCAAATGGATAAAATAGTTTATGACTGTGATAAATGTTCCGGTGTTATGCGTCGTATTCCAGATGTTTTAGATTGTTGGTTTGAATCCGGTTCCATGCCTTATGCGCAAATGCATTACCCCATTGAAAATAAGGAAAAATTTGAGGCAAATTTTCCGGCCGAGTTTATTGCCGAAGGAGTGGATCAAACTCGTTGTTGGTTTTATTATTTACTTGTTTTAGCCACCGGTGTTAAAGCTAAAATTCCTTTTAAAAATGTAATTGCGAATGGCATCGTACTTGCTGAAGACGGACAAAAAATGTCCAAACGTTTAAGAAATTATCCTGATCCAAATCAAGTTATCAACAAATATGGCGCCGATGCTTTGCGTTATTATTTATTAACTTCACCCGTTATGAAGGGCGATACTTTATTATTTTCCGAAAAGGTAGTTGATGAAGTATTTAAAAAGTTAATCATGATATTGGAAAATGTTTTAACTTTTTACAAAATGTATGCGACCAGCGGAATAGTTGGCACAACAAATTCGACAAATGTTATCGATCGTTGGATATTGGCTAAACTTGAAGTTCTAAAACAAGAGGTAACAAACCAAATGCGCGCTTATGATTTGGTATTAGCTTCCCGACCCATTATCGAGTTTGTTAGCGAGCTTTCCACGTGGTATTTGCGTCGTAGCCGGGATCGTTTTAAGAGTGCAGATTTAGACGACAAAAATAATGCATTAAGTACTATGGCTTATGTTTTAAATACGCTGAGTAAAATTTTAGCACCATTTACACCTTTTACAGCTGAACGTTTGTATCAGCAAGTATTTGGCAGTTTAGAGTCAGTGCATCTTGAAGCGTGGCCGACGGCGCAAAGCGAATTGATCAATGAAAGCTTATTAAGCGACATGAAAAAAATTCGCGAAGCCGTTGAGAAAGGTTTAGCGCTACGGGAAGAAGCTAAAATTAAAGTTCGCCAACCATTAAATAATTTACAAATTATAGAAGCGGTTGAAGATGAGAATCTATTAGCTTTATTAAAAGCCGAAGTAAATGTTAAAAATATTTCCATCGGATCAGACTACCAACTCGATACTGCGCTGACTCCAGAATTAGTGAACGAGGGATTGCTTCGCGAACTAGTGCGCGCAATTAATGCCATGCGAAAGAAATTATCTCTAACTATCGCAGATAAAGCGTTAGTAACTTATCAGACAAACGATGTAGCTTTAGTTAAAATAATTAAAGATAATTTGAAATATTTAATGGCCAAAACAAAAACTCAAGAATTTATTGCTGGCCCGGCTGATCAAGAAGTAAAAATTAATGACAAAGTAATTAATTTGAAAATTGACAAAGTATAAAAAGCGTTTATGGCGATTACATTTAAGTCACCCGGCGTTATAATTACATATAAAGATTATAAAGAAGCTGACCGGTTGTATACGATTTACACTTTAAACTATGGCAAGCTTCATTTGCGAGCCGTGGGAGTTAAAAAGATAAAGTCCAAATTAAGCGGTCATCTCGAGCCGTTATGTGAGAGTGATTTATTCATGGCGAAAAGTAAAACCATTTCTATTATTGGCGGTGCCAGAATAATTAATAGCCATAAGAAAATTAAATTAGACATAGATAAAATCAGAATTATTAATTATTGTTTAGCGATTTTTAATGATTTGGTTTTAGAAGAACAAGCTGATGAAGAATTGTATTGTTTGTTAACTGGGTTATTGGATTTTGCAAACAGTTACAGTATAAATGAACTTATTGAAATTTCATTTGTTTTAAAACTGCTAAATAATCTTGGCTTGCAACCAAATTATTCAGATTATAATAATGATTTGGCAAAAATATTAAGTTTTTTAAGTCGAGATGATTTTGCTAGTGTTAGCAGATTGCGTTTAACTCAAAAACAGTGGGTTATCCTAAATAATACATTTATAAATCTGATAAAAATTAATCAGAATAAAGAATTTACAAAGCTTGTAAAATAAAGTATAATGGTCTCATGTCAAAAGCAATTAAAACCAATAAAAGTTCAAAAAAAGTCATTAATCCTACAGAAATTGAAGAAGACCTTAAAAATGAAGAAATTAAGAAACAAGATAACGACGTAAAAAATGAAGAGTCTAAACCAGAAGTTGAGGAAGAAAAACCAAAAATAAAAAAAACAGACACCTCAGAAAAAAACAAGGCTTTTTTTAAATTTCAAGACCATAAATCAAAGAAAAAAACAAATCAAAATACTGAACAAATCGATGATATTTATCAAATTCAAGACGGAGAAGAAATTGACATGACAAAAATGGAAAAAAAGCCTACTAAAAGCAAAGGTTTGTTTGTATTTTTTACTTTGATTTTTTTAATGATACTAGCCGGTGCTACCGTAGCCGGATTTTATGTTTTTAATAATGATTTTTCCGATAGTAGCGGTGGAAAAGTCCAATTATCAATAAACATGGCTGATGAAATTGCTTCAGGCGATCAATTGGAAATTAAAATTGTCTATGACAATCAAGACACAGCCTCAATCAAGGAGGGAACAATATCTATTCATTATCCAGATGGTTTTTATTTTCAAAAGGCCGATCCTCAGCCAAATACTTCTGATAATTCTTGGAATATTGCTAATATCGCCGGTGGAGCCGGTGGAAAAATTACTATTACTGGTCAGATGGTTGGTGAATTAAATGCAATTAAAGAATTTACCGGGTTTATTACTTATTTACCCGACAACTTTAATTCTACTTTTCAAAATACAAATAAAAAAAGTATCACAATTAACGATACCATTGTAAACTTAGAAACTAGCTTGCCACAGATTGCGGTTTCGGGTCAGGAAATAGAATATAAAATTAAATTTACTAATACGGCTGATTTGCCACTACCGAATGTAAAAGCGGTTGTCACTTACCCAGATGGTTTTTTAGTAAGTTCAGCTGATCCGCAAGCAACGCTTAATAACAACACTTGGCGTTTCGAAGAATTGGAGTCTAATGTGGAAAAAGAAATTATTATTAAAGGTGTATTAAATGGCGATGAATCGAAAAGTAGGGAATTTAAATTTCAACTTGGCCTGGAAGAGCCTAACGGAGCATTTAATTTACAAAATGAAAAAGTCGATGCTATCTTATTAGTTAAACCGGATTTATCGCTCAAATTAGAAGGCCCCGATTCAGCAAAAGCCGAAGATGAAATTACTTATAATATTACAATTAGCAATAATTCCGACATTGCCATTAACAACATTATTGCTAAGTTAAAAATTGATAACGAGCTAGCCACCAAAAAAATCTATACTTTAGATGAAATTACATCTTTAAGTCCGGGCGAGAAAAAAGATTTAACCCAAGTTGTTAAAATCAAAAAGAAACTGCCAGAAGGCACAAAAAATGTTGATGCTACTTTAAGTATTGATCAAGCAAAAGTTGAAAACCAGGCTATTAGTATTTCTACTCAAGCAACTAAAGAAAGTTATTTTCAGGCCGAGCTAAGTTTCAATGCCGAAGCTCGCTATTATGATGACGATCTTACCAAAATAGGTCAAGGACCAATTCCACCTGTAATCGGCCAAACCACGGCTTATGTAGTGTATTGGGATTTAGCATCAATTAGTGGTGAAGTTTCTAATATTGAAATTTCCGCACCGCTGGCAGAGTATATCAATAAAGTCGAATCCGACGACAATATTAAATATGATGCCGAAACTAATCAAATATCTTGGAAAATAAAGAAATTAGCTGATAGTGCATCTAAACATGGTAAATTTACAATTTATATAACACCCACGAAAGATTTAATCAACAAACTTTTAGTAATTACTAAGGAAGCTGTAATTAATGCTATTGATACCAATAGCCAACAAAATATTTCTTTTACTAATGCGCAATTAACTTCTGATTTACCAAGTGATCCGGCCGCTTCTGGAAAAGGCGTGGTCGAGCAATAATCATGAATCATTTTAAAATACTCAAACAAAAAAATGGTTTTAGACGCGGTCTTTTAAAAACCGCTCATGGCAATATTAAAACGCCGTTTTTCATGCCCATTGCCACCCGAGGCTCGGTAAAATTTTTGCATAATCAAGATTTTAAAACTTTAAAAAATCAAATTTTATTAAGCAATACTTATCATTTATATTTACGGCCTGGTTTGGATGTTTTACAAAAAGCGCAAGGTCTTCATGCTTTCATGAATTGGCATAAACCAATTCTTACTGATTCCGGCGGGTATCAAGTTTATTCTCTTAAAGAAATGCGCCAAATTCAAGCCCGTGGTGTTAAATTTAAATCGACTTATGATGGATCAAATCATTTTTTTACGCCTGAAAAAGTTATTGATATTCAAAAAATAATCGGCTCCGATATTATGATGGTGCTAGATGAATGCACTCCTTATCCGTGTGCTAAAGATTATGCCACTAGTTCTATTGAATTAACCACTAATTGGGCAGAGCGCAGTTATAAGCATTTTAAAAAGAAAAAAAGCTCGGCACTTTTGTTTGCCATAGTTCAAGGGTCTACTTATAAAGATCTTCGCGAAAAAAGTGCGCGCGATTTAACCGCCATTTATTTTGATGGTTTTGCCATTGGAGGGTTAGCCGTGGGGGAACCGGTTGAAAAAATGTATGAATCCATTGAATGGGTTTCGCCACTTTTACCGGAAGATAAACCGCGCTATTTAATGGGCGTTGGTCAGCCCGAACAAATTTTAGAAGCCGTGCGTCGCGGAGTCGACATGTTTGATTGTGTTTTGCCTACCCGAAATGCCCGACATGGATTTTTATATGCCAATTTGAAATTAGCTAAAAATTTATCGAGTTTAAAATACGACATTTTACGCATTACTAAAACTGATTATAGAACAGATTTGCATGTACTAGATAAAAATTGCTCTTGTACAACTTGCAAAAGCGGTTATTCGCGGGCTTATATTCGTCATTTGTTTTCGGTTAATGAACCGCTGGCTATGCGTTTATGCACTGTACATAATGTAAATTTTTATTTAAACTTAATGCGTCAAATTAGAGATAATATTTAATAATAATAAAAATTAATAAAATATGCTTAGTTTAAACTTAATTTTCTCTGTTGCCATTGGCATTTTAGTCGCCCTGATTATTTTTGCCATAATAAAGAAATTATTCAAGTTCTTCTTTATTATACTAGTGGTTTTAGCATCTTTGGGGTTTGCTTGGTATGTAATTATTAAACTCGGCATTGAATTTAGCTTAACTTAAAAATATGGAGCAATACGTGAGCGAATACCGAGATATGAAAAAAGTCTATGCTTTATGGGCTGGATTAATAATATCGAATGCCATGTATTTTTTTGTTATCTATTATCTCAATTTAAATACTGATATTTTAAAGCCATTTTTACAATGGCCGCGATTTTTTATATTAATTTTAAGTTTTCAGCTTTTACTAATAGCTCTAGCAGTTTTTTTTAAATTTTCTCAGCATCGTGAGCATATTGCCTGGGTCATGGCCGACAGTGTCGGAGTAATTGGTTTTTTGTATTTTTGGCTATGGGGGTATAATCCTTTTTTCTATGCCAACTTTGCTACTTCGTTTTTACTGATTCTAATTCTCGGGCCATATCTTCATTTTGATTAATAAACTAATTAATTTAATAATTTATAATAAATATATGACTCAACATGATAAATTACCCAAACCATCTAAACCAGTAGATCCTCGCGATCCTTCAGTTGATGCAGGTGAAACGAATGCTAGAATAGAAGCACGAAGAAAAATTGATAATTCAATGAAAGTTTTAAGAGAGTTTTTATTTAAAAGTTATCAATCACCACAGGAACAGTATCGTGAAATCAGTAATAATAGAGCTCATTTTGATACATTGTTTAAAAATAGTGAACATTTGAGAGGTGCTGATATCAGCGGCTTACAAGCCATTGAACAACAATTTTGTATTTTATTATTGGGTAATGACGATTTTTTATATGACCCAGACATGCGAGTAATCGCACAGAAATTAGTGCGCTTGAATAATGATGTTGAACAAAGAATTTTTCCTGATCGCTATACTTCTCTTGAAGCCGCCGAAGCCATGGAAAAAAGTCAACATGCTATACAACCGACAGATAACTCGATGATAATGGGCTTGCAAAGGCTTACTTATTTACGAATGGCTACTGATCCTAAGACTGTTCATGGACAGATGCAAAAAGCTTTAAAAGACAAGCCAGCATCTATACGCAGAGATCCACAAGTTTCTACTGGTGATTTCGAGGATAGTCCTGGGCTTAGGGATGAATCAGCTACAATTAGGCATTATGCTGAAGGTGTAGTGCCGACATATAGTGATCAAGCGGAACCAGCCTCAACTCAACCTGCCGTGGTTCGTATCGAGCGTCAAAGCCCGGAGCAACTACATGCCAGAATCTTAGAAGGATTAACCGGCATGAAACGCGATCTTGAGTTTATCAAACAAGCAATTGATAATGGCGCTACTAATTTATTAGGATTTAAAAGCAATGAACAATATAAAGATTTAGTTACATTATTCGATAATAGTGAATTCCAACCTATAGATTATGAAAGAGAGCTCTTGGACTTACAAACCCAATTTGATGGCCTACAAGCACAACATCCGGAAATAATGGCCACAGCCATACGGATTAATTTTGAATTTGATTTATTAAGTAAATGGTTAGAGAGTACTAGATCAACCGTAACTCCCATTAACAGAGGCTTAAAATTTAAACAAACAGCATACCATGATGCTGTACAAAGCCAGAGTACGTCTATTGGTTTTTGGGCCAGGGTTAAAAAAACATTAGGCATTTAAAATTAGATCAAATATAAGGTTGCTGGCTAAAGTCAGCCGATTAAAAGAATTTTGATTGCAAATGAAACATATTTTATGGTATAATAAAACTTGATTTAAATTTTAACAAATTAATATTAAAAATCATGGATGAGGCCATGTTTCCTAGAACTGCACGCTTACCGATTCATGAACAAGCCATCAAAACTGCTAAAATGAGATCAGAGTTGAAAACAATTAATCCCAGTAAAACTATTACCGGTGCAGAACAAGATATTGAAAATTGGCATATTGATTTATTATTTTCTAAATTACAAGATTGGCTACAAACTAGAATTACTCATATTAAATATAGCTTTGAGCTGGTTGATTTTATAGATATTCCATATATTGATATATTAATCGATAAAATAAGGTCTTATCAATTAAATAATCGTGATGAGAGATTGATATATATTCGAAATAATTAGCATATTTGCACATCCAAATAAAAGATATTAAAGTAAAATAAGTCGTCAGGCTGAAAACGCCGCTTATAGCGCTTTAATGAAAATCGAACCTTTAATTGAAATAGAAGATTTATAATTTACATGACACTAATTTTAAATACAATAAAATTTATTGCCAAAGACATTGTTGGCAATGTGTTTTATTTTCCAATTTGGTGGTACACGGCCGGGGCATTTAAAATTTTGCGTCGAATTAAAAATGATATACAAAGTTTTGCTCGTGAATTAAGTATCGGTATATTATTTCGTTATCTATTTAAACCCATGTATGGGCTGACTGATTTTTGGAGCCGGGTAATTAGTTTTATGGTACGAATAGTCCATTTCGCAGTTTTATTAATCGTCACGATTATTTGGGTATTAATTTTATTGTTTTTATTTTTAATTTGGCTGGCTTTGCCATTATTTGTGGTTTATAATCTTTTGTACCAAATCGGCGTAGTTGAAAAATTATTTATATGAGCTTTAACCAAAACAACAAATCATTTCAAATGGTTGCCTGCCCGCGCTGTGATGGTTATGGATATGCTTTGAATTTAAAAGGCGAACATGTTAAATGCGCTCATTGCCAAGAAACCGACAGTATGTACGGTTTCGTGGATGATCAAATTTTATATTGGCATAAAGAAATAAATAATTTTACAATTATTCAAGAAAAAAGTCAGGCACTAATAAAAAATTTTATTAATTTTATTTTAATTTTATTAAGCATTGTCGGTTTCACTGCCCTGGCGTGGCATTTTTTTCAAAATCAAAATTCTAGCTCGCACTTTTTTAATTTATTATTTTCTCGACACGATTTAGTTTTATTATTCTGGGTATCAGTAGTTGGTGATATGTATATTTATTATCGTCTTTCTTTAGATAGTGAACGCAAAATTAAAATCAGAGCGCGTGAACTGGGGGCTGAATTAAAACTCATTAAACAATCTTTGAATTGGAAAATTTTATATAGCACCGATGCAAGTAAAAAATTAAACATTGCCAAATTCTTCAATCAAGAAGCTTTGCAAATTATTAACAGCGCTTATCTGATGGCTCTGCATAATAAGCAACACGAAATTTTACCCATCGATTTATTAATTGCTGTTTCTAAAAGCCAAGATGTGCACATGATTTTAGCACGCTTAAATATATATTATAAAGATTATTACGATAAAATCCGTCATGTTTTAACTCATCATTCGGCGACTGACGAACGCGGTTTAGATTTTGGCGCGGCCATTGAAAAAGCATTTTTAGCCGCTTATTTTCAGGCTTATAAAAATCGCCGCGAACTAGTGACGCCGGTAGAATTATTAATGGGTTTGCTTGAAGCAGATAAATTAACCCAAGATATTTTTTGCGATTTAAATATTGATTTACAGCAAATTACCAATGTTTGCGAGTGGATCCATTTAGATAAACAACTAATTAAATGGGCTCGTCACCATCGCTCTTTATCTCGCTCCAAACCTAAAAATCACATGAATCGGTCCATGACAGCTCGCCCTACAAAAACCCTGGATAGTGTTTCACAAGATCTAACCATTCAAGCTAAATATAATCACTTTTTACCGCTGGTAGGTCGTGAAAAAGAAATTGCCGAATCTTTTCGAATTTTAAAAGAGGGGCGGGGATCGGTAATTTTGCTCGGTGAATCCGGAACCGGTAAAACCACTATACTTGAAGGCGTGGCTCAACTAATGGCTAGTGAAGATGTGCCGGAAAATTTACAGGATAAACGTTTAGTTTCGCTTGACCCAGGAGTATTGATTGCCGGAGCCAGTGGTGTTGGCGGGCTGGAAGGACGCATGGTGCAAATTTTAAACGAAATCGTAATGGCCGGAAATGTAATTCTAGCCATTGAAGATATTCATAATTTACTTAATGCCAGGTCTACTCAATCCGGTAGCGATGTGGGTGAAATTTTAATGAATTATATTTCTCAAGGTTATATTCAGGTACTGGCTACTTCTACAACCCAAGAGTTTAGAAAATACATCGCTAACAAAGAAACCTTCCTGCGCCGATTTCAAGTGGTTAAAATTTCCGAGATGTCGATCGATGAAGCTATTAATGTTTTAGAAGCGCGCGCCGGATTTATTGAAGCCAAAGAAAAAGTTTATTTTTCATATTCAGCGCTTGAGTCTTGCGTGAAGTTAAGTGAGCGTTATATTAAAGATCGCCACTTACCATCTAAAGCTCTGGATATTTTAGAAGAGTCGGCTATTTATTGTAGAGAGAAAAAAGGCGTCGGCTCATTAGTTAATAAAGACGACGTGGCGACGGTGTTAGCTGAAAAAACAAATGTTGAAGTAAATTCAATTACTCAGTCTGAGGCTAGTAAGCTGTTAAATTTGGAAGAATTAATGCACGAGCGAATAGTAGGGCAAAACGAAGCCATTGATGCGATTGCCAAAGCCTTACGACGCGCCCGAGAAGATCTGCGTGATAATAATCGGCCCATAGCCAGCTTTTTATTTTTGGGTCCGACTGGTGTGGGTAAAACCGAAACCGCTAAAACCATAGCTGAAGTATATTTTGGCGACGAAAAAAATATGATTAGGCTTGATATGAGCGAATACCAGTCTTCTCAAAGCGTGTCTAAGATGATTGGCGATGAAGACCATAAAGGCTATCTTACTGAGGCTATTCGTCAGCAACCATTTTCCATTATTCTGCTGGATGAAATTGAAAAAGCTCATCCAGACATATTGAATTTGTTTCTTCAGGTTACTGATGACGGCCGGCTAACCGATGGCCAGGGACGCACCATAGATTTTACTAACGCTGTAATTGTGGCCACATCGAATGCGGCGACACAAGCAATTCAAGACGGCATAAAAAGTAATTTACCTTTTAGTGATATTTATGACGGCTTAATGGATGGAGTATTAGAACAATATTTTAGAGTCGAGTTTTTAAATCGCTTCGATAAAATTGTTATTTATAAACCTCTCGAACAGGATCAAGTAATTGAAATAACCAGACGGTTGCTCATCAAATTAGCTGACCAATTAGAACAAAAAGGCATTATTTTTGATGCCGAAGATGAAGCGGTACAAGTGTTAGCTAAAAAAGGTTATAGTCAGAAATTTGGTGCTCGTCCATTAAAGCGTATTCTCCAAGATACGGTTGATGATGCTCTGGCTAAACTAATGCTTAGTAATTCCATTGGTCGGCGCGATAGTGTTTTACTCAAAGCTAATGGAGAACTGGAAATCCAAAAAGCTGAAAAACTGTAAAGATTTGCTGTTTTTTAAAAAATATTTTATAATATTGAATATCTTAATCTTTAAATTCTCAATTTATCATCATTATGTCCGATAACAATGATCTTATGGACAAGATTGTTTCTTTAAGTAAAAGACGCGGTTTTATTTTTCCATCGTGCGAAATATATGGCGGTTTTGCCAATTCCTATAGCTATGGCCCTTATGGAGTAGAGCTGAAAAATAATATTAAAAAATTATGGTGGAAAATGTTTGTCCAACAAAGAGCCGATATTTTTGGTATTGATGGACCGATTATTTTGCATCCAAAATTATGGCAAGCGTCTGGCCATACATCCGGTTTTAACGATGCTCTAATTGACTGTAAAAAATGCAAAGAACGATATCGGGCTGATCATTTGATTTCTGAACAATTAAATATTGACGCCGAAGGCAAAGAGCCCGAGGAAATGACCGACGTTATTAATAATAATAACATTAAATGTCCTAAATGTGGCCAACAAGATTTTACGTCAGTTCGCCATTTCAACGGCATGTTCAAAACATATTTTGGAACCCAAGAAACAGAAGAAAACATGACTTATTTACGCCCGGAAACAGCCGGAGCTATTTTTGTTGATTACAAAAACGTTGTCGACAGTTTGCATCCTAAATTACCATTTGGTATAGCTCAAATTGGCAAAGCTTTCCGCAATGAAATAACTCCTGGCAATTTTATTTTTCGAACACGCGAATTCGAGCAAATGGAAATTGAATATTTTATTAATCCTGATAAATGGCAGGATATTTTTAAAAATTGGCAAAAACAAATGCTTCTCTGGTGTTCGGCTATTGGTTTGCAAAAAGACAACTTAAATATTTATGAGCATGCACCCGAAAAATTAGCCCATTATTCTAAAAAAACCATCGACATTGAATTTAAATTTCCCTTTGGCACAAAAGAGCTTTATGGTTTGGCTTATCGAACAGATTTCGATTTAAAAAGTCATGCCGAAGCGTCTAAGCAAAAATTAGAATATATTGATGCTGAAAATAATGCTCGCTTTATTCCCCATGTAATTGAACCAACTTTTGGCTTAGATCGAAGCATCTTAGCTGTATTATTATCGGCTTATCATGAAGAAACAGTAAAAGATGAAACCCGCGTTGTTTTAAAACTTAAACCAGAATTAGCGCCGGTTAAAGTAGCTGTTTTACCACTCAGCAAAAAACCCGAATTAAGCAGTGTGGCAGAAAAAGTAATGTTGAGTCTTAAAGATATTAACGGCGTCGAGTACGACGCAACCCAAAGCATTGGTAAGCGCTATCGTCGTCAAGATGAAATCGGCACACCATATTGTGTCACTATCGACTTTGAAACTTTAAATGATGAAGCCGTGACAGTTCGCGAACGCGATAACATGAAGCAAGAGAGAATTAAAATAAGCGAATTAAAATCATATTTATATAATAAATTAAATGGTTAAAAAGAAAATATTGGCTAACGGTTTGGCTGTTATCCAGGTTCCGCAAAAAGAAACTGCGGCCGTCACAGTTTTAGTAATGTGTAAAGTAGGTTCTCGTTTTGAAGCTAAGGATGAAAACGGGGCATCGCATTTTATTGAACACTTAATGTTCAAAGGCACTAAAAAAAGGCCAAACACACTTTTAATTTCCAAAGAATTAGATAAAATTGGCGCTGAATTTAATGCATTTACAGGCAAAGAGTACACTGGCTATTACATCAAAGCCAGTCATGAAAATCAAAAAATAGCTATTGAAATATTATCTGATTTATTATTTTCTTCATTATTTGCCAGTAAAGAAATCGATCGCGAAAGGGGAGTCATTATTGAAGAAATAAACATGTACGAAGACAATCCCATTATGCACTGTGATGAAGTTTTAGAAGAATTGGTCTTTCATAAAAATCACAGTTTAGGACAGTTAATCAGCGGGTCGCGCAAAAATATACAAACAATTCGCCGTGAAAAATTATTAGCGTATAAAAATCGATTCTATTATCCTAAAAACATGTTGATCGCTGTTGCTGGCCGAGTAAATACAAAAACCAATCTATTAATTAATAAATATTTTAATATTCCCATCACTAATCGTACAGCAAATAAATACCAAAGATTTACTGAATTTCAACATCAAGCACAAGTTAAAACTATCTACAAGAAAACCGAGCAAGTTCAATTTGGTTTAGGTTTCACTGGCTTGGCTCATAATCATAAATTAGCTCCGGCATTAAATTTGCTTAGCATAATTTTGGGCGGAAACATGAGTTCCCGTTTGTTTATTAATATCCGCGAACGACAGGGATTATGTTATTACATTCGCTCGGAAAATTCATCTTTTTTTGATACTGGCATGTTTGCTGTTATGGCTGGCCTAGATAAAAAAAGAATCAAATTAGCCACTAGCGCTATTGTTAAAGAATTAAAATTAATTGCTCAAAAGGGAGTGACGTCGGAAGAGCTTAAAAAAGCCAAAAGTTATTTACGTGGTAAAATTAATCTAAGCCTTGAAGATAGTGAATCTTTAGCTTCGTGGTATGCCAAACAACAAATGCTTGGTAATAAACTACTTTCGCCACGTGAAAAATTCAAACAATATGAAAAAGTTACTGAAAAACAAATACTAACAGTGGCTAAACAAATTATAAATTTAAAAAAAAGTAATTTGGTATTAATAGGTCCAGATCGTAACGCCTCTTCATTTTTATCTTTATTAAAATAATTTATTAATAATTATGAGTAAACCAATAAGTGAAGTTCAAATAAATATTTCCACCAAAACAATTCTGAAAATAATGTTTTTAGTTTTGCTCCTGTTTTTCCTATACAATATCATCGAAATAATCAGCGTTGTTTTTGTAGCCTGGGTTTTAGCTTCAGCTGTCGATCCATTAGTCGATAAATTACAAAGATATAAAATACCGCGTCCACTTTCGATTTTAACTTTTTACATTATTTTAATTTTAATTATAGTTTTAGCTTTTACCTTGTTCATTCCGGCATTTAGTCAGGAAATAACAACTCTTACTAAAGATTTTCCAAGCTACTACGATACAATTCTAAAAAATTTGGATAATTTTAAAAATTCAGGTAATCAATTTGGAGTGATAAATATCGTACAAGCTGTTTTAGACAGTATGGGTGATGCTCTTAAAAAAATCAGCACGAGTTTATTTGGTGTGGCCACTGGTGTGGTAAGTGCGGCGATGTCGATTTTTGCTGTATTTGTTATTACTTTTTACATGACTATTCAAGAAGAAGGAATTAAATCATTTATTCAGTCGATTACGCCAGCCCATTATCAACCTTACATAGTAAAAAAATTAAATCGCATCCAGGAAAAATTAGGTTATTGGTTGTGGGGGCAGATAGTGCTTATGATTTTTATCGGTGTGCTTACAGCTATTGCTTTAAAAATAATTGGAATTAAATATATTTTAGTTCTAGCGTTGTTTGCCGGGTTATGTGAATTTATTCCAATTATCGGTCCAATTATCGCGGCAGTTCCGGCAGTATTATTTTCGTTAATCGATATCGGTGATTCACCAGTTAAGCCGATTTTAGTAATAGTAGTTTACATAGTAATTCAACAAATAGAAAATCAATTTTTGGTTCCTAAAATTATGCAGCGCGCTGTTGGTCTAAATCCGATCGTGGTAATTGTAACCATATTAATCGGTGCCAAAATTGGTGGCATAGTCGGTGTTATTATAGCAGTCCCAGCAGCTAGCATACTTAGTATCTTTTTGGAAGATTTTTTTGAATCGCAAAAACAAGAAGCAAATAAATTAGAAGGTGAAGAATATATTAATGAACAAATCAAATGAAGAAAAATAAGTATTATTTAACCACCGCAATTCCATATGTAAATGCCAAGCCGCATATTGGTTTTGCATTAGAGGCTATTCAAACCGACGTTTTAGCTCGCTATCATCGCTTAATCGGCGATAATACATATTTTTTAACCGGCACTGATGAAAATAGTTTAAAAAATGTCCAGGCTGCCGAAAAAGAAAAAATTTCACCGCAGGAATTATGCGATAAATACGCTGATAATTTCAAGGATCTAAAGGAAATTCTTACCCTGTCTAATGATGATTTTATTCGTACCACCGAACCGAGGCATAAAGAAGGTGCCCAAAAATTTTGGCAGGCATGCAAAAGCGAAGATATATATAAAAAAAAGTACGAAGGGCATTATTGCGTCGGTTGTGAAACATTCTATACACCTAAAGATTTAATCGATGGACTGTGTCCGGAACATAAAACCAAACCGGAAATAATTAAAGAAGAAAATTATTTTTTTCGACTATCAGCTTATCAGAATAAATTAATTCGGCTGATTGAATCGGGTGAATTAGATATCGTGCCCAAAGAGCGAAAAAATGAAATTTTAAGTTTCATTAATAGTGGTTTAGAAGATATTAGTATTTCACGCTCGGTAAAACGCGCTAAAAATTGGGGCATACCCGTACCGGGCGATGATAAGCAAATTATGTATGTTTGGTTTGATGCTCTAAGTAATTACATTACCGCCGTTGGCTATGCTAATGATCCGGAAAAGTTTAAAAAATACTGGCCCGCAGATTTACATGTTATCGGCAAAGGAATAATTAGATTTCACGCGGTTTATTGGCCAGCTATGTTATTGTCAGCCGGCTTATCTTTGCCACGGCGAATTTTTGTTCATGGTTATATTACTTCAGAAGGTCAAAAAATGAGTAAATCTTTAGGAAACGTTGTCGATCCATTAGAAATTGCTGAAGATTACGGCACCGATGCTTTGCGCTATTTTTTACTGCGCGAAATTCCACCCACCGGCGATGGCGACTTTTCCATGAAGCGTTTTGTTGATCGTTACAATGCTGATTTAGCTAACGACTTGGGTAATCTGGTTAGCCGTGTTTCTAACATGATTGAAAGATATTTTAAAGGCGTATTACCGTCGGTTGAAGTTGAGAATGAATATGACTTGGAAAAAGTAAATATTCTAATCAGTCAATTCAGATTTAACGAAGCATTGGAATATATTTGGCAGATAATCAGAACGGCAAACAAATATGTAGAAGAGGAAAAGCCATGGGAGCTTTATAATATTAAAAATATCGATAAATTAGCCAAAGTTCTTACTAAATTATTAGTCACTATCAAAGATATTTCATTAATCTTAGAACCTTTTTTACCTGAAACCGCCGAAGAAATTCAAGATCATTTCAATCAAAAAATAATTGCCAAATCCGAACCTTTGTTTCCTAGAGTATTATAATTTTTATGCTAATCGATTCCCACGCTCACGTAAATTTTAAACAGTTTGAAAAAGATCGGGCTGAAGTTATTCAGCGAACTTTGGATAAAGGAATTCAAATGATTAATGTGGGCTCGCAATATACAACCAGTGAGCGTGCCGTGGAAATTGCTAATGAAAATGAAAAAGGTATTTATGCGGCTATTGGCTTGCACCCGATTCATTTAGAAGACCAAGTTTACGAAGACTTGATTGACGGCGAGAAAATAGAATTTCGCACTCGGGCTGAAAAATTTGATTATGACAAATATAAACAGCTAGCTAAAGACAATAAAGTTGTCGCCTTAGGCGAAACCGGATTAGATTTTTATCATATCCAAAGTAAAGACAAAGAATCAATTTTAAAATTACAGAAGCAAACCTTAGCGGAACATTTAAATTTAGCCTGCGAGCTTAATAAACCAGTTATCTTGCATTGCCGTGATGCTTACCAGGAAATGTTAGAATTTTTACAAGAGCGCAATGAAAAAATAAATGGCGTGATTCATTGTTATAGCGGTACTTACGAGCAAGCACTGCAATACATGGAACTGGGTCTTTATGTTGGGTTTACCGGAATTATTACATTTAAAAATGCTAAAGATATTCAAGCCGTGGCCAAACAAATCCCTATAGATAGAGTATTAGTGGAAACAGATTGTCCATATCTTGCGCCCGAGCCATATCGCGGTAAAAGAAATGAACCTAGCTATGTACAGTTTGTCGCCGATAAAATTGCTGAGCTAAAGAACGAAAGTAAAGAAATGGTTTACGATATAACAACCAGCAATACTAAAAAATTATTTAATTTAAATTAAATGGAAAATTATTTGTTAGGTGTAATTATTGTTTTGTTGGTAGCCAGTTTTTTCGGATTTATCGCGTTAAGTCGAAAAATAAAAGCGCTCAGTGAAAAAAATTTAGATGAAAAGTCTTTTTTACTTTTAAACCAAAATGTTCAAGGCATGCAATCCCGGCTCGATAAAGTTTCTGACGGATTAAACACACGCCTTGATAATGCCGCCAAGGTAATTGGTGAGGTTAATAAAGAATTAGGACAAGTTCAGGAAATGGGTCGGCAAATGAAAGACTTGCAAGATTTTTTACGATCGCCAAAACTTCGCGGAAATATTGGTGAACAAGTTTTACGAGATTTATTAAGTCAATATTTCCCGCAACACTATTTTGAGCTTCAACATAAATTTAAAACCGGTCAGATTGTAGATGCGATTATTAAAACCGATCAGGGTTTTTTAAGTATCGATGCCAAATTTCCTTTGGAGAATTTTCAAAAAATGGCGAAAAGCGACAGCGAAGCTGAAAGTAAGCTTTTCTTGCGTGAATTTATTAAAGATGTTCGTAAACATATTCGGGACATCTCGAGAAAATATATTTTACCCGAAGAGGGCACGATCGACTTTGCTGTTATGTATGTACCGAGTGAAGCTATTTATTATGAAATTATTCGCTCTGAAGATGATTTGCATGTGTATGCGCAAGAGAGTAAAGTGTTAATCGTTTCTCCAAACAGCTTTTTTTATTTTCTAAAAGTTATTATGATGGGTTTACAAGGACGAAAAATTGAAGAAGCAACAAAGCGCTTGCTGTCTACATTTCAAGCTATGAGTAAAGATAGTGAGAAAATGGGTGAGGATCTAAGCGTATTGCATTCGCATATTTCAAATGCTTCTAGTGCCATGGAAAGAGTAAACACAGGCTATGTAAAATTAACCAATAAAATAGACCAGATTAAATTATTAAAATAATAATATGTTTAAACCTGAAAAATATTTTGATTTAGAAAATTTCAAGCATTCTACAATTTTTAAAGATATAAATTTAGTTTGGGAAGTATTGCCTAAAATAAATTCGTATATTCTCGAAAATATTAAACCGCAAAATCTCGGGCAGTTAATCAGTACGGCTTATATCGACGATAATGTTGAAATTGGCGAAGGCACCATAATTGAACCTAATGTGGTCATAATTGGTCCGGCCATTATTGGTAAAAATTGCCATTTACGATCTAGTGCTTATTTGCGCGGTAATGTAATAATCGGTGATAATGTTGTAGTTGGAAACAGCACAGAAGTTAAAAATTCTATATTATTCAATAATGTAAATATTCCACATTTCAATTATGTTGGTGATAGCGTTTTGGGATATAAAGCACATTTAGGAGCTGGTGTGATTTTATCAAATACTAAAACACCACCGTCACCCATAAAAATACAAACTTTAGAAAAAAAATATGAAACAAATTTAATTAAATTTGGCGCAATTATTGGTGATAAAACTGAAATTGGTTGCAATGCCGTGATGAACCCTGGTACTATTATCGGTAAAAATTGTTTGGTTTATCCGGGTACAATTTTTAAAGGAGTTTCACCTCATGATGCTATTATAAAATCACGTCAGGAACAAGAAGTAGTTATTAAATTAAAAAAATAATTAACAATTTTAAAAAACTATGAGCGAACACAATTGCGAAGCATTGGTAATTGCCTGTATAGATTTCAGGCTAATCGATAACACAAATAAATGGCTAACCGATTTAGGGTTGGAAAAAAAATACGATTTTTTAGGAGTTGGTGGGGCATCAAAACAATTAGCTAGTCCGGATAAACCAGAATACAAAGAATTATTATTAGAAAATATTAAAATATCTGTAAATTTACATAATATTAGTAAAATTTACATAATCCACCATGAAGATTGCGGTGCTTATGGCGGTAAAAAAGCTTTTGAAAATTCAGAAAAAGAACGAGAATTTCAGATTAATGAAATGAAAAAAAGCCAGGAAATTATTAAATATCTATATCCCGAACTGGAAATTATCAAAATCTACGAAAAGCTAGACGGTTCTATGGAAGTAGCTATGTAATTGGATAACTTATCCACAAATTTAGATTAAAAACCAGTATTGACGTTTTGGGCATAAAAACCTATAATTATCGCGTTGCTATTTAAATAAATATTGTGGATTATTCACAAAATAACGAAAACAAACCAAAAGACCAAGAAAATTGGTGGCAAGATGGTTATCGGGCATTTATTCAAATAAGTGGCTGGATAGCCGCGCCTATTATCGCAGCGCTTTTTATAGGTGATTGGCTAGACACTAAATATCAATCCGGAAGCAAATATTTATTAATATGTATCGCGATTGCTTTCGTAATTTCCAATGTGGGTCTGGTCAAAGAAGTTCTAAATTATAATAAAAAACTTAACAAAATAGAAAGAACTAGTAAAGATAAACCGAATGAGCCAAGCTGAAGAACTACACACTGAAGCGACCACGCCGGCAAATAGCCATAGCGAAAGTCATGAAATCACATTATTTGCCGAACCAATAATAAATATTGGTAATTTTGAAATAAATAATTCATTCATTAGCTCTTGGGTAGTTGTTTTATTTGTAATTATTTTAGTAATGATTTTAAAATCAAAGTTAAGTAAAATACCTCGGGGAATTCAAAATATATTTGAAATGGTTTTAGAAGGTGCTCTAAATATGGCTGATAGCGTAACCGGCGATCGTAATAAAAGTATGAAATTATTTCCGGTTGCATTCGGATTATTTATTTTTATTTTGTTGAATAATTGGCTTGGGCTTCTACCTGGTGTAGGCACAATTGGTTTTTACGAAAATGGTGAAACATTTGTACCGTTTTTACGTGGTGCGACGGCCGATCTTAACACTACTTTTGTTTTAGCAATCTTTAGTATCATTTTTACTCATGTAATGGGCATTATTGCAATTGGCGCTTGGAAGCATTTAAATAAATTCATCGGAATTAAATTATTTTTAGAAATTCCCAAAAAAATAAGAAAAGAACCCACAATTATTTTAATCAATCCTATAAAAGCTTTTGTAGGATTGATCGAAATAGTCGGTGAAATCGCTAAAGTTGCATCACTAGCTTTTAGGTTATTCGGAAACATTTTTGCCGGAGAAGTATTATTGGCATCAATGATGGCGCTCATGTTTGTTATAGTACCGATTCCATTCATGTTTCTAGAAATTATTGTTGGTCTTATTCAGGCATTAATATTTGCAATGTTAGTGCTAGTTTTCGGCACCATCAGTATGCAAGATTCACACTAATTAATTATTAATATAATTGGCTCCGACATTAAAAATAAAAAATAAGATCGAGAGCTCAATCAAAAAAAATTATGGATTTAACAATGTTAGCCAAAGCTCTTGCTATCGGCATCGGTTCAATCGGTCCAGCTCTAGCAATTGGTAAAATCGGCGCCAAAGCCATGGAATCTATCGGTCGTAACCCAGAATCAGCCGGTAAAATTTTAGTTCCTATGCTTTTAGCCGCTGCTTTTGCTGAAGCTGTAGCTATTTACGCTTTAGTAATCGCTTTCTCAATCAAATAATGATTTTTTCATTAAGCCCTCAATTATTGGGGGCTTGGAAAAAAATCATTAATTATAAAATTATATAAATATGGAAGAAATTATAAATACATTTCACATTGAATGGGAGCTAATGCTTGGTCAAATCATTAATTTTGCTATCGTAGCGTCGGTACTATGGTTCTTTGCTGTGAAACCTTTAATGAAAATCATGAAAGATCGAACCGAAACCATTGAAAAAAGCTTGCGTAATGCTGAAAAAATAGAAGTTAATCTTAAAGAAACCGAAGAAATTCAAAAACAGGAAATTACTAAGGCTAAAAAAGAAGCTCAGGAAATAATTGAAAAAGCTAATTTGGTGGCCGAAAACAGTAAGCAAGATTTTGTAAAAAAAGCTGAAGAACAAATATTAGATTTAAAAAATAAAGCCAAACAACAAGTTGCTGAAGCTAAACAAGAAATGTTAAAGGAAATTAAAACCGAAGTAGCGGATCTAGTAGTTCTAACAGTCAAAAAATTAATCGATAAAGATTTATCATCCAGTGAACAAAAAGAATTAATCAACAAAACCATTAAAGAAGTAAAATAGTGAAACTCAAATCTCGTCAATACGCGATTGCGTTATATCAAAGCTTAAAAGAATGTCCGCCCGATAAACAAAACGAGCTAATCGCTAGTTTTGTTAAAATTCTGCAAAAAAATAAACAGTTAAAATTAATGAACAAAATAATTCTTGAATATAGTAATTATACAAAAGAGCGAAGTGGAATAGTAAATGTACATGCCACTGTAGCTAGCGCCGTAAATATTGATGATTTTAAAAAAGAGTTAGTTTCGCAATTAGGTAAGGACATAGATTTACAAGTACAAATTGATCCTACAATTATGGCCGGATTAATTCTGCAAATCGGTGATACATTAATCGATGGTTCAGTAAATAATCAATTAAACATATTAAAAAATAAATTAATTAATAGCTAAATTATATGGCTGAAGTAAAAGATCAAATTATTGATTTGTTAAAAAAGCAAATCTCAGATTTCGAAGGTAAAGCAGAAGTATCTGAAGTTGGAACAGTATTAGAAGTAAAAGACGGCGTGGCTTCGATAAATGGATTAAGAAATGCCATGAGCCAGGAAATGCTAGAATTTTCGGCTGGTGATGAAAAAGTTTACGGTGTGGCTTTAAATCTTGATGAGGATCAAGTTGGTGCCATGATACTTGGTGATTATGAAAAAATTAAAGAAGGTGACACAGTAAAACGAACTCAAAAAATTCTGTCGGTTCCAGTATCCGAAAAAATGATTGGCCGAGTTATTAACCCACTAGGTATTCCAATGGACGGAAAAGGGGATATTAAGACCGATATACTATATCCAATAGAAAAAATTGCTCCTGGTGTTATTACTCGAAAATCAGTAGATACTCCTGTTCAAACAGGTATTAAAGCTATTGATGCTATGATTCCGATCGGTCGTGGACAAAGAGAGCTAATTATTGGTGATCGTCAGACTGGTAAAACCGCAGTAGCGATTGACACAATTATTAATCAAAAAGGAAAGGACTTAATTTGCATTTATGTAGCTATTGCACAGAAAGAATCTAAAGTTGCTCGCTTAGTAGCCAAATTAGTGCAAGAAGGCGCTATGGAACATACAATTATTGTAAATGCGGCTGCTTCTGAATCGGCTGCTCTTCATTATATCGCTCCTTATGCCGGATGTGCTATTGGCGAATATTTTGTTGATCAAGGAAAAGATGTGCTCGTTGTGTATGATGATCTTTCCAAACAAGCCATTGCTTATCGTCAAATATCATTAATTTTAAAACGACCTCCAGGACGTGAAGCTTACCCGGGTGATATTTTTTATGCTCACTCTCGATTGCTAGAACGTGCTTGTCGGTTAAACAAAGATTTTGGCGGAGGCTCTTTAACAGCCTTGCCCATCATTGAAACACAAGCCGGCGATATTTCAGCTTATATTCCAACCAATGTAATTTCCATTACCGATGGCCAAATTTTTCTTGAATCAGAATTATTTTACCAAGGTATTCGTCCAGCTTTAAATGTTGGCTTATCCGTGTCTCGTGTAGGTTCAGCGGCTCAAACCAAGGCCATGAAAAAAGTAGCTGGTCCTATGAAATTAGATCTAGCTCAATATCGAGAACTAGCCGCTTTTGCTCAGTTTGGATCTGATCTCGATAAAGAAACACAAAAACAATTAGAAAGAGGTAAGAGAACAGTTGAAATTACAAAACAAGCTCAGTATTCTCCAGCATCAGTGGCTAACCAAGTAGTTTCAATTTATGCTGTCACTCATGGATACATGGATGATGTAGCGGTAGAAAATATTTTATCTTTTGAAAAAGAGCTATTAAAATATGCCAATGAATTATCGGTTGATTTAATGAATAATTTGAATCAAACCGGCGATTGGAATGATGAAATTGAAGCTCAAATTAAAAAGACAATTGAAAATTTTCGTCAAACCAAAGACATGTCGCAAACCAGCTAAGATAAAAATGAATAATTTATAAAATTTTATGTCGGGTGGATTACAAGATATTAAAAAAAGAATAAAATCTGTTAAGAATATTAAACAGGTCACTAAAGCCATGGAAGCTGTATCGGCCTCTAAAATGCGCAAATCAGTGGCCGCCGCTTTGACATCAAAAAATTATTCAAATTTGGGTTGGCAATTAATTAATAATTTGGCCAAAGTCACTGATGAAAATAAGCATCCATTATTAAAGAAAAAAAATAAAATTAATAATTTGTTGTTAATCTTTTTAACCTCAGATAAAGGTTTATGCGGTGGTTTTAATTCACAAATTATTCGGCAAATGGAGCAGTTCTTAAAAATTAATAACGATAAAAATATCGATGTAATTGCAATTGGCAAAAAGGGCCAAAGAGTACTTAAGAAAATCAATAAAAATATTATTGGTGCTTATCAAAATATGTCGAACGAGGTTAGTCCAAATATGTTGCGACCCATTGCCAAAACAGCCTTGGATGGTTTTATGCAAGGAAAATACGATCAGGTAAATATTGTTTTTACAGATTTTAAATCAGCTATGAATCAAGTGCCAATTGTTAGACAATTATTACCTTTACAAAAAGATTTTCAAAATTTAGTAGGTGACGCTAAAAATGAAAAAACCACAAACGAAACCGATGATGTTCTAGAATATATATTCGAACCAAATACTGAAGAATTATTAGATTTCATTTTACCGCGATTATTAGAAATTCAAATTTATCAAGCTGTTCTTGAATCTAATGCATCTGAACATTCAGCTCGTATGTTAGCCATGAAAAATGCTACTGATAGCGCCATCGACATGATTCATGATCTAACTTTAACTTATAATCAAGCCCGTCAAGCATCAATTACTCAGGAAATTGCTGAAATCTCAGCTGGCCGAGCCGCTCAAGAAGAAAATTAATTTCTTAAAATATCCAATATAAATAAATAATAATTATAGAATATTATGAATCAAGGAAAAATTAAAACAGTTATTGGGCCAGTAGTCGATATTGAATATAGCGACGAACTTCCAGAGCTTTATAATGCAATTGAAGTAAAAAGAAAAGATGGCACCACTTTGGTTTTAGAAGTCGAACAGCATTTAGGTGGAAATGTTGTACGCACCGTGGCTATGGGTACAACTGATGGTTTACAACGTGGCATGGAAGCCATTAATACGGGCGCACCTATTAAAGTTCCGGTGGGCGAAAAAACATTAGGCCGTATTTTTAATTTATTGGGCCAAGCTGTCGACGGTAAAGAACAGCCAAAAATTGATGTTATGCTTCCAATTCACAGATCAGCACCAAAATTTGATGAACAAAATACTAGTACTGAAGTATTTGAAACCGGTATTAAAGTAATTGATCTTATTTGTCCGTTTGTAAAAGGTGGTAAAGTTGGTTTATTCGGTGGCGCTGGTGTAGGAAAAACTGTTGTAATTCAAGAGCTTATTAGAAATATCGCGGCTGAACACGGTGGTTATTCAATGTTTGCTGGTGTAGGGGAAAGAACACGCGAAGGAAATGATTTATACCATGAAATGACTCAATCTGGAGTAATTAATAAAACCGCGATGATTTTTGGTCAAATGAATGAACCACCAGGCGCTCGTCTACGCGTTGCTCTTTCAGCTCTTACCATGGCCGAATATTTCCGTGATGAACAAAACAAAGATGTATTATTATTTATTGATAATATTTTCCGTTTCACTCAAGCCGGTAGTGAAGTATCAGCTTTACTTGGGCGTATGCCATCAGCTGTAGGCTACCAGCCAACACTTGCAACTGAAATGGGTGATTTACAAGAAAGAATTACATCTACAAAAAAAGGTTCGATTACTTCAGTACAAGCAGTTTATGTTCCAGCTGACGACTTAACCGATCCAGCTCCGGCTACTACTTTTGCCCATCTTGATTCAACCGTGGTATTATCTCGTAATTTAGCCGAGCTAGGCATTTATCCAGCTGTTGATCCGTTAGACTCTAGTTCAACAATTTTAGATCCAAATGTTGTTGGTCAAGAACATTATGAAGTAGCTCGCGGTGTTCAAAAAGTATTGCAACGATACAAAGACTTACAAGATATTATTGCCATTTTGGGTATGGAAGAATTATCTGATGAAGATAAATTAATTGTAGCTCGCGCCAGAAAAATTCAAAAATTCTTATCGCAACCATTTTTCGTGGCTGAAATATTCACTGGCAAAAAAGGAGCCTACTCATCTTTAAAAGATACGGTTCGTGGTTTTAAAGAAATTTTGGATGGTAAACACGATAATAAATCTGAACAAGCTTTTTACATGAAAGGTGCGATCGACGAAGTAAAATAAAAAACTATGTCTGAAAAAACAATAAAACTAATCGTCACGGCGCCACAAGGAAATTTATATAATGATGAACTAGAACAAATTACTGCTACTACTATGCTTGGTGAAATAACAATTCTACCAAATCACATACCGTTAATTTCCATTTTACAATCCGGGGAATTAATAATTCAAAAAGATGGTAAAAAAATTCCGTTTGCAGTTTACGGTGGTTTTATTGAAATTAAAAATAATAATGAAGTTATTATATTAGCCGATTCAGCTGAACATGTTGATGCCATAGACGAAGCTAATGTTGAAGCTGCCGCTAAAAAAGCCGAGGAAATATTAAAAGAGAAATTTAATACTAGCGATTATGAAGATGCGGCTTTGAATTTAGCCCGCGAACAAGCACGTTTAAGAATCGTTAAAAAGTATAAAAATCAAGGTATTCGTACCAGCCATCAAAATTAATATAATTAAATTTGAAATAATAATTTTTTAAGTATTTTTATGATGTTAAAAAAAGTCAAATTTGTTCTTCTGACAGTAGTAATTACTTTAATGCCAGTTGCAATGTTTGCTTCTGAGCAGGCTTCTGAAGAGAGTAATGCCGGAGAACACGGGGCAGCCGTGCTATTTGCAATAATTGCTCTGCTTGTCATTTTATCCAAAGTAGGTGGTTTAGTTGAGAAATTCGGTCAACCGGCCGTACTTGGAGAATTAATAGCTGGTGTAATTTTAGGAAATTTAGGATTAGTTGGCATTCATTGGTTTGGCTGGTTAAATGGTAATGAAATCATTGCTTTTTTAGCCGAGCTAGGAGTAGTTATTTTATTATTTCAAATTGGTCTGGAAAGTAATTTAGCTGATATGAAAAAAGTGGGTGTTTCAGCTACTATTGTTGCCGTAGTCGGTGTGGTGCTTCCGTTTGTATTAGCTACATATTTAATTGGACCTTGGATCTTACCTGGATTAGCATCGAATGCATATTTATTTTTAGGAGCATCTTTAACTGCAACTTCGGTTGGTATTACAGCCAGAGTGTTTAAAGATTTAAATAAATTAAAAACAAAAGAAGCGCAAATTGTTCTTGGTGCCGCTGTTATCGACGATATTTTAGGATTATTAATTTTAGCTGTTGTGAGTGCAATTGCTACCACTGGTTCAGTATCTGCTGGAGACATTGGAATGATCAGCTTTAAGGCCATAGCATTTTTAGTTGGTGCTGTTGCTATCGGCAGAGTTTCAGCTCCTTATATTGGCAAAATATTTTCAAAAATGCACACTGGTATTGGTATGAAGCTTGGTGTAGCATTTTCTTTTGCATTAGTATTTGCTTATCTGGCATCCTTAGTAGGCTTAGCTCCGATTGTCGGAGCATTTGCAGCTGGGTTATTACTGGATCCAGTGCACTTTAAAGGATTTAAAAGCGCATCCATAGTTGATGATATTAAAAAGATAATACCAAAATTAAAAGACAAAGAAACTGAGGAAGAAATAAAAGAGCTTATTAATCATCATCAACATCGTCATATTGAAGATCTGATGGAAGGCATTGCTTATATTTTTGTGCCGATCTTCTTTATTTATACTGGTATGCAGGTTAAACTAGAAACAATGTTCGATATGAGAGTTCTAGGTATTGGTTTGGTTATTACCGTTGTGGCCATGATTGGTAAAATAGCTTGTGGCTTTGTGGTTAAAAAACCTACAAATAAATGGATTGTTGGTTTTGGTATGATACCTCGCGGTGAAGTAGGTTTAATATTCGCAAATATTGGAAAGTCTTTAGGCGTAATGAGTGATGAAGCATTTAGTATTGTGATTATTATGGTAATATTAACAACTCTGTTAACGCCACCGATTTTAAGTATGCTTTTAAAAAGACAAAAAGAGCCTCAATTAGAAATTCAAAACGCTTAAAAATTCAAAAATAATTATAAAATAATAAACCCCGTTAAAAGCGGGGTTTATTTGTGATATAATAACTATTATGGAATTATTCAATAATCTTAATAATGAGCAAATATCAGCTGTTAAGCATACTGCCGGTCCATTGCTTATAATTGCTGGCGCTGGTACTGGTAAAACCACGGTTATTACTAGAAAAATTGCCTATTTGATAACGCAAAAAAATATTTCGGCTGATCAAATATTAGCACTAACATTTACCGACAAAGCAGCTTCAGAAATGGAAGAACGAGTAGAAAGCTTACTACCTTTTGGATATTTTGATTTATGGATTTCAACTTTTCATGCTTTTGGTGAAAAGATTTTAAAAAATCACGCACTTGATATCGGATTGCCCAACGATTTTAAACTGTTATCCGAAACCGAGCAATGGTTATTAATGAGACAGCATTTAGAAAACTTCGATTTGGATTATTACAAACCCAAAGGGAACCCCACTAAATTTATTCAAGCTTTAATTACGCATTTTTCACGCTTAAAAGATGAAGATATTTCACCAGACGAGTATCTGGAATATGCAGATAATTTAAAATTAGATCAAGATTTAAGCGAGACTGAAGCCACTCAAGAAATAAATCGAATCAAAGAATTAGCTAATGCCTATCATAAATACCAAAAATTACTATTAGAAAATAATTCATTAGATTTTGGTGATTTAATTACTTATACAATCAAGCTCTTTAAAGAGCGGCCTAATATTTTAAAACAATATCAAAAACAGTTTAAATATATTTTAATTGATGAATTTCAAGATACTAATTATGCTCAATATGATTTAATTAAATTGTTATCAGCGCCTAATAACAATTTAACGGTTGTTGGTGACGATGACCAAGCAATATATAAGTTTAGGGGCGCTTCGATCTCAAACATATTAGAATTTAAAGAAGATTACAAAGATGCCACTGAAATTGTATTAATTAATAATTATCGTAGTGGTCAAAAAATCTTAGACACGGCGTATAATTTTATAAATATCAATAATCCCAATCGGTTAGAAACAAAATTAAAAATTAACAAAAATCTAATTAGCTGTGTTGATAATAAAGCTCAAGTCGATCATTTACATTTTAAAACTAAAGAAGATGAAGCAATTGGGATTGTTAAAAAGATATTAGAAATCAAAAAAAATGATGCATCCATTTCCTGGAATGATATCGCAATTTTAGTCAGGGCAAATAATCAGGCCGATTTAATTACTCCGTATTTACAGCGTCAAGATGTACCATTTCAGTTTATGGCCTCAAAAGGATTGTTCGCTAAACCAATCATCTTAGATTTACTCGCATATTTACGAATGCTTGATAATTATCATGAAACTCGTTCTTTATATAGAGTTCTAAACATGGCTATCTTTAATTTTCAACATGAAGAAATATTAGAATTGTTAAATTATGCTTATCAGAAAAATATTTCTCTTTATGAAACTTTAAAAATTAAACCTAGTAAGAAGACCGAAAAAGTTTTAACTTTAATTGCCAAACACACTAGCGACTTACGTTTTAAAAGCGTGGGGCAAATTTTACTGGATTTTTTAGAGGATTCAGGATATTTAAAAAATATCACAAAAAAAGACAATCAATCTTCACGCGAAAATGTTTTATATTTGAATCAATTTTATAAATACATTGAAAAATTCGAATCTGCAACGAATGATAAAACTGTAAAAAAATTTATCGAAGAAATAAACATGTTTGAAGCTGCCGGAGAAGAAGGTACTTTACAGCCCGATTTTGAAGAAGGTCCACAAACCGCAAAGATTATGACTGTGCACGCGGCCAAAGGTCTTGAATTCGCGTATGTGTTCATCATTAATATGGTAGATAAACGATTTCCATCGATTAAGCGAAATGACCCAATTTCTATTCCCGAGCAATTAATTAAAGAAACTGTTCCGACCGGGGATGTTCACTTGCAAGAAGAAAGACGATTATTATACGTGGCCATGACTCGTGCCAAGAAAAATTTATTTTTTACCAGCGCCGAAGATTACGGCGGTATCCGTAAAAAAAAATTATCGCAATTTTTAATTGAAGCTCAACTGGCAAACGAAAAAAAGCCCTTGCCAACTGGAAAAGTAAAATTTTCCGCCAAAGAAAAAAATGATGCAACCAATAAAGAGTTGTTAGTGATAAAAAACATTCCTCAAAAGTTTTCATTTACGCAATTAAAAGTTTTTGAAACTTGCCCTTGGCAATATCGTTTTTCTCACATTTTACATATTCCGGTCAAAGGTAAGGCTAGTTTTTCATTTGGAAAAACCATGCATAATACATTATATCGTTTTTTTCAAAATATGTACGAGCAAGGTAATTCACAGCAAAGGGATTTATTTGTGGTTATTAATAATAAAGCGGAGGGTAAAAAAACGCACTCTCGCTTGCAAGAAAAAGATTTATTAGACTTATACGAATCAGAATGGATTGACGATTGGTTTTTTTCCAAAAAAAATAAACAAGAATACCATAAAAAAGGTAAAGAAATATTAAAAAAGTTTTATGAGCTTCATAAAAATAGCTGGCCGATAATTCAAGATTTAGAAAAAGGCTTCAATTTGAAGATAGATAAATTTATTATTAAAGGCGCAATTGATAGAATCGATAAATTAGAGAATAATCAAGTTGAAATAATTGATTATAAAACCGGCACTGTACCAAAGCAAAAGAAAGATAATGAACAACTATTAATATACGCCATGGCGGTAAAGGAAGTATTCAGGCAAACACCAGTAAAATTAACTTATTACTATTTGGAAGACAATCAGCCAATTAGCTATGAAATTAAAGAAGAAGATTTATTAAAAACTAGAAACTGGATTTTAGAAAAGATTAATAAAATTTTAGTATCGGATTTTACAGCAACACCTGGTTTTCACTGTAAAAATTGTGATTATTATTCAATTTGCGAGTTTAGAAAATAGCCAAAATATACTTGGCAAAATTCTCAAAATTTGGTACAATTCATTTTATTAACCGTGCACAAAAAAAACAAGAATATATATAGAATAAGCCATTAAAATGAGTTTAAAAAAGTATCTAATTTTAATGTTTTTAGCCACAATAATTTGCTGGCTGTCTTGGTTAACTGTAGTATTGTATATAAATTGTAATGTTAGCGATAACGTGGGTTTTATTTGTTTTTTTGCTAGCTTATTTTTCTCCCTACTTGGTACCATCTCATTAATTAATCTTGTTTTACGATTATTAATAAAGCGCCATGATCTGCCTTATAAACATATTGGCATTTCATTAAGGCAATCGTTATGGTTTGCCATTTTAATTGTGGTTTCACTAGCTCTTTTAGGTCAGGATTTATTTGTTTGGTGGTCGGTTGGCTTACTACTAATTGGATTAATTATTCTGGAAGGTTTCTTTTTATCACAGTCATATCAAAAACAAGAAATAAATAAAAATAAAGTTAAAAAATTTTAGTTTAATAATATGAAAGCAGAATTATTAAAAATAAAACAAGAAATTACCGATGCTATTAAAAATGTCAAAGATTCCGGTACTCTGGAAGAATTGAAAAATAAATATTTAAGCCGTAAAAATGGCAAGTTAACCATTTTACTTAAAGGGTTAAAAGATCTTACTTTGGATCAAAAAAAAGAAATTGGTCAATTTGCTAACACAGTAAAAAAAGATGTAAGTTTAATTATTGAAACTGCTAAACAAAATATTGAAAACCATAGCACTAACCAAAGTCAAGATTTTGATGTTTCATTACCCGGAAAAAAAATAAATACCGGTACCATTCACCCGCTTACTCAAATTCGTTTAGAAGTCGAAAAAGTTTTTAAATCTATGGGTTTTAAAGTTTATGAAGGTGAAGAATTAGTATCTGATTTTTATAACTTTGAAAGCTTAAACATTCCGTCGGATCATCCCGCCCGCGATATGCAAGATACTTTTTTCATTAAAGATCATCCTGATAAAGTAATGCGTACTCACACTTCGGCCATGCAAGTTAAAATTATGGAAAACAACAAACCTCCTTTAAAAGTTATTGTTCCGGGTAGAGTATTTCGAAATGAAGCGACAGATGCATCGCACGAACACACATTCCACCAAGTTGAGGGTTTTGTAGTTGGTGAAAATATCTCCATTGCTAATTTGGTTTGGACACAAAAAAAATTATTATCAGCAATATTTGGTAAAGAAGTAAAAGTTCGTCTGCGCCCAGGATATTTTCCGTTCGTAGAACCTGGTTTTGAACTCGATTGCTCTTGTTTAATCTGTGGTGGTAATGGTTGTCCAGTGTGCAAACAAAGTGGTTGGGTAGAGCTTATTCCCTGTGGCATGATTCACCCGAAAGTTTTTGAATCGGCTGGATATCCTAAAGGTAAATATAGTGGTTTTGCATTTGGTATGGGCTGGAGCCGACTGGCCATGATGAAATACGGTATCGATGATATTCGCTTATTCATGAGCGGTGATTTAAAATTTTTAAAACAATTCTAATATGCTATTAAGCTTAAATTGGTTGAAAGAGTACGTCGATATAAAAGAAACTCCGGAAAGGGTAGCTGATCTTTTTACTATGCATTCAGCTGAAGTAGAAGCAGTAAAACCTCAGGCGCAATTACTAGAAAAAGTCGTGGTAGGACAAATTAAAAAGATTAAAAAGCATCCCAATGCCGATAAATTACAGATAGTTGACACTGCAATAGGCAAAGATAATATTGTTCAAATTGTTTGTGGTGGCACTAATTTAAAAGAAAACATGTTTGTGGCAGTTGCTAAAATTGGTGCTCAAGTAAAATGGCATGGTGAAGGGGATCTGGTAACTTTAGAAAAAGTTAAAATTCGAGGTGAAGAAAGTAATGGTATGATATGCCTCGATAGTGAAATAGGGCTCGGCAAAAATATTGGTACAGAAATTATGGATCTTTCTATTTACACAGATCAAAAATTGAAAATTGGTCAATCTTTAGGCAACGCTTTAGATCTTAACGATTATATAATTGAAATTGATAATAAATCCTTAACGCATCGATCAGATTTATTTTGTCACATCGGCATGGCTCGAGAATACGCCGCTATCACAAATCGTCAACTTAAATTACCAAAATTTTCTAAAATTAAATGCCTAAAAGAAAAGTATAAACTAAATATTGAGGTCGAAGATTATAATGATACAATCAGATACATGTCTATTGTGTTAGATGATATAAAAATTGCACCGGCACCGCTTTGGATGCAACGTCGTTTAGAAGCCGTCGGCATCAGATCCATAAATAATGTTGTCGATATTACCAATTTTTTGATGATGGAATACGGACATCCCGTTCATGCTTTTGATTACCAAAAAATAAACGGTCAATTATTTAGAATCAGACGAGCTAAAAAAGGCGAGTTTATTACAACATTGGATGGAGAAAAAAGAAAACTAGATGAAAGCATTTTAATTATTGAAGATAGTAATAAAATTACAGATTTAGCCGGAATTATGGGCGGCCAAACTTCAGAAATTAATGCTAATACTAAAACAATTGCTTTCGAAGTCGCTGATTTTAATAAAACACTCATTCGAAAAACCGCTAATAAATTAGGACTTAGAACCGAAGCGGTGGTTCGATATGAAAAGGGCTTGGGTTTAGATTTAAGCGATCTGGCTATGGCACGCGGCGTATCTTTATTTGAAGAATATGCCGGTGCTAAAGTTGCTTCCAAACTATACGATAAAAAGAAAATAAATTTTAAGCCAAAAACAATTAATTTAAATATAGATTTAGTAAAGAAAAATATTGGCATTGAAATCAAGCGAGCTCAAATTATTAGCATATTAAATAATTTGCAGCTTGCAGTGAAAGATAAAAAAACCTGTTTAGAAGTAACAATCCCGGTATTTAGAACCGATTTAAATATTCCGGAAGATTTAATTGAAGAAATTTCTCGAATTTATGGTTACGATAATATTCCGCTAATGCCTTTACAGGGATATTTGGAACCCACTAAACAATTACCAGATCTAGAATGGGGCGATTATTTATCTCAAAAATTAGCTAGCTGGGGTTTTAATGAAGTTATGAATTATTCTTTTTACGGCGATAGAGAAATTGAGAAATCACTATTTGACGAACAATGTCATGTCCAAATTGCTAATCCTTTAAGTGAAGAACAAAAATATTTACGCATTGCATTACTTCCTCATTTATTATCAAATATTTCCAAAAATTTAAAAAATAATTTCACTGGTCTTAAATTATTTGAAATTGGACATGTTTATTATCCTAATTCCGAATACAAAATATTAAACTGTGCTTTAACCGGCGATAATCGAAATATTTATTTTACAGCTAAAGGAATAATGGAAGCATTGCTAAAAGAAACTAATATCAAGTATCATATTTACGATATCAATAAAAATCAGGAAAAGAAAAGATATTTGCACAATATGTTCGATACCAATACTAATGCTGCCGTCGTTATTAACGACAAAGTTATTGGCGTAATCAGCTCAATTAAAAAACAAGTTTTAGATAATTTCGGAATTAATAATTTTGTGGCTTGTTTTAGTTTCGATCTCATTGCTTTATCAAAGCAAGCGACAACTTCAAAAAAATACAAACCTCTTTGCAGATATCCTGAAGTTAATATCGATCTGTCGATTATTGTCGATAACAATATTAAATGGCAAGAAGCATACAATGAAATTATTGGATATAATGAATTGATTAAATCAGTCGAATTATTCGACGTTTACCAGGGTGATAAAATAGAACAAAATAAAAAAAGTTTTGCCATGCATATTGTTTTTCAAGATGAAAACAAGACATTAGCCATGAAAGATATTGAAATGTATCGCGATAATATTATGAAATTGTTGAATACAAAATTTCATGCAATTTTAAGAGATAAATAATAAATAAAATATATTATATAAATTATGCCTAAAAAGAATGCCGAAGTGAAAAAAAAGTCATCCGCTAGCGAATATGGAGCTAATCAAATTAGCGTCTTGGAGGGTTTAGATCCTGTTCGGAAACGACCCGGAATGTATATTGGCAACACTGCTCATGCTGGTTTGCATCATATGATCTGGGAAGTTGTTGATAATGCTATCGATGAAGCCATGGCTGGATTTTGTAATGAATGTATTATCGAACTTTTACCGGACGGTATGTGCTCAGTTGAAGATAATGGCCGTGGTATTCCGGTGGAAAAACATCCGGTCACAAAAGTATCAACACTCGAAACAGTGCTTACCAAGCTTCATGCCGGTGGAAAATTCGGTCAAGGTGGATATAAAGTATCTGGCGGTTTGCATGGCGTAGGTGTAAGTGTGGTAAATGCCTTAAGTGAATATGTCCGAGCAGAAGTAAAACGAGATGGAAAATTATGGATGCAAGAGTATCGTAAAGGTAAGCCGGTAAAAAATACTAAAAGTATCGGTACAGCTAAAGGCACGGGTACAAAAATTATTTTTAAACCTGATGCATCAATATTTACTGTACTAGAATTTGAATGGCAGTATATTTTAGATCATTTGCGTCAGCAAGCCTACTTAACTAAAGGCATGAAAATTGTTATCTCGGATAAACGCATACAAGATAATCAGCAATCATATGTATTTTATTTTGAAGGCGGAATAGCATCTTATGTTCGACATTTAAACCATAATAAAGAAGTTAAACAGGAAAAAGTTTTTTACATTGAGAAAGATGCCGGAGATATAAAAGTTGAAGCAGCTTTACAGTATAACACCGATTACAAAGAAATAGTTTTTGGTTTTGCTAATAATATTTATACTGTCGAAGGTGGTATGCACATTCAGGGTTTTCGAACTGCCTTAACTAGAACATTAAACAATTACGCGCGTAAACAAGGATTATTAAAAGAAAAAGATGATAATTTAACCGGAGAAGATATGCGAGAAGGTCTAACGGCTGTAATCTCGGTTAAATTACCAGAACCACAATTTGAAGGCCAGACAAAAGCTAAACTAGGAAATGCCGAAGTAAAACCCGCGGTTGAAACAATATTTGGAGATTATTTCACTTCATTTTTAGAAGAAAACCCCAGAGATGCAAAAGAAATATTTGCTAAATGTATGCTAGCTCAACAAGCTCGCGTAGCCGCGCGAGCCGCTCGAGATACAGTATTAAGAAAAGGCGCATTAGAAGGCATTACTTTGCCCGGAAAACTGGCTGACTGCTCATCACGTTCGCCAGAATTAAGTGAAGTTTATATTGTAGAGGGAGACTCGGCTGGCGGTAGTGCCAAACAAGGTCGGGATCGTAATTTTCAAGCCATCTTACCCCTAAGAGGTAAAATTCTTAATGTTGAAAAGGCTCGAATCGATAAAATGCTCGCTAATAATGAAATCAAATCATTAATAGTCGCAATTGGTACAAACATTGGTGAGCAATTCGACATTTCCAGATTGCGCTATCATAAAATTGTAATTATGACCGATGCTGATGTCGATGGTTCGCACATTAGAACATTATTATTAACTTTATTTTACCGCCATTTCCCTGAATTAATTCAACACGGCCATATTTACATTGCCCAACCACCTTTATATCAAATTAAAAAAGGATCGCGTGTAGACTGGGTATATTCAGATGAAGAGAAAGAAAAAATCATGCAAGAATTAATCGCCGAAGAAAATAAGAAGAATGCTGATAAAAAAAATAAAGAACCCAAAAAAGAAGAAAATAAAGATGTGAATGAAACTGATGAAGAGACAGAAGGAGTAGGAGAAAAAATCGGAAATATTAATGTTCAGCGATATAAAGGTCTTGGTGAAATGAATCCTTCACAGCTTTGGGAAACAACCATGAATCCGGCAAACCGTATCCTTAAAAAAGTTACTATTACTGATGCGGCCAAAGCCGATGAGGTATTTAATATTTTAATGGGTTCCGAAGTACCGCCGCGAAAACGATTTATTCAAACCCATGCTAAAGGCGTGAAAAACTTAGATATATAATTAAGCTGCTTTTTTTTCTTGAGATTCTTGAATTTTGATATCAGGCCGTTTATTTCTAGTGTCCATGGCCTGAGCTCTAATTATATCAACATTTTTAGAATAGGCAACTCCAGCTCTTCCGCTTGAATCTCGTGTTTCTCTGTGGAACGCCCTAATTCCAGATTCTGAATTAATTTCAAACATATTAACTCTAACTCCGTTAGATCTCAAATCTCTTGAAAATTGAGAAACAAGTCTAGATCTTGTAAATAAATCCGTGATTTTATCTTTGAATCTAGATAATATCGGAATTCTTTCTAAAAGTATTGCGACTTGTTCATCGATAGCTTGAATATTTACACTTCCATTTCTAAGAACTCGCGCCATAATGCTTACATCTCCCATTTCATCGGCAATAGGTTTTTCTGATACAGGCATAGTGTGGCGACCTACCATTTCAACATTACCAGTATCAATTTGCATTTCAGTATAATGTTGATTTGCATCAAGCACAACTGCATCAGAAGCATTTTCACCGGCTAAACCTTGCAGTCGAGCTTCACCTCGTGCTAGTGCATCATTACGCCTATTTGAATACCAATTACTAAATTTTCCCATTAATTTAGAACCCACCGGCATTTGACCAATTCTATGCATAATATATTTAGAAGCTCCTCTAAGTCCAGGAAAATAACTCATGCTATAAGACAAGGAAGGCTCTCTCTCATACATATATTGTAATGTTTGCGGTAGCCAAGAAACAATTGTTACTCGGTGTTCGGCACCGTGTTTTTTAATTAAACTTAATATTTCATCAAGCATTTCTGCATTAAAATCTTTAATGTCAATATTAATTTTAGTAGTTTTATTTTCAGTTTTGTCAAGCATGTCGAACATCTTCTCTAAAGTAATTAAGTGGCCGCCATCTTTTAATTCTATATTTTGAAGTTCATCAGCATTAAGATCTGCAATCCTTTCACCGCGTCCGCCTAAGTGACCAAGCGTTACATTATGATGGATCATGGCGCGACCATCTTTGCTCTTTCTAATATCAAATTCCATTTCTGGAACATTCTCTTCAAGTGCTTGGCGGATATTTTCACCCGAAGCCTCGTCATGGCCGAATCCACGTTCTCGATGAGATAATATTGGTGATTTATGTTGAGCATCTAATGTAATTATAGCTAAATCTACTTCGGCAGATATTATCGCATTTAATACAGCGCTTCCATTTTCTTTACCAAGATGCATTTTTAGATTTGCTGCAATAAATTTATGCAAGTATTCGATGTGGCTTCCGAATTCAATTTCAGAATCAAAAAATTCATTTGTAGGCTTGCCAAGTTCTAACAGAATTTCTGGAATAGCCGCTTCAATATCTGCACGCACATCATCACCTAATCCTAGTTCATCACAATAAGCATCTAAATTTTCAGAATGATTAAGATATTCAAATTTATCAAACAACATTTGTTGCGCACGTTCCTGCTCCAAAATAATTTCTCGTGCTTCCATTATGGAATCCTTCGCTGTTAATTCTAAGTCATCATTAACTGCTTGAGTTAAATCAACTAAGTGTTCATTGATATATTTATGCTCTGTTGCTGGTGCTTTTTCTCGATTAAGAGTAGCTCTAAATATTTTTTCATCGGCATGACTTGTATATTGAGGAGACTGAGGCTCGTCAGTAGGTTCACTGCGACCTAATAGTTTATTTAATCCCGGAATCCGATCTAAAAAACTTCTAGTGTTGGATTGAGAGCTTGGTAATGAGTGGTCAGTTGAAGATTTTGGATTTTTATGTTCTAAATTTCCGAGCATAATAATTAAATTAATGATAATTAAAAATATTTTAAAGAACAGCTATATTGTAGCATAATATCTTTTATACTTCTATATTGACAATAATTTTAATTAGCGTTATAATCTAATCACAATAAATTTTAAGGGCCAGAGGGCCTTTTTAAGATTAAAAAATATGACAACATTAACAGAAAAATTCGTTAAGAAAAATAAAAATCCCAACAAAGAAAGGTTCAATTTACGGCGTTATTTAAATAATTCTAAAGATGAACTTAAAAAAGTTGCTTGGCCTTCAAAAAAAGAAGCTTGGCGGCAAACATGGATTGTGATTGCCATGAGTTTAGGCGTGGCAGCATTTCTAGGTGTTTGGGATTGGTTATTCAATTACATTTTAGAATGGTATTTAAAAATTTAATTTAATATAAAATAAAACTATATGCCAAAACAAACAGGCAAACAGGGCCGGCGATGGTATGTACTTCATACATATTCAGGGTACGAAGAAAATGTTGCCAATAATTTACGCCAGAGAATTGAGTCTATGGACATGGAAGACAAAATTTTCAATGTATTAGTACCAACTGAAAAAAAGATTAAAATTAAAAACGGCAAAAGAAAAATAATTACTGAAAAAATATTTCCTGGATACGTTCTAGTGGAAATGATTGTAACAGATGACTCTTGGTATGTTGTGCGTAACACTCCAAATGTAACCGGTTTCGTTGGCTCTGGTACAACACCAACTCCTATTTCCGAAGAAGAAGTTAAAGAGCTACAACGTCGTATGGGTATTGAAGAACCAACTATGAAAGTAGACTTCATGAAAGGCGATCCAATTCGCATTGTAGACGGTCCATTTAAAGACATGGAAGGTAAAGTAGAGGACATTGATAATGAAAGAGGCAAAGTAAAAGTAATGGTATCAATGTTTGGCCGAGAAACCCCGGTTGAACTAGATCCATTACAAATTAAAAAAGTATAATAATTAAACAAACCCGTATTTTATTACGGGGAACAATAAATATATGGCAAAGAAATTAAAAGCATTAGTAAAATTACAAATACCAGCTGGCGCTGCTAATCCTGCACCTCCAGTCGGTCCGGCTTTAGGCCAACACGGTGTTGCGATCCAGGATTTCTGCACAAAATTTAACAACAAAACCAAAGATCAAAAAGGCGATATTCTACCAGTGGTTATTACAATTTACGAGGATCGATCTTTCGATTTTATTGTAAAAACTCCACCCGCAGCTGAGCTTCTTAAAAAAGCCGCTAAAATTCAAAAAGGTTCAGGCAAGCCACTAACTCAAAAAATTGCTAAAGTCACTAAAGCGCAGATTAAAGAAATTGCCGAAACAAAAATGCCTGATCTTAACGCCAAGAATTTAGAAGGCGCCATGAATACGATTGCCGGCACAGCACGTCAGATGGGCATCGAAGTTGTTGAATAATTATTTATTAAGTGGAAGGGTTAGTGTCTCTAATCCGTAAATACCACAAAAAATATATTTTTTATGAAAAAAAGAAGTAAACGCTATTTAACAGCGTTAGCAAAAGTTGAAAAAAACAAAGCCTATTCTGTAAGCGAAGCAATTGAAATTATTCAATCGAATCCTACAAAATTTGATCCCGCAGTAGAAGTACACATGAATTTAGGAATCGATCCTAAAAAAAGTGATCAATTAATCAGAGCAGTTGTAAGTTTGCCTCATGGTACAGGTAAAACAAAAAGAGTTATTGCTTTTGTTAGCCCTGATCAAGAAGCCGAAGCTAAAGAAGCTGGTGCTGATCTAATTGGTAATGATGAAATGATTCAAAAGATTAAAACTACCGGAAAAATAGAATTTGATGTAGCTGTTGCTACACCCATGATGATGAAAAAAATTGGCCCCATTGCAAAAACATTAGGTCAAAAAGGTTTAATGCCTAACCCTAAAGCTGAGACAGTTGGTCCGGATGTGAAAAAAATGATTACAGCTGTAAAATTAGGAAAAATTGCTTATAAAAATGATGAATCAGCTAATGTTCATGCCATGGTTGGAAAGGTTAGCTTTGAAAAAGAGAAATTAGTAGTAAATATCCAAACATTTATTGATAGTGTTCGCAAATCAAAACCAGCTGCTTCAAAAGGAACATACATAAAGAATGCCGTAATTTGCACAACCATGGGTCCAAGTGTTAAGCTAAACTTAGTTTAATATTTAATTTTAAAATATATGGATACTATCCGACCCTCATGGGACGATTATTTTATGAGTATAGCCCGCATAGTTTCTACCAGAGCAACTTGTGATCGCTTACATGCTGGTGCTGTGCTGGTAAAGAATAAAAGGATAGTTTCAACCGGATATAATGGATCGCCACCAAATTTAGCTCATTGCAACGATACTGGGCATCTTTTAGAAGAAGGGCACTGTGTTCGGACGATTCATGCCGAACATAACGCACTTTTACAAGCCGCGGTTATTGGCGGTACTTCAACTAAAGACACCACGCTATATTCTTTATATAGTCCATGTATTCATTGCGCAAAATACATTGTAGCCGCCGGAGTAACCAGAGTAGTAGTTGGCCAAATATATCGTAATGAGCAGGTTAAAGAGTATTTAGAAAGTGCGGGCTTACAATACGATGTTTATCAACCAAATGAAAATTGGGATAAATTTGCTTCCAATTTATTCTTAAATGAAATTGAAAAAAAGGACGCAGCTAAAATACAATTAACTGAAAAATAAATGCCCCTGATTATTGGTTTAACAGGTGAAAAGCTATCAGGCAAAGGTGCGGCCAGTGACTATTTGTCATTAAAATATAGAGCTAAACATTATAGATTTTCACTTATTTTAGACGACATTGCATCACGATTATATTTACCAAAAACTCGTGATAATTTAATTGATATTGCTTTAGCATTAAGAAGTAAATTTGGTAATGAAATACTAGCTCATGTATTAAAAAAAGATATCGAGAATGAAAAGCCGGATATCTGCATTGTCGACGGCATGCGTTATTTCGAGGAATATAATATTCTGAGCACATTAAGTAACTTTTATTTAATTTCTATTACTGCACCGCTTGAAGTCCGTTATCAACGAGCACTCGAAAGACAAGAAAAAGTCGACGAAATAAACATGAGTCTTGATGATTTTAAAAAACAAGAAATGGCTGCTACGGAAATAGCGATTACTGAGCTAAATAAAAAGGCTGATTTCCAAATCAATAATACCGGCGATGTTTCAGAGTTGCATACCAAAATCGATGAGATTATGAACGATTTAAACACTAAAATAAAAATAAATGCCGGAAACTAATATAAATGTCACTTTACTTACTCATACTAAAGATGTCGAGCAAACCATTGTCGCCGCGATTCGGCAGTGTTACAGCCCTAAGGGAGGCGCCGAGCTTAAAGAAACTACCAAACCTGAAGTGACGACCAGATTAATCAAACAAATTATAGCTTCGGGCCATACATCTACAATCGAACATGCATCATTTACTTTTGCGGTCCAAGGTGTTTCGCGCGCTTTAACTCATCAACTAGTACGCCATCGTGTAGCATCATATTCACAGCAATCTCAACGCTATGTTGAAGAAAAAAATGAATTAGCTTTTATTGTTCCGCCAAAAATTAAAAAAAATCAATTAGCTCAGCAAATTTACATTGATCAGGTTAAGCTAATTCATGAAAATTATAAAAAATTAATTGCTATGGGTATTAATAAAGAAGATGCCCGATATTTATTGCCCAATGCCGCCGAAACTAAAATCATTATCACTATGAACGCGCGCGAATTGTTACATTTTTTTGAAAAACGTTTATGCACTCGAGCTCAATGGGAAATTAGAATTTTGGCAGGTAAAATGCTCTTTTTGGTAAGAGAAGTGTCACCACTAATCTTTTCGCATGCCGGTCCTACTTGTGAAACCGAAAAAATATGCTGGGAAGGGGATCTGTCTTGCGGTAAATGGAAAAATATTCAAGGCGGAGAATTAAAATCTCGAATTTAAATGAATTGGTTATATTTAGGCTGTATTTCGTTAGTAGCTTTTTCCACGATTAATATTTTTGATCGTAAATTTTTAGGTGAATTTAAAATACACCCCATGGTTTTTCCGGCAATTGCAACTACGCTCGGAACTTTTTTTACATTTATTTTAACACTAATTATTATTGGTTGGCCTCAAGAAATTCCGATGAACGTAATCTATTACGGTATAATAATTGGTATATTTAATTTCACTAGTTCATCTTTTTTTTATTGGTCCTTATCACAAGCTTCCTTAGCAAAAGTTATCGCGCTAGATAGAATTAAACTTATTATTTCGTTAATCATTGCAGTTTTATTTTTTCAAGAAAAATTCATCTGGTTATGGATTCCTGGAGCGGTCCTGATTCTATTCGGCAATTATTTATTAATAAAAAAAAGTAATAGCATATCAACAAAACTGGAATTAGGCGCTTTGCTAATGTTAATTTCTGGTTTTATTGGTGGTTTTCAAATTATTCCGGAAAAAATTGGTGTGACAATCGGCCTGCCTATTCTGGTAGCCTTAGTCGCCAGCGTCACTAGATCAATTCTTTATATATTAACCGCCGTAATATTTCGTCGTCATCATTTTAAACATTTTTTTTCGCGTTTACGAGTAGTTAAATGGTCGATGGCATTGTTATTTAGAAGTTTTTGCAGTGCATCTGGCTGGGTTGCATTCTATTATGCATTAAATTTAGCTTTAATTAGTAAAATAACCCCGCTTTTACAACTCCGACCAGTATTAACAATATTTTTTGCCTGGTTTTTTCTAAAAGAGAAGGCGACAAATAAACGATTATTTGCTACAATAGTTATTACAATTGGCGCATTATTAATTATATTATGATCGGTAAATTTATAGTTTTTGAAGGAGGCGAGGGAAGTGGAAAAACATTCCAAATTGCACTGCTTCAAAAAAAATTAAAAAAATTAGGGAAAAAAGTTATAGTTACTCATGAACCTGGTGGCACTGCTCTGGCCGAACAGATTCGTCATGTTATTTTATTTCCGCAAAAAAAGAAACCCGAGGCTAAAACAGAACTTTTCTTATTTTTGGCGTCGCGACAGGAACACGTAGTTGAAAAATTAATACCCGCTTTAAAAAAAGGATATTATGTATTATGTGATCGCTTTTCCGGTTCAACTCTAGCGTACCAAATCGGTGCACGCGGTTTAAAAGATGAAAAATTAATAATTGTCATGGATAAATTCGCTAAAAATAATCTTAAAGAAGATTTAGTAATTTATTTAGATGTAGATCCAAAAATTGGTTTAGCTAGACGAAAAAAAGATACATTAGCAAATAATTTAACTAGTTTTGATAAAGAAACTTTAACTTTTCATAATAAAGTTCGAAAATATTTTAATAAACTAGTTAAAAATAATAAAAACTGGGTAAAAATTAACGCTAATAAAACATTAAGTGAAAACGAAACCGAAATTTATGAAATTATTAGTAAAAAAATTAAATAGTTTAGCCAAACTTCCAGTTTATGCTCATGAAACCGATGCCGGAATGGATATTTTTTCATTCGAAGAATATATGCTAAAACCGAATGAACGGCATTTATTTAAAACCGGAATTGCCATTAGTATTCCAGAAAATCATGTGGCTCTGGTTTGGGATAAAAGTGGTTTAGCCGTAAACAATGGAATTAAAACCATGGCTGGAGTAATCGACGAAGCTTATCGCGGAGAAGTCCAAATATTGATAATCAACTTATCTAATAAAAATTATCTGGTACAACAGCATCAAAAAATAGCCCAGTTAATTATTCAGTGTAAAGAAACAGTAGAAATTAACGAAGTTAATGATTTAAATAACACCGATCGTGGTCAGAAAGGTTTTGGTAGCACCGGATTAAATTAATTTTATGGAAAAAGAGTTAAAAAAAATTATTGCATTTATTCAAAAAAACGTGGGTCGAATGAATATTGTAATTGGCTTAAGCGGTGGATTAGATTCATCCGTTTGCGCTTTTTTATCGCACCGAGCAATTTCCAAAGAAAAAATATATGCCTTAATTATGCCATCGCAATTTACCCCGAAACAAGACATTAAAAATGCCCAATTAGTTGCTAATATTTTAGAAATTGAAAATGAAATTATTAATATTGATTCGATTATTAAAGTTTATACAGAACAAACAGATTTTATTAAAACAAAAAAAACTCTGGGCAATTTACAAGCACGCGTCAGAATGAGTTTGTTGTATGCTATGGCAAATAGTAGTAATAGCTTAGTAATGGGTACGGGTAATAAAAGTGAAATAATGACCGGCTATTCCACAAAGCACGGCGATGGGGGCGTGGATTTACTGCCGATTGGCGATTTATATAAGACTCAAGTAAGAGAATTAGCAAAATTTATAAATGTACCAGAGGGTATTATTAATGCAAAGCCAACGGCCGGATTATGGAATAATCAATATGATGAAGATGAATTAAAAATCACCTATAGCAAATTAGATAAAATATTATCATGCCTGGAAGCTAAAAAAAGCACTAAGCATTTTAATTCTCATGATGTTGATCTAGTTCAACAATATATAAAACTGTCAGAGCATAAACGCAAAAAAATACCAATTTGTAAAATATGAATAAACTCAATGCATTATTTATCGGTCGCTTTCAGCCTTTTCATCTGGGTCATTTATCAGTAGTGGAACAATTAGCCCGCGATATAAATATTGGTCACATTATTATTGGTGTCGGCAGTTCTCAGTATCACTCGACATTAGAAAACCCATACACTTTTAAGGAGCGCGAAACAATCATTAATGCCTGTCTAACATCACGGATATCAAAAACATTTTCAGTCTGTGCTATTCCTGACATTCATAATGCAGAAACTTGGGTTAATCATGTTAAAGCGTTAGTGGAAAATTTTGATGTTGTTTATACTGGAAACAACTGGGTTAAATCTTTGTTTGACAAAAAAAATGTTCCAACTCATGATGTTGAATTCAAAGTAGATATTACTGGAACCAAACTACGCCAAATGATATTCAGTAAAAATAACAAAGAATGGAAAAAATACGTTTGTTCTAACAGTATAAATTTAATTCAAAATGCGAAACAACGATTTGATCAAGAAAATCAATCAGCTTAAAAAGAAAAAAAACGCTGTTATCTTGGTTCATAATTATCAATATCCGGAAATTTATGATGTGGCCGATTATATTGGTGATTCATTAGAATTAGCCCGAGCCGCAGCAAAAACCAATGCCAAAATCATAGTTTTTTGTGGTGTTGATTTTATGGCCGAATCAGCCAAAATATTAAATCCGGAAAAAAAAGTTTTATTACCGGCTCTTACAGCCCGTTGCCCTATGGCCGCCATGGTAGATATTAAAGAGCTAAAAAAAATGCAACTTAAATATCCGAAAGCAAAAACAGTTTGCTATGTTAATACCACGGCTGAAACCAAGGCTAACTGCGATGTTTGTTGTACTTCTGCTAACGCCGTTAAAGTAGTTGCTAGCGTAAAAAATAAACAAATTATCTTTGCGCCCGATAAAAATTTAGCTCTTTACGTTCAATCACAATTACCTAAGAAAAAAATTATTCCATGGAATGGATTTTGCTATGTACACTCTAAAATTTTAAAAGAACAGATTAAACAAGCTAAAGACAAACATCCTCAAGCTGTAGTAATTGCTCATCCCGAATGTCCATCCGACATTATTAATTACGCCGATTATATAGCATCTACTTCGCAGATGATTTCTATTTCTAAAAAATCTAAAGCTAAAGAATTCATTATCGCTACTGAAGGCGGTATGATCAATCGTTTACAACGTGAAGTAAAAAATAAAAAGTTTTTTGCAGTTGGCGGTTTTTGCATTCAAATGAAAAAAAATTCATTAAGCAAAATTCATGATGTTTTAATTAATGAAACAAACGAGATAGTTGTGCCCGAAAAAATTCGTAAATTAGCAAAAAAATCGCTAGATAAAATGCTTAAAATAAAATAATATGAATATTAAAACAAAAAATTTAAAAAAATATTATATTCAGAAAAATTCTCTTGATATTAAAAATAAAAATTATTTAACCGAGTTAAAACAATTTTATCAAAATTTTTTAAATAATGATTTGCAAAAAACAGGGGACATTACTACAAACATGCTGTTAGGCAATAAAAAATGCATTGTTAATGCGGCAATATATGGCAAAGAAAATGGCGTTATTGCAGGTGTTGAAGAAATCAGATGGATTTTAAAACAAAACAAAATAAAATTTATTCAACATGTAAAAGACGGTGAATATATAAAAAATAAACAAGTAATTTTAGAGTTAAAAGGCGATTTAAAAACCATATTAAAAATCGAAAGAATATTATTAAATCTTTTACAACGTCTGAGCGGAATTGCCACTTGTACTAATTATTACAATGAGATTATTAAATCTCGTTGTTTAATTACAGCTACACGCAAAACATACTGGGGCCTTTTAGATAAAAAAGCAGTGGTCGTCGGCGGTGGCGGTACGCACCGCTTAGGTTTATATGATTTTATTTTAATTAAGGATAATCATATTCAGGCAATTAAAAATAATTTAGAGAGAAAAATAAAATTAATTAAACAAAATAAACTATTTTGGGAAATTGAAGTTTCAACTTTCGAGCAAGCAATTGATTTTGCTAAATTTATGCCTGACGCCATAATGTTTGATAATTTTAAACCTCGGATTATTAAGAAAGCATTAAAATTATTAAAGCCACAATATCCAAAAATGCTTTTTGAAGCGTCTGGAAATATCGATGCTGAAAATATAAAAAAATATTCCAAAACCGGCGTTGATATAATATCGATCGGCAAGCTCACTCATTCCGTAGACAATTTAGATATCAGCTTAGATATATTATAATTATGAACAATAAATACGATTTTATAGTTATCGGTTCGGGTGTAGCTGGTTTAAATTTTGCCTTGCAAGCGTCTAGTTACGGTACAGTAGCTATTATCACAAAAAAAGAATTAATGGAGAGTAATTCCAATTATGCCCAAGGTGGAATAGCGGCTGTAATCGATAAACATGATAGCACGCAAAAACATATTGCCGATACTTTAAAAGCCGGATGCAACATAAACAATAAACACGCTGTTGAAGTGATGGTAAAAGAAGCGCCTAAACAAATTCAGCATTTATTAGATATCGGCGTTGGTTTTAATAAAACTAATGGGCAACTCGATTTAACTCAGGAAGGTGGGCACAGCGCCAGGAGAATTGCTCATGCTAAAGACGCAACCGGAAAAGAAATTGAACGCGCTCTAATTTATAATGTCCGGCAACATAAAAGAATATCAATTTTTGAATCTCACTTAGCATTTAAATTACTTGTAAAAAACAACATTTGTTCCGGGGTTTTAGTTTTAAATAACGATTCAAATAAAGTCGATCAATTTAACGCTCAGTGTGTTATAATTGCCACTGGAGGCGCGGCGCAAATATTTAAACGTAATTGTAATCCTAAAATTGCCACCGGTGACGGTGTTTCCATGGCTTTTACTGCCGGAGCAAAAATTAAAGATTTAGAATTCATTCAATTTCATCCCACAGCACTGGCTTTAAAAAACAAGCCGGCATTTTTAATTTCTGAAACTGTGCGCGGCGAAGGTGGAATTCTAGTTAATTCAAAACATGAAAAATTCATGGCTAAATATCATCCCCTAAAAGACCTAGCACCTCGTGATATTGTTAGTCGAGCGATTTATAATGAATTAAAAAAAGGACCAGTTTATATCGATATTAAATCGCGCGGAAAAAAATATTTAAAAACCAGGTTTCCCTACATATATGACCAGCTTTGGTGGTATGGAATTTTTATGGATAAAGATTTAATACCAATTGCCCCAGCCGCTCATTATATGTGTGGCGGAATAGCTACTGATACTTATGGTCGAACAAATATTATGGGATTGTTTGCTTTTGGCGAAGTAGCTTGTACGGGCGTTCATGGTGCTAATCGTTTAGCTTCGAATTCACTTTTAGAATGTTTGGTCTTTTCTAATCGCGCTTTGAAATCGGCAATGAAATATTCTAAACAATCTAAATATCAAATTTTTACGACAAAAAAGCCAAGATATCTGGCGATTGATTTAAATAAAATTAATCTTCTGAAAAAAAATATTCAACGAATTATGTGGAAAAATGTTAGTATCGAAAGAGAAGTAAAAAAAATGCATAAAACACTAAATAAGCTTAATGAAATTAAAAACACCTTAGATAAATTATATATAAAAGGTGTAAATAGAAATTTAATTGAAGTAAAAAATCTATGCCAAGTAGCAATATTAGTTACAACTTCCGCAATTAACCGAAAACAAAGCATTGGCTGTCATTTCTTAAAAACATAATTTTCCTTGATTATTATTATTTATTTTGATAACCTACATTAAATATGATAAAATATGAAGCTGTTATTGGATTAGAAATTCACATCCAATTAGCCACCAAATCAAAAATGTTCTGCGGTTCCGATAATAAAGACACCCTAGAACCCAATGTTAACGTCTGCCCAATTTGTATGGGTCATCCTGGTACTTTACCGGCCGTTAACCGTGAAGCTGTTGAAATGGGTATTATTTTAGGGTTAGCTTTAAACTGTGAAATTAACAAAGAAACTAAGTTTGATCGTAAACATTATTTTTATCCTGACTTGCCAAAAGGATACCAAATATCTCAATACGACGAACCATTAGCTAAAAAAGGCACTTTAATGGTTTATCCAGACGGCTTATCAGGATACACTATCAGAATCAACCGTCTTCATCTGGAAGAAGATGCGGCTAAAAATATTCATACCGCAAATGGAACTTTAATCGATTTTAACCGCGCTGGTACACCGCTAGCTGAAATTGTAACCGAACCAGATATAAAAACACCGCTTGAAGCCAGATTGTTTTTACAAGAACTGCAAATGATAGCCAGATATTTAAATGTATCTAATGCCGATATGGAAAAAGGTAATTTGCGATGCGATGCAAACATATCCATGCGTCCGGTTGGCGAAGATGCTTTATATCCAAAAATTGAAATTAAAAATTTAAATTCATTTCGATCGGTTGAGCACGCTCTAAAATATGAAATTGAAAGACAAGCTAAATTGTGGGAAGAAAATAATGCTCCAGAAAAAGAAGAGACCAGAGGTTGGGATGAAAAAAAACAAGAAACAGTATTACAGCGCACCAAAGAAGACGCGGCTGATTATCGATATTTCCCTGAGCCCGATATTCCGCCATTAACTTTTACCGATCAAGAAATACAAACGTATAAAATGCGCTTGCCTGAATTACCACACGATCGACGAGAACGTTTTAAAGACGAATATTTTTTAAACTATGTTGATGCTAAAGTAATAACTTCCGATCCCAGGGTTAGTGATTTTTATGAAAATAGCATTTCCGAACTGCGCGCTTGGCTAAATTCTTTAGATAACACTAATGGTTCAGATGATGAAATTTGGAATAAAAACGGCGAAAAATTATGCCGGATAGCTAAAAATTGGTTAACCACGGATATTTTTGGATTATTAGCAAAAACAAACCAGGATTTCCGGGATTTAAAAATTACTCCAGAGAACTTTGCTGAATTTATTACGCTTATTTATGAAAATAAAATTAATTCATCAGCGGCCCAAGCTATCTTAAAAATTATGTTCGATCGTGGCGCTGATCCTTCACAGGTTATGGAAGAAGAGAATTTAGAACAAATTCAAGACCAGGATTCTTTATCGACTGCTTGCGATGAAGCTATAAAAATTAATCCAGTTTCTGTTGAAGATTTTAAAAATGGCAAAGACAAAGCCTTAATGTTTTTAGTCGGTCAAGTAATGAAACAAATGAAAGGCAAAGCTAATCCACAAATAATTACAGATTTGCTTCGAGATAAATTAAAATAAGATTTTTTAATAATTTTAAAAATTAAATTATGATAAACAATATGCAATGCTACTAGCGAAGGGGCAATGTTTTATTTTAGTTTGGATCATGTTGTTTGTCTTTGTGCTTATTACGCTGGAGAATATACTTATCGACATATTGATGACATGACAGTTGAATGCTTAGGGGCTGAGTAATGTTTTATTGTGGAAAACTATAAATTAATAGGCTTGTTATTTTAAAAAACATCTGTTAGTATACTACGGAGAGTTTATTAAGTAAGGTTAATAAATTTAATGAAAATTGAATCTACAGCTAAATTCGATCAATTAACTAAAAGTGTTTTTTAACTCCGTAAATCGGGGTTTTTTTATAAATTAATATACATTAATATCATGAACTGGATACTATTATCAATCTTAGCCGCCGGTCTATACACAGTTATTTATGTAATTGATAAGTTAATGATTGATAATCTCATTAAAAAACCAAGCTTGGCAGCAGCTGTTTCTAGTTTAAGCACATTTGCATTTTTTATCGCTACTTCGATTATCAAAACTGATATAACATTTGATAATCCAAAAATTATCGTTTTATCTTTATTGGCTGGTGTTGTAAATGGTCTTACTATATTGTTATATTACTACATTTTAAGTAAAGAAGAGATGTCGCGTTTCATTCCGGTTTTATCTTTAATGCCGGCTTTTGTAATTATACTTTCTTATTTTATTCTTAATGAAACTTTCTCAACCATTATTTATGTTGGTATATTTTTAGTAATTATTGGTTCGATATTAATATCTTTAAAAAAATCAGATTTAAAAATAAAATTAAACCTATCTTTTTTATTGGCTATATTAACAGCCATGGGGTTTGCTGTAAAAAATGTTTTAATTAAATTAGGTTCACAAAGTATAGATGTGCACGAAGTTAATTATTGGCTAGGTATAGGCGCAGGTCTAATGTTTTTCATATTTTTAACTAAAGGATGGGATAAGAATAAAAAAATAATAAAAGCATCAACAATACTATTTTTTGTTGATTTAATATCAGCCGGAACATTTTATGTTTTAGCAATAGCTTTATCGCATGGTCCAGCATCGCTTGTGTCTTCAATGATCCAGTTAAAATTAGTGTTTACTTTTATAGTAGCTATAATATTTTCAGTCTTCTTCCCGAAAATATTAAAAGAAAAATTAAGCAAATTTATTATAATTCAAAAGACTTTCGCGATTATTATAATTATTTTCGGAGCATTATTAATAATTAATTAGAACAAAATATCATGGAAAAATGGGATCTTAAAAATCAAATGTTAGAAGCTGTAAAAGCTAAAGGCGGGTGGGTTAATTTACACGGTCATTTTGACAAGGCTTACTATATTAGTAAAGAAGGATTAGAAAAATCTATGTTAGACATGGAAGCAAAATGGAGATTAAGCGATGAATTAAAAAGAACTGCTACTCAAGAAGAAGTTGAAACCAGAATTAAAACTGCATTAGATAAATTAATAGAGCAGGGAACTCAGGCTACAGTTAGTTTTATCGACGCGTACGACGCAGTTGGACACAAAAATATTGACGCTGCATTAAAAATTCAAGAAGAATGTAAAGATAAAATTATTTTTAAAATTGCAACTCAACCGTTAGGTGGACTTAATGATAAAAAAGCTAGAAATTTATATGAGGAAATTACAGCTAAAGCTGACTTTGCCGGTGGACTACCTTCTTATGATAGGCCAAATGATGATGAAAATTATGATCATTTATTTTCAATCGCAAAAAATTTAAACAAAGCAATTCATGTTCATATTGATCAAGAAAACAATCCTGACGAAAGAGATACTGAAAAATTAATTAAATACACAAAAAAATATGGCTATGAAGGTAGAGTAGTAGAAATTCATGCATTATCAGTTTCTGCTCAACCAAAGGAATACAGAACAAGAATATATAAAGAAATGGCTGATCTAGGTATAAAGGTTGTAGTTTGTCCGGCAGCTGCGTTAGCTATGAGACAATTGGATCCTAAAATAGCACCTCTACATAATTCAATTGCTAATGTGCCAGAAATGTTGGAAACAGGTGTTACAGTAGGGTTAGGAGTAGATAATATTTATGATTTTTATCAACCATTCATTGACGCTGATATGTGGGTTGAGATGAGGATGCTGCAGGAGGCATGCAGGTATTACCGATTTGATTCGCTTGTTGATATTGCCACTACTAATGGACTAGAAATTTTAAACATTAAATAAATATGATTAAAAAAAATAATAAACGATACGAGCTTTGGCAAAAAGGCTATAATATCGATGATGAAGTTTTTAAATTTACGGTTGGTAAAGACCAGGTTTATGATCTGAAATATGCTCGACAAGACATTTTAGGTTCAATTGCTCACGCCGCTGGTCTTAAAAAAATCGGTGTATTAACAGCGAGTGAATTTTCTAAATTAAAAAAAGAATTAGCAGGACTTTATAAGCAAGTTGGGCAAGGTAAATTTGTTATTCCAGAAACTGATGAGGATGTTCATACAACTGTTGAAAATCATGTCACAAAAAAATATGGGTCTTTAGGTAAAAAAATGCATACTGGAAGAAGTAGGAATGATCAATGTATAGTAGATCAGCATTTATATGCTAAAGATAAAGTGCTTGATATTTTGTATCACACCTTAGAAAGCGCTAAAATTTTTTATGAATTTGCTAAAAAATATGAAATGATCCCTATGCCGGGCTATACTCATATGCAAAGAGCTATGCCGGCTTCAGTTGGAATGTGGATGGGGTCTTTTTTAGAAAGCTTAATCGATAACATTAAAATTCTAAAATGCGCGTATGAAATTAATGATCAGTCTGCTTTAGGTAGCGCGGCTGGATTTGGAGTGGGTTTAAATTTAGACCGAGAGTATACAGCAAAATTAATGGGCTTTAAAAAAGTACAAAAAAATTCTATGTATGTTGCAGCCGGAAGAGGCATGATAGATTCTAATGTTATCTATGCATATTCATGCATTATGAATACTTATGCAAAGCTTGCCGGAGATATTTTAATGTTTACTATGGCTGAATTTAAGTACTTTCAATTGCCGGATAAATTTTGTACTGGGTCGTCTATTATGCCCCAAAAGAAAAATGGAGATGTGTTCGAATTAGTTCGAGCTAAAAGTAAAATTATGTTTGGTTTATTAGTAACTGAAATGGGCTTATACATGAACACGCCTTCCGGTTACAATCGTGATTCACAATTATCTAAAGAACCAATGATGGAAAGTTCAGAATTAATGGAAAATACAGCCAAGATTATTAATCTTACTATTCCAGGATTAGAACCAATTGAAGAAAATCTTCGCAAAGCTTTCTCACCCGATATATATGCTACAGATTATGCATTAGAATTAGTTAAACAAGGAATGCCTTTTAGAGATGCTTATCGAAAAGTTGCTAATGAAATTGATAAACTTGAAAGTCGTGATCCTGACAAAAATATTAGATCTAAAACACACATTGGCGCGACCGGCAATTTACAGCTAAATAAAAGTTTGGCTGAAATTAGACAACATCAAGCCTGGTTAAAAAAAGAAAAAACTAACTTTGACAATGCCATTAAAAAACTTTTATCCTAAAATATGGTCTCTTCTAGATTCTTAAGACATTTGGCTAGACATGATGGTGACGTTAGGCTAGCAAAAAAATCTGCAGATAATGATCGCCGATTAGCGTTCATTAATCAAAGAGATAGAAAACAAGCTGCATTAAAAAAACCTCATCAAGATCCAGCACTTTCTACTGGTGAACAAGCGACCGATTTAATGCTAGAAAGTGAAATGCTAGAAACAAAACCAGAAGAGAAACTAGAAACGGAACGCGAAAAAACAATCAGAGAATTAAGAGAAAGGGCGGAAAGAAAATTTAATGCCTGGGTAAATCAACACGGGGCTAATCGCGAACTCTCAATAAACGAAAAATATTTACTTTTTTTAGCTTGTTATGAACAAGCTAATGATCCGACAAATATGGAAATTGCCGTTTTAAGACAGCAACCTAATCTTTTGTTATTTGTCGCAGTAGAAAGATCATCAGCTAATCGAAAAGAATTTAGTGAGGATGATCGTCAAGTTTTAAGGGCCATTGATCCAACTTTACGACATGCTCAAGATTTAGTGAATAATCATTTTTATATTTATGAAGATCGCTTTTTGCAAAGTTTAGAAATGTTTGTCCAAGGAGATTTGGTTATAATGAATGCGTATGAAGATTGCTTGCCTAATAGTAAAACAGCGCAAGAAATTTTAGTAGAGCAGCTACAAAATCTAAAAAAATTAGGTTTCAGAGAAGTTGTATCACCATTTATGCTTGAGGGTATGGTGGTAGTAAGGGATTTATCCTTAGAAGATAGAAAAGTCAGAGGAATCGATTCTGGAAAATGGGACAATTATTGTGTATATTATAAATAATATAAAAATGTTATAATATTTACCATGAACACACAAATAAATTTTCTCAAAAAAAAATTCAAAAATCCTTTAGTTTTAGCCTCAGGAATTAGGGGATTAACCGGAGCCAACATGGCCAAAGTTATTAGAGATGGCGGTGGAGGCGTAACTTCAAAATCAGCTTCTCTTGAAGCTAGAACCGGACACGCTAATCCCACCATGAGCGGAACTGAGCATTATTTTATTAATGCTGTAGGTTTTTCAAATCCTGGAATCGGCAATGTAATCGAAGAGATTAAAACTTATAAAAAATTAACTAATACACCGATTATCGGTAGTATTTTCGCCGGCGATATTAAAGGATTTGGTATAATTGCCAAAAAAATGGACAAAGCGCCAATTGATATTATGGAAGTGGATATTTCTTGCCCAAATGTCATGCAAGAATTTGGTGAACCTTTAGCTTTTAGCGCCAAAGCCGCTGCGGCTGTCACTAAATTGGTCAAAAAAAACACTAAAAAACCTATTACAGTAAAACTGTCGCCCGGTGCCTGGAACATTGCTGAAATCGCAGTTTCTTGCGAAAAAGCTGGTGCTGATGCCATTACAGCAGTGAATACAATGCCCTCAATAATGATTTCGGCTAAAGCCAGCAGGCCGGTATTAACAAATGGCATTGGCGGCATGAGTGGACCAGCTTTAAAACCAATTGCACTAAGATGTGTTTGGCAAATCGCTCAAGCCGTAAAAATTCCGATTATTGGCACTGGTGGCATTACAACCGGTGAAGACGCTATTGAAATGATGATGGCCGGAGCCAGTTTAGTTGGCGTTGGCACAGCATTTTATTATCGCGGTCCAAAGACAATGAAATTAATTAATGATGAAATTAAACAATTCATGAAAGAAGAAGGGATTAAAGACCTTAAATCAATAATTAAAAAAGCTCATGTCTAAACCAATAATTTGTAAAATTTTAAAAGTTAAAACTGAAACGCATAAAATAAAGACTTTTACAATTGATTATAAACTTGATGCCAAGCCCGGGCAATTTGTAATGCTGTGGCTTCCCGGTGTAGACCAAAAGCCTATTTCCATTTCTTCACAAACAAAAAACAATTTTGATTTAACTATTTTTGAAATCGGACCAGCTACTAAAGCCATGATGAAATTAAAAGTCGGGGATACAGTCGGTATTTCCGGTCCCTATGGTAAAGGATTTAATATAAAGCCTAAATCAAACATCATTTTAGTTGGCGGTGGTTGTGGATCGGCGCCATTAAAATTAGTTGCAGAAGAGGCTAAAAAATTAAAATGTAAAGTTGAATTTATTTCCGGAGCCAGAACCAAAAAAGACGTCTTATTTCCCGGATCATGTTTAGTCACCACAGACGACGGTTCAGCTGGGTTTAAAGGGTATCCAACTCAAAAATTAGAAGAATTATTAAAAAACAAAAAACAAAAATATTCAAAAGTGTATACTTGCGGACCAGAACCAATGATGAAAGTATTGGTCCAAATTTGTAAAAAATATAAAGTCCTATGTGAAATTTCCATGGAACGATATATGAAATGCGGTTATGGGGTTTGCGGTCAATGCGCCGTCGATCCATTAGGAATATGTATCTGCCAGGATGGACCAGTATTTTCCGGCCAGCTAGCCGAAAAAATCACCGAATTCGGCAAATATCATCGCGATAAATCCGGAACAAAACATAATTTTTAATTTAATATATGCCAGAACAACTATTAAGACCAGAAAGTGGTCTGACAAAAAAATTAAAAAATCTGGAATGGGATCTAACAAACAGTGAGGATAGAGAATTATTTTATAAAGCGCTGAGCATTGTCCGTATGGTAGAAGCGATTGTACGTGAAAAAGACGGTCAAGATTTACAACCTGAAGATGCTAAAAAAGTGTATGCTGAAATAGCTGCCAATTTTTCAAATACAGAGTTGCAAAGAATGGGCCAATTAGCCTTTCCGCAATGGTTTTCAGCCGATCGTTTACCATCCTATGAAAAAATTAAACAAGGTGTGGGCGTGCCACATATTATTACTGCTAACAAAGAAATGGGCAGATACATCGCTGAAAGTGAATCTGATAAACCGGAAATTTTAGATTTGGGAGCTGGTACCATGGGAACGGGTGTATTAGTAGCAATGGCCTTGAATGAACAAGGTAAGCAAGCAGTTATAACTGGTGTTGAATATACGCCAAAATTAGTTGATGTTTCTAGAGAAACTTCACAAAAAATTATGGCTGAAATGCCGAATATTAATGTTAGAATTGAACCAAATGATATTGAAAATTTTGTACAACAGGCCAAAGCCGAGGGAAAAACATATTATCATGTCACGGCATCTTATGTGATACATCACTTAAAAAAAGATAATCAGGAAAAATTAATTGCTGATGTATTTGAAGTTGTTAAACCCGGCGGCTCACTTCAAATTGCTGATCCACAAGAAGGTATTTCACAATTCAATTTGAAAGTTTTGTTACCAAATGAACCTGAAGGAATTTTTGCTGAATTTACCAGTCCAGATGAAATGGTTGAATTTATGAAAAAAGCTGGATTTGTAAATGTTGAAGTAGTATTGCGGGATGATCCACAGCACCCGGACAATCCGGGTAAAACAGAGGGCAACTATACCGGTTATTTAGTACGTGGAATTAAACCTAAAGAATAATTAATAAAATATATGAACCAAGAACGAGCAAAAAAAATTGCAAAATTATTGTTAAAAATTAAAGCGGTAACTCTAAACGTAGAAAAGCCCTATCGATATACTTCGGGAATATTATCGCCAATTTATTGCGATAATAGATTGATTATGTCTTATCCGGAAAAAAGAAAAGAAGTAGTACAAGCTTTTTTAGACATGATTAAAGAAGAAAATTTAGAATTTGATGTTGTAGCCGGAGTGGCTACAGCCGGCATTACGCATGCGGCATTTATTGCCGAAAAATTAGACTTACCCATGGCCTATATCAGATCCAGTAAAAAAGAACATGGCAAAGAAAATAAAATCGAAGGAAAAATCGACGACGATCAAAAAGCTTTGATTGTTGAAGACTTAGTCAGCACCGGTGGCAGCTCGGTTGACGCTGCCACGGCCGTAAAAAAAGTTACCGATTGCATTGCAGTTTTTACCTATGAAATGGAAAAAGCTAAACAAAAATTTGCTGATGCCAACATTAATCTTTACACTTTATCAAATTTCTCAACCTTAATGGAAGTAGCTGTCGAAGAAAATTATATTACTAACGAACAAAAAAACATTGCCCTTGAATGGAACAATGATCCTCAGGGCTGGGGCAAAAAAATGGGTTTTGAAAATTAAAATTTAGCCCCTGGCTTTAGCCAGTAGGCGCCATAATAAATTATATATGACATACGAACAAAAACTACAATCCGCGAAAAATCCAACCGCTCAAAAATTATTAGAGTTAATGCTAGAAAAACAAACTAATCTATCTATTGCAGCAGATTTAACATCTGGTGCTGAAATTTTAGATTTACTGGATAAAATCGGTTCAGAAATATGTGTGGCTAAAATGCACATTGATGTACTGACAGATTTTTCAAATGATTTCATAAATAAACTTGTTGAGCTGAAAGAAAAGCATAATTTTTTAATTTTTGAAGATCGAAAATTTGCCGACATAGGTAATACTGTAAAAATGCAATATGCTCAAGGAATTTATCACATAGTTGACTGGGCTGATATTACTAATGCCCATACAGTTCCAGGACCAGGAATTATCGAGGGATTAAAAGAAGTGGGGTTACCAAAAGGCCGAGGATTATTGCTTTTAGCTGAAATGACACCTGAGGGCACACTTGCCAAAGGCGAATACACCCAAGCTTCCATAAAAATGGCTCAAGAACACGATGACTTCGTGTTTGGTTTCATTACCACTAAACAATTAGTCGATGATCCAAAATTCATAAATTTCACTCCTGGCGTTAAATTTGGCGGCGGCGGCGATGGGCTTAAACAACAGTACAACACACCAGAAAACGCCATTTCTAGCGGCTCAGACGTGCTTATAGTGGGACGTGGCATCTACGAAGCCCACAATCCAGCTGAAGAAGCTAAGAAGTATAGGGAAGAAGCTTGGAAAGCTTATGAAGGCATGACCTAGACAAACTAGGTCATAACAATGTTATGATTGACCTTGTGTCAATCAGATAATTTGCCTTCCATCCTAAAACTGTCAACTTGAATAATCTTAATATCTACAAATTCACCCACTAATTTTTTAGTTTTTGGTGCCTTAAAACGAACGGTTACATTTTGTTCGGTTCGTCCCAGCCAATGAACTTTACGATATTTTTCCACTAAAACTTTGACTTCTTTATTTAAATATTTTTTGTTATAATCCAGCGCTGTATCATCAAGAATTTTTTCTAATTCATGGTTTCTTTTGATTTTAATTTCTCGGCTTACTTGGTTTTTCATTTTCGCCGCCGGAGTGCCTGGCCTAATTGAGTACTGAGCAATAAAAGCCATATTAAATTTAATTGTTTTCATTAATTTAGCAGTATCAGCAAACTGCTTACTGGTTTCACCCGGGAAACCAACTATAATATCAGTTGAGAGGGAAACATCTGGAATATTGTTTTTAATCTTATTTATTAAGTTAGTGTATTGTTTAATTGTATAAGGTCTATTCATTCTTTTTAAAACCGTATCATTTCCAGATTGAACCGGTAAATTGATTTGTTTGCAGATATTTGGATACTTCGCAATAACTTGAATTAATTTTTCCGAAAAATCCTTAGGATGCGGTGAAGTAAATCGAATCCAAATATTTTTATCTAATTTAGCAATTTTTTCTAACAGGGCAGGGAAATCGATTTCTGTTTCTTTGTCCTTTCCATAAGAATTAACATTTTCACCGAGAAGAGTTATTTCTTTATAACCTTTTTTTACTAAATTTTTGCACTCTTTAATAATTTCCCGAGAAGATCTGGACCATTCACGTCCACGGGTGTATGGCACGGCACAATAAGTGCAATAGTTATTACAACCGATTATAATAGGAACAACCGCCTGAAATTTTGAACTATAAATCGGCTCAACTTTTAAATAATTACTGGGCAATCGCAAATCAGTTTGTTTTAATAATTTTGGTAATTTTTTTAAATCTTTAATATTGAACATCAAATCAAATTTAGGTTTGAATTTTTCAATATCTTTATCTAAAACACAACCGGTTAAAACTGTAATCAATTCACCTTTGCGCTGACGCTTTTGCCACCATCGAAACTTTCCGTATATCCGGTCAATACCGGATTGTCTAATCGAACAAGACACGACCACAATTAAATCAGCTTTTTTATCATCATCGATTTTTTTATAACCCAAATCCTGCAAAACGTGTTCAATCCGCATGGCATCAGATTTATTCATCTGGCAGCCTAAAGGCCAAATCCAATATCTCATATTTACTTATTAATTGATATTTGATAGAATATTAACAAAGTTTGACATTTTATTCAATAAATTATGAAGATGTCTAAAAAGAAAATAATACTATATATAATAATAACCATTGTTGGTGTATTTATCATTTTTACAAACTATTTAATCGCAACCGAGAAAATACTTTTTTCTTGGGATTCTGATTTTATGTGCAAGCCAGTCTGTTTTGCGCCTTACAACTGTCTGCAAAAAGGAATAGCATTTAATTTTGATAATTATAAAAAAGAAATTATAGTCATTAATGACAGCTGTAAAAAATAATTCTAAATATAAAATTATAAATCAAACGATTTATTAATGATATTTTTTTTTATTTGATCAATAAATTCTATTTTAGAAATTTTTCGCGCTTCTTTTTCACCTCGAAATCTCACCATTAAATCAGCTGATTCCATTTCTTTATCGCCAATAACAAGTAAATAAGGAATTTTTTGTTTAATCGCTTTTCTGATTTTATTACCGACCGTCTCGGCTGTTAAATCTAACTCAACACGCAAATCATTTTTTTTGAATTCTTCAGCTAATTGTCGGCAATGTTCTTCATGTTTTTCACCAACTGAAATTATCGTCACTTGAACAGGGGATAGCCAAACCGGAAAATTGCCGGCAAAATGTTCAATTAAAATTCCTAAAAATCTTTCTACTGCCCCGTAAATTACGCGGTGCATCATAACCGGTCTTTTTTTGTTTCCTTCTTTGTCGATATAAGTTAAATCAAATCTTTCCGGCAAATTCATATCAACCTGAATAGTAGCGCATTGCCAAGTGCGTCCCAAAGCATCTTCCAAATGCACATCTATTTTTGGACCATAGAAAGCTCCATCGCCGGCATTAATTTTAAATTCGCGCTTTGTTTTGATTAATGCTTTTTCCAACATTGAAGTGGATAATTCCCAAGCACTGTCGGTGCCGATGGATTTAACCGGACGAGTAGACAATTCTAAATGATACTTTAAACCAAATGTAGAATACATTTCATCAATAATATTTAATATTTCAAGAACTTGATCCTGAATCTGATGTTCTTCTACAAAAATATGGGCATCATCCTGATGAAAAGTTCGTACTCGAAATAATCCAGCTAATACTCCAGATTTTTCGTGCCTGTGAACTTGGCCAATCTCACCAATTTTTAAAGGAAATTCTTTATATGAATGCAAATCTTCTTTATAAGCCAGCATTCCGCCTGGACAATTCATAGGTTTAATCACATAAATATTTTCATCAATTTCCGAAGTATACATATTTTCCCGATAATAATCCCAATGACCGCTGGTTTCCCATAATGCTTTATTAAACATAATAGGTGTTTTAATTTCCTGATAATTATATTTAATGTGCACTTCACGCCAATACTTTAATAATTCATTCCAAATTATTAATCCATTGTTTAAAAAGATGGGGAAGCCTGGCCCATATTCACTCATGGTAAACAGCTTTAATTCTTTACCTAATTTACGATGGTCTCTTTTTTCAGCTTCTGCAATTAGTTCTAAATGTTTTTTTAATTCTGCCTCAGTTTTAAAAGCCACGCCATAGATTCTAGTAAGCATTTTATTTTTTTCATCGCCCCGCCAATACGCACCGGCAATTTTTGTGAGTTTAAATGCTTTGGGATCAATTTCTGAGGTATTATTTACATGCGGTCCGTCACATAAATTATGAAATGAACCACTGTCATAAAAATTTACCTTTTTATTCCCTTTGCTTTCTAATTCTTTAGTTAATTCAGTTTTGTAAGGATCATTTTTATAAAATTTTAAAGAATCTTCAATAGAACTTTCAGATTTGATAAAATCAATTTTTTGTTGTAATAATTTTTTTATTCTTTTTTCCAATTTTGGTAAAATATTATCATTAATAGGTTCGGCTAATTCATAATCCTGATAAAAGCCATTATCAATACATGGGCCAACTCCTAATTTTGCATCTGGATAAATATCTAAAATCGCCATAGTCATAACATGCGAAAGCGAATGACGAATTTTATCAATTTCAGAATTATGTTCGGTCATAAATTTACTTAATAATTATATTTTCAATAATAAATGGTGTTGTTTTCACCCAAAAAGGTGAGAATGCTACTTTAACTTCTTTAATCGAAACAAAATTTTCTAAATATTGTTTAACTTGATTTTCAGTTTTATTGGTTAATTGATTTTTATCAATGAGATCACCCTTTGCATCGATAGTAGCCGTTCCGGCACATTGAATAGTTACAGAATTAATTCCATTTTCATTAATAAATGAATACTTCGGTGTTTTTTTAACTGTTATTTTAGAATTTTCGTTTTTAATTTGTTGAAATTCTTGTTTACATATTTTTTTAAGATTATCAGCTGTTAAACTGATATAAAAAATTTCAGCTGTACTATCAACTGCAACACTGCTGGCTTTGTCGCCGTGCTCAACATCAGTTGTTGATTCAATATTCTTAATACCAATATTAGAAATATTTATTTTTGAATGATCATTAAGCAATTCTTCTTGCGCTTTTTTAATTAATTCTAATTTAGCTGTTTCTTTGGCTGTTAAAATATCTTCCTCAGTTACTAATGATGAAGATGATGATCCGCCACTCATAGCAATATAGCTTTCAGCATAGATAAATTCTTTTTTAGTAGAGTTTAAAGCTACAATCTCGAAAATAGATGGTTCAATATCACCTTGTTTACCAACTTCATCAGCTTTTACATCTACTTCAATACTACCACCCGACGGGACTACAACGTCTTCTTGAATGCGAAAGAGAATTTCATCATCAGATAATAGACGAGTTGTAGCTACGAGCGGTTGGTCGGATTCGTAATTATTATAAATCATTACTTTTCCGCGGGAATAATCATCAATTGAGTTACTATCGGCGCCAGGAATTTGATAAATATAATTATTATCGACTGATAATTCTTCAACATTACTACCTGTGGCTTCAGCAATTTCATCAAGCGACATGTTTATTTCTTTAGACATTTTTTCAATTTCGGGTGTAATTGTAATCACAGTTTTGGCGAATGCAAAATAGCCCGTAAATAATATGATAATTAAAGAAATAAGAAAAAACACAATAACAATTTTATTGTATGAACTACCAACTTTTGAAGGATGCTCTGACGCCATTATTATTTAAAAAAAACTACTGATTAAATTGAGATCATTATTTTCAGTAAATATGTTGCTTATTATATCATAAAGATGGCATCTTTGCCAAGTACTTTTCGAATTTCACTAATAAGGCCAAAACTGGATTTCATCTTCGTGTCAATTTCATGATTATCAGAAATTAAATAAACCGGCAAACTTCCAGGATTATTACTAATAGTACTCTTTATTTCCTCCAAAATGCTTTTTTTTATTGTTGCCGGTAAGCGAATAATAATTTTTGAAGGTATTTTAATTTTATCGATGTCAAAACTAGATAATTTTTCAGCAATAACCTTTAACTCATTATCTTTATTTGAAACTTTGCCGTCAATAACTATCAAGCTATCTTCAACTAATAGATAATTATATTCTTGAAACACTTTGGGAAAAATTAAAGCTTCGACCCAATTTTTTGTGTCTTCAATTCGCGCAAAAACCATGGGCTCGCCTTTGCGAGTAAATATTTTTTTAAAACTAGATAATACGCCAATAATCCGAACATTCTGATTGATGCATTTTTTTAATTGTGAAATTGGAATCGAAATTTGATCCAAATAATCCTGATAATCGGCCAGGGGATGGGAAGAAATATATAAACCCATAAGTTCTTTTTCCCACAGTAATTTTTGTTTATTACTAGCCGGCACACTTTCCATTAAAGATAATTTAGGCGCGTTGTCAACCGGCATTTGGCCAAAAATATTAATTTGTCCACTATTTTTTTCTTGTTGCGTAAAATGAACAAAATTTAATAAATTCTCTATATTATTAAGCATCTGACCGCGCTCACCAAACAAATCTAGAGCGCCAGATTTAATTAAACTTTCTAATGATTTTTTATTTAAATCTTTGTCGTTAATTCGAGTTAAAAAATCTTCGAGATTAATGAATGGTCCACTATCATTTCTTTCATCAATAATGATATCAACAATATGATTACCGACATTCTTAATAGCGGTTAGCCCAAAACGAATACGCGGTTTGCTATTAAGCGAACTTTTTACCACTGTAAAGCGTGAATAGCTTTCATTTATATCCGGTGGTAAAACATCAATGTTCATTTGGCTGGCTTCTTGGGCTTCAATGGCAATGCGATCCGAATCGCCATAATCACTAGTTAAAAGTGCAGCCATAAATTGTGCCGGCCAGTGTGTTTTTAAATAGGCCGTTTGGTAGGCGATCATAGCGTAGCAAGCTGCGTGCGACCGATTAAAGCCATATCCGGCAAATGGTTCGATAAAATCAAAAACTTTTTCGGCAATATTTTTAGAAACATTATTTTTAACACAACCCTCTATAAATTTGATTTTTTGTTCAGCTAACAACTGCGGTATTTTTTTGGCCACAGCTTTACGTAATACATCAGCTTCTCCGAGTGTAAAACCAGCTAAATCTCTGGCCGTTTGCATAATTTGCTCCTGATAAATAGCCACGCCATAAGTTTTATCTAACACATGCTTTAATTTGGGATGAATATATTGTGGCTGTTTTTTTCCGTGTTTACCGGCAATATAATCAGGAATCCACTCCATCGGGCCGGGTCGATACAAAGCGACCATAGCAATAATATCTTCAAATTCAGTGGGCTTCAATTCTTTAAGATAACGTTTCATGCCTGAACTTTCAAGTTGAAAAACGCCGGTGGTTTGCGCTTTTTGAAGAAGTTTAAATGTTTGTTTGTCATCAAGGGGAATGCTGTCCATTTTAATTTCTTCACCAATGGTTTTAGTAATAATATTAATTGTGTTTTCGATAATAGTTAAGTTTTTTAAACCTAAAAAATCCATTTTTAATAATCCTAAATCTTCGCAAGGATGAAGCGAGTATTGAGTAATTATTTCACGATCGTCTGAAGATGCGTATTGAATGGGTGTATAATAATCTAATGGTTTATTGGTAATAATAACGCCACAAGCATGAGTACTAGAATGCCTAGCCACACCTTCCAATTTTTTTGCACTGTCCAATAAACGCGCAGCATCGGGATCACTAGTATAAACTTCTTTTAATTCTGGAACTTGTTTAGTGGCTTTTGTTAAATTAGTAAACATGGGAATCATTTTGGCAATTTTATCGCAATAACCGTAAGACAGTCCCATCACGCGTCCAACATCACGCACTGCCGCTCGCGCCGCCATGGTTCCAAACGTAATAATCTGTGATACATGATCTTTACCATATTTATTTTCAACATAATTAATAACTTCATTGCGTCTGATATCAGCAAAATCAAGATCAATATCGGGCATGGATATTCTTTCCGGATTTAAAAATCGTTCAAATAACAAATCATATTTGATCGGATCGATGTCGGTAATTTGGGTAAGGTAGGCTACAATGCTTCCGGCTGCCGAACCACGACCCGGACCAACCACAATTTTATTTTTTTTTGCCCAAGTAACAAAATCTTGCACAATTAAAAAGTAAGAAGCAAAACCGGTTTTATTAATTACCCCTAGTTCATAGTCTAAGCGGGCTAATATTTCCGAACTGATTTTATCGCCATAGCGAACACTTAATCCTTCATTACAAAGGCGTTTTAATTCGTGGTCAGCTGTGATACCACTAGGCAATTGATAATGTGGTAAATGAATTTTTCCTAATTCCAATTTCACATCACAACGACTGGCTAATTCAATAGTATTTTCAATTACTTCTGGATGCTCTTTGAACGCAGTTTTCATTTCGCTAACAGATTTAAATGAATAATCTTCACCGCGCATCGACATTCGATTCGTATCGGTAAGTTGTTTTTTGGTTTGGATACAAACTAAAATATCCTGCTCTTCATCATCCGAAGAATTGATGTAATGAACATCGTTTGTAGCCACAACTTTCAATTGCAATTTTTTTGCCAATTTAAAAATAACATCATTAGCTACTTGTTGCTTGGATAAATTAGGATGATGTTGAACTTCTAAATAAAAATTTTCAATTCCAAAAACATTAATATATTGCTTGGTAATTTCTTCGGCTTTACTCAAACCAAAATTCACGGCCGCTTTGGAAATCTCGCCTTGTAAACAAGCACTGGTGGCAATAATACCTTGTTTGTATTTATTAATGGTTTCTAAATCTAAACGCGGTTTATAATAAAATCCTTCTAAATGGGCAATGCTGGTTAATTTTAACAAATTCTGATAGCCAACATTATTTTCAGCTAATAATATTAAATGATAAGGTTTTTCATCTACTCGAGGACGTTTATTATGCAAACCATTCGGAGCAATATAACACTCGACTCCCAAAATAGGCTTAATATCATTAGCCACACATTCCTGATAAAATTCAACTATACCATACATTACTCCATGGTCAGTTAATGCCAGGCTAGTCATTTTGTTCTTTTTCGCCGCTTTAACAAGCTCGGGAATTTTAGGTAATCCGTCGAGCAAACTATAATGGCTGTGAACATGTAGATGAGTGAAATTTTGGCTCATATTTTTTATATATAGCAACATTAACATAAATTTGCTATAATTTCCATATTAATAATAATTAAATTATTTATGGCAGTATTAAAGAAAAAAAACCCTGAAATAAATCAGGTTAAAACAACAAAAAAAACTAGCAAATCCAACGTTTTATTCATGATCATGTACTTAGTTATTGTATTAATAATCATTTTATCAGGTCTAAAAATATTCATTCTACATAAACAATTTGCAAATATAATAAATAAAAATACTTATCAAATAGTAACCCTGGAAAATGGCGAGAGTTATTTTGGAAAATTACAAAACTTGGGTTATAAATATTATGAATTGTCAGATGTTTATTATGTTAAATACAACGCTAAAACCGATTCCACCGATAATACAAATACCACAGCCGAAAATTATGAACTTCAACTTATTTCACTCGGGCAACAAGAATTTTATAAACCGCAAAATGTCATGATTATTAATCGCGATAAAATATTGCATTTTGAAAATTTACAATCTGATTCGGAAGTGATTAAATATATTAATCAACAATAATTAAAAAGAGGGGATTCAAACCCCTCTTTTTTTATTCTAAAAACAATTATATTATTTTTTCTTTTTTTTCGAAACTTTTTCTTCTCTGGCGTCTTTTCGTTCTTTAACAAAGGAAATAATATCACGCAGTTGTGAAGCAATAAATGTAATAGAAGTTGCGGAAGAGGTAATTTTTTCCTTCATGCCTTCAATAGCTTCGCTAAGCTCATCTAATTTTTGTCTGACATCAGCAATTACTTCATTACTCTGACGCATAATTTGAGCTAAATAATACATTATCCATACTAAAAAACCTGTAAACACCAATGTGCAAATTGCCACTACTAAATATAGTAAGTCTTGGGTTGTTTGTAACATTTTGTTTTGTTTTTAATAATAATAAATAAATTATAACATTATTTGCTATTTTTAACAATTTTGCTAAAATACACATATGAATAAAACAATAAAAAAAAGTTATAAACTAGGTTTTATATATTTAGAATCAAAACCATTACTTAAAAAAATTGGTATTATTATTCTATATGCTCTAGCTATTTCAGCCTGGCTGTATTTTTTTATTCAGCTTGGTACATATATCATCAATTATAAATCTACCAAAGCAGCTTTAGCCGATATCATGATTGATTATGTCAATTACGATATAATTCCCGCTCCGATTAATTTAAAAATATCCGAAGCCTATTTATTATCCCGTAATGATGGCAAATACGATTTAATCGCCCAAATTGAAAACCCCAATACTCATTGGATAGCCAATAATTTTGAATATCAATTCAATATAAATGGCTTTACTACCACTACCCAAACTTCTTACTTATTACCTCAAGAAAAAAAGAATTTAACTTTTTTAAATTTAGCCCTAAATAATATTAATACTTTTGGCCAAAATGAAGCAAGTTTACAAGTAATCTCCGAACCGACTTGGAAAGGTAAAAAACAAGTATATCCGGAATTAATTATCGACTTCACAGATTCATCACTTACTAATATCGATCTTGAAGAAAAAACTTATGCACGAGTTACAACCACAGCACAAAATAATAGTCTATATGGTTTTAAAAATATTCAAATATTAGCAGTTGTAAAAAGCCAAGGCGCACCAGTCGGAATCGCAGTTTCTAACATTACAAATTTTTTATCTAGCGATACTAAGCAATTAGAATTTTCCTGGCCGCGAAAATTTCCGTTTGATGCCGACTTGAAATTTTTCGCCACCACCGATATACGCAGTGAAAATAATTTAATTGTCAAAAACATTTCCAATTAAACATGTTAAAAAAAATATCCTTTTCATTAAGAAATTATGATTGGTGGCTGTTTGCATCGGTAATAATTTTAATTACTATCGGAATACTCATCATTTATTCCGTGGGCATGAATTCAGACACATCTGATTTAACTCGCTTTTATAAACAAGTAATCTTCGCCCTAATCGGCCTAATAGCGTTATTTACTGTTAGTTTTATTGATTATCGAATATTTAATAACTATGCTTACTTATTATATATTTTCGGAATTTTATTGCTAATTAGTGTTTTAATATTTGGTACGACTATTCGCGGCACAACTGGATGGTTTTCGTTTGGATTTATAAGTTTTCAGCCAGTCGAACTGGGAAAAATAATTTTAGTTATAATGCTAGCTAGATTTTTTAGTATCAAGGGTTATGAGATGGATAAAATCGTCAATATTATTTTCAGCGCATTAATCAGTGGCTCTTATGTTCTATTAGTAATGCGTCAGCCAGATTTAGGTTCTGCGCTAATTTTCATGGCTTTATGGGTAGGTTTTTTATTTTTAAGCAACATAAAAAAATCACAATTTCTTATTTTACTTTTAATTTTAGCAGTTCTTGCAACTTGCAGCTGGTTTTTAATTCTTAAAGATTATCAAAAAGAGCGAATACTAACATTTATTAATCCCAGTCGCGATCCATTGGTGACAGGCTATAATGTTATTCAATCTGTTACAGCGGTTGGGTCGGGTGGTTTAATTGGACGAGGTTTGGGGCTGGGTCCACAAAGCCAGCTAAACTTTTTACCCGAACAGGAAAATGATTTTATTTTTGCCGTAATTGCTGAAGAACTCGGCTTTATCGGTAGTGGTTTTGTTATTATTCTATTCTTTTCCATTTTCTATAGAATATGGAAATTATCTAAAATAATCAAAAATGATTTTACAGTTTATCTCCTATACGGAATTTTAATTATCTTATGTGTACAAACTACTATCAACATAGGCATGAATATTGGTATTATGCCAGTCACTGGATTGCCTTTGCCCTTTATTTCATCAGGAGGCAGCTCTCTTGTAGTTAACCTAATTTTAGTAGGTATTATTGAAAATGTTTATCAAAAAAATCACTTGACATAATCACCTAAAATAATTTATAATCTACTAAGTTCAATAGTAATCGATTTTTTTATGTCTATACCAAAAAATTTCTCTAAATTAAGCCCTTTTTTACAACAAGAAAGTTTGCAAAAACTAATCGGTAAATGCCCATTATGTGGTTTCCAATATAAAACAATCAGAGCTAAAGTGATTGAAGAGAATGAAGATGCCCAATTAATATACATTAAATGCCAAAAATGCAATGGTTCGATTATCATTTTTGTGGTTAGCAGTGGACCGCTTATAAGTTCGGTTGGATTAATCACAGATTTAAATGAATTCGACATTGTATCTTTTAAAAACAAACGCGTCTTAAAAGAAGAAGATATATTAAAACTTCACCAAAATTTACAAACCGGTGAATTTATCAATAGTATTAAAAATTATAATATTAACAATAATTAACGAAAATTATTTATGGAAGAAAATCTGCAATTAAAGGCTATTAGTAGGGAGGAAAAGGCCAAACAAAATAAATATGTCCGTAGCAAAGGTATGGTTCCGTCTCAAGTTTATGGTAAAAATTCTCCTAATGTCATGATTAAAATTGATGCAGTGGCATTTGAAAAAATCTACGCTCAAGCCAAAGAAAGCACATTAGTTGATTTAATCATCGACGACCAAACACCGATTAAAGTATTAATTCACGATATTTCTCGCGATAGAATATCTGATCATGTTCTTCATGTTGATTTTTATAAAGTTAACATGACTGAAAAAATAGATGCTGAAATTGATTTAAATTTTCTTGGCATCGCACCAGCCGTTAAAGAACTTGGCGGTATTCTTACAAAGCAAATGGATAAAATCGAAATTCGATGCTTTCCAAACGAATTAATCAAAGAAATTGATGTTGATGTAACAACATTAAAAACATTTACTGACGTCATTCGAGTAAAAGACATTAAACTTCCTTCAAATATGGAATTAATCAGTGATCCTGAACAAATTGCCATTAATGTGGCTGAACCCAGAAGCGAAGAAGAATTAAGTGATTTGAACCAAAAAGTTGAAGAAAATGTTTCTAAGGTAGAATCAACGGTTGAAAAGAAAAAGGATGTTGAAGCCGATACCGATACAACAAAAGACGCTAAAAAATAATTGATTTTAAATTATCATGGAAAAATTAAACGAATTGTTTGTAAAATTTAAAGAAAGCCGCAAAACTCAAATTATTACTGTCGTGGTTCTATTAATCGTACTGGGTATAGTTGGAATGGTTATTTTTTCTGATGATACCCAAAATTCAAACGATAATAATAATTCAACATCGCAAAAAACAGCTAATCAATTAGACACTAGCGAAGCATATCGATTAATCGATGGTATTAAAATCACAAAAAATCGCGCAAATTTCTTACCGGTAGCAATTGTAGTTGAAAATTATGCCGGCATCCGACCACAGAGCGGTTTAGCTGATGCTAATATTGTTTATGAGGCATTAGCCGAGGGCGGAATCACTAGATTTTTAGCTATTTATGCCAGCGGTACTGACGTGAAAACAATTGGGCCAGTACGCAGTGCACGTCATTATTTTGTTGATGTTGCCGAAGAATATGGAGGTATTTTTGCTCATATTGGCGGCAGTCCACAAGCCCTAGGAATATTGTCTTTTGAAGAATATATTACTGATTTAAACCAATTTACTTATTCTCAATATTATTGGCGTGATGATAATATTGCTGCACCTCATAATTTATTTACTTCTTCAGAATTAATGTCTTATGCAATTAGAGACTTATTATCTGAAAATCCTGAAGGCAATTATACTGCTTGGAAATTTAAAGATGAAAACGCATCAAGCGTCTCTATTGATAAATACATCAAAATTGATTACAGTCTAGATCAATACGCTGTCGAATGGAAATACAATACCGCTGATAATATTTATATGCGTTTTAATGGTGACAAAGAGCATAAAGATGCTTTAACCGATAAACAACTTACCGCAAAAAATATTATTGTTCAATTTGCAGATACCAGCCTTTTGGAAGGTGAAGCTGAACGCTTAGATATTAAAACAATCGGTGAAGGTGAAGCTTTAATATTTTTGGACGGTGAGGTTATTTCTGGAACTTGGAAAAAATCCCAACGTGGCGACAGAACTCTTTATTATGATAAAAACAATCAAGAAATTGAATTTAATCGTGGCAACACTTGGGTAGAAATGGTAAAATTAGAAACGTCAGTTCAATGGACAGATAATAGTGGAAGCGAACAATCAAAAAATTAATGTTTTAATGGGGAGGAATTATTAGTGAATATAAAAATTTTTTTATTACGCATTGTTAATAATCGAAATTATCAATTAGGAATAATGGCTGTGCTTTTAGTACTCGGTGCTATTTTAGTATGGCTGGGAGTTTTCTATAGTATTAACAATCAACCTCAAATTCCACAGCCAGAAATAGCCAAAATTAATACCAATACTAATAAGCATATTGTTCCCAAAAAATATTATCGTCTAACAGATGGCGTAGAAACTGATAAAAACAAAACTAATCGTTTTCCTTTAGCTGTTATGATAGAAAATTTAGCCAGTAGCGAAGTTCGTCCACAATCTGGCTTAAATGATGCTGAAATTGTTTATGAAGTTATTGTTGAAGGTGGTATTACCAGATTTTTAGCAATTTATTCATCTGAAACCGAAATAAAAAAAATCGGGCCAGTGCGTAGTGCAAGAAACACATTTTTAGAATTTGTTTCCGAATATGACGCTCTATATATACATGCCGGAGGCAGTCCAAACGCACTTCAAGCCATTGATGGTTTAAAAATCAATGATTGTTCAGGCTTATCATCTGATGGACGTTTTTATTGGCGTGATCAACAATTTTTTGCACCTCATAATTTATTTACTTCTTCACAATTACTCACATACGCATTACGCGATAAAAATTTACTTTCTTTAAACAGCAACTTCACTAGCTGGCAATTCAAAAATGATGAAGATGAAAATTCAAAAATTGAAAATTCAAAATTAATCAACAACATTGAAATTGATTTTTCTGAACCTAATTATGCCGTAAAATGGGAATATAATCCTAAAAAAAATAATTATTTACGTTTAAATGGTGGTCAAAAACATACTGATGCTCTAACCGGCAAACAACTAACTGCAAAAAATGTTATTATCGAAATTGTACCGCCGGCAACTTCAATTGACGATGAAGGACGCGTTGATTTTTCTGTAACCGGCAGTGGTCCAGCTATCATTTTTCAAGATGGTAAAAAAATCAGTGGTACTTGGGAAAAATCATCACGCACTGAACGGACTCTTTATTTTAATGAATCCCACAAAGAAATTGAATTTAACCGCGGAAAAATTTGGATAGAAATATTACCAGCTGATCGTAGTTATACAACAAGTTAATGTTTTTTAATTATGATTAAATTGAAAATCGATAAAATTTTTCAATTTGTATTGTTTATTGGACTATTTTTCTTTCCTTTAATTATTCAAGCTGAAAATATAAACAATATTCGAGATAAACTTGTTTACACCGATGGTCAGATTTTAATAAAATTTAAAAATTCCAGAATTCCATTAACCAGTAAAAAAGGATTGGCGCGTTTTAAAACGCTAATCAAAGTCAATAAACTAAATCCAATTAAATTATTACCAAAAAAAAATATTGCTCTTATTAAATCATTAGATAAAAATACTGAACAATTAATTAATGAGCTTAAAGATAATTCCAATATTCAATCAGTTCAACCGAACTATATTTACCACATTGAATCTCAAACCTCTCCTTGGGGAATAGGCTCCGATGGCACAAATGCCACCTTGGCTAAAAGCACTAATCATGTAAGCGGTGCTGGTATTATTGTTGCCGTAATCGATACGGGTGTGAATTATAATCACGAAGATCTGGATCAAAATATGTGGATCCCAGCCACAGGCAAATGTTTAATTAGTAGTGCGCTTATATCGTGTCCAAATCACGGCTGGGATTTCATTGATTCAAGCGATAATGATCCATTCGATGATAACGGACATGGCACTCATGTAGCCGGAACCATTGCCGCCGAAGATAATGACCTTGGAGTGATTGGTGTAGCTCCTGATGCCCAAATTATGGCTCTAAAGGCTTTAGATGAAAACGGCTCGGGCTCGTCATCGGATATTATTGAAAGTATAAATTTCGCAGTTGATAATGGAGCTAATATAATAAATTTAAGTATTGGTGGTTATGAATACGCTTCTCTGGAAAACCAAGCCATAAGTGATGCTTGGGAAGCCGGTATTACAGTGGTTTCAGCGGCCGGTAACGATTCGGAAAATATCCCTTCATTTCCGGCAGCTTTTGAAAAATCCATTGCTGTTGGAGCTGTTATCGAAAATCAGACGGATAATAACCCGAGTGAAAACATGGATACTAAATTAGCCTATTTTTCCAATTATGGTTTTAACGATGTAGTTGCACCCGGACTTAAAATATTAAGCACTTTAAACGACGGAACGTATGGATATTATTCTGGAACATCCATGGCAACACCGCATATTAGCGGCGTCGTCGCGCTTATTAAGGAAGCTCATCCAAGCTTTACCCCCGATCAAATCAAAACAGTTTTAAAAGCTACAGCTACAGATTTAGGACAAACAGGCAGTGACCGCTATTTCGGTTCTGGTTTAGCCGATGCTTTATCAGCTACTGCATCTACGATTAGTAACCACATTATATTAACCGCTGACTTTTCTGAAATTAATGAAGAAACTGGAGAAACCACTTCAAACACAAGCTCCATAGTAGCTGATGGTTTATCTACAACTAAAATTCGTGCAATTATTATTGATGAAAATGGAAATTTTGTTAATAATCAAACATTATCATTATCGGTTGATAATGGTTCTCTAAGTGCTTATTCAATTATAACCGATGAGATTGGACAAGCTGAATTTACTTATACCTCTTCAACGCAATCTGGCGTAGCTACTGTATGGGTTGATGCCGGATCATACGGAACAAGCAGATTAAAAATTACTCTAGCCAATATATTACTCGTATCTGATAGTGTTGAATATTACTATAATAATAATTTTTCCTGGTACTATGAAACCATGCTTAAAAATGCACAAGTTAAGTACTCACGCTGGGATACGGCTAATGGCGATAATGAAGATTTTCCAACACTCGATTATTTAGAGAAGTTTGATCTGGTAATTTGGTACACCGGCGATCATTATATAGAAGAATACCCGCAAAATATTTTAATTTCATATTTAGAAAATAATGGGAAATTACTATTAACCGGTCCGGATCAGCTTTATCAAGGAAAAGACATAACAACATTGTATACTTTATTAAAGGCTCAATATGCCGGCGATTTTGCTAGCGACTTTTCTGAAATTAATGGAGTAAATCTTTTAGTAAATGAAAATTATTTTCTGGGCTTAATTGATGATTATAATTTTTTTCCTGATTATATAAACATTCTTGACAGTGGAGAAGAAATTGCAACTTATAAAAGCGGAGAGAGTGCCGGTGTAATTTATGATGGCAACTACAAAACAATGTTCTTACCATTTGGAATCGAGTCTATTTATTATAGTGTTGATCGAGATTCTTTATGGTCTAAAATATCTGCGTTTTTTATGCCAATTACCGGTTTAGTGTTAAATTCTAATAATCAAAATTCAGTTGAAATAAGCTGGGACCAATATAGTGATCAAGAAGTATCAACATATTTAGTCAGCTACGGTACAGATTCTCTGGCCGAAAATCTAGGTGAATTAGAAAGTAATGAAACTTCGATAACTCTAAACAATCTTGAGGCTGATACTGCTTATTATGTAAAAGTATCGGCAAATTTAGAAAGCGGAACTAACACTGGATATTCAAGCATTCTAAATTTTACCACTCGGCCGAATGCTCCCACTAATTTAAAAGTTGATTCCCGCCAAGTTAAAAATATAACTTTAAAATGGACTGCGCCGTCTGATAATATTTCATCGTATATAATCAGTTATGGTACGAATGTCGGTGCTGATAATATTAAAACCGTTACCTCAACAACCACCAGCAAAAAAATTTCGTCTTTAAAAAGTAATTTGGCATATTATTTTAAAATATCGTCTCTGCAAGACGAATTTACGACTGATTACAGTATTGTTAAAAAAATTCGAACTCTGCCGGCCAAAGTTAATAGTAAAAAAATTAAAATTAAAAAGAGAGAAACTAATCAAATAAAAATAAAATGGGAACCAGTAAGAGGCAAAAATTTACAATATGTGATAAGATTAATGACAGCTAAAGGAAAAAAGATTAAAATAATTAGAACCACAAAACACACAAAATTAATCACCGGTCTTAAATCCAATAAATCATATAAAATTAAAATTCGAGCCAAGCATAAAACTAGCGGCTTACTAGGTAAATATTCTAAAATAAAAAAAATTAAAACAATATAAGTATGGCCATAAAAATTATTAAATTCAACAATTTAAGATGGATTAATATCGATAATTTTGATGATGTGGCGGCAAAATTTTTGAAAAATAATTTTAAATTTCATCATCTGGATATCCAAGATTGTGCCCAAGATAACCCTCATCCTAAAGTTGATATGTATAAAAAATATTTATTTGCCGTGTTTAATTTTCCAGAACTCGGCGCCGATAATATACGTATTGATTCTAATGAACTCGATGTTTTCATCGGTGAAAATTTTTTAGTCACGATTCAAAAGAAAAAATTCAAATTTTTAAAAACTATATTTTACCGATGTGTCCGGAGCTCTAATATTAAAGAAGAATTTTTCAATTCATCTTCAGGTTTTTTATTGTATAAAATATTACATAATCTATATGGATCAACCACGGCCATAAATAATTATTTTAGTACGCAAATATCTGAACTGGAAAAAACTATTTATGATAAATATCCCGAGAATACCACGGTTACTAAATTAGCCGGCGTGAGGCGAGATATATTAAAAGCCATCAGTATTTTAGAACCGCAACGTTATACCATAAATACTTTAGTCCATGCTCGCCAAAATTTTCTTCCCGAAGAGTTAAATATATATTTTGATGATGTTCATGATTTAATAGAAAGCGTGTGGATCATTCTAAAAAATTATGATGACATTATTTCCGGTTTGCAGACCACGACTGAATCATTAATATCAAATAAAACTAATGAAGTGGTTAAAATTCTAACCACAATTTCTGTAGCTTTAATGCCTCTTACGCTATTATCAGGAATATACGGTATGAATATCGATTTATTGCCCGGAGCCCATAAACCATTGTTTGTTTGGCTAATTTTTATCGTTTTATCAACTATTACTCTTTCTACTTTATTATATTTAAGAAAAAAGAATTGGCTTTGATTTTTTTAAATTTTCTGCTAAAATATAACAAGTCTAATAAATAATATTAATACAATTATGTTCAAAAAAGCTCTATTTTTAACACTAATCATGGTTTTCGTGTTTGTATTGTCGGGTTGTGATTTCAACTCATCTAATGCCAACAATAATGAAAACTCCAATAAAACCGCTGTATCTTCTCAGGATGAAGATATAATTGATGATACTGACATCGAAACCGAGGAGCTAACAGCTATGCCCACTGAAGATGTTTATGGTGAAGATATGACTAGCATTGATCGTTATCCTGAATCAAAAAGAACATATTATGTAAAAGATGATTATGAAACAGATATAACATATATAACTTCAGATTCAGAAACAAAAGTGCGAGATTATTTCTTAGATTTACTTAAAAAAGATAGTTGGGAAAATACCGGAGTAGCCACAGATTATTTAGATTTTGAAAAAGGTGATACTGATAATCCGGAAATGCTAACCATTTATTTTACCCCTTATGAAAACAGCGATTTATTAGAATATGAAATGGTTTATTCACCACCTTTAACCGAAGAAGAATTAGCTGATCTTAATGATGAAGATATTGTAGATACTGAAGAATAATATTTAAAATGCGAGAAAAAAGTAATATTCTAGGCGCAGTAGCAATATTAGTAGGCACTTGTATCGGTGCGGGTATTTTTGGCTTGCCATATGTTATTAGCAAAGTCGGTATCGGTATCGGTGCTGTTTACATGTTTATTATGGGTATAATTGTAATGTTTACAACTTTAGCTTATGGCGAAGTTGTACTACGTACTAAAGGCACTCATCAATTTCCGCAATATGTAAATATTTATCTTGGTCCACGTTGGAAGCAAGTAGCTGTAATTTCAATTTTTACGGGTTTTTATGGAGCGTTAATCGCATATTTAACCGAATGCGGTATTTTTCTGCACTCGATATTTAACCCTTACTTTGGCGGTAATCTGTTAATCTATCAAATGATTTATTTTTTGATTGTTACAATTGCAGTTTGGTTCGGTTTAGGTATCATTGAAAAAATGGAAAAAGTAATGTTCTTTGCAATAATCATTATTATTTTGTTATTAGTATTTTTTGGAGCACATTACATAGAAATTGATAATTTGCAAACCGTGAATTTCTCCCAAATATTGATTCCATACGGAGTAATATTATTCGCTTTTACTGCTGCGTCAGCCGTTCCTAACATGAAAGACGTTTTATTAAAAAACAAAAAAGATCTAAAAAAAAGTATCATTATTGGTTCGTTAATTCCTCTTGTTATATATTTAATTTTCACCATTTTCGTTGTTGGCATTTCCGGATCCAATACGTCGGAAAGTGCTATTTCTGGTTTAGAGCCATATTTAGGATCATCCATTACATTAGTTGGTGCCATCTTTGGAATTCTTACCATGACAACATCCTTTTTAGCGCTAGGTTTAGTTTTAAAAGATGTCTATGTTTATGATTTTAAATTAAATAAAACTTTAGCATGTATTTTAGTACTATTGCCGGTACTAATAATTGTAATGGGGAAATTTTTAACTTTTATTGAAATTATCGGTATATCCGGAGCACTAATTGGCGGGATAAATGGTATTATTATGGTCCACATGTTTAATCGAGCCAAAACCATGAGTCAAAAAAAACCAGAATATACTATAAATATTCCAGGTTTTTTTATTTATATTATGTATTTAGTGTTTATTGGCGGTATGATTTATGAAATCTATACGGTTCTAAATAAGTATTTATAGTTTATGCATTTATCTGATTACCAAAAGTATCGCATTTTAGAAATTTTACCGGGTTTTACAGTGTGGTTTACGCTGATTGCAGTTTTTGTTTTGTCATTTATTGAACCATTACTCATGATTTATTTTATTATTGCTTTTGATCTGTATTGGTTGATGCGAGTTTTTTATTTTATTTCTTATTTGGGTTATTCATGGTATCGCTATCGCAAGGAAGATAAAATAAATTGGTTAAATAAAGTTAAGACTATAAATAACTGGGAAAACATTTATCATTTAATTTTTTTACCAACATATGGTGATGATGTAAGTATTTTGGAAACAACCTTTGCAGCCTTAGTTAAAAGTGATTATCCATTACAGAAATTTATTATTATTTTAGCCGGTGAAGAACGCGAAGGCCAAGCTTTCAATAATCGCGCTAAAAAAATTCAGGAAAAATACAGTTCATATTTTTATAAGTTCATAATTACAATCCACCCTAAAAATCAATTTGGCGAAGTTGCTGGCAAAGGATCAAATATTAATTATGCCGGTCATTTAGCACAAAATTATATTGATAGTTTAAAAATAAAATATGAAAATGTTATAGTATCCGCATTTGATATCGACACTTGTGTCAGCCGACAATATTTTAGTTATTTAACTTACAAATATTTAACTCACCCAAACCCCACTCATGCCAGTTATCAACCGCTGGCTTTATACAACAATAATGTTTGGGAATCACCTTCATTTACAAGAGTAGTTGCAAACTCAACAACTTTTTGGTTAATGACCGATCTTGCTCGACCCGAACGTTTATTTACTTTTTCTTCCCATAGCATGAGCTTTAAAACATTAGTTGATGTTGGTTTTTGGCAGAACGATATCGTAACCGAAGATTCCAGAATATTTTTACAATGTTTTATCCATTATGACGGTGATTATCAAACCGTGCCCATGTTTGTAACCGTTTCAATGGATACAGCCTATAGCGGTGATTTATGGGGTACAATAAAAAATCAATACAAACAAATTCGACGCTGGGCGTGGGGAGTGGAGCATTTTCCGTTTATGTTCTGGCATTTTATTAAAGCCAAAAAAATACCGTGGTCTAAAAAAATGAAATACATGTTTAATTTAACTGAAGGAATGTATTCGTGGGCGACTGCACCACTTTTAATTTTAATTCTAGGTCGATTGCCTTTATGGGTTTCAGCTCAGCAAGAAAAATCCGGCATCATTACGCAAACAGCGCCTCACATATTACAATGGTTAATGACAGCTGCTATGCTAGGAATTTTAGCATCGGCTATTATGAATGTTTACTTTCTTCCTAAACCGCCAAAAAAATATAAAAGCTATAAAATTTTAATCATGCTTTTACAATGGATATTACTACCAATCACTATAATTATTTTTGGTTCCATACCAGCGATTGATGCTCAAACACGCCTTATGTTAGGCAAATATTTAGGCTTTTATACTACTAAAAAACTTAGGAAGTGATTTCTCATACCCACATTTAAAATCATCCCAAGACATTTCCTTTTTACCCTCAGGTTGAATAATGTCTATTTTTAAAATATTATTTTGAATATGCGCTTTTTTTATTTTGAAACGTTTGTCATTGTATATAAAATATATACCAGGCCATTCTTTGTAAGCTCTTAATTTATTTATAATTGAAACTGACTTATCGTTGAATAAATCAATGCGGCCATCTTGTTTCTTTATTATTTTACATATAGAAGCATCTTTTTGGTTTTGTGGTTTTGGCAAAATTTTGCGTTCACAATATAGCTCAATATTATCTAATAATATTTTTACTCCCATTTCAGCTAATTGCTGATGCAAAGAAGTGTAGTTGTCATCAGCCGATATATTGATCTTTTTTTGTGAAATAATCGGACCGGCGTCCATTTTTTTATCGAGAAGCATTAAAGATACACCAGTTTCAAAATCATCATTCGCTAAAGCGCTCTGAATAGGGGACGGACCGCGGTATTTGGGTAATAATGATGGGTGAATATTTAATATACCAAATGGAAATAAATTTAAAATATCTGATTTTAAAATTTGTCCATAAGAAACCAAGATACCTAAATCTGCCTGATAATCTCTAAAATCACTAATTTTAAGTTTAGATGGTTGAATTAATGACAGATTATTATTTATTGCTATATTCTTTATAGGTGAGGCAACTAATTCTTGTTTCCGTCCCTGTGGTTTATCGGGCTGAGTTACAACTAAACAAATATCGGCATTATTATTTATTAATGCTTCTAAAAAGGGAACTGCAAATTCAGACGTTCCAAAAAAAATAATTTTTTTATTTATCATTATCTTGAGCTTTATCAATAAAAAGAATTCCGTGTAAATGATCGATCTCATGTTGTAAAACCCGTGCTAAAAAACCTTTGGCTTTAATATGAATTTTTTCGCCATTTTTATCTAGTGCTTTAATTCGAATTTTTTCTGCACGTTCTACATTTTTAAAAATACCCGGTAAAGATAAGCAGCCTTCCTCCATAACCACAGTTTTTAAACTTAAATCAGTAATACGAGGATTAAATAAAACTAAATGGTCAGATAATTTATCGGCTTCTTTGCTAATAACGATTAATTGAATATTAGAGCCAACTTGAGGAGCGGCTAAACCAACGCCATCTTTTATAAGCATGGTTTCTGTCATATCCAAAACCATTTGCTGATATTTCACAACATCATTTTTATTAACTTTATCTGATATTTTTCGTAAAATCGGATTTGGATTTTTAATTATATCTAATATCATATTTAAGTAATTCTATTAAAAATAATTATAAAAGTCAATTATTTGTTTCTTTGAAAAATTGTTTAACTCTAATTTCTTGTTTAAAAAAATTTTCATAATTATTAGCAACAGCCCATTGAATAATTTGATTATCAGGTGAATTGGTTTGAATAATTAATTTTATATTTGTGTTGACCAGTTTTCTAATTAACTGAAAAACACGTTCCGACGCTAATTCATCAGCTGCAGCTAACTGATGATCTACTGATAAAATGCTGATTAAGTCAAATTTAATCTGATGTAAAAATTTTAAAACAAATTCGGTTCCCAAGCAAATATCGCAATCATTAATTTCTTGAATATTAAATTCGGTTTCTTTAGTTAATTCAATTATCTTTTTGTATGGAAATAATTTAATTAAATCTTGCTTTAATTTAGTTGTTCCAAAAACAATTTTTTTTAAATTTAAACTTTGACAACGCGGACAATGCAAAATAGTTGTTGAGGAAATAATCTCGCGGCAGTTTTGACATACAAGTAATTTTGCATACCCTTTGCGATTAAAAATCAACAACGATTTTTTACTAACATTTAAACTTTCAATTAAAGTATTAGAAAAAAATGAATAATTCCCACCGATCTTTTCATTCTGCATATCCACAACTAGGCTCTGACTAGGTCTATTTCTGAACAATTTAATATTACGAAATTTATCATAAGAAGAAATTAGTGGCGCCTGGGATGTTAAGAGTATTTTATTTTTTAACTGCTCAGCAATTTCCAGCACATGATATTTAGGATTTTGATCGAAATTTTTATGAGACATATCTTCTTCGTCATCGATAACTATCAATTTTAAATTCGAATATGGCAAAAAAATTGCATTTTTAGTGCCAATAATTAATTTAGTTTCCCCAGTCTTAATTTTTTGCCAAACTTGCCAATTTTCACTTTTCGATAGACCACTGCGATAAACAATTGGTGAAAACTTGTAAAAAACCGAAGCTAAATTATACGCTTGTTGAGTTTGTGGAACCACAATTAAAACTTGATTTTTGTTGTCGATCAGTCCTCTTAAAACAGCATTTTTTTCCGATTCATTATTATAATGCAACAAAATTGGTAATTTGCTACACTTTATTTTTTGAATTGCCATTTTAACATCACTAATTCTATTTTTACTAATTGTCTCAATTTTGGGATTAAATCTATTTGGCGTAAATGTACTTTTTTTGACTGGAATTTCCGGTAATAAAATTTTTACAGCCAAAGAAAGTGAAATATTATATTTTACAGCTAACCAATCGATTAAAATCATCTGCTCTTTATTCAAACGCAAACGATCTTCCACTGCAATTATTTCTTTAACTTTTTTATAAGGACAAGTTTTTTTTATTTTGTAGACAACGCCAATTTTTTTGGAATTTCTAAAATTAATATATACCACATCGCCAATATTTAAATGCATGCTATCTGGAATTTTATAATCAAAACAACCAAATTTAGGAATGGTTCTGATTTTTGGAATTATTTCAGCGTACATAAATATTATTCAGTATATCTCTTTACTAAAAATCGATATAAAGCTATTTGTTCTTTTTGCAGATTAATATATCCTTTTTGGGCAGTAATTTCTAATTGTTGGTCAACGGTATCAACTCCATCAAGCAAGGGGAGTAACAATGCAGATTTACGATTGTCTGGTGTTTGCATAAATATTCCATATTTCTTAGGATTTAATTTCTTAATATCCATAACTTGTTCTAATTCTCCTAAAACATCTACCGAAATATTTATATTACTTAATTCTGTTTGTTTTAAAGGTAAAAAACGCGGATCATAAAAAGCAGCCGAAACTGCATTATGAATTATTTCCAAAGCAACGCAAGACATTACCGGTTTGAATGTTCCGATACATCCCTGTAAATCATGGTTAATATTATTATGCAAAGAAACAAAAACGCCAGCTTGTTTAGTCTTTAATTTACTTGGTACATCTTGCAAAGAAGACAAGGTCTTTTTATTCACCAAATAATATTCAATGCTTTGACGCGCCAATTTGCAATAATCTAATTTTTTTTTCATGGTTAGCTTAAAACAAATTCTCCAACTAAATAACCAACGCCGAATGGACCTTCATAAGATAATTTTTTAAATTTAAAATCCACTTTTTTTAATGCGCCGAGTAATATCAATAACGAACGATAGCCACATTCACCAGCCGACTCAATTAATTCTGGGCTGATTTTAACAATTTCATCAATTTTATTTTGTTCTAACAATTGAATAAGTAAATGATCAAAAGTTTGACCATTTGAATTAAATCCACCTGGGGCGCTTTCAGACAAGCAGTGCGATAAATCTCCGGACGCAATAATAGCAATACGTTTATTGCTTTCACCGGCTACTTTTTGTAAAAGCATACCGAATTTAATATGAGCGTTTTTATCGAGTAAGCTAAAACTAATAGGTATAATCTTAACATTGGGTAAATGTTGAGTAAGAAAATATAAAGGTACGCAAACGCCGTGATCAAGAATTGGTTGGCTGATAGTGTTGACGGCTACATTTTCCAGATCAGCTCGTTCTTTTATTTTGCTCATAAGCTCTAAATCACATTTCCAGGTCAATTCTTTTTCGTTTGAACCAAATTTAGAAAAATCACTTTTAAATTCAATAGCCAAATTTAAAGAAAAAGCTTCCGGAGTTATTAAGCTATGCGGGGAAATTATAAAAATTATTTCCGGTTGCAAAACATATAAATCTCCTTCCATTTCATGAAATGCCGAGATTGTATCGCTTACCTTATTGGTTTCTTCTTTGCCAATATCAGGTATTAGAATTGGTGGATGCGGTGCTAGCCCGCTAAAAATAAAAGACATATGGATATATTATTTTTTAGTTTTTTTCTTCTTGGTAGAAGGCAGTTTAACTGGTTTTCCTTTGTCGTGCAATTTTAATACTTGATCAGTAGTATGAATAACATTTTCCCATTTATACCCCAATTTATTAAATGCCTTGGCTGAAACAAATGGTCTTTTTTTGCCTTTGTCGATTAGATAGACTGCATTACTACCAGGTGAAGTAACGATCTCACCATTAGCGAATTTAACTGGCTGTCCGTTAGAATAAGAATTAATTTCCGATGCATCTTTAGGAAAAATAGTAACTCCTTTAAATTTACTGTCTAAAATTTCTTTAGACCAAATTTCTTGTTTTTTATTGTTTTTATTTATAAAAACAACTGCACCGGTTTGTTTATACTGAGCTAAAAATCCCACTGTTGTAACATCTTGTTCCATTATTAATTGACCATCAGGAATATTGGATAAATCAGTCCACGAAGCTGGTAAAGCTTCTTCGGGATTATAGCCTAAATTTCTAAAAATTTCACGCGAAGTGATACCTCTTTTTTTTTCCGTCAATATAAAGAAACATGGCGCCACTCGGAGCTTGAAGCAAAGTATAATTAGGGAATAAAATCGAAGCGCCCACATCGTATTGATCAAGTACGTTTTCATTGACGGCAATGGTTTTATTAATATCATAATTAGCCATTAAAGCGCCTAAAGAATTAAAGGCCATTTTCTTGTTATTCTTAATCAGATAAGTTATGCCACTATCCTGACTTTTAAGTATTGAACCACTGGGATATTTATTAATTTCACTGTTAAAACCAAACCACTTTTTCCAAATATCCCAGAATAAAGAATTTCCGCCCACACTAGAATTTCCACCATGATATCCAATCCAGGGGGTATAAGTATAAAGCACGGCTGTAGCCTGATTGGCTGGTGTCACAGTCCCGTCACCGGTATTTTTAGTTATGCCGATACCCCAACCAGATATAGTTGAATTTTTTGCGCTTAAATCAGTTAAATAGCTATTTCTAATTTTATTAGCGGCCGCATCAATTTGATTGGCAAAACCAGCATATTCTCGGGAACAGCCGCCGCCATCAGGACAACCAAATCCTAAGGCCTGATCCAATAAACTATTAGTAACTGTTTTTCTAGTAACTAAACTGGCTTCTTTTTGTAATGTGGCTAAAATAAATTTCGGATTCAATACGTAACGTTGGCAGGAATTATATATAATTTGTGCAGCCGATTTAGTTTTGCCGTCAATGTCTTTAGTTGAATAATTGGCTAAAACACCATTTTGTGTTTTTAAAAAATCTGATATTCGACTAAGCGTCATATCGTTTTTATCAGTGAGTTCAGCCGTGGTTAATATATTATTTTTATTAAAACTACTAGCCAGAGAAACTACTGGAAAAATGAAAATCAAAATTAATAATAAATATTTTTTCATCATAAAATAATGTCTAATGTTTGCCCACATTTTGGACACGATCCATTGATAAAAAAACAGGCTGTTTCATAGTTCTTACGATTAATAACTACTGTGCCACATTTAGGACAATGCGTATTTTCTAAATCTTCATCCCAAACATTACCGGCATAAATATTTTTCAAGCCGATTTTTTTTCCGCATGCAATTGCATCTTTAATAGTATTAATTGGGGTAGGGAATAGATTTTGCAGTTTATAAGATATTTCAGGTGAAAACCTGGAAACATGCCATGGAGTTTCAGCACCAAGTTCATTAAATATAAATTCGACTATTTTACAAAAACCACCGCTTCTTTCGGTAATATCAGGAATTACTAACGTTGTTACTTCAACCCAAACACCTTGTTGTTTTAAATATTTTAAATTATCAAGTACGGGCTGTAATTTGGCTCCACAAAATTTAGAATATAATTTATCATCAAAAAATTTTAAATCAATATTAATAGCGTCCAGATATGGAATTATTAAATCAAGCGTTTTTTTACTCATAAATCCATTAGAGACCCAAATGTTTTTTAAATTTTCCTGTTTAGCTAGCCTCATTACGTCAAGAGCAAATTCTAAAAAAACAGTAGGTTCAGTATATGTTGCTGCAACGCTATCGCAATTATTTTTTTTAGCTTCATGGACAATTTGTTCAGGAGTTCTATCTTGACCAATAATGCCGCCTTTTTGTAATTTTGGATACTGAGAAATTTGCCAATTTTGACAATTGTCACAACGTAAATTACACCCCACAGTCGCGTAAGAATACGTTTGCGAACCGGGTAAAAAATGAAAAAAAGGTTTCTTTTCGATTGGATCAACGGCTTCGGAAACAACTTTACCATATACCAAACTAAATAATTTTTGGTTAATATTTTGCCGAACACCACAAAACCCAGCTTTATTTTCACTAATAAAGCATTCGTGTGCACATGTATGACACTGAACTTTATTTTGATTAAGTTTTGTATATAACAATGATTCCTTCATCAGCTACATTATAGCCCAATTTTCGAGTATTTACAATAAATTTACACTGCTATATCATAAGGCTCCTGTTCTTCTACTCCTCGTTCAATTTCATCACTTTTTTCAGCTTGATATTTATTGTTTTTTTCAAGTGTAACTGGTTGTTTTTTAACTTCACATTCCATAAAATGTAATTCAACTCCTTGCTTTTTTGCTGTAAAACCAAGCGTTGTTTCACGACCTTCAATCACTTGTTTGATTTCAACGATTTCATAGCCATTTACTTTCTCTTGTCCTGTAAAAGCATCTTTTAGTTCATGTAAACAATTCTCTGAAACCATAAAATAATACCCATTACCACTATTTTTCTCAACTGGAGTCTCGTCATTAATGGTTTCACTCATAACCATAAATACTTCATCTGGGTATTCATGCAATAAATCAGCAACCAAGTCCATTTCTGCATCGGTGAATGCATCGTCACCATGTAAATTCTCTTCAGCAGTGTCTACTCGATCAATTGCACCGGCTTCAAAGAGACCAGTCTTCATTTCACGATCATGTTCAGCTTTCATTAAAGCCTTTATATGTTGAATATCGTTAGGAGTGAAATCGCGCAAGCTAACCTCATCACCATTATTTAAACGGCCTCTCTCCACGCCATTCTCACGCCATGTTTGAATTTTTGTTGCAAATTGTTCTGTATTATTTCCCTTGCGATGTTCCACTGCTGCTTTTTCGAAAGCCATGGATTTTAAATTTGGATTGCTCATAAATTTTATTTTAATCAATAATAATGTTATTATTATATCATAATATAACCAATTTATGGAATATGATCGAATTAGTTAAAATTCTAGATATCAAAGTTCACAATCTCAATAAAGCTCAGATAACAGGCATTATTGAGGATTATTTAAAATCAAAAAAAACTCATTTTATTGCCACTCCTAACCCGGAAATAATTTTAAAATGCCAGCATAATTTCAAACTAAAAAATATTATAAATAATGCGGATTTAGCTATTCCTGACGGTTTTGGTCTATTAATCGCTTCAAAATTTAAAATCAAAACTAGAGTTTCCGGTGTTGATGTAATGACAGATATTATTAAGATTGCTGAACAAAAAAAGAATTCAATATTATTTATTATCAACCATAATGGCTTAACTCAAAAAGGGGATTTAGATAAAACTATTCAAAATAAATATCCAAATTTATTGTATAAAATTGCTTTTTCTGATGAAAAATTGCTTTTTCAGCCATCTATTATTTTTGTCGGATTAGGCTGCCCGGATCAAGAATTTTGGATAAATGATCATGCAAAACAATTTACTGAAGCTCGCATTCTAATGGGAGTAGGCGGGGGAATTGATTTTCTTTCTGGTAATCAAAAACGAGCTCCGAAACTTTGGCAAAAAATAGGGTTAGAATGGTTATGGCGCTTAATTCATCAACCCAATCGCATTTTAAGAATCATCAATGCGGTGATTATTTTTCCTATTAAAGCTTTAATAAAGAACTAATCTGCATTGCCAAATTTAACTAAATTTGATAATATTAGCCAATAATAAATTTTAATTTAAAATTATGTCGGAAACAGTAGTTACTAGATTTGCTCCTTCACCAACCGGAAATTTACATATTGGTGGTGCCCGAACAGCGCTTTTTAACTATTTATGGGCCAAAAAAAATAACGGTAAGTTTATACTGCGCATTGAAGATACTGACCGAACCCGATATGATGCTCAAAGTGAACAATCTATTATGGAAGGTTTAAAATGGTTGGGTTTATCCTGGGATGAAGGACCGATTAAACAATCCGACAGATTTGAAATTTATAAAAAATATGCCAGTCAGTTAGTTGAACAGGGGAAGGCTTATTATTGTTTTTGTACTCCCGAACACCTAGACATGATGCGTCAAATTCAGATGCAAAAAAATAGAGCACCCAGATATGACGGCTCATGCCGTAAACTGACTACGTCTGAAATTCAAGAAAAATTAAATAATAATAAGAAATTTGTTATTCGTTTAAAAGTACCGGAGCAGGGTATGATTATTATTAACGATTTAGTTCGCGGTGAAATCAATTTTCAATGCGCTGATGTTGATGATCAGGTGTTAATTAAATCTGATGGCTTTCCAACATACCATTTGGCTAATGTTGTTGATGATCACGAAATGGGTATAACACATGTAATTCGTGGAGAAGAGTGGATACCGTCTACTCCTAAACATATTCTTTTATATCAAGCTTTCGGCTGGCAACCGCCACAGTTTGCACATCTTTCATTGTTTATTAATAAAGGTGGCGGTAAAATGTCTAAACGAGAAGGCGCAGTGTCATTACTTAATTATCGCGATCAAGGTTATCTGCCCGAAGCCGTAAACAATTTTATGGCGTTTTTAGGGTGGAACCCCAAAAATGAAAAAGAATTTTTTAATTTAACTGAATTAATTAGTGAGTTTGATTTGCACAAAATTCATAAAGCCAACCCTATTTTTGATATTCAAAAACTTGATTTTTATAATGGTTATTATTTACGTAAAAAAAATATTGATGAATTCTATGATTTAGCCAAGCCATATTTAAATTCGGAATATACAAGAGATGAAAAATATATTAAACAAATATTGTCTTTAGAGCAGGAAAGGGTTAAAAAACTTACTGATCTAAACGACATGATTGGTTATTTTTTTACCGACTCTCTACAATACGATAAAACAATGTTAATTTGGAAAAAAGAAGCACCTGAAAAAATTAAAGATAATTTAATAAAACTAGCCACGGCTTTACAAAAAATTAATGAATCAGATTGGTATAAAGAAAAAATTGAAAGTACAATTTTAAACTGGATTCAACAAAATAATTATTCTAATGGCGAAATTCTTTGGCCCATGCGCGTAAGTTTAACTGGTTTAAAGGCTTCACCTTCACCGTTTGAAGTTTCTAGTGTTTTAAAAAAAGAAAAATCTATTGCTCGTATACAAACGGCTATAAATTTGCTATAATACTATTTATATGAAAAAAATAACTAAAATTAGCTTATTATTAGTATTCATTAGTATTTTTTTGGGACTGACAACCAATATTTGTTTTGCTAGTTCGCAAAAAGAAATTGACAGCTTGCAAAACAAAATTAATAGCAAACAAAGCGTAATTGATGAGCTTGACGCTAAAATCAAAGTTTATAAAAATAATATTGCCAAAAAAAATGAAGAGGAGTTAGCTTTAAATAATCAAATCAGTATTATTAACGATTCAATCAACCAAACAGAAACTGAAATCGATAAAACTACTGCCGAGATATCTAAGCTTGATGATCAAATAAAATTAGTTAAAAACCAAATTGAAAAAACTGAAAGTGGCATCAATGTAAAACAAGATCAAATTTCCGAATACATATTAAATATATATCAACTTGAAAATAAAACTAATTTAGAAATATTCTTATCTGATAGTTCATTATCAGATTATTTTTCACGACTCGAATATACTTCCCAACTCCAAGAAAAATTTCAAGAAATAATGAGTCAATTAAAACAATTGAAAGATCAATTGAAAGATCAAAATGATGACTTAAATGACAATAAGGATGAGCAAGAAACAAAAAAAATTATTCTAAAATCAAAACAAGATTCAGCTAAAGAGGAAAAATCTTATAAAAATGAACTTCTAGAAGAAACTCAGGCTGACGAAGAAAAATTTCAAGAATTAGTGGCCCAAATTCAAAAAGAAGAACAGCAAAGTAACTCGGAAATCGCTGCATTAGAAAAAACCATGCGCACTAAAATCGATGAAGCAAACAGAAAAAAAAATAATAATTCTAATACCAACACTTCAAACACAGATAATAGTATAATTAATGCCGATGGTTTTGATCCACAATGGCCCGTCACCGGACGAGTTATTACGGTTTATTTTAGAGATCCTTCATATCCCTTTAGAGCTTACTTTGAACATTTGGCTATTGATATCGACGGAGAGCAAGGAGATCCCATTTATGCTTGTGATGACGGCGTTGTAGCCATAGCAAAATTTGATGGAACGCCAGCTTATAGCTATATCATGCTGATTCATGCCGATGGTTTTGCCACTGTTTACGGTCATACAAGTGCTGTCTATGTAACGCCTGATCAAATAGTTAAGAAAGGGGATTTAATAGGTTTAATGGGTGGCATGCGAGGAGGTATTGGATCTGGAGCGTTTACAACCGGCTCGCATATTCATTTTGCCATTAAACAAAATGGAATCTATGTTGATCCGTTAAACTATTTACCGTAAACAATTAAATTACTTGCAAGCAATTTTGAATTAACTGATAAAGACTGTTCACATGAACAGTCTTTATCAGTAACAACAGGGAATATAGCTTATTTTGTTGATTATTTATAATATATAGTGTCGCACAATATATCTTATACGACACATTATATCTTTGACTTGGCCTTCTTATCCTTTAAAGATCTTCGGCAATTACTGCAACACGTTCTAGTTTTTTGTTTAAAACATTTATCTTCTTTTTTTCCTTTTAATTTATTTCGATAATTTTTAATCGCTTGCACTAAAGCGTCAGCGGCTAAATTTGAACAATGCATTTTAATAGCTGGCAAACCGCCTAATGATTTTGCCACATCTTGATTAGTAATTTTTATTGCCTGATCAAGAGTTTTACCTTTAGCCAGATCCGTCACCATGGATGAAGTTCCAATTGCGGCCGGACAACCCAGTGTTTCAAATTTAATATCGGTTATTTTATCGCTTTTCACTTTGATATATATTCTCATAATATCGCCACACACCGGATTGCCTACTTCCCCTACGCCGTCAGCGTTTTTTATCTTGCCCATGTTGTGAGGTTTTCGAAAATGATTCATTAATTTTTTACTATACATATTTTATATGGATCCATACTTTAAAAGTAAGGCGTTAATTATTAATTATTTATAATAGATTCTGTCTTTAAATCTTAAATCAATATATTGTAAATTATCACGATTGTCAATTTTTTGAGTTAATAATGAATTCAATGCTAAAGTTTGGCGGTCCAGATCTATCGTGCTGTCAAAATAAATTTCAAATTGAGAATCGATTAAAACGTTAATGGTTTTATTAACTGTTTTATAATCACATTCTTTTGGTATTAATATAGACTCCCATTGTATGAATTCGGTCGCGTTATCGGTAATTGAATTTATATTACTATCCCCGTCTTCTTCTTTTTTTACATCTTCTAAAGCTAGTAAACTTTCTTCAATGGTCAAATCTCCGTTATTATATTTTTCTAAAATATCTTTTTTCTTATTTTTTATTTCTTCATTAACAGTCTCGGCAATTTCATCATTAATAATTCTTTCGGCTTTATATTGTTGTTCATTACAAGTTATAATTGGTATGCTATAAGAAACGACGTTTAAACCGATTTTAGGTAATTCAATTTGCAAACGCATTATATATTGAATTAAATCTTCAGAAATGATTTGCTGATTAAGATCAGTATTAGCGTTATTTTTATCAATCACTAGTGGCAATTTTGGATCTATCTCACTTTCGCTGTTTATTTTTTGTGACACTTTGCCTAATAAATCCACATAATAATATTGATTATTAGTATTCCACGTTAAACCGGGTATTTTTTCTTGAATTGTGATCGTTATTTGGTTTGGCCATTTTTTATTGACTGCTAAACTGTCGAGTGCAAATTTGTTGTTTATATTTTGCTGTAATTTGGATGAAATCTCTTTAATATTAAAAACAAAATAATTATTTTTTGGTATTATGAATAATTTTTTACTATTTAAATATTCTTGAGCATAATTATTAATTTCCTCGGTGCTGATTTTATCATTTCCGGATATCTCAATATTATTGATAATAAAATATTTAGTACCAAACCCAATATAAATTAGACTTCCAAATGTTAATATCAGAATACCAAAAAAAGCCCAGCCATCTTTAATGAACCAATTTTTGAAACTGAACTCTTTTTGGACTACCTTTCTTTCATTAGGAAAATATGGATTATTAAAACGAATTTTCGGTTTATTATCATGTTTCATCCGCATGGCCCTAATTCGTTTACTCTTCCCTGCTCCGAATATCTTTAGTATATTTTTCATAATATATAATTATAACATATTTTAATCGAAACAGCAAATTAATATTATAGACATGTTTACAATAAATCTATATAATAAATAAGATTAAACTAATAATTTTATTATGAATTCAAAAATCAATGTAGCGGTTTTATTAGGTGGCGTTTCATCTGAACGTAATATATCTTTAATATCAGGCGCTAAAGTTGTCGAAAATATTCCAGTTAATAAATACGATGTAACAAAATACGATTTAAAAGACCAATTAACCGAATTTATAAATGATGTTACAAATAAGAAAATTGACGTTGTTTTTCCAGTTTTACACGGAAAATTTGGTGAAGACGGCACTGTTCAAGGACTTTTAGAGCTACTGCAAATACCTTATGTTGGTTGCAATGTCTTAACATCTAGCTTATGTATGGACAAAGCCATAACAAAAAAAATGGTTGCTTATCACAATATTTTAACTCCGGAATTTAACGTATTTTCTAATTTCGAAGAAATAAACATCAATCAAATAACGCTACCTTGCGTTGTAAAACCTACTGATGCTGGATCTAGTGTGGGAACATCTATCCCGGAAACAAAACAAGAATTAATTAGTGGCATTAAAAATGCATTTTCTGAATCTCAACAAATTATTATTGAAGAATATATTAAAGGTCGTGAATTTACTGTTGGTATTATTGGCAATCGTAATCAAACCGTTTTTCCAATTACTGAAATTAAAGCTAATATTTCAAAATTCTATGATTATAAAGCAAAATATGAAAACGGCGGATCCACTCATATTTGTCCGGCACAAATTGATTCTAAACTTGCCGAACAATTAAAATCTCTGTCAAAAAAGATCTTTAATATTGTGGGTGCACGTGGTGTTAGCAGAATAGATTTTATGGTTTCTGAAGATAATACCCCTTATTTTATTGAAGTAAATACTATGCCCGGAATGACCGGTACTAGCCTGCTACCTGAAATGGCCAGCAAAATAAATATTTCTTTCGCTCAACTATTAGATAAATTAATTCAATTAGCTTTCGAAAAATAAATGACCACCTGGCTTGAAATAAATAAAAAAAATATTATCCATAATTTAAAAGCGTTTCGTAAAATTATTGGTGAAAAAAAATTGTTAATGCCGGTAATTAAAAGTAATGCATATGGACACGGCTTAATTGAAATAGCCAGATTAATTGATGGCAGTAAATTAATTGATAAAATTGCCGTTGTTAATAGTGATGAAGCTTTATGTCTAGTTAACAACAAAATTAAAACGCCGATCATTATATTAAGTTATTGGTCGAATGAACACGTAGCAAAGCTGATTAAACATAATTGCGAATTTACTGTATATGATATTAAACAAGCTAGATATCTTAATCAGCTGAGAAAAAAAATTAAAATACATCTAAAAGTTGACACTGGAACAACTAGATTGGGCCAATTAGAAAAAAATTTTATTAGTTTCGTAAAAAAAATTCAATCATTTCCCTATCTACAGATAGAAAGCGTATTTACTCATTATGCAAATTCTGAGGAAGATAATGAATTTACAAAACAACAAAATTTTAAATTACGTTCTATTAAAAAAAATCTTGAATTATTAAACATTCATACGAAATATCATGCAGCCTGTTCGGCTGCAGTATTAAGCAATACTGATAATCATTTAGACGGCATGCGTTTAGGGCTTAGCTTTTACGGTTATTGGCCGTCTCCTCAAACTAAAATTTATGCTGCTAAAAAATATCCTTGGTTAAAATTAAAACCGGCTCTAATTTGGAAAGCTCAAATTATCCAAATTAAAGAGATTCCAAAAAATAATTTTATCGGATATGGATGTACGTATAAAACTACTAGAACAACAAAAATTGCTGTCTTGCCAGTGGGCTATTATGAAGGTTACAATCGTCTTCTTTCCAATCAAAGTCTGGTTTTAGTAAAAAATAAACTTTGCAAAGTAGTGGGGCGTGTATGCATGAATTTAACCATGGTTGACGTTACCGACATTAAAAACGTTAAATCAGGTGATGAAGTGATATTAATGAACCGAAAAATTACACCAGATTACTTGGCTGAAAAATGCAATTCTATTAATTATGAATTTATTGCACGAATAAACCCTCTTTTACCACGAATATATAAATAAACTATCGTTTTATTAAAATTAAATTACCCATATAAGGCCGTAAAACTTCAGGAATCACTATTGACCCGTCTGCTTGCTGATAGTTCTCTAAAATAGCGATTATAGCTCTAGAAATGGCTATAGCCGTACCATTTAAGGTATGAGCGAACTCTTTTTGGCCGTCGGCACTTTTATGCTTAATTTTTAGTCTTCTGGCTTGATAATCAGTGCAATTTGATGTACTAGTAATTTCGCCATAGCCATTTTTCATTGGCATCCAAGCTTCAAGATCATACTTACGATAGGCTGGTACACCCATGTCGCCGGTACAAATTTCAACTATTCTAAATGGAATGCCTAATTTGGTAAAAATTTCTTTTTCAATTTCTAAAAGCTCAAGATGTCGGATTTCAGAATCTTCGGGTAAACAAATAATGTACATTTCAATTTTAGTAAATTGATGTACTCGATAAAGACCTTTTGATTCTTGGCCATACGTTCCGGCTTCTTTACGAAAACAATGGCTATAGCCAACATATTTTTTGGGTAAATCAGTATCTTTAAATGTTTCATTCATGTGATACGCTCCAATTGTTATTTCCGAAGTCGCGATTAAAGAAAGATCAGTATTACTTATATTATAAATTTGATCTGAATCATCACGTGGATTAAAACCTGAAGCTTTAATCATATCGCGCTTTGCCAGATCGGGTGTAGTTATTAAGGTAAAACCGTGTCCTTTTAATAAATTAAGAGCAAAGCTTACTAGTGCCAATTCTAATTGCACCAGTTCGTTTTTACAATAATAAAATTTACTACCAACAACATTTGCTCCTTTTTCAAAATCTAATAAATCTAAAGACATTCCCAAAGTTACGTGATCTTTAGGTGTAAAATTAAAATTTCTGACTTCGCCGACTTTTTCAATCTCAACATTATTAGCATCGCTTTTTCCGACCGGTGTTTTCGGATGACTAATATTTGGCACCTGTTCCATTAGTTCATTAAATTTACTATGTGTAGCGTCTGATTCAACTTTTATTTCTTTAGCTTGATCAGCTATAACTTGCATGGACTGAATAATCTTTTGTTTTTCAGCGCCTTCGGATTTAGCAATTTGCTGGCTGGCTAAATTTTGTTGTGAGCGCAAATCGTCTAGCTTGGCTTGTAATTTTTTTCTATGGTCGTCTGTTTTTAAAAGCTCATCAAGATCAAGATTAATGTTCCGATTTATAATATTATTCTTTATTTGCTGAATATTAGCGCGGATAAATTTAATGTCTAACATATAAATATTATTTAATAATTGTTTATTTTAATTACGTTTAGGCGGGAATAAAATTGCCAAAATTTGTTTACCGGCAATTTTTATTCCTTGTGAATTTATTTTTGATAATTGATTTAAATAAATTTCTTCACTTATAAAATAACCATCCGCAAATTCTTTCATACCGACTATTAAATCTATCACTTCATTATTAACCGTTAAGATATATTGGTGTTGACTAATTAATACTAATTTTGTTTGTTTTATTTCACAATTTATTTGAAAATACTTTTCTAAAATAATCTTAACTAACACGGCATAATCAATACAATTAGGGCCTGCGATTATCGTGTTGTGCAATAAATATTTCCCTCCCAAAAGAGAGCGCCAGAAGTATCCCCCACTACCGGCTTTTTGATTAATTACTTTGGCTACTGCGACAACAATACTAATATTATTTAGTTTTGAAATTTCTGTAGATTGCTTTACAATTTCATAACAAAATTCTTCCGTGATCGAATTTTCGGTAAGAATATAATTTCTAAATAGTGCTTTTTGTGAATATAGCTGTTTCATATTTAGAAGCCAATCTGATCGGCAATTTGCTTCATAGCATTTAGGGCTATTTCTAAAAATTCATCCGTGCTTAAACCTAGTTTTTTACACTCTTTAATGGTCTCGCGATTAACTTTAGCCGCGAAAGCTTTTTCTTTTAGCTTTTTCTTTAATGATTTAAGTTCAATATTTTGAATTTGTTTATCTGGTCGCACCAAGGCTGAGGCATAAATTAAACCAGTCACAGCTTCACCGCACCGTAATGCAAAATCCAATAATACTTCCGGTTCTAAGGCTTTATTATCTTGATAATTATGCGCTAAAATAGCATTAATCAATTCTTGAGGATAATTAGCTTCTTTTAAATACTGCGAGCCAATAACAGCATGCTTTTCTATTTTATTTTCGATTTCTTCCCAGTCAATATCGTGAAGTAAGCCAGTTGCACTCCATAAAGCCTCATTTTGATTAAGTGCTTTAGCTAATGCCCCTAGCACTGCCTCGGCTTCTAAACTATGAAAAATGTTTGGCTGTTTATGAACGTGAGAAGTAAGCAATTTAAAAGATTGTTCGCGACTAATTGAAAAGTTATTACCGGGAGATAATTTTTTTACGTGTAAGTTGATATTATTTTTTGGACGCAGAAGTGGAAACAGAACACATTCGCGAACAGGTTTATTCATTAAAAAAGCAAATACTCTTTCGGACAAACCAAACCCACAAGTTGGTGGCATGCCATATTCTAATGCTTCTACAAACTCGCTATCGTGCATTTGGGCTTCACTGTCGCCAGCCTCGCGAAGCTTGGCTTGTTCATTAAAACGGGCGGCTTGATCAATAGGATCATTAAGCTCGCTATATCCATTTCCTAATTCACTGCCAGCAATAATAACTTGGAATCTTTCTACTAAACGCTGGTCATCGCTCTTTCTTTTAGCAAGTGGCGAAACTTCAACTGGATGATTAATTAAAAAAACCGGACCAGCTATTTCTTTGCGCACTTGTTTCCATAAGGAATCAATTAAACGCCCTTTACCAACTTTATTATTTACATCAATTTTAAGTTCTTTACATTTGGTTTGTAATTCCTCAATACTGGCTGTTAGTACATCGATTGAAAATTTTTCTTTAATACTAGTTACATAATCTATTCTCCCCCACTCTTTACTTAAATCAATATGAAAATTTTTAATATCAAATTTTAAAGTTTGAAAAGTTTTAAAAATAACTTTCTTAAACATATCTTCCACCAATTTCATACCATCATCATAGTTTGCATAAGCCATATAAAATTCCATTTGAGTATAATCCTGTAAATGCTCAGCATCGATGCCTTCATTTCGGAATTGACGTCCAATTTCGAATGTTCTTTCTAGACCACTAACCATTAACCTTTTTTGCCATAACTCACCCATGGAAATACGTAAGTACAAATCGATGTCTAGCGCGTTATGATGCGTAATGAAAGGTTCAGCATCGGCGCCACCAGGCGTAGCTTCTAAAACTGGCGTTTCCACTTCTAAAAAATTGTGTCCAATCAAAAAATCTCTGATACTTTGCCAAAAGACTGCTTTTTTCCGAAAAATATTTTGTAATTCAGAATCTAATAAAATATCTAAATATCTTTTTCGATATCTTGTTTCTTCGTCTTTAATTCCATGCCATTTATCTGGAAGCGGCTGTAAAGCTTTACTAAGAATTGAATAACTAGCAACAAGTAATGATTTTTCGCCTTTATGTGTAATAAAAGCCATACCGGAAACTTCTAGAATATCGCCAATATCGATATTTTTTAAATTTTTATATTTTTCGCTTCCGAGTTTATCTTGCTGAAAAGCTATTTGTAATTCATGACTCTCATCTTTTAAATTCATGAATGTTAGTTTTCCATGAGTTCGCTGACTCATGATGCGACCACTGACTGTTGCCAAGTTACTTTCAAATTCGTTAAACCTATCTAAAAAATAACCAATACTAATGTGTGGTAAACATTTACTGGGATACGAATTAATATTTTGTTTTTTTAGATTATCTAGTTTTATTAGACGATCTTGTTTTTCGGATTGTATTATTGTCATAAATAAAAATAAGCTTAAATTATAAGCTTATTTTATCATTAATTCTATATTTTACAAGTCGCTATGAGATTTTTGCAATTTTGAATTTCATATTACCTTTCGGAACTTGAACTTCAGCTATTTCGCCCACTTTATGACCTAAAAATGCCTTTCCTAGTGGCGATTCATTAGAAATTTTGCCATTTATAGGATCTACTTCATTTGAACCGACTATTGAATATTTCTTTATATTTCCGGCCTCATCTTCAATCTCAATGGTTGATCCTACTTGAACACTTGAATTTCGGCCATTCGCTTTTTTAATTATTTGTACATTACGAACAATATCCTCAAGTTCAGCAATTCTGGTTTCAATGAAAGCTTGTTCATCTTTAGCATCTGAATATTCAGCGTTTTCGCTTAAATCTCCTAATTCTTTAGCCGATGCAATTCTGCCAGCAACTTCGCGTCTTTTGTTTATAATTAAATTTTGTAATTCTTCTTTTAAACGTTCCAAGCCTTCAGCTGTAATATATGTTTGTTTATCGCTAGCCATAATATTAGATGCTAATTTTTAATAGGTATATCATACAGGAAAAAATTAAAATGTCAAAATAAAATTACCGCGAAAAATACCAATCCAAAACTTCATATACTGCTGGTAAAGCCGCTTCGGTTCCATCGCCACCTTCATCAATAATTGCAGTAATTACTATCTCTGGATTATCATACGGAGCAAAGGCTGTAAACCAGGAATGATTTTTCCCATCACCGCCATGTTGGGCTGTACCGGTTTTTGCACCTGAACTCACTGACAAATTAGTAAGCGCTTTAGCACTTCCCCATACTGCTGCAGCTTTCATGCCTTGTTTTACAATATTTAAATTTTGTTGATTAACAAAATTACTATTTATCACTTGCTCGCCTATCATCTCTTGTACCTCACCAGTTTCATTCACAATTTCTTTTACTAAATGTGGTCGATACAATGTTCCACCATTAGCGATAACAGCTGTGTAATCAGCAACTTGTAAAGGCGTTACTAAAATATCACCCTGCCCGATAGATGCATTATAAGTATCGCCAATATACCAATTTTCTGCTTTAACGGTTTTCTTCCAGTCTTTAGTCGGCAAAAAACCAGTTTTCTCGCCGGCAATGTCGATACCGGAAATTATATTTAGTCCAAACAATTCGGCATAATGATCGATTCGCTCAATTCCTAGCCCCCCCGATACTAAATTAGTTGCCGCATCGTAATATCCTCCACCAGCCAAATAGAAAAAAGTATTTACCGATTCTGCAATAGCTTTAATGACATCTGTTTCTCCGTGTCCGCCAGCCTTCCAATCCGGAAAAAACCACTGATTAACCGGAATCCCTCCCGTACTATTTACGGTAGTATTCTTAGTAATTACATTTTCTTGTAATGCGGCCGAAGCAACAATCAATTTAAATGTCGAGCCCGACGGATATTCACCTGAAACCGCTTTATTATACAATGGTTTATTTGGATCGTTTAATAATTTTTGATATGCATCATAATCAATACCATTAATAAAATCATTACTGTTAAAACCGGGCCAACTAACTAGTGCTAAAACTTCTCCATTTCTGGGATCAAGTGCTATAAGCGCTCCTCCTTTTGCATCCTGCTCATGGCTATATTTTTCAATCGCCTCGTAAGCCTTCTTTTGTAATTCCAAATCAATTGATAGAATTAAATCATCTCCTGGTTCCGGATCTTTTTGAGCAATCACTTTTATCTCATTTCCGGAAGAATCCACTTCAACCTGCTTCTTACCATATACTCCTTTTAGTGTAGATTCGTAATACGATTCAATACCAGATTTGCCAATATTATCGCTGTTTAAATATTCACCTTTTTCATATTCTTTAATTTCATCAACATTGATTCGTCCGATATAACCCATAGCATGAGACATGGCCAACGGTTCAATGTACTCTCGTTTAGCAACCGGCAAACAATGCACACCTGATAAACTTGGTTCCAATATCATTAATTTTATAGCTTGATCATACTTTAAATTTGAAGCAATCTCTGTTTCACCCCACAGTGACCCAGCTGCAAGTTTTGATTTAATTTCATTAATTTTAATATTTGTAATTGAATTCAATGCTTGAAAAATCTTCTTTTTTTGTTGAGCATCGCTGGGTAAATCGCCTTTTATTATTGTTAATGTAAAATCAGGAATATTATTAACCAAAAGATTTCGATTGCGATCATAAATTAAACCACGTGGCGCGGCTATGGTTTCAATTCTAATGCGATTACCTTCAGCAACGCTCAAGTAATATTCTCCTTTATAAATTTGTAAATAACACAACCGACATAAAACCAAAATTACAACGCCAATAATAATAAATATTGCAATATTTGTTTTCCATCGTGAAATAGATAAATTTAAAAATTCATCCTGTTCAATTTTTTTATATCCAATATCTCCAATTACGCTTTTTTTATAATAGATATTTAAATTAGTATCTTTGACATCGTCACTAAAAAAGAAATTTTTATTTGTGGGAATTTTATTTTTCATAAAAAATCATGTGCCGCTTTAAATAATTTCGAATCGAGTAAACAAAAACTGTAGCCATTACATTTAACCCGCATTGCCAAAAAATATCAATGAAATAAATATGAAAAATATCGATCCCAAATCGAAATTGTTTTACAATATAGCTTAAAATTAGTAAATCAAAATTATAAAAAACAATCACTAGAATAATCAGTAATAATATCGACCAGATAGAATTATATGATATTGTGTGCTTAGCTAATAAATAAACCGTTATAACAGCTAAAAACAAAGATGTTGTAATTAAACCAAAATTCAAACCAGAATATATATCTAAATATATTCCTGATATCAGTGTTAATACTAAACCATATGTAAATGAATTATAGAGCATGCAAGCGATGACAAAGGCACTTACCAAGTTCATTTTATTTGCCCATAATCCAACACTACCAAAACTAGTTTGAATAATTAATAAACTTATAAAAATTAATAAATATAAAATATTTCGTCGCCACATATAAAATTATTTTACAATCGACACTACTGATAAACGACTAAAATCGATAAGTGGGATAATATCGGCTTCCTTGAACAAATCGCCAGGTTTTTCTGTAATATTTTCAATTTGACCAATAATTAATCCTTTGGGAATATTATTCTCTATGCCCGAAGTAATAACAATTGATTTATCAGTAATTTCATCTTGTTTTGGAATTAATTCCATGGCCATACTCAACCCATGCTTCCCTTTTATAATCCCAGGCGTATTTAACTCGTTTTCAATTTGTGCAGCAATTTCACTAACATTACTAGTAATCAATAAAACTTTAGCAGTATTAGCTGATACTTCGTCTATTTTACCGATCAAAACTCCATTTCCAGCGATGACCGGAAAGCCAACTTTAATGCCTACGTTTTCGCCTTGGTTAATGACCACAATTTGCTTGTTCGACCCACTATATTTACTAATAATTTTTGCAGTTTGGTATGATAATTGATTATCTTCTAAAAAAGTAATCTGCTGTTTTAAAATTTCATTTTCGTCTATATATGTTTCTAGTTCAGAATTCTTTTTAACTAAATCATTAACATCTTGTTTAAGCTGATTGTTTTCAGAAATTAATTCATTTTTATCATAGAGCGTTTCACTATCAGATAAATATATACTAAATCGATACAAAGGAACTTGTAAAGGTTTTAATGCGGAAGTCAATAGGCCTTCAACAGGTTTTAAAATATTTATGTAATGTAAAACAATAAACAGTATAATGACAACTGAAAAAATGACAATTTTTGCCCAGACTGATCGTTCATTATACATAATTAATCTAAAATATTACCTTCGCTGGTTAAGGACAATGCATTTTTAAACAATTCCATGTCTTCTAAAACAATTCCGGTTCCTCGAACAACAGCCGTTAATGGATCGTCAACTATTTTTACAGGTACTTGAGTGGCGCGTTCGATCCTAATGTCTAACCCGGTTAGCAAGGCTCCGCCACCAGATAAAACCAGTCCTCTTTCAAAAATGTCGGCTACTAATTCGGGAGGTGTAGATTCAATAGTAGATTTAACATTATCAATAATAGTATTAATTGTTTTATTCATGGCTTCGTGAACATGTTCATTATTGATTGTAATTTCCTTCGGTAAACCAGTTAATAAGTCTCGACCTTTTGCCGTAGTTTCAATTATTTCAGTTTGTTCAATAACATTTCCAATTTTAATTTTAATATCTTCAGCAGTTCGCTCTCCTATTAATAAATTGAATTTATCGCGGCAATAATTAATAATATCCTGATTTAATTCATCTCCGGCTAATCGTAAAGACCGCCAATTAACTACACCACCTAATGAAATTACAGCAATTTCTGTTGTACCTCCGCCAATATCAATTATCATGTTACCAATCGATTCCTGTACTGGCAGCCTGGCGCCAATCGCTGCGGCCATGGGTTCTTCGATTAAAAAAACTTGTCGGGCACCGGCGTTTAAAGCTGCGTCTTCAGCGGCTTTTCTTTCGACTTCGGTAACGCCAAGCGGAATTGCCATAACTACTCGCGGACGCGGTAAAAAATTTGCTGATTCGCGATGTACCTTTTCGATAAAATGTTTCATCATTTTTTCAGCAGCTTCAAAATCTGAAACCACGCCGTCGGCTAAAGGTTTAATAGCCACAATATATGGGGGTGTTTTACCAATCATTTTTCTAGCTTCTTCCCCCACTGCTAAAATTTGATCAGTTCGCTGATTAATTGCCACAATAGACGGTTCATTAATAACAATACCACGATCTTTTGTGTAAACCAAAGTATTGGCCGTTCCTAAATCAATACCCAAATCTTTTGAAAATCTGCCTAAGAAACCTTTAAACATTTTGTAATAATTTCATTTAATGATAATAATTCGCATTTCTCGCTATCTCTTCTTTTAAATTCTATTTGTTCGCCATTTTTAGGAGAAACAACTAATCTAACTGGAATTCCGATTAAATCTGCATCTTTAAATTTCGCTCCGGCTGATTCATTTCGGTCATCATATAATACTTCTAAACCAGCATTTTGTAAAGCCTCATATATCTCATCAGACTGAATACAATCTTTATTCAAATTAACTAAATGAACTTGAAAAGGGGCAATTTCAAAAGGCCAAAGCATGCCTTTATCATTAGCAAACTTTTCCACAATGGTAGCTAAAGTGCGCCCTACTCCGATTCCATAACAACCCATATAATAAAATTTTTCACGTCCTTCTTTATCCATAAAAGTAGCATTCATTTTTTTACTATAATGATAACCTAATTGAAAAATATTGCCTACTTCTATACCTTTGGCTTCATTTAAAACTTCTCCGTTTTCGCTAACGCAACCGTTAAATGCCATAGCAATATCACCTTCAAAATTTACAGTAAAATCTCGATCAATATTAATATTAATTAAATCGACATTCTTCTTATTAGCGCCACCATAAGCATTTTTGATAGTTCGCAAAGAATCATCAGCCACCACAATTACATCTTTATTTATTTTTACCGGTGAAATAAATCCTGGCACACTGCCAATTTCTCTAATTTCATAATCAGTCGCATGACGTAAAGAATGAGCTTGAACAATATGCTTTAATTTAGTTTCGTTAACATCATAGTCGCCTCGAATAACAGCTAGAATCATTCTGTTTTTATCATCGACAAACATAACATCTTTGATTTGTTGCCACAAAGGCAAATTATGAAATTTTACACCATCATCCATGCTATTGCCTCTTTCGGCTATTATCTCTTTCATGGGTAAAATATTTTCTTCCAAATTCTTATTATCTTTAACAAATTTTGCCACGTCTTCATGTGCTGCATACGACATACTACTAGTCATCAAAAATCGACTTTCGCCAATATCGCTAATTACTATGAATTCATGGCAATAATCGCCGCCAATATAGCCATTGTCGGATTCAACCACAATAGTTTCTAAGCCTAAACGCTTAAAAACTTTAGTATATGTTTGGCGCATTTTTTCATATTCAATAGCAAAATCTTTTTCATCAGCATGAAAAGAATAAGCATCTTTCATTAAAAATTCGCGCACTCTCAGTAATCCGGCTCGGGCACGCAACTCATCTCTGAATTTCTGCGAAAATTGATAAATATTAAATGGTAAATCTTTATAGCTAATTGTAAATTTTCTGACTAAATCAACCATCATTTCTTCAGCTGTACCACCTAAAACAAATTCAGCTCGAGATCGATCTTTTACCTTCATTAATTCAAACCCAACTGAATCGGTTCGATTTGTTTCTTTCCATAACTCAATTGGATGTAATACGGGTGTAATCATTTTTAAAGCACCGGTCGAATCCATTTCTTGTTCAATTACTTTTACTATTTTATCTTGAACACGCATACCAAGTGGTAAAAAATAATATCGTCCGGCGGTAGATTCACGTATAAAGCCGGCTTGGTATAATAATTTATAACTCAAAACTTTGATATCCTTTGGAATCGACTTTGTTGTTTTAGTAAACAGCCTTGATTGACGCATAATTTAAATAAATATATTTTTAATAAAGGTTAAAAAGTGAAATTGCGCCACATCTTTAAAAGTGACAATTACAATTAATAATAACAACAAATAAAATCCAAGATTATGAATAATCATTTCTATTTTTTGATTTACTGGGCTACCTTTTATTTTTTCAATTATTAAAAAAAATAAACGACCACCATCTAAAGCTGGAATTGGTAAAAGGTTAAAAATAGCAAGATTGATAGATAATAAAGCTGTAAATTGAAGTAAATAAATAAAACCCATTTTTGCCATTTCGCTGGTCATTACAGCAATTCCAATAGGTCCGGAAAAAGCTGTTTCAGACTTCACATCTGAAACTAAACTGACTAATAATTGATACAGAGCCTGAAAAATTAACCCGGTTAATTTCACCGTGTAGGCAAAGCCCTGATAAATTGCTTGATACCATGGATAAGAAACCATTCCCGTTTCCACTAAAGCAACTCCTATACCCGGCTCATTGGTAGCTGAAATAACTTCAATGTTTATATCTTTAGTAATAACTTCCGATTCTCTCTCGATGTCTATTGAAATAGTCTGCTTTTCTTTAACAGCATTTTTAAAATCATTTATAGAAACAATCTTTTCACCATCAACACCGACTATTTTATCATTAGGTTGTAAATCAGCGATTTGCGCCGGTGACGCATCTAATACGCTACTAATTGCTATCCCTGGATTATTTATAATGGCATTTTCAGGAGCATTATCTATTGCAGCCGGCAAACCAATCATAAATCCGATTGAAAATAAAACAGCCGCCAGTAAAAAATTCATTATTACACCTGCAATTAAAATACTAAAACGCACTCCGACGCTTTTATTCATGAAACTATCGTCATCATTTTCATAATTTTCATTCGATGATCCCTCTTCCGCACCAACTACACCTTTAATTCTTACAAAACCGCCAACCGGAATCCAGTTCAGTGAATACATAGTTTTACCTTTTTGAATACCTAAAATTTTTGGCGGATAACCAAAACCAAATTCTTCTACCCCAACTTTGAATAATTTTGCAATTCCAAAATGACCCAGTTCATGAACAAAAACTAATATTCCTAAAATAACAACGAAAATAATAATTGTAAAAATAATATTCATGTATTAATTAAACCTTTAATAAATCGCATTCTTTTTTCTCGGCGATTTGTTTAATTTTATCATGATACTCATCGACTGTGGTTTGGAGTTCTTTTTCCATTCTAAATCTCTCGTCTTCAGAAATATCTTTATCTTTTTCCTGTTGTTTATATCCCCGAATTATTTCTTCACGCGATGTTTTTATTTTAATTTTTGCTTCTTCAACTTTATGGTACATAATTTTCACTAACTCTTTACGTTTTTCTTCGGTTAAAGGCGGAAAATTAATTCTTATAATTTTTCCTTCAACTACTGGATTCAAATCTAGATTTGCTTCATAGATCGCTTTTTCAATGGCTTTTATAACACTTTGATCCCATGGTGAAATGGTAAGGGTTTGCGGTTCTGGAGCGTTTATTGAAGCTAACTGATTAAGCGGCGTAAAAGCTCCATAGGCTTCAACTTTAATGTTTTCAACCAAATTGGGCATGGCTCTACCAGTACGCAAATTAGACAACTCTTTTTCCAGAAAAATAATTATTTTTTCAAATTCTTCTCGTTCCATATGTTTTATATTTTAAAAATTACGTTTTAATTAAACCACCTTTTTCTTCCGGAATCTCGATACCCGTGTAGAGCGTTGATGGCTCATAGGGATTAATCACTAATGTTTTAATTAACTTTGTAGAAGGAAAATTCTCGATTACCTTCCAATTGCCACCGCTATTGGTACTTTTATGGATTTTATCCGTGCCACTGATTGTAAAATACATAATTCGAGAATCCAAAGCATCCATGTTTAAATTAATTATTTTATCGTTTTCTTTATCATCGAGTGGAATTAATGTTTTCATTTCAACCCAACTAGCACCTTCATTGGTTGATTTTAATAAACCATGGCGCGTGACCATATAAATACTATTTGGTTCCTGCGGAAAAATAAACATATTTTTCGCAGTTTTTCCGGTCGGCCATTTATCTTTGTGTTCTTTAGTAATTATATTAGTCCAAGCGTTGTTAACGATTAACTCTGACTCATCTTGATTATCGACATTTTCATCGCTCACAATTAATTCACCGCCGGTTGTGGTTTTATAAATATCCCCGTCCTGTGTTAAGGCATATAAAATTCTAGTATCTCGGTCGCGCATGTACAAATTCTTTATTTCACTATCTAATTGCAACTTAATTTCCCAATTTACACCTTGATCAACTGATTTGTAAACGATGCCACTATCGGATACGGCATATATTTTATGCGGATCATAAGTATCAATAATTACCTGGTTAAACTTATTTTTTTTAGTATCCGTATGAACAGTTTCCCAATTAGCACCTCCATCAACAGTTCTAATGATGTAATAATCTTTGGCCGCATATAAAATATTTCTATCTATTGGATCAATATCGATACTATAAATGTTTCCAGTAGTTAATCCGGTGGCTTCCCAGTTTTCGCCACCATTTTTAGTAACTACAATCCCCGCTCCCATAGTACCAGCATAAACAACATTACTGTCGTTTTTATCGAATTCAAAACAAGTAATATTTAATTCACTGATAGTGTAAACTTTTCGTTTAACTTTACTAATAAAAGTTTTTTGTTCCCATGTTTCACCCTGGTCAGTCGATTTATAAACACCACCATCTTTAGGTTTGCTGCTACAACCGCTACAACTGGCGCCTAGCGTAATTAACATCATAAAAATTGCAAATAGATACAATATTTTTTTATTCATAAATTTATAAATTATTTATTATTAAATTTTCAAACCACAATTTATAATTTTTATTTACACTCTGTGATCGGGTTTTTTCTAACAAAGAAATCATATTATTAATTTTAGAGTTAGAGTATTTTTCCGATACGGCTTGAATTTTCTGATTAGCGAAATAATTTATTATTAAATCTGCTTGATTATTTTTTTGAAGTAATAAGTCGCGCCACAAACTGATCCAAGTATTAATTAAATTTACAGCTTGAGTGGCTTCAATTTTTTTATATTTAATTTCAAACATTTTTAATTTTGCCGTACAATTATTTTTCTCTAATAAACTTAATGTCCATTGTATAAGTTCTTCATAATCAACTAATTTATTTTTTTTGGTGAAAAAATCTTGCATCACGAGTGGTAAACCATTTGCCAAACGACATAAAGTTTCTAATTGACTTTCATCATAAATATCTTTTTTCAATGCAACGAATATATCCTTTTTAGCTACTGGTAAAAATTTTATTATCTGACAGCGAGAAATTATAGTTAGCGGTAAAGAATTGAAATTTTCAGCGAGCAATATAATAATTTGCTTTTTCCCAGGTTCTTCCAAAGTTTTTAAAATTGCATTAGCGGCTTGAATATTAATATTGTGTGCTTGTCTGATAATTACTATTTGCCATGAATTTCCAAATGATTTTCGGCTTAACTCTTTAATAATGCTTCGAACTTGTTCAATGCCGATATTTTGAGTTTTACGGTTTTTTAAAGGTTCAATAATATGAAAATGGGGATGAATATTTTTTTTAAACTGTCGGCAATTAATGCATTTACCACATGGTTTCTTCTCATCTTTACCATTGCATAATATAATATTGGCAAATTGCTTGGCCAGCTTAAACTTCCCTAAATTTTTCAAACCCACAAAAACATAAGCATGGCTTATTTTACCAGATTCTATCTGTTTTTGCAAGTATGTTCGTTGTTTAAAATGACCAATTAAATCCCATTTATATTTCATAAAAATTTTTCAATGCACTGCCAAGTTTCTTGGGCACATTTTTGATAAGAATATTTTTTTACTATTTGCTGTCCATTTTTAACATTTATTTGTTTATTAAAGTTATCATTAATGGTTTCATTAATAACTTGGGCTATTTCATTCGGATTATTTGGATCAAAATAATTTACAGAATTACCAGCAATTTCAATTAATGGCTCTATATTAGAGCACACTACTGGCGTACCCGCGGCCAATGCTTCAAGCACTGGAATGCCAAACCCCTCATAAAATGACGGCAAAACAAATAAATCCGCCAAATTCATAATTGTGTTCATGTCTTTTTGATCCACGTATCCTGGTTCAATAATCTGATCTTTTAACTTTAATTCAAATATTTTTGCTTCAATGTCTTCATATCCGTACCCGATTGACCCCAGAAGCACCAAATAATGCGGTTGCTTATATTTTTCAACAAACAATTTATATGCCGAAACAAGATTGACCAAATTTTTCTTTTGCTCCAGGCGCCCCGTAAATAAAATATAAGGAGTTTTTATTTTATATTTTTCTAAAATAGAACAATATTTTTCTGATGTTTTGTTTTGGAATCGGAAAAATGAATGCTTATCGAAACCATTATATACAACAGTAATGTTTTGTTTTGGACATCTGTAAAATTCGTGTATTTCTTTTTTGGAAAAATTTGAAACTGTAATAATCTGAGTAGCGTGCTTAACGGCATAGCGCATAGCCCAACGATGGTAATCAAGTTCGGAAATATTATATTGTCCTAGCGTTGCAATGCGCACTAATAATTTTAAAATATTTTTCAAAAAAGAATTATTTTTTATAACATCTTTTTGTTCATACAAATTTTTCATTCGCTCAAATCCAATATCATGAGCCACTAAAATTGTTCGGCGAGGATGAATCAGTGGAATGGTATGAGCCGGCACAAAAAGCAATTTTGGCCTTGACCAAAATTTTAGCATTTCAATCGATAAGCGAATTTGCGTCCATAAAAATTTAGGTGGCCATGTTAAAACTGCGCTACTCCAATTAACTGGTAATTCTTCCAAACCATTACGCAATGGTTCTTTGGAGTATAAAACTACTTTATAATTTGAAGGTATTGTTTTTTTTAACTCTTGAATCAAAAAAAATGAGTACCACTCGGTACCGGTTTTCTTTTCTAAATTTGCTCTGGAGGCATCAATGCCTATTAACATGTTATTTTGTAGATAATAAAGATCTTTTATAGGATTCCAAATTTTCTAAAGCCACGCCCGTACCTTTAACAACGTTTTGTAGGGGTTCATCGGCTAAATAAGCTGGAACATCTATTTCGCGAGATAATAACTCGTCTAGATTTCGAAGTTGGCCTGAACCACCGGAAATAACCATGCCTTTATCGATAACATCAGCTGATAATTCAGGCGGTGTCTCTTGCAGGACTGATTTTACAGCTTGAATAATGCCATTTAAATCATCTTGGATGGCCTCAGTGATATCGTCTGACGTTACAGTTACTGTTCGTGGTAATCCGGAAATAATGTCACGCCCACGGACTTCCATAGATAACGGATCACTTAGTGGAAGTGCTGAACCAATTTTAATTTTTAATTCTTCAGCGGATCGCTCACCGATCGCTAAATTATATTTTTTTCTCACAAATTCAGAAATAGCATAATCAAATTTTGTTCCTCCAATTCTAACCGAAGTATTAGCCACGATTCCACCTAATGAAATTACCGCAATTTCTGATGTGCCACCACCAATTTCAATTATCATATGTCCTGAAGCACTGCCAATTGGAATATTTGCCCCGATGGCTGAAGCAATAGGTTGTTTTATAATAAACGCAGCTTTAGCGCCAGCTTGGATTGTCGCATCGATAACAGCTCTTCTTTCGGTGGATGTGATCCCCGCTGGTACAGCAATCATTACTTCGGGTTTTAAAATTCTAATTCCACCCAATGCTTTATTAATAAAATAACGCAACATACTTTCAGTAGTACGATAATCAGCTATCACGCCGTCTTTTAAAGGACGCGATGCAATAATAGTATCTGGTGTGCGACCAAGCATATCACGAGCCTCGTTACCCACAGCCAATACCTTACGGTCCTGAATTGAAACCGCCACTACTGATGGCTCGTTAATGGCAATGCCACGCTTAGGTACATAAACTAATGTATTAACCGTACCTAAATCTATACCAATTTTCTTAACAAACATGCTATTTTAATTGAATTTTTATGCTTTTATCTGTGCGTAAATCTCCACTCAGTTGCACTTTATTATTATCCATTTCAGCATTTAAGTCAAGAGCACTAATTTCTTTAATAGATTGCCCAATGTCAAAATTTATTGTTAATCCATGATTTAAAGTACCCGCTTGTTTCTGGATATATAATTGATATTCATTATTTGAAATTAAATTTTTAATTTCTAACGGCAATTTATAAGTTAAAACAATCTGCTCCTGTGCTTTTGGCTCAATTGCAATAAAACCTTCAAACACAGTTTTGTTTAATTCCTCATCTTGTTTGACCAAAGCCGCGGTAGGAGTGCCTCCTTTTAATTTATCGTTCGTCATGAAACCGGTGGATGATATTAATTCACTCCCCAGCGGCACATAAATTCTGGCATAGCTTCGATAACGCGTTGTGGTATTAGAAAAAGTTCCATTATTCTGATACGTTGCTGTTAATGTTGCAATCAAATCCTCGCCATTCTTACTTAATTTATAATCTATTGATCGATCCATTACTTTATCTGTTTTTAATGCTGCCATATTACTATCGACGAGCATTATAAAATCTTCGCCTGTATATTCTTGATCACGAACACTGCCGTCCCACTTTAAAGTCGTAATATATTTCTGCACTTCTTCATTCTTAAAAGATAATAAAATATGTTTCTCATTAGCATCTTGATTAATCATGTTCCAAACATCTCCCCACTTCTCTTTGGGTAAATTTAATATTCGATCCATGAGTATAGTTGCCAATTCGCTGATAATGTCTTTTCTTTCAGCATCTGACTCGCCCGCAGCTTGATATCTAAATTCTACCCGTTGCTGTAATTTGTCGATAAAATTCTCCTCATTATATTCCTCTCCTTCGATTTCTATAGCACCGGTTAATTTAACCAGAGACAAAATAAATTCCGGATCGACAGCAATCACCGCGTCTATATTCTGTTCAGCACCATTTTCTAAGTGATATAATTCTTCAGTTTTATTGGCTGAAGTCGGAAAATCTGGCGACCAATTAGCATCACGCATGTACATGGCTTTAGCATCAACATATTTCGCAAATTCATCTTGTGGTGGTAAAAATAAAAACTGCTCAGCTGGCCCATCCAGATTATAAATATTATCAGTATCAAAATAACTTATTTCAGCCGAATCAAATTTTAAAATTCCGTAAGTTCCAACAAATCCGCCAGTTGCGCGTAGCTCAGTATTATTTTGCAATAAAAATAAATAAGTAGTTTCATCTGGATAACCTAATGCACTTGGCAAAACTTCAACTAATGGTAAGGCTTTAGAAGTTAATTCTTTAATTAAAGGTAAATTATCGTTAATTGGTGCCAAAGCATCTCGCAAAGGCTTTACAAGTCCTTTTTCCGGAATTTGTTCCAAATCGAATAGGGCTAAATTTAATTTATCCGTTGATTGCTTAATAGTATCGGGTGAATTGTAAAGTTTTTCAAGAATCTGTCTTTTCTTGGCTTTACTAATCGAATTAAATGTTGTTTCTGCCCCATCAAGCTTCAAAATATTAGCAATATCTTCACCAAGCAAAGATAAGTCTTCAAGTCCATCTGCAATACTAATACCTGCCAATAATAAATGATTAACAGCCATAAATTGCTTACCTGCAAAGGGTGCGCTTTCTACCCAGCTGTATTTTTCCATAATCTGGCTAGCGGTTGAAAAATGCTCTGCAGCCTGATTCAGTTCGGTAGCCATCATCGCAAAATTTTGCTCTTTAATGGCTTGTTGAGCATTAGTAAAATTATTCTTGCCATCTATTGCTTCTTGATATAAAGAATTAAAATTTTTGTAATTCAATAAACCAAAAATTAATATTATTAAAACTATTACGCCAACAATAATACTTATAACTTTTAAGCTCTTCTTTAATTTATAATGTTTATTTGCTTTTTTATCAATTGTTAATTTCATTTTTTTTTATTTAGTTGTCTTTTTTTAGATAAATATTTAAGCCAATCTTTGATGTGAATTCGAGTAATGTAATTAAACAAACTTCCAAAACCTCCCCAAATACTTTTTTGCGCCGATTCGCGTTTATGATAATGAATGATCTTTGTATCATGATAATAATAAACTTTATAACCATTAGCACTGGCCCGATCGCATAATTCATAATCAGCAAAGTACAGAAAAAAAATTTCATCAAACGCGCCGTATTTTTCAATAAACTTTTTTCTCAGTAACATGCATGCTCCTAAAATCCATTCCACGACAATCGTTTCATTATGATTAAAATCGTTCATGAGATGATTATTTAAATCTCGCTTGGCAAATTTTAGCTTTCCCAACGGAGTACGTCGCCAAATTGGCGTAAACAATGAATAGGAACGATAGCAAGATCTCTGGACACTACCATCACCATTTAAAAGCCTTGGGCCAACAATAGCAACTTTTGATTGCTGATCCATAAACTTCAGCAAATTTGATAAATCTTCACTGTTTTTAAAAATTATATCAGTATTAAGAATTAAAATATATTCCCCCTGCGCTTGTTTAATACCTAAATTATTACCTCGTGCATGCCCGCAGTTTATTTTGGATACAATTAATTTTATTTGCGGAAATTTTTCTTTCATCATATCCACTGAATCATCAACTGACGCATTGTCAACAACAATTATTTCATAGGGAAAATCTAATTTTAAGGCAATTAAATTCTGCAAACATAAACGTAGCAAATTTTGAGTATTATAGTTTAAAATAATTATTGATAACTTCATATCTTTTTACTATCGTGAATAAATTTTCTTTTTAATAAAATACGTTTTATATTATTAGGTTCAGATTTCAGACAATACATAAAAGTATTTAATTCGAATATCAAAACATAAATTAATTTAATAGATTCATAACCCAGAATAAAGGGCCAATCTAAAATTGTTTTTAAGGTAAATTCATTTTTCATTAGCACCCACCAGTGGTTACGATAACTCATGGCCTTAATTACTCTATTTTGCAAAGAACGATTTTTAAATGAACTCTTTTGAACAGATCTTTTGTGCCAAGCCATAGCCATGGGTTCGTACCATATCTTCCATCCCGAAGTGTTTAAACGATAAGAAAGATCTATGTCTTCCTTATAGGCTACAAATTGTTCATCAAAATATTCATTTTCAAATTTAATACTTTCTAAAGCGTCGCGTTTCACTAAAAAAAGCGCTCCGGAAACGCCAAATATTTGCTGGTCTTTATTGTATTGGCTCAAATCTTTTTTATTTTCGCCAATGTTTATATACTTTCGAAAAATATTTTTTTCTAAACCAACTCCGTCAAATATATCAGTTTTCTTAGTGTCAGTCAATCTATATACTTTTCCGGTCACAGCACCTATTTGAGGACTAACGCTTATTCGCTCGACTAATTTTGCAACACACTCTTTATGTAAGACAACATCGTCGTTTAGAATAAATATATATTTACCGCTGGCCAAATTAATACCGATATTATTGCCTTTAGCAAACCAATAATTTTCTGAATTTTCTTTAATAATTGCCGTGGGACAAATTTGTTTGGCTATCATAACGGTAGCATCTTGGGAAGCATTATCAACAATAATAATTTCTAGATTTTGATATGACTGAACTTTAATGGATTCAAGCACACCAGAAATATTTTCAGCGCTATTATAAGTTAAAATAACAATTGATACTTTTTCCATTTTTATTTATCTAGTGAATAAAACTGACCAACTAATAATATCCAACCGATACCGAGCGGATGATTTAAATAAGGCGTTAAAAAATGAATTGCAATTAATGCGACAAGACCTAAAAGCGAACCAAAATAAATAAACTTCCAATCGATGTTATTTTCATTCATAGTATGTTTTAAACCACTAGAAAAGATTTTCCAGAGCAACAAAACATAAACAATAAATCCAATCAAGCCTAATTTCAACCATAAATCTAAATAGCCCCATTCAAAAGCATAAGTAGTATAATTCCCATCAAAATTAGATTTCATAGCCCGTGGATCTTGAGATTTATAAGTTACTGTGGTGCCAAAACCACCACCCATAAACCAATTCTCAAAATTTTTAGTTAGAAGCGGCTTTAATAGCTCTATTCGAGAGGACCCAGCCGCTTCTTGAGTTGGATCTTTTGTGCGCTCACTAATTAAACTCATGGCATTTACTTTGCTATTTCCAGGGAGAGGAAAATTTACAATTCCCAAGGCTAACCCATAATCAATAATAAATATTAAACCCACAACTAATAATATTGTGGCAATTTTTTTATATTTAATTTTTAATAAAAACAACGCACTAAAACCATATACAACTAAAGATCCTAGCACTGCTACCCAAAAACTACGTGAATAACTCGTAAATATAATTAATATCGATAAACAAAAACCCAGATAAAAAAGCTTATTTTGTTTAATGTTTAATTCTTGTTTTTTATATAAAGTAATGGCTGACAATCCTAAAAAAAATATAAAAATAGAATATAAATGACTTTGAAAAAAGATCCGATAAAAATCGTTGTCCATTCTAACAATTTCACCAACTCCGCTTCGCCGCACCCATTGGTAAACACCGGCAACATAATAATAAAAAATATTTTGTTGCGAAAAAATAAATAGTAACAAAATAGTTTTAATAAAGCTGGTCAAAGTTGCCGCTAGCATTACCTGTAAGGAATTTAAAAATTTATTTTTATCATTTATAATCTGCGTGATTGGCAGAATTAACCCAAAAAATAAATATCCATTGGCATCAAAAAAAATATTTTTTAATTCATTGTTTTTCGCGTAACCAATTATTACAGCCGTAATTAAAAAAAAGAATAATGCTAGATAATAATTTTTAAATTTATTTTGAAAAAATAAAATCTTTCTTTGGCGAATAATCCAAATGAAATAAGCAACAAAAACTGCCAAAAACAAACCTAAACGCAGAGAAACGGAAAAATTATTGATATTAAAAAACAATAAATAGCCTTTAGAGCCGATTACTAATTCAGCCAGTATTATATATATCCCCCACTCTAAATTTTTTAAAGACAATAAAAAACAAATGATTATTACAATCCCGAAAAATAATTGATTTAGAGTAATATTATCTAGCACTATCCAAGATAATAATTCAATAATTATAATTGCTAGAAATGTAATTTTAAATAAACGGCTAAAAAAAAGATTTTTCATTTATGTTTATAATTTTTCAAAACACGCGCAAAAATTAAACTAATCGCTTGTGCGCTACTGATAATCAGATAGCTGAATAAATTATGTTGCTTCTTAAAAAAGTATCGCATACTACGCATAAACATCATCTGTTTTTCGAAAGTAAGAATTTGTGAAAAACTAACCGCTTTTACATGGTGGCAACTAACAAGCGGTGTATAATAAATTTTGTATCCAGCTTGGCGCATTCTAATTTGTAAATCTACTTCTTCAAACCAAATAAAAAAATTTTCATCAAAATTACCAACATGTTCTAAAACAGATCGCGTCGTAAGCATAAATGCACCCATTACCTGCTCTACCATTTGCTCTTTAGAATAATTAAAACTATGCTGTTCATAATTTTTAAGCAAACTCGGCCACAAATGATGTAATTTGGATATTATAATAAGTTGGTTGATTAAATTAGGATCACGCCTGACGCTTAATTGCAAACTACCATCGGAGTTTAATAATTTACACGCTAAAATGCCTATTTTATTATCGTGCCGATTAAGCATTTTGAATTCGTTTAATAGTATAAAAAAAATATTTCCAAATATTTCTGTATCATCATTTAAAAATAAAATATATTTTCCCTGGACTTTTTTCAGTGCCTGGTTGTTTGCTTTGGCAAAACCCAAATTTTTTTTATTGTTAATAACTTTTACTTGGGGAAAATCTTTTTCAATCATGTTCAAACTGCCATCATTAGAGGCATTATCAACCACTAAAACTTCGAATTTGAAGTTTTTTAAATTTGTGAATACAAAAATTGATTTTAAACACTTAAATAAGTACTTTTTAGCATTCCAAGAAACGATGACAATTGATAAATCCATATGTATAAAATACCAAAAAAATCAAAAAAAATCAATCCTTTTTGGATTAACACTTTTAACTTCGCAAAACAACAATTATAATAAAATATTTTGTAATTGCTGGGCTTTAGCTTTCAAATTAAATTCCTGATCAACTCTAATTTTACCTTGATAGCCCATTTTATGCGCCATGTCTTTATTAGTGATCAAGCGCACAACAGCCTGGCAGATCATAGAGGTGTTTTCCGGCTCGACTAGAAAACCAGTATATCCATCGACGACGGCATCGGTTACTCCGCCGCTCTGACCACCGATTACCGGCTTTTCAAACGAATTGGCTTCTAAATAAACAATGCCAAAGCCTTCTACATCACGATTAGGCATTTCGCGTGGCACCATAATAAAAACATCAGCTATAGCATAATAACTAGCGGTTTTTTGATCTGATAATTCTCCGGTAAAAATAACTTGTTTATCCAAATTAAGTTTTGAAACAAGTTTTTTTAATTGATTTTTGTAATTACCGTCACCAACGATAATATATTGTAAATTTGGAATTTCTTTTAATATTTCGGGCAAAGCTTTAATAACCATATCATGGCCTTTTCGCTGAACTAACCGCCCCACAGTAAGTAGTACGGGCTTATGCTTTTTACAACACTCTTTAATTGCTTCCGGATATTTGCTGGGTACAATATTTGGGACCGGAAAAATAATCTCAATTTTCCTTTGATATCGACTACTAATTAATTTTAAAATTTCAAATTTAGTGTATGTTGAAATGGTAATTATTTTTTTAGCTTCAACTAGTATTTTCTTCATTAGCCATTGTTTACGACGGTACTGCTTAACATAAGTTACTTCCATGGCCATAATGAAAACCACATAAGGAATTTTTAACCATTTTGATAAAAGCCAAACCACTGTTCCAAGCGGTAGAATTTGGCCGACCATAATTATTTCGATATCATTTTCTTTAACAAATTTTTTGATAGTAAAAAAACTTTTAATCCATCCTAAAAAAGGTATCCGCCAAAGTAATTTATTTTTTTCATTGGTTAAAACTAAAATTTTTTCTGCCGGCAAATTATTAACTAAATTACTATAATAATGAGCCACACCCCCTATTTGCGGTGGATATTCTAGTGTCACTAATAAACTTTTTTTCATTTATTTATTTTTTACGGCCTGAATAAAAGATTTAAACTCGCTTTTAGTTAATCCGCGTGTAATAAAAAGAAAAGTGCCATAAACTAAAATACCAGTAATAATTAATAAAATCAATTGTAAGCTTGAACTTAGGATATTGTATTTTTCTAAATATATTCTTAACCCATAGACCGATACACCCATTATTAAACTAGCCGTAAAAATACTTAAAAAACGTTTAATTAAATAACGATAATCAAATTTGATCATTTTGTAAACCCACGGCAAACCTAAACATACTAGTACAGTAGAGCTAGATAAAGCACTGATACAAGCGCCGACGATATTGTAATAGCGGATTAAAAAATAATTTAATGTAATATTAATAATCAAAGCTATGCCGGTGTTAATAGTATTTAAAACTTGCTTATTGGCCGCGTTTAAAAAATTACCTACTGGATAATTTAAAAAAATAAATAATAATGCCACAATATAAATTCTTAAAGGTGTAATAGATTCAGTAAAAGATTCGCTCCAAACAGTTAGAATAATTTTATCGGCCAAAACTAATACTCCGGCCATTATCGGTAAACTAAGAAGCATCATATACGATATTCCGTTTTCAAAAATGGTTTTAACTTTTGAAATATCGCGTTTAATATAATAACTAATTGATGGGAAATAACTGCTTGCAAAAGCACCCGATAACACAGTTAACGCTAATGTTAATTTAAACGCCAAGGCATACAAACCAGCATAATGATTTCCATCCTTTAAAATATATTTTAACATCAACATATCAACAGTACCGTTTAAACGTACAAAAATTCCAGCTACGGCAAATGGCGCAGCAATAATAAAAATCTTTTTAAAATCAATATAATTATATGCCCCCTTAATAATGATGTTTGTTTTCTTTTTAATTAAAATTAAAAAATACACAAAGCTAAAAGAACTGCCCAAAAAAAGTACTACTAATAAAAAGAAAACTGATTGTGTGTATATCAAACCATACAAGCCCACACAAAAAATAATACCTTGATAAATTAATACATTAATTGCTTCGTATTGTAAATTTTTTAAGGCTCGAAACACGCAAAAAAAAGTAAATATCAGTGTGTCTAATAGAATTACAAATGTTCCAATATAAATTAAAAACAAGTCTTCGTTGGTATAATTCTCAGGTTTAAAATAATGCAAAAGATTTGCTACTGTTACTAAGCCTACTATGGTTGAAATAATTAACACTATTTTTAAGCCTAAAATTTTACTAAATAAATTTGGGAGATTCTCTTCTTCTTTAGCCGCTTCGCGGGTAAGCACTGGCCCTAAACCAAAATCCATGAAAACAATAAAAATGCCGGTGAAACTTAACACGGCCTGATATTGCCCTAAAGCATCGGTACCTAAAATTTTAGCTAAAAATGCAAAGTAGATGAATGACAATGCTTTTTGAAAAATAGACGCAATTGTTAGATATGTTGTATTCTGCGTTATTTTTGAAGATTCCATAAAAAAATAAATCCCTCTTTATAAAAATATAAAAGGGGATGTTTTTTAACGTTTAGACCACTGTGGAGCGCGACGAGCACGTCTTAAGCCCGGTTTCTTTCTTTCTTTTTTACGCGAATCTCTTTTAAGTAATCCTTGTTTTTTTAAATCAATTTTTAATTCTTCATTAAATATAACAAGGGCTCTGGCTAAAGCCAAAGAGACACTATCGGCCTGAGCACTTTTACCACCACCGGAGGTTTTTATTGTAGCTGAAACCTGAATTGCTAAATTAGTAAGTTTTAAAGGTTTAACAGCGCGATTAGATAGTTCGGTTGTTGAAAAATATGTTTTAATATCTTTATCATTAACCAAGATTTTTCCATCGCCTTGAGTAAATAATCGTACGCGACTAATAGCTGTTTTTCTTCTACCGACAGTAGCAATATAAGATTTTTTTATAATTTTAGCCATATTATTGGATAGTTAATCTTTTCAAATATTCTTTTCTTAATTTATTCTTTGGCAACATATTATATAAAGCTTTTTTTAATAACTCTTTTCGAGGCATGTCTATTACTTTCTTTGTTTTTATACCACCTGGATATCCAGAATATCGATAATAAACTTTGTCGGCCTCTTTCTTTCCAGTAAGTTTTAATTTATCAATATTGATTACTTTGACTTTATCGCCGGTAATTTTATTAGGTTGATAATCGGCTTTATTTTTACCCATTAAAACAACCGCTACTTGAGATGCGATTCTTCCTAATGCGATATCGGTTGCGTCGATGATTATTTCTTTCATAATTATAATATTTCAATTTGAGTTAATGATGCACCGTCACCTTTGCGCACACCAAGTTTAGTTAAGCGAGTATAACCGCCCTGTCGATCTTTAAATTGGGGTGCAATTTTAGAAACTAACTCACGCACGGCTTTTTCATAGCCCAAATCTTTCATTAGTTCACGTTCGCTTGCTAGGGTGCCTTTTTTAGCTTTAGTAATCATTTTTTCAACTACTTGGCGTAATACTTTTGCTTTAGCCTCGGTAGTTTTGATTTTTTTGGATAATATTAAGCTAATAGCCTGAGTTTTAATAAGTGCTCGACGTGGGCCTTGCTTTCTGTCTAAAATGACTGTTTTTTTTCTGTGTCTCATATTTTATTTTTTACCTTTACTTTCTTTTTCTTCACTGACAGTGAATGCATCCCCTACTAAAGAAAAATGATCGACTAAAATTTTAGCTGCTTCACTTACGGCTGCTTGCGGGGTAATTGTACCGTCGGTTTTTATATCTAAAATTAATTTATCATAGTTTGTCATTTGTTCAACACGGACATGTTCAATATGATAATTAACATTTTTTATCGGAGTATATATAGCATCAATAGCAATATATCCAACTTCCATTTTTTCTTTTTCACGAGCTTCAACTGGTACATAGCCACGACCTTTTTGAACTGTTATTTTCATTTCTAAGGTAGCATCTTTGGCAGTTATGGTTGCTATTTTCTGATCAGTGTTTACAATTTCCACTTGTGAATTTTTAGTGAAATCACCAGCAGTAATTATTTTTGCGCCTTTAACTTTTAATTCAATTTCTACTGGTTCATCGCTATAAACTTTGAATCGTAACTGTTTAATATTTAAGATAATCTCGATAACATCTTCTTTTACGCCATTAATAGTTGAAAATTCATGATCAACTCCTTTTATTTTAACAGCCGTGGCCGCAGCACCAGGTAAAGATGATAATAAAACTCTTCTTAGTGCATTGCCTAAAGTGGTACCATAACCAGGGTAACAAGATGAAATGGTAACCTCGCTGTGATTAGTTTCCAGCTCTTTGGACTTAATTTGCGCGGGTAATTTAATTTCCATATTTTTATAAATTTATCAATATTTATTTTATTATCGAGAATAATACTCAATGATAAGACTCATTGAAATAGTTTTGTGAAGTTCAGCAATATTAGGTTCACCTTTGATAACAATTTGCAAATTAGTTTTATCGACTTGGATCCATTCCGGAATTTCAACTTTTTCGATCGTTTTTAAAATTTCCTGCCAATGACTCTTTTTAATGAAGCTTTCTTTAACAGCTACTTTATCACTTTTTTTAATCTGACATGATGGAATATTGCATCGTCGACCATTAACTAAAATATGGCCGTGATTTACTAATTGACGAGCTAAACGCCTAGAGCTAGCCAGACCGGCGCGATAGACAATAGTATCTAAACGATGTTCCAATAAATTAAAAAAGTTGTCAGCTGTGTTACCGGCTTTTTTTGTAGCGGTTACATAGTAATTACTAAATTGTTTTTCTAATAATCCGTATAATTTTTTAGCTTTTTGTTTTTCACGCAATTGGATACCGTAACCAGATAATCTTGGTTTACCTTTACTACCATGCATGCCAGGAACAAAATTTCTTTTAATCATGGCACATTTGGAAGTATTACATCGTTCACCTTTAAGAAATAATTTTTCTCCTTCGCGACGACATTGTTTACATTGTGGTGATAAGTTTCTACCCATATTTGAAAGTTAATAATTGATAATAAAAATTAAACGCGTCGTGGTTTTTTTGCTCGACAACCGTTATGCGGGATTGGCGTAATATCGTTAATACCGGTAATTGCTAAACCAGAAGCTGTTAATCCGCGCAAAGCACCATCACGACCGCTACCAATTCCTTTGACATAAACTTCAACATCTTTTAAACCCATTTCTTTTACTTCTTCGACTAATTTTTTAATAATTGTACCAGCGGCATAAGGCGTGGCTTTTTTAGGACCTTTAAAACCCATCCGACCGGCACTGTTCTGAGCAATAACTCCGCCATTTTGATCGGTAAAACTAATGATTGTGTTGTTATATGTAGCTAATACATAAACTCGCCCTTGAGTGACAACCTTTCGTTTTTTCTTTTTCTTTTTAACGATTTTTTTACTTGACTTTGCAACTTCTGCCATATTTTTTTAAATTCTAAATTAATATTTGATAAATAAATTCTATTATGTTTTTTGCGCTGAAACTTTTCGACCTGAACCCATAGTAACTCTTTTATTACCACGGACAGTTCGATTATTTGTTTTTGTGCGTTGGCCACGAACTGGTAAACTTTTACTATGGCGCGAACCACGGTAGCAACCAATCTCTTTTAAACGTTTAATATTGGCTAGAACTTCTCTTTTTAATTCACCTTCAATTTTCATGTTTTTCTCGATTGATTGACGAAGTAAATTAACTTCTTCAGCTGAAAGATCTTTGGTTCGAGTATCGGATTTGATTTTAGTTTGCTTTAATATTTTTTTTGCGGTTGTGGCGCCAATACCATAAATGTAGGTTAAGGCCACTTCTATTCTTTTTTCATTCGGTAAAGTTACACCGGCTATTCTTGCTGCCATATTTATTTAATTTTCAATTTTTAATTTTAGTTGAATTATAATTTAAAACTATGTTAAACAATATATTTAACATTTATTTAATTGGGTTATCCCTGTCTTTGCTTGTGACGAGGATTTTTACAAATTACTACCACTCGACCTTTGCGACGAGTAGTATGGCAATCTTTACAAATTTTTTTGGCTGATGCTTTTACTTTCATAAGTTATTTTCGATAAATAATTCTTCCTTTGGTTAAATCGTAAGGGCTCATTTCTATAATTACTTTATCTCCGGCTAATATACGGATTCTGTGCATTCGCATGCGCCCGGATAAATGCGCTAAAATTTCTTGTTTATTTTCTAAGGTTACCTTAAAACAAGCATTAGGTAATAGTTCATCAACTACTCCTTCAATTTCAATAAACCCTTTTTTATTAGTTTTGATTTCAGACATTAAAAAATGGATTCTATGCTTAATTAACGCTAGAATCTTAATTTTCTTTATATTATTTTCAAATTCCAGCCAAATTCGTGTATTTCTAGCAACGCAAATTATTATAACAGATTTTTATATACAGTCAAATATAATTTGTGTTTGCTTGTGGATAAATAATGATTATTCTAATACAGCTTTTATTCTTCGCACTCCAGATGATGAAGATTCTTCTTTTTTAATAACAAAATGTCCTAATTCACTTGTGTTTAATACATGTGGCCCACCACAAATTTCTTTAGAAAAATTACCAACTTCATAAACTTTAACCCGATTTCCATATTTGCTAGTAAATAAACCAATTGCACCATGTGATTTAGCGTTATCGACGCTCATTTCCTTACAATTAATGGATAAATTTCTATTAATTGTTTCATTTACTAAATCTTCGACTTGTTTAATTTGTTCGGGCGTTAATTTACTCGGATGAGTAAAATCGAACCTCAAGCGCTGATCATTAATATTGCTACCTTTTTGCTGAACATGATCTCCGAGTATGCGTCGTAATGATGAATGTAGAATATGAGTGGTGGTATGATATTTTTTACTCATTTCGCTGGCATCGGCTAAACCACCGGCAAATTTGCCCTTACTGGCTTCTTGTGATTTTTTTTGATGATCATTTAATCTTTCGCAGAATCCGCTTTCATCGACTTTTAAATCTTGTTTTAAGGCTTCTTCTTTAGTCATTTCAATGGGAAAACCGTATGATTGATATAAATCAAAAGCCGCTTTACACGAAAAAATTCCATTTCTAACCTCTGTTTGCAAATATTCATTAAATTTTCTTAAACCATTATTTAAGGTTTTTCTGAACTTTTCTTCTTCTTGGGTTAATTCCATAACAATTTCCGATCTCTTTAAATCTAATTCTTCATAAACATCTTTATATTCATCAATAATTACTTTTGCAACGTCACCACAAAAATCATTTTCAATGCCAAGTTTTTTACCTTCTCTTATGGCCCGGCGAATTAAGCGCCTTAATATATAGCCCTGATCCATGTTTGAGGGCGATATACCATCCATCATTATAAATGTGGCGGCTCGTAGATGATCGGCGATGATTTCCATGGAAGTATCATTTTGAGCTTGCGCCAGCTCTTTAATTTTATTCATGATGGGTAAAAACAAATCTGTTTCATAAGCTTCTTGCTTGCCGTTCATGACTGCCGTAATTCGCTCTAACCCCATACCGGTATCAACATTTTTTTGATCTAATTTAGTAAAAGCACCATCTACCTGTTTATTAAATTCCATAAACACATTATTCCAAATTTCAACATATTTACCACATCCACAAGACGGATTACACTCGGGGCCGCAAGCTAATAAACCAGTATCATAAAAAATTTCCGTATCTGGTCCGCAGGGTCCGGTTTTTCCAGCTGGTCCCCACCAATTTTCTTTTTTTCCAAAATAATAAATCCTCTCTTCAGGGATTCCCATGATATCGCGCCAAATATGATATGTCTCTTCGTCTTTTAAAACAGTCTCATCGCCGACAAAAACTGTGACGCTAATTTTATCTTTTTCCAGTGCTAACCATTTACTATCGGTTAAAAATTCCCAACTCCAAGTAATGGATTCTTTTTTAAAATAATCGCCCAATGACCAATTTCCCAGCATTTCAAAAAAAGTTAAATGCCACCTATCGCCAACATCATCAATATCGCCAGTACGAATGCATTTTTGACAACTTGTTAAACGTTTTCCGTCTGGGTGTGACTCGCCCATTAAAAATGGAACTAATGGGTGCATGCCAGCCGTGGTAAATAAAACCGTGGGATCATTTTCCGGAATCAATGAAGCTGAAGGGATAATGGCGTGCCCCTTAGATTTAAAAAATTCTAAATATTTTTTTCTGATTTCTTTTGATGTCATAAATATTTTTATTTCCCCCAATTCATTGGGGGTCAAAAAATTAATTATATTTTAGACTTTGATTCTATTCAACATTTGAAATTTCTTGCTTATTATCCCCCCGCCTAATAATTCTCGTCTTTTATAAAATACAATTGACTGTCCTGGAGTAACTGCTCGTTGTGGTTTAGAGAATTTAACTTTGTTATTTTCAATAATTACGTTTTGATCTTTTTGACCGTACCTGCATTTTGCTTTACATTTTAATGGAAAATTAGATTCGTGTCCAGATATCCAATTAATCTTTTTAATCACTATTTCCTGAGAATGTAATACTTTGTCGTCTTTAATGTTTGTGACAAATAAAATATTTTTATTATGGTCTTTTTTGCAAACATAATATGGACCCTTTCCACCAACGCCGATTCCACTTCTTTGGCCATATGTATAAACTGCTAATCCCTGATGCTTGCCTAATATTTTCTGGTTATTAATGTCAATAATATTTCCTGGTTTGAAAGTATTATGCGTAATATATTTTTTTAAAAAACCAGCTAAATCATTTTTAGGAATAAAACAAACATCTTGGGATTCTTTATTATGCTTTGGTAACAAATCTTTTTGTTGTGCAATTTTATAAACTTTCTTTTTTTCATAATCAGCTAGTGGAAACATTAAACTTTTTAATTGATCAGGTTTTAATTTATACAAAAAATAAGACTGATCTTTATTTTTATCTTTTGATTTATATAATTTAAATTGTTTCTTTTTTTCGATTAGTTTTACATAATGCCCAGTGGCTAAATAATCAGCTCCTAATGCTTTAACTTTTTTTAGTAATAAATCAAATTTAATTTTTTGATTACAAATTATACAAGGATTCGGCGTGTTACCTTTTTTATATTCATCAATAAAATTATTTACAATTTCCTTTTTAAAATCCTTATCAAAATTAAGAGTGTACAATCTAATGTTTAATTTATCGGCTATGCGTTTAGCATCATTTCGAGATGCTAAGGAACAGCAAGCGTTTTCCGAAGCTTCTAAATCTGGATCGTGCCACAGATGCATAAAAACACCGATTAGGTTATAGCCTTGCTTTTTCAACAAATATGCTACCACTGAAGAGTCCACCCCACCACTCATGGCGATGGCTATGGTTTTATTTTTAAACATATTTTTTACTTTTTAATTCATCGGGTAAATATTGCTGATCACTACTATCTTCAAGTGGCGTATATTTATAGTCTTTCCCATAGCCCAAGTTTTTCATTAAACTTGTTTCGGCGTTTCTAATGTGAAGCGGTACCGGCAGGTTGCCAAATTCTTCCACGTCTTTTTTAGCGCGTCCATAAGCCTGATAAGCCGTAATATCTTTTTTGCTTTTTGCTAAATATATAACACACTGAGATAAAATCACATTACACTCGGGCATACCTATTTTATGCACTGCATCAAAACATGTATTCGCTAACACTAAAGCTGTATTATTAGCTAATCCTATATCTTCTGAAGCAAATCTTACCAGCCTTCGAGCAATATATTTAGGATCTTCTCCGCCTTCTAGCATTCGCGCCAGCCAATACACCGCCGCATTGGCATCCCCACCGCGCATGGATTTATGCAAAGCTGAAATAATATTGTAATGTTCTTCGCCGTTTTTATCGTATTGTAAATTTGTTTTTTGTAAAATTTCTTTAACAAGTTCAATAGTAATTTTTTTATTTTGATTCAATATTGCTTCCAGAGTATTTAAAGCCATGCGAGCATCACCGTTAGACATTTGAGCGATAAAATCTATTACGTCTTTTTTTATTCCTTTCCCGCCAGATCCTTTCTCTATCTTCGTAGAAGAGATGTGCATTTTGATTGCTTGATTTAAAATTTTTACAATGTCATCTTTCTCTAACTTTTTTAAAACCATGACGCGCGATCGAGAGATTAAAGCTGAGTTAACTTCAAAACTAGGGTTTTCGGTAGTGGCGCCAATTAATGTTACAGTCCCATGTTCCACATGCGGAAGCAAAGCATCTTGTTGTTTTTTATTCCACCGGTGAATCTCATCAATAAACAATATTGTTTTGCCGCCAAGCCTTAAAGCTTGTTCAGCTAAATTGATTATTTCTCTTAATTCCTTTAACCCCGCCCCAGTTGCACTAATTTGCCGAAACTCGGCTTTAGTTTGCTTAGCGATTATAAATGCCAGAGTGGTCTTTCCGCTTCCTGGCGGCCCCCACAGTACCATCGACGGCACTCTATCCTCTTTAATGGCTTGTCGTAAAAAGCTCTCTTTCCCTACTAATTCTTCCTGCCCAAAAAACCCATCCAGGTCAGTGGGTCTCATTCTTTCGGCTAAGGGGGTTGAGAAGTTATTCATATTTATTTGAGCTGACCGAGACAAGCTCGGTCATAACATTGTTATTTTTTTAATTTTTCTTTTTCTATTTCGATTATTTGTTGTTGCGCTTGTCTTAAAACCATTGTTTCTCTCGTATACCAAAGAATAGCTAAAAACGTAATAAATAATATAACTTTTTCATCAAGAATAAAATTATATTTTTTTAAAAAATATAAAACTAAACCTACTGAAAGAGGAAAAAAGAAAGACGGATGAAAAATATGTTCACTCAAAAAACGATTAATAAAAAAACTGTATAATTTCCATGGATTAAATAAAACTTTCAAATTTAAATTGTCAGTTCCCCACTCTGTATATAGAGAATATATAAAAGTTAAAATAACTATAATTATTATAAAAAATTTATAATAATCAATATCGTAACTTTTTGTAACTAACACTAATATAATTATTAAAACTATTATTACTAAGAGGTTAAAAATTTTGTCCCATTTTATATCTTTAATACTCATATTTAAAAACCAATTTATTTTTTATCTTATTCCCGAATAGTATCTGATGTAAATTTACTTAAAGTGTCTGAATCCACTCCGGCATAATAAGCAATGCCATATTTTTCCGCATATTGTAGCCAAATTTTCTGCGAAGCATTAAAAAATATTTGCTTATTTTCAGGTGTAGAATAATTAGCGTCATCATAACCATTGCTCCTGGCTTCTTTTATGCAATCTCGATGAAATTGATCCATTATAGTTTGCGCTTTTTCAGGACTGATATTTAATTCTTTTGTTCTTATAACCAGATGCCCTTCTTTTTGTCCATGGTCATCTTGATTTCGCTGAAATATGATTTCACGCCTGGCACATACAATATGATTTAGAGTTTGCATCATTAAATGTAAATACGCCATGTGTCCATGCTTTTCAGCATAAACCAAACCATTAACATCGTTTCCCATTGATTCCAATTGTAAGATAGAAGCTGATAATGAATCCTGATTATCAGCAACCCACAAAGCATCAAATTCAGTGCTTTCCGGTTTTATGATTTGAATAAAAAAACATTCTGTTTGACCTTGATTACCGCCTATATCAAAGCCTTGTTTTGTACCAACATGAAGTTGTGTTCTTGGCTCCAATTCTTGCATGGCTCTATCACCCACTCTATTTAATGACGGCAAATTTAAACTAAGCGGCAATTCTGCTTGAGATATAGCACGCTCAGGATCCCCAACGGCTTCAATTAATCTTTTGATAAATCTCGCTTCATTCCATTGATGAGGCTCGTCTTCTTTTGGTTCTGTCATAAATAAAGGATTTGTATTAATATCATATTTATACCTTACTTTACCCCAAATTCCCTATTTCGTCAAAAACAAAAAAAGCCTCATTAAGGCCTGTTTTCGCACTGAATTATTTTATACCTTATAATTCCAACGCATTCAAAACAAATTCTATGGCTCGAGTAAAAAAACCTACTTTTTCTCTCGGTAATTTTGCTAATCTTTTTAATTTTTTCTCTAGATCATCTCGAGATCCATAGTAACTGCTGCTAGCAATCACCAAAACTCGATATAAACTCTCGCCATGTTCAAGACCAAGCAGATCTATAAATATTTTTCGCCAAATACCTAATAAATTTTCACCGAATAATTTTTCTTTGACCATGGCCTGAAATACTGTTTTTTCACTAACGCCGCTTTCCCGCGCTATAAAAATAATCAATCTATTAACAATTCTGACATCCAAGTCATACGCGCTTAAACTCTCTGATTTGTTAATTTCTTCTTCATCAATTTTATGATATTCAGCCGTCCTAACATCACCAGCCGCAAGCACATACTCGCTTAATATCTGTTTTGTTAATATTTCATTTAAACCCTCTTCTAAGCTCACCATCATATTTTTTGATTCATCTGTTTCATAGCCCCCTAAACCAACACGAGCCCTAACATATTTATACGACCCATCGTAACGATGAATCACTTGATAGCTTAAACTATGTAAATACTCATGAATTATGCTTCGCAACACAACAATTTTTTTTGCCGATTCTGTTAATTCCAATGATTTTATTGCCGAAATGTTTACCGCCACAATATCGGCTTCGAAATTATATCGTCCAAGCGCTTTATTTTCTTGATAAATTTTGTCTGCATTTAAATTTAATCTGCTAAAATCTTTAACTCCATAACGTTCTAACAATTCTCTGATAACATTGTTTAATAATTCAAAATCTATATGATCGATATAACCAGCTAATTCAGGAGATTGTATAACAAGTTGTTTGCCTTCTCTGGCCTTGCTTTGCATATCAGCTAATTGATCACCTGAATAATCATTTGCCTGAGAATCTCTATTAAAATATCTTTGTTCTGACATATTTAATTTTATAATTATTTATTTAATTTTAACTTAAATTAATAATCTAGTCAAAACTTAAAAAATTGACAAAAAAATTTAAATTATATACGGTAATTAACAATTACAATCATTATGAATAAACGTAGAATATTATTAATCATAATTATTTTAGCCGCAACTTTTTGTTTTTCTAGCCCATCTTGGGCTAAAATTCAAATAAAAAATTTTCATGTAACACATAAAACTCAGAAAACCATAACCTTAAAATGGAAAAAACATGTAAAAGCCCAAAAATACCAAATTAAAGTTATTAAAATAAGCAACAACAAATTAATTAAAAAAATTTACACAACTAAAAATTTCAAAAAAATAAAAAAACTAAAACCAAATACATCATATAGATTTATAATTCGCGTTAAAACTAAAAATGATTATAATAAATATTATTCTGTAATTAAAGCAAAGACCAAAAAGAAAATTATTATTGTTAATGATAATAATAATGAAGAATTAGAAGAAACACCTGATCCATCGCCTGACCCTATCCTTGACCCTACTCCAGAACCAGAGCCCGATCCCATTATTGAGCCAGATCCTGATCCGATATTAGACTCTGACCCCGCCCCAGAACCTGATCCTATTGAAGAACCTGATCCCGAGCCTACACCAGAACCAGAACCAGAACCAGACCCAGTACCTGATGAGATTAGTAATCCTATTCTTTTTGGTTTTTGGGGTTTAAACGGATATGACGATACCGAAGGCTATAGCTATGTGCAAGATAATTTTAACGCTTCAGTTTATGAAGTATATTCTAGTGGCCCTAATTATAATGTAAACACTTTATTACCGGCAGTTGCTGATACCAATATGAAAATCAGTTTAAATATAACCGGCAATTATTCTGATTTTGACGATGCAGAAGGTAGTTTTAATTTATCGTTATGGGAAACTGCTCTTAATAATTACTTTGCAAATCCTGATACTATTACAGCCATGCAAGAATACATTGATAACGATACAATAACTGGCATTATGCTGTTAGACGATATTTATAATTTTTCAGGTAATGATCCTACTGCCGAAGAACTAGAGCAAATGGCTTGCGATATGAGAGATTATATTAATGTTACCACGTGGATACGGGAAGATATTAATGACAATTTAATATTAGAAAATCCATCATTTAAGTTTAGCTGTTTAGATGCAGTTGGTCTTCAATACTCTGCTACTAAAGGAGATGTTAATGACTATATTGATGAACAACAACAAGCTGCTGATGATTTAAATCTTAATATCATAGCCGGCTTAAACATAGCTGATGGCGGTAACGGGGATAGCGGCCAGCAAGGTTATCGTGGCCCAGGCTTTTATGCCATGAGTCCTGAGGAAATTACTAATTACGGCGAGGCCATGCTTAATATGAATAATGTAATTATGTTTTTAATGTGGGAATACGATGGTTTAGAGCATTGGCCCGATGAAACAATTGGCGCAAATTATTTTAATCAAATTGAATACCAGGAAACAATCTACAATCTTGGTGAAACAGCCAAGAATTATAATTTGTAATTATAAATAAACATAAAATAAAACAGACCCGCACAAGCCTGTTTTATTATGAGGCGCTTATTAAGCTAAAGCGGCTTTATCTAGAACTTCTTTAATGTTCGGACTACCAATTTCATCTAAATAATACTTAACGCGGGTGCTAGGTTTATTAATTTTTAACAGTTTACCTAAATCAATCGGCGTACCAATCACGACCGATTCAGCATCACTGTTATTTATGGTTTCTTCTAAATCATGAATTTGTTTTTCACCATAACCCATGGCCGGTAAAATGTCGGTTAACTGTTTAAATTTAGCATAAGTTTTAATTATCGATCCGACTGCAAATGGCCGTGGATCAATTAATTCTTTAGCCTTAAACTTTTTAGCAGCGACAACGCCAACTCCATACGCCATTTCACCATGTGTTAAAGTCGGTCCATCCTCAACCACTAATACTCTTTTACCTTCAATTAAGCTTACATCACTAACATCAAAACTGGAATTAGCTTTTATAACTGTGGCATTAGGGTTGTATTTGGCAATATTGTCTTCAATAATTTTAACGTTTTCAGGCTTAGCTGAATCCATTTTATTAATCACAATTACATCAGCCATTCGAAAATTAACTTCACCTGGATGATAGTTAATTTCATGGCCGGCGCGGTGAGGATCGACCACTACAATATGCAAATTTGGCTTATAAAACGGAGTATCGTTATTACCACCATCCCAGATAATTACATCGGCTTCTTTTTCAGCTTCGGCCAAAATTTTACCGTAATCAACGCCGGCATAAATTACGAGACCTCTTTCAATATAAGGCTCATACTCTTCTCGTTCTTCAATAGTACACTCGTGCCTAACTAAATCTTCATAAGTAGCGAATCTTTGAACGGCTTGTTTGGCTAAATCGCCATAAGGCATAGGGTGTCGGACAGCTACTACTCTTAATCCCTTACTTTTATAATACTCAACAACCTTTAAAGAAGTTTGACTCTTACCACAACCGGTTCTTACTGCACAGACGGCAACAATTGGCTTGTTTGATTCAATCATGGTTTGTTTTGATCCTAATAAATGAAAATCAGCTCCGGCCGCTATTACTTCAGACGCCTTGTTCATTACATAAGTATGCGGCAAATCTGAATATGATAAAAATACCTGCTCAATGTCGTTGTCTATAATCAATTTTTTCAATTCGCTTTCATCATAAATTGGAATACCCGATGAATAAAGATTACCACTTAATTCCGATGGGTATTGTCGTCCGTCGATGTCCGGAATTTGTGTAGCCGTGAAAGCTACAATTTCATACTGTTCATTATTTCTAAAAAAAACATTAAAATCGTGAAAATCTCGCCCAGCTGCCCCCATGATAATCGCTTTAATTTTTTTCATAGTTTTTTAATAAAAATTAATTAATTTAATACTAAAACTGCATAAGTTAAATAAGTGGCAAAACTAACCCAAATTAAATACGGTACAAATAGCCAACCCGCAATTTTATTGATTTTATAACAATAAATACCTGATAATAAAATCATTATCCAAAAAATAATCATTTCAATTAAGGCCACTAAAACTAAATGGTAGCCAAAAAATAAAACTGACCATAAAGAATTTAACACTAACTGCACAACAAAAAAAGTTAAAGCGATCTTAAAAAATTTATTTTTTCTATTCTGCCAAATAAGCCACAAACAAACTCCCATAATCGTAAATAACGAAAACCAAACCGGTCCAAAAATCCAATTCGGCGGATTAAGCGAAGACTTTTCTATTCCCTGATACCAAGATGCAATTTGTGGATAGGTAAACAATGAACCCACTCCCCCGGCCATTTGGCAAACAGCAATTGCTAAAATAAGTTGTAATGCTTTTTTCATTTTTTTTATTTATGTTATTGATTAATGTTAGATCAATATTATCGCTTCCTGTAATCAAAATCCTACTTAATCAATTTTCCTTTATATCGACCTATATTATAACCGTCTTTACCAGCCTGCCGTGCCGGACTATCTTCAGCTAAATGAAAATCGTAATGACTTAAATCTAGTAATATATCTTCAGGTGCATAATGCAAAGAATGCTCATCATACCCTAGATCCTGCCAGCTATTTAAATTCCATGTTTCTTCACTGTCTTCATTAGTAACTAAATCATTCCCGCTGTCTGAATACAAATTATTATAATTCATTAATAAGCCGGTAATTGAATCATCATCAAATTCAAATGCTCCGGAATGCCCGCCAAATAATAAATTATTTACAACCCGATTATTTATGGAACCATTTTTAAATGACATGGTCCAGCGCCCTTCATCGGGTTTAAAATATATGGTGTTATTTACAAATCTATTATTTATAGTTCCGTAATCATTTCCATATTCATTATCCCATCCGGCAATTCCGCCAGCTAAATTATTGTATAATAAATTTTTTCGAAATTTAGAATTTCTAACTGACGCCAGATTTATGGCCGCACCGCCTAATTCACCATTATTATAAATAATATTTTTTTCCAAGAGAACATAGTCGCTAATGCCATCGGCTCGCTTACCAAAGCCTTGGATAATATAATCTGGGTCGGCATTTATTTGAATACCGGAAGCGGCGTTATCGTGAACGCGATTGTTTGTTATTAATAAATTATCGCCGCCGTTTGAAAAATACATTCCGTGTTCAGCGATTGATCCGTAAACATCATTATTAATTACGCGGTTGTAAGTAGAAAAATCAGTAAACAAACCCCACGTGCCATTATTGGCAAATTCGCAATTTAAAATTCTAATTTTATCAGCCCAAGAAATTCTAAGGCCGGCTCTTTCAGCGTCTTGAAACTTTAAACCATTAATAGTTATATATTGCACTGAAGCTGGTTTGGCTTCAACTTCACCTTCAATAGAAAATGCATCACGGTCGCTACCGGATCCCAAAATAATTGCCTGATGTCTATTTTTAGCTCTAATTATTATACGCTTATGTTTTTTACCAGACCTATTTAAAACAAAAGGCCCATTATATTCACCATCGTTTAAAATAATTATTTGCCCTGGTTTAGCATTGTCTAAAGCGCTTTGTAATTCGCTGGTATTAGACACTTCTTTGGCCAAACAAACTCCACTACCCAGAAAAATAAATACAATCAAAAATAACGTAATATTTTTTTGTATTTTAATTTTGTTGAACATAATATAATTTTAATAATTAAGTATTATTTTTCCCAGTAAGCATCTGCTTCCTCTTCCATTTTATCTAACCGCGTATAATAATCCGGAAATTCATCTAAATGCGCTAAAGCAATTTTTCCGGTAGTTAAAGAATCGTCGTTAGTGGCATTTGTTAGTTCGTTTACAGTGCCATGTTCCAACTCTACATCCATGCCTCGTCGGAATTGTTCGACATCGAATTTGGTCCAATTTATTTTTAATTGCTCGCCAATTTGCTTAGCTTGCTCAACCGTAAAATGTTGTTTTGTGCTAGTCATGTGTTTATAAAAATTAATTAATTAATTTAGATTATTATTAATCCGTAGAGATGCGATTAATTGTGTCTCTACAACCTATGTTTTGATTTTTAGTAATTATAAAAACATCCGTAATAATTTTTAACAAAACAAATAATCCGGCCATGAAAATATAAGCTGTAATTATAATTTTAAAAACAAAAAGCAAATAAAGAAAAAATGTTATCACGCATATTACTAAACTTTTCAAATAAAATTCAAAGCTCTGACGACGTGTTGTTATATTCTTGAATAGCTCCTTTTTAATAAATACATTAAAATAATAATTTATTTGATCATAAACGCTAATTATTATCACAGTTAACACCGAGAATAAATTTAATTTGGCCAGATAAGACAAATCGTAACCGGTAAAACGAAAAAGTGACCAGATCATAACACATAATAAAGCACCACCAATTAATAAAAATGAGATTAATATTTTGTTTAAATTTCTCTGTTTCTGCCATAAACCGGCTTTCTTTATTTTAACAAGCGTTAATAAATAAGCGCCAAGGCAATCTAGCCAAAAATAAACAAGAATAATAAAAATATTCCATTTGAAAAATAACACACCAAAAAGAACTATTATATTTCTGGCAATCGCCGAAATCAATATTTTATAATTTTTTTCTAACCAATGTTCAATGTCTACCTGCCACATTAAATTATAAATTAATAATTAAGACAATAAAAAAATATATAATGTTGCAATGCTAATAACACCTAAACTTAAAATAACAATAACAAATAAACTCGCCACAGCTCCCGGCAAATTCTCTTTAACCGAAAAATTTAATTGTTTTAAATATTTCATATCGACAGCTGAAAAAACAAACTGCAAAGCAATTAAAAAAGCTAAATTTGAAACCGCTAATAAAGCAAAATATAAATATATTTCATTGTAATTATAATATAATATAATAGCTAATAAAGAAAAAATTGAAGTTGTAGTAATAACAATGTATTTGATGATTATAATTTTTGGATAAACCTGAAAAAAATAACTATTAATCCGTTGAGTATTTGCCGGAATTAAATAACCTAAGCCAGCACCTAGAGCTGACCAAAAAAATAATGCCGGTACATTTAAATAACCTAGTGTAATAATTGTAGTATTTAAAATACTAGTTCCACCTAATAAAACCGCTAGCTTCACAGTAAAATAATCTGGAAAAATTAAAAAATTAACTATGGCGCTGACGGATTTATCTAAATGATTAATAAATTTTAAACCGACATTAATTGCCACACTGGCAATATAATAAGAAAACGCGGCCCCGTGCAAGGCACCATAAAAAGCTGATTTTTTTCGTGTATAGTTATATATCATAAGATAACATTATCTTACATTTTACTTGATTAATGTTAATAAGTCAAAATAGCTTTTTTCACCAAATTAGCTATACTAAGTGCATGACAAATGATAATACCAATAGAATTTTATTTATCGATAAACCAAAAGGCATTACCTCTTTCGATGTAATTAGACGATTACGTAAAGAAATTCAAATTAAAAAAATAGGCCATGCCGGCACTTTAGACCCGGCTGCCACCGGCCTAATGATTATTGGCATTGGTGACGGCACTAAACAATTAAAAAATTACCAAGACCAAGATAAAATTTATATAGCTGAAGTTTTGCTCGGCACTAAAACCGATAGCGGTGATTTAGACGGTGAAATATTGGAAGAAGAAATAGTTCATAAATTGCCTTTACAAACCGAGAAGGTTTTAAACAATTTACTGGGCAGTAATATTTTAGAAGTTTCCAAATATTCAGCCATGAAGCAACATGGCCAACCTTTATATAAGCTTGTTCGTCAAAAGAAAAAATATATTATTCCTAAACGCGAAATGGTGATCTATTGGATAAATCTAAATAAGCACTATCCCGATAACGATAAATACATTTTAGAAATGGAATTAAAAGTTTCTACTGGCACCTATATCCGCTCGATCGCCGAAGAAATTGGCCGACAATTAAATGTACCGGCCACATTAAAAAATCTGCGCCGCATCCAAATTGGAGAAATAAATATTAGCCAAGCTATTAAATTAAAAAAATCATTTATCTTGGCCTAGACCCTCTTCCGTGAAAAATATGACCAATCTCTTGGGCAATATCACCAGTTTCATCATCTTCAGCTATATCTAAAAGGGCATCTTCCGCACCCGCTTTTTCAGCAGTTAATCTGGCTTGTTCAATTTCTCTTAACCTACTTTTAATATAAGCTAATGAAACTACTTCACCACCTCTGTTTTCTTGAATGCCTGATCTCTTTGCCCCTTTTCCTGTTATTTTTCGATGTAATCTTAATCCTGCAAACGAACCACGTTCTGGTCGAGAAAATTCATGACCCGTTTCTTGCTCTTCTTCTTGCAATTCTCGAGCCAAAACTCTAATAATTTTAACGCCTTGCTCCGGTAAATATCTTTCTATAATGTCGCCATCATGAATTATAAAACAATCAAAATCTTGTGCCTCCCCTTGTTTCAAAAGCCTGGTTAAATTAGCTTTATAATCTTCCATGGTCCAACCAGATTGATCTAAAACTTCTTCTAACAATTTTGCTCCTTTGGGTAATAAATCTCTACTGGCTAAAAAACGAGCTTCTCTTTTAATTGGGCTTTTTTCTTTTTTCGTCTCTTTAATTTCAAATTCTTTAAAAACAATGATTCCGACTCTTTGCAATTCTTTAAATATTTTTGATACTACTGTTCTCTCCTGATTAGATGTAGGCTCATTAGCTTTATGATGAGCCCATTCCAAACTTAAAACGTCTGTTGAGTTAAGAAAATCATCTAGAATTCTTTGATCTTGAGATTCTAATACAGGCCTCAATCTAAATCTTAATTTCGACAGTGTTTGAACCTCCCTGGCTTTTAAAACTGCCTGCCCTTTATACATTATCATTTTTTCCAGTGCCATATATTCTAATTAATATTAATTTTATTAAGCTGTTTTTCTACCATAAATATCTTCAATAAAATTTTGCGCTTCATGTAACGTTAGCTCAGCCATATTTATTATTTTTTCCAAACGTTCAATATTGCTACGACGAATACCTTCTTCAGTTGCCATGCGGCTAATAACACTGGATTTCAGATAACCTAAATATAATCTAACATCGACCTCGGCTTCCGATAAAATATGAAGGTATTCTCTGGCTTGATCATTTATTCTAAGTTCTTTTGGATCGATTTCAGATATATCACGCCCGCTACCATCTTTATTATACATATTAATGACTAAATTGAATAATGAGCCTTGTTCACTTTCGCTGTTTGTTATTTCCTCGCAACTAGCTAAAAAATTTTCAGCTTTTCTAATTACAGCTTGCTTTTCTTGTTCTGTCACTGTAAATTCTTGAGGATCAAAAGTATCGCGATTAATTAACATGCTACTTGCGGTTCCGTCGCCTGCTTCCGTGCCAGAATCTATTTCACCCTCTTCACCATCATTTGCATCATCTTTAAAATATTCATCTAATCTTGCTAAATATTTATCAAAATAAAATAACGCGCCCGATGTATCGCTCATTCCAATATCATCCGCTTCCGGAACAACCTCAGCTTGTATTCGTTCAAGCATTTGAGCGGTTCTAAAACCAAATCGTCTTAAAACTTGGCTTTCACCAGTCCAACCAATTTCTCCGATTCTTACTTCAGCATAATGTCTTTCGTCAACTTGTTCTGGCTCAATAGACGGTTTTCCTTCTTTTCCTAAAGTTCCTTCAGCTAATTTAGCGGCTGCTGCTTCAGCCATTTTTCTGTAAGCCTCGGTTCGTCCTGGATGCATCGGTTGTGCATACCTAGGTTCGGCTGGTGTTAATACCATAAATAAATTGCTTTAATAATAAAGAATTGTTATAATTTTGTGGTCTAATTATTATCATTATTATAACAAAAATATGACTCAAATCAACCCTAAACAAGTTAAAGCCGGAGAGTATGAACTTAAAGCTGGTTTAGCGCAAATGCTTAAAGGTGGCGTTATTATGGACGTAGTTACAGCCTCGCAAGCTAAAATTGCTGAAGATGCCGGTGCTGTATCTGTGATGGCTTTAGAAAGAGTTCCAGCCGACATCCGCGCTGAGGGCGGAGTCGCCAGAATGAGCGATCCAAAATTAATTAAAGAAATAATTGCCGTCACTTCTATACCAGTAATGGCTAAAGCCAGAATTGGTCATTTTGCTGAAGCGCAAATTTTGCAAAGTTTAGGCGTGGACTACGTTGACGAAAGCGAAGTATTAACTCCGGCTGATGAAAAATATCATATCAATAAATGGGACTTTAAAGTACCGTTTGTATGCGGTTGCCGAAATTTGGGCGAGGCTCTACGCCGTATTAATGAAGGCGCAGCCATGATCCGCACCAAAGGCGAAGCTGGTAGCGGAAACATAGTTGAAGCTGTGCGCCACATCAGAACTGTTAACGAAGAAATTCTGGCTTTATCAAAAATGAATAATATTGCTTTAAAGAATAAAGCTGTCGAGTACCGCGTACCATTAAAATTAGTTAAACTCGTTAAAGACTTAGGCCGATTACCCGTGGTAAATTTTGCGGCCGGCGGTATTGCCACTCCGGCTGATGCTAGTTTATGCATGCAGCTTGGCGTTGATGGTGTATTTGTGGGCTCAGGAATTTTTAAATCTAATAACCCGGCTAAACGCGCTAAAGCTATTGTGGAAGCTGTCACCCATTTTCAAAACCCGGAACTATTAGCAAAAGTTTCAGAAAATTTAGGCGCGGCCATGGTAGGAATCGAAATGGACAAAATAAATATTAGAATGGCTAAACGCGGAAACTGATGAAGACAATCGGCATATTAGCACTCCAGGGCGACACACTTGAGCATTTTAATGCGCTAAGAAAAATAAAAAATATTAAGCCAACTTTTATAAAAACCAATAAACAGCTAAGCCAAAAACTGCACGGACTTATTATCCCCGGTGGTGAAAGCACTGTGATCGGAAAAATGATGAAAAAATACAAATTAGACCTGGCAATTAAAGATAAATATAAAACCAAAAAAATGGGAATTTACGGTACTTGTGCCGGATGCATTTTAATTGCCAAGCAAGTAGATTCAGAATACTCATTAAAATTAATCGATATTCAAGTGCAAAGAAATGCTTATGGCCGACAAGCTGAATCATTTATGACTGATCTTAATTCCAGTCTATTTAAAATAAAAGGCATTTTTATTCGAGCACCTAAAATAATTAAAACTTTAAATTCTGAAGTCAATGTCTTGGCTAAACATAACGATGAACCAGTTTTAGTTCAGCAAAACAATATCTTAGCCGGAACATTCCATCCTGAACTGACCGATAAAGTGCAAATTCATCAGTATTTTGTGGATCACTGCTGTTAAAAAAATTACCAATTATAATTATTTAAAGCCCATTTGGCTAAATTATAAGTTTCATAAAAACTATTCATTCGATTTGGATTACCCAGGGTGACGGCTATTACTTCATGATCATCTTGTTTAGCTTTGATCATTAAGCAATACATGGCTTCATCTAAATAGCCGGTTTTTCCGCCGGTAATGTAGAGATCCCAATTTAGTACTTGGTTAGTATTATTAATCGAATGAAATTTCTGAGTGTTTATGGTTGTAAAAGAATAATTTTTTGTAGTGCTGGCTTTTAAAATTTCAAAATATTTAAGCGCATTCTTGGCTATAATTGCATAATCTTGAGTCGTTGATTTATTGTTTGGATCCAAACCGGACGGATCAGCAAAATGTGTATTTGATAAACCAAGTTCTCTGGCTTTATCATTCATTTTGTTCACAAACTCACCTTGTGAAAAACCAGCATTATTTGCCAAAGTAATGGCGCAATTATTAGCCGAGCCCACTAACATGGTATAAAAAACATCGCGCAATGTAAGAGTTTCGCCGTTATCAATATACAAACGCGCTCCTTCGCGGTTAAAAGCAGAATTGTAAGAAATTATTTTATCTAAAACCGGATTGGAATCTAGAAAAATCATGGCCGTCATCATTTTTGTAAGTGATGCAATCGATCTTGGACTACTAGCATTTCGCTCATAAAGAACTTGGCCCGTATTTTCATCGATCACAATAGCCGATGCGGCATTTGCATAACTGTTGTAAGAAACAAAATTTTTCTTTTTAATCGGACCCATTAAGGAATTGGGATCTTCAAAAACAGCCACGATAGAATACGGAAAGGACCAATCGGTGCGAACTCGCTTTTTACCACGTTTTGCTGGTTCGGAAATTTTTACCCATGTTTGAGTATGCCGATTGTAATAATATAAATTTTTCTCGAAATTAGATTTACTTTTAAATTTTAACGATAACCAAAGAGGCTTGGCTAATACTTCTTGTTTGTTTAATTTAATATTGTAAACAAAAACTTTGCTTACTAAATTCAAATTATCCGGTAAAGCAATGTTTTTTTTAGCTAAATTTTTCTTTTTAATCTGCCGAAAATAAACTCGAGCCGGTTCTTTTAAAATTTTACCTTGAACGCCAATTGAAAAATAAGGATTTTTTAATGTGTACCCGCTATTAATGGCGGTTTCATTAAGCCACACTGAACGATTAAGAGAACTGGCATTAGCTGTTAATGAAAAGCCAAGACCAAAAAAAATTAAGAATATTAAAACACGAAATTTCTTCATGATTACTCGCCTAGTTTACCCGGACCTAAAGGGTTGTATCCGCTAGAAACTTCTTGCCCATCATTATAACCATCGCCGTCAGAATCGGCATTATTTGGATCGGTTCCATATTTAGCTTCGTCAGCATCAGACAAACTATCTTCATCAGTATCAATGATTGTTATTTCGGGCTCGGTATTAATATTAGTGTTATCGTTAACCGTATCTTCTGAATTAGTGTTCGAAGTTTCATCGATAATATTAGTATTTTCGTTGGTGTTATTATTTACAGGTTCAACAATTTCAGTATTAGTATTCACAGTATTAGTATTAATTTCAGAATCGACATTAGTGTTAGTATTAGTGTTGCTGTTTATGTTTGTATTAGTTGTAATCACATTTAAATTTCCAGTATCGGAAAATGGATCAACTGTTAGATACAGCCAAATACCTCCACCGATTAAAGATAAAATTACGATAATAGTAATAATAATCAGTATCATCTTTTGGGCTTTGGAAAGACGTTCCCGACGCATCATTTCTAATTCTTCTTCTTCGCTTAATACTTTTTGCTCTTGCAAAGGAATGCTGGTACTCATGGCTCCGGGTTGAGGGACATATGTTTTAGGCGCTTGCGAAATCGGTACATTTACTGATGCTACCGGGGTAAACTGAGGAATTGAAGCTGGTGCTGGCGATGCAACTGGTGCTGGTGTAGGAGCCGATGCAGGGACCGGCGTTGGGGGCGGAACATAAGCTGTTTGAGTTGGTGGCATGCTCTTTGGTATTTGATTGGCTGATTGGCTAGGAATTGCGTTTTGAGCAAAATTAGGCTGTTTAGTTGGTTGTGGCATGAGTCTTGGTGCGGGCTGAGTCATGGGTCTGGGAGTGAGTGGTTGAGGCATTGGCTTTGGAATTGATTGTGGCCTTAATTGCGGTGGTGGGGACATTGGTTTAGAGGCAGACCTAGCCATTTGTGGCATTTTTGGAATTGGTGGCACTGATGGTTTTGGCGACATTGGTCTTTGGGGAGCTGGTTGAAGTGGCGGAGTTTGCGGTACAGGATTTTGATTCGCTGATTGTTTATTTTGATCGTCAAACATAACATGTATAATAAATAATAAATAAAAATCATTAATATCTACTTAAATACTATTATAGCATATTTTTCTTGATGGAAAAACCTTACTAATAGAAAAATTTTTTTGTTAATTATACATCCAATCCCTATCAACATAAAATTTTTCATTGTTTAAATATTCATCGGGCAAATATTATTGTCGTTTATTATTAATAAGCTTATAAAAAATAGTAATGACTTATCTGTTTTGCGCATATTTTTCTTTAATTGAATAACTAATTTTTGTTAATAAATAAGACAAGCTATGAATGAAATTAGCAAGCATTACACAATAAACAGGATAAATTAAAAAAGGGTTACCTAAATACCTAAATCTATAATACTCAAAAGCTGTATACAAAATATAAATACATATTTAATTCTCTTTCAGCTTCAAAAAAATGCGATTCTAATTCAAGCTCAATTTCTGACAATTCCTTCTTAGTCAAATCACAATTCTTTAAAGTTTTTTCAATTAAGTCTTTACTAGATTTTGGCATAAATTTGATTAATAGCGCCTACAAAAGACTGCCACTCTTTAACATTCTCTTTCAAAACTCGTTTACCTTTGGGTGTAATAAAATAATATTTACGCTGAGGAAAATTTGATTCATTGCGCCACTCGCTTTTTAACAAACCGTCTTTCCCCATGGCATGCAGTGCGGGATAAATAGTCCCCTCGCCAAATTCCAAAACGTCATGACTTCGATTTTTAATGGATTTAATAATCTGATAACCATACATAGCATCTTGAAATAATACTGCCAGTATTAAATTTTTGTTGAGCCTTTAACTAGCTCAGGTTGAAAATTCATAATATTATATTGTTATTAATTATTTAACCACCTTATCTTCATAGGTATCTACATGGTATTACAAGGTAGTATGATTATCAAACCATTTTTTCCACAAGGCTTTTATGGTATAATACTACATATGAATAATATTTTTAATTACATCAAAAATATTAAAATTACTTATAAGATTGGAATAATATTCTCAATAATATTTTATATATTAATAAATTCATGGTTTTTTAGTTATACAACCGCAAAAGACGTACAAGACAGCTTTGTACAGCTTGAAAATTATTCATTCCCCTATTTACTAACCACAAATAGCTTAAAAGATAACATTCATGCCGCCCTGCTGGCCGTTTACGATTATGTGGCCACTGGAAATTCTGATAGCAAAGCCACTTATCAAGAACGCATGCGCGAAGCTTTAGAAAATTCTATTTCTCTTTTTGAATTATCACGAACCGAGCAAGACTTGCAATTTACCAGTAAATTCATTGAAGACCAAATCGATAAAATAGATTCGGCTTCCCAGCAGGCCATGCAAAAATACGAATCTAACCCACAAGCAGTCGACCTTAGCAATAATCTGGAGCAATTAAGAAATTTAAAAAATGATTTTAATATTTTTATTGAAAATGATGTTAACACTAAAATTCAAAATCAAGTAAACGAAGCGAATGCTTTTATCGCCAAACGAACAAATTTAATTACCATGTATCTAATTTTGGTAATTACGATTGTATTAATAATCATTATTTTACTAATTATCTTTATATACACCAACATTACCAAACCAGTAAACATTCTAACCGACGCAGTGCGTCAATTCGGCCATGGCAAACTGGTAAAGGTAGATATTAAACGCCAGGATGAACTTGGCTTGTTTGCGCAAACTTTCAATAAAATGGCGTCCGACATTATGGCCACGCAAAAAGCTTTACAAGAAGAATTATCAAAAACTAAAGCTCTTGATCAACAAAAATCAGAATTTTTATCCATTGCCGCTCATCAACTGCGCACGCCTATGAGTGGAATTAAATGGATGCTCCAGATGCTACTCGATGGCGACATGGGAAATATTACCCCCGAACAAAAACATCATTTAGAAAATGGCATGCAAAATAGTGAGCGCATGATTAAATTAATTAATGACCTACTCGATGTTACTAAAATTGAACAACAAAAATTTCAATACAAACTTTCGCCTGTTTCTAGTATCGCTCTGATTGATGAAATAATTAACGATGCTCATAGATTAGCCAAAGATAAAAAAATCACTCTTTCAGTTCAGCATCGTGGAGACGATTCTATATTAATGGTTGATAAAGAAAAAATTATTATTGCTATCTCGAATATTTTAGATAATGCTATTAAATATTCACCGGCTAATAAAGAAATTGTGATTACCACAACAATTGAAAACGATAAATTTCTTTGTACAATTTCCGACCAGGGCTATGGTATCCCTAAAAATCAACAGGACCAAATTTTTTCCAAGTTTTATCGCGGTTCAAATATTCTAAAAATCGAAACCGATCTCGAAACCATCGGCACCGGCTTAGGCCTTTACATCGCTAAAGATATTATCACCAAGCATGATGGTGATATAACGTTTACCAGCGAAGAAGGAAAAGGCACGACTTTTTATATTAAGCTTCCAATAAAATAAAAATTATTGCTCGGATTGATTTTTCACGATTAAATTAACAATCGTCTATTTCAGGCTATTGAGACTGATTATATTGGTTTGCCATTCGTTCTGCCGCCAATTTAAGTATATCATTCATAAACTGCACATCGCCTTCGTATACTCTTAAAAAGGCTGCTTCTAATTGACGTCTAAAATAAGCAACGTCTTTTGGTACTTCTTGTAAATCCGGGCTCCATTCCTGAACAGTACCTCGCTGTGTGCGTTTAGCAATACTAGCGGCATGATCTGCGTGTTGTCGTGCTTCTAGTGCTTGTGGGGCACCTTCTGTTTTAGATTGCTCTATAACATAATAACCTATACTGCCGGTTAAAGGAGCTCCTGGATCACTTACTCGTTTAATGGCGCGAATTGCCTCATCAACGCGCTTTACAATAGCACTAACCGCAGATACTCTCACACCATTGGCTATTAGTGTAATCTCATCTCCACCCATTCTGCATACTACATCTTCAGTACGCAAAGCTTTGCTTAATGAATGAAATAACGGTTGTATAACTTTATCATCAACTAACACATGATCGCCAGCAATATCATTTTCAGATTTAAAATTATCTAAGTCTATTTCCATAACAACCATACAAAATTCATCATCTTCTGGAAATTTTTCTCTTTTTTCTGGTTGCGGTAATAATTTTAGTCTCTTTAATTCTAACTGATACAATAACTGATAATGATCAGGACTTTTTATAAAACCAAATTTATCTAACGCATTAGCACGGTTTTTTTCGTGCATAGTCACTATCATATCAGCTTCGATTTGAGCACGATCACCAGCGTATTCTTGGATTTCTTCATGTTCTTTTATTAAATCTGCTCCCTGCATACGTCTTGATAATTCCATGTACACTGACTCAACTAGTGCCAGCTCCTCAACTTCTTCTTTTCCTACTTCTAAAACCATTTCTTCTCCAGCAGCAGTATTTAAAAAATCAGTTTTTTTCACTTTTTCAAAAAAATCGTCAATATTGAATTGGATGCCTCTTTCCTGAATGATGCTTTGAACAACTACTCTCGCTGCTGATTCATGAGCTAAAATTAAACGTTTTTGCAAAGATCTGTAAATATCTTTTTTGCATTTTACTTCTAACTCACGACGATCTATTCGTTGACGAGGATCACCATCTGCAAAAGAATATGTCATATTATTTTTATATTAATGTTAGTAAATTGCTAATTATATATTCAATATTATCTATTCTGCTTAAAGCTTGTTTTCTGTTTTGACAATTTAAAATAGCATACATTATGGGCTTTGTCAATGATATAGACAATCGCATTATCCCATTACTTACAGCTTGAGATACATATTCATAATGATCAGTTTCTCCTTTTATTAAACAACCAATAGCTACAAAACCATTATATTTTTTAGAATTATTTTTGTTTAAATAATTAATTTTATAAGGAATTTCAAAAGCTCCGCCCACACAAAAAACATCATATTTTACATCATGTTTAATTAATTCTTTAATGGCTAAAGCTAATATTTTATCAGTGATATCAGCGTTAAATTCAGCTTTAATTAAAGCCACCCGCTTATTTTTTAAAGCTGTATTATTTACTTTTAATTCTGGTATTTTTTTTGACATATTTGCCTATGATATCAAATTCTAAATTAACATTATCCCCCACTTTTAAAAAGTGTAAATTAGTATTTTTAAATGTATGCGGTATTAAAGAGACCGTAAAATTATTATTTTTTACATTATAGCAGGTTAAACTAATACCATTAGTACAAATTGAACCTTTTTCAATAATAAATTTACTAAATTTTTCCGGATACGCAATAACAAACATTAATGGTGATAAGCATATTTTTTTTATTTTTCCCATGCAATCTACATGCCCGGTCACCAAATGACCACTTAAAATGTCGTTTAATTTTAAGCTATCTTCTAAATTAACTTTGTCATTAGATGTTAATTTGGCAAATGTAGTTAATTTTAAAGTTTCCGGCATATAGTGCACGGAAAACTGTTTTGCATTTACTTTTTCAACTGTCGAACAGACACCATTAATACAAATACTATCCCCGATTCGACATTGTAATAGCTTGGGTTTTTTTATTGTCACTAAAATACCATCAGTTTCTTGGTTGATTTCATTAACACGCGCTATCCATTTTATAATTCCGGAAAACATTTTTTTACTATTTTAATATCTTTATTAATCTGTTGAGTAAATGCCTGTTTATTATTAAACTTTTTTGCACTTCTTATCTTTTTTAACAGTTTAACAGAAATGTACTGATTGTAAATGTTTCGTGAAAAATTAAAAATGTGAGTTTCGACTCGCTTATTATTATCAAAAAAAGATTCTGGCCGACCAATAAACGTGACACTAGAATATTTCTTATTATTAACTTTTACCACACTAGCATAAACACCACTGGCAATATTTTTATGTAAATTTAAATTAGCTGTGGCAAACCCTAATTGCCGACCGCGTTTGTTGTCTGATTTAACTTTACCAATGATGAAAATATTATTTCTTTTTAAGTTCTTTTTTAACTTCCTTCCAGTGAGCTTTTAAATCTTTTTTTATAGCTTTGGTAGTTGTGGTAGCAATTTTTTTCTTTTTCGAATATTCATCGACAATGTCATCGACAATTTTTTCATATTTTATCTGAGAAATATCTTTAATTTCAGTAACTTTATGCGAAATCTCTTTTCCTAAATGAGTGGCGTATTCTTTAATTTTTTTAGCAGTTTGTTCACCGGCTTTAGTTTTAGTAAAAAATAATACTGCACCAGTGGCGGCAACTATAGCGCCGATTGTAGTGCCAATGGCAATTTTTGGTTGTTTCTTTTTTTTCATAATTTTCTATATTTATTAAATATTATTATTTACAACTTTAACAATTTCAGCAATCCACTTTCCAAGCCCGGGAATAATTTGGGCATTTGTAAGAATAAGATAGAAAATGCCAAATAAAAGCACTAGCCCGATAGTTCTGCCCACAGCTAAAACAATGCCTTTAATTAAATTATCAGTAATAATTTTTTTAGGAGCCGGATTTTTCATTTCGTGAATTAATTTGGTAAGTTCATCAATTTTTTCAATTAATTCATTGTTTGCATCAGGTTGTTTCTTGCTGTTATCTTTTGTTTTTGCCATAATCTATAAAAATTATAATTCGATTGAATAATTTGATTCTGGAATTTCCGTAGCTATGTTCATTTTTTGTTTGATAACATCGGCTAGAGCGGTAGCATTTTCCATTTCACCATGAGTAATAAAAATTTTCTTTGGTTTTTTAGAAAATTGTTCCAACCAATTTATTAACTTAGGTTGATCAGCATGGGCTGAATAAGCACCAACAGCTCTGATTTTTGCGGCTACATTTATTTCCGAACCTTCAATCCGAACCTTTTTCTCATGATCTAATAATTGCCGGCCTAATGAGCCACTTACTTGATAACCGACGATTAATACCTGATTTTTAAAATCACCCAAATAGCGTTTTAAATGATGCCGGATTCGACCACCATGACACATTCCAGAGCCAGCAATAATTATTTTAGGCGCTTTTTCTAAATTAATCTTTTTTGATTCCATGGTTGTCTCAGTCATTACTAAACCCGGGAAATCAAAAATGTCGTCACCGGATTTAATTTTTGCTTGTGCCTCGGCGTTGAATAAATATTTATGTTTAGAAAAAATTTCAGTTGCTTTTATAGCTAATGGACTATCTACAAAAACAGGAACCGACGGAACATCTTTATTTTCTATTAGCTTATTAAGTTCATATAATAGCTCCTGTGTTCTTTCCATAGCAAAAGCCGGAATCATCAGCACACCATGCATAGTGACAGCTTCATAAATTGCTGACGATACGACTAACAATTTCGTGCGGGCATCTTCATGGATTTTTCCGCCATATGTGGATTCAATGACCACGTAATCAGCTTCATCGATAAATTCAGTTGGGTTTAATATGGGTACTGGTGGATTTCCCAGATCACCGGAAAAAACAATTTTTTTATTTTCAGCCCAAACTTCAATGATTGACGATCCTAAAATATGACCGGCATCGTTGAATCGACATTTAATATTATCAGTAATATTTATTATCTCTTGATAATTATGCCCGTTAAATAATGTTGTACAATTTTTAGCGTCTGCCTCGGTATAAAGTGGCGGATACCCACCATCTTTAGCGTCTTCGAAAATTATATGAGCGCTATCCTCGAGCATTAAAGCCGCAAAATCTAAAGTAGCATTAGTACTAATAATTTGCCCTCGAAAGCCGTCTTTATATAATTTAGGTATTCTTCCACAATGATCCAAATGCGCGTGTGTTAATAAAACATAATCTAATGTTTTAGGATCAAAAGGAAAGGGATTATAATTTCTATCTTCAGTAAATCTGGAACCCTGCCAAATACCACAATCAACCAATATTTTTTTATTAGCTATTTCCAATAAGTAGCATGAGCCCGTAACTTCCTGGCAGGCTCCGATAAAAGTTAATTTCATGAATTTATTTTAGCAGATTAATGTGATTATTTAAATACTGCGCTAATTTTTTGGTGGCTTTTGAACGATGATCATACTTCTGTTTGCCGGTTATACCTAGCTCGGCAAATGTTTTGGCTTCTCTCTGGGGAATAAAAATATTATCGTAAGGCATTTTTTTTCGCTTTGGACCCAGAATTTTATTTATTAAATAACCTTTACATATACCAATAAAAATTATTGGTTCTTTCATAGTATCGTCGAGATAAGCAATGTAAGACTTGAAACAAGCTGATTGCTGATTATTAATTAATTTAAAAATCCCTTTGAAACCCAGGGTTTTGAAAATAAAACGCGAATGCGTGCCCGGAAAATTATTATACCCTTTAAAAAAAATACCGGTATCATCAACAAAAACCGGTTTTTTAATAATGCTAAAAGCTTTTTTAGCTTTATCGATTACAACTTCCCGTATATCCATGGATTTAATTTCCGAAATATCAATATCTTTGCGCAAAATGGATATATTATAATTTTGTAATGTTTTGCTAATTTCTTCGTACTTAGAAACATTACTGGTAACAAAATAAACTTTCATGAAATTAGTTGCGATAATGTTTACGGCAAACCTGGCAATAACCGAGTGGCAATCTGTTTTTACTAATGTCAATATTTAACTCGCGATAAGGTGAATAAAAATCTACTAAATTCGCAACTTGATTTGATCTTTGAATAAAAATTTCATCTTGTTCTTTTAAATAAATTCTTTTTAAATCATTATCGAACATTAACATACCTGGTCCACGAGTAATTTTAATTCTAATTTTAGTTTTTTCGTTTAAAACGATGTGGCCAATAGAATTAACAGTATTATTAAAAGCTAATCCAATTCCCTCTTGAAAATTACTACGCGTAATTGCTTGATAATAAGCCGTACTACCAATTGGTGTAGCGACTACAATGCCGTCACCTAAAAATTCTCCGCCATAAGGTAAGCCGTCGATATAAACCCTAAAACGCAAAGCCGTATTAAAACGAGCATGCGCGATAATTACATCGTTTAATCCGACTATTTTTTTTTGTTTAAAGATAGCTTCAATTTTATAATGCTTGCTGAAGTAAAATTTATTTTCACTTAATAAGCGCAAAATAGCATCCCTGCTTTCATCTCGGCATTTATCGCAAATCTGACTGTTACGAATAATAACTTTGGGTATTCCAGGTTCAGTACGCTCGGCAACCAGCAATGTGCCATCACCACCATAGCAAACAATAATGTCAGGTTTTAATTTTGATTGCCTGTTTAAAATTTCAAAATTCTGAGAATATTTTTTTTTAATAACCTTAATTAAATTCCTTTTTTCGTTACCGTAAATTTCTATTTTCATAAAAATAAGCTTATTGAATTAATACTCTTCTTTATCGTATATTTCTTCACGTTTGTCTTTAATGTAGCCTGACCAATCTTCAAATACATCAACCAATACTTTAAAGGGGGCTTCAATAATAACATCAAAGAAAAATACAAAAACATTAATTTTTGAAAAATTAACCGATAGCCAATGGCCAGCCCGAATAATCGGTACAAAGAAAAAATTAACAGTGGTCGAAAAAATATTTTCCTTTTTATCAAGCACTAATAATTCTCGGGCAGTTTGACGAACCTTTAAACCAAAATATGTAACTAAACTTAAAAATAATACAAACAACAACATTCCTAAAATGTTGAAGTGCAACAGATATAAACCGAAAATTATCAAGCCAAAAGTAATAATATAGGTGGAAAAATAAAATATATTAAAAAATAAATTCGCTATAAAATTACGCTTCACTGGCGGTTTAATGTGATGCTTGATATCTTTTCCGGGATAATCATAAACCACATCTTTTATACCTTCTAGTATTTTTTTAGTATTTTCTTCGGCGGGTACATGGATCACTAAAGCAATAATAAACAATAAAATTGGATGGAATATTACATTTATCGCTATCGGGGTATAATTCAATTTAGAATCTATTATATACAATTCATAAGGTACTTCCAAAATAACTGCTAAAAGCATTTTAGTAAGAAAAATATATATGATACTGCGAACACTAGTACGAGTTAATTTAGCCTTAATTGATTTATACTTTTCCGCGCATGCTTTAGCTACGGCTTCTTCAAGTAAGTCAGGACGCTTAAGCAAGGCAAATGCTCCACTAGGATCTTCTTTTATAACATCACGTAAAATCAAAAAAACAGGTGTATATTTTCGAATTACTTTATTTAATCTCTCGCCTAAATGATTTTTTTGTTGATAATCGGCTTTGAATTTAATTTTATAAATATGCAAAGCTAAATGATCAATTTCTTGAGCTGACAAATTATGCCAATTAGGATAGTAATAACGAATGATATTGTAATTAATCATATCCGGGTCGTAACGAACAAGTAAACGCAAAATTGAAATATAAATTTGAATATTTCGCTCTTCTTCTTTTATTTTTGACCCCTTGATAACAATTCTCTCGTTAAGAGTTTGATACATGAAGTCTATAAGCGCTCTATCGGTTTCATTAAAAGCCAGATCTTCTTCAATTTCACATGAACAAATAGCCACTAACCAATTGAATATTTCTTTACGGTCATTGCGCTCATGAACATGATAAACTTGGTTTATAAGTTTAGCATAACGATTAATAATGTGTGATACCTGAGTGATTTTCGTTTCCGGCAGGCTTTTATTTTTAATGTATCCGGCCTGAATTAATTCCTTAATTAATGGCTCGGCAATTGAATTTGTATCGATTCCGGGGGTAAATTTTCTTTTTAAAATCCGGTTGATGGCATTTTTACGAAGCAAGTGCTCTTCTTTGTAATCAACCGCATTTCTTATTTTTTCATAAAAAAATGAAACTCTAGAAATAGCTTCACCAATTTCAATAACGCTTTCGCTGGTACGCGGTTTATCGTGTTTTTTCTGATCACGTTCAAATATCCGAAACAATTTCTGGACATATGAAGGTACTGTATATTTTAAATGTTGACTATCTGCCATGGGTTTTAAAATACCTTATTTTATGAAAAAAGTCAATCAAGCCTTGGGATTATTTAATATACTTAGTTATAATACTATGATACAGCTTTTCATAGTTTGTAATCGTATCTTGAATATCATGATTTCGAATAATTTTTAGACTTGCCTTGCTGAACTGCTGTCGTAAATGATGATTTTGAAATATCTCGACTATATTTTCCGCTAATTGTATTTCATTGCCTAGTTCAAAAAGAAAGCCGTTTTTATTATGATGAACTAATTCAGGCAAAGCCAAACAATTTAAACCTAGAACTGGCAAGCCGCTGGCTAAAGCCTCAAGTGTTACAATGCTCTGTAATTCAGCTTCGCCGGCTATTACAAAACAATCAGCCATGGCATATAAATAAGGTAAATCAGCGTCGCTAACAAAACCGGTAAAATAAATATTTTTTTGAATATTTATTTTCTGAGCTAATTTTATTAAATTATTCTTTTCCTTTCCTCGGCCGGCAATCACTAAAATAAAATCAGTTTTTTGCAATGCCAAACTAGCGGCGGAAATAATTAAATCGATATTTTTCTCTTTGTCTAGCCGACCCACAAATAATAACACTGACTTGTTTGGCAAATGATATTTTTTTCGTAAATAATTACCATTATTTTGGGGATTAAACCGCTTTAAATCGATACCACAAGAAATTGGAATAACTTTTTTATTGAAACCAATGCTTTTTAATATGGCTACGGCTGTTTTTGTAGGAGTGGTTATGTAATCTATGTTATTGTAGACTTTTTTAAAACCATGCCATAATAATTTTTCCACAATTTCACCTTCTTTTTTGCCTAAATATAAATAATGTAAAAAATTATTAGGTAAAAAATGATTTGTAGCCACGATCGGTATTTTAAATTCTTTAGCGATTTTTATAGCGGTTTGGCAAATTAAAAAATGACCTTGAATATGAATAATGTCTGGTTTAAAACCGGCAATAACTTTTTTAATTTGATGATTAAATAAAAAGGCCGGCGAAATTCGAAAACCTTCATAAACTAAAATTGGAATTGAAGAAACACCAAAAACTTTCACTCCTTGGTGAACAAAAAAACCAAGTTTAGTATTTTTAGCCGGTACTAAAACCAAAACATCATGACCACGCTTTTTTAAATAAAACGCTAAACGCTTAGAAAAATAAGCGACCCCGCCAGCCCGCGAAATTAGAGTATCGCTTACGATAAGTATTTTCATAGTGCCTATATTATAGCGCTTTTTTTGAATTTGCGCTTCTTGATGATCTGGCTGTGGTAATAATTAAAGCTTTTTCAATTTTTCTGGCGTCGGCCATAAGAACTGAACGATTTTTATTAAATAAAATAACATCACATACGCTTTTCCCGCCATGTTTAGCAAAATCGCATATGTCGCCTATTTTTTTATTAACATCAATTTTAATGTAAGAAGATAATTTTTTAATTTTTTTAATTCCTTTTAAGTCTGTTAACACCCCTTCTTGCGTGGCGAAAAATTGATAAACAGCTGAATAGCCTTTGCGTTTATTAGGAATTTGCGGAGGCAAAGGCATGCGAATTAATACATCATTTAAAGAATGGTTTATGCCATGAGATAATTCATACATTTTATGCCGCCAACCGCCGATGCGCGGGCCAAGTTCAATTACTTTCCAACCATTTTCATCGTCGCGCATTAGTTCAATATGCACGGTTGTACTGCGTAAACCTAGTGCATGAACAGCTTTTTGCGCTACCAAGCGCGCCGATTTAATACTACCATTTTTTAAAAGCGTGGGCGTAATTCTTTGATAACCAAAAAAATCATCAAAACCGATGGACCGCCCGGTTTTTACATGAACTAACGGACAATAATAAACTTTACCGCGGGCAGTGACGTAAACATCGATTGAATACATTTCACCCTCCATAAATTGTTCAACCAAAACTTTAGGTTTGATATCGCGCTTATTATCTTTGTAGACTTTTTTAATTTTACGAAAAATTTTCTTTAAAGACTGCTCCAGCTCTTCTTCGTAATAACAAATACTAACCAATAAGCTTCCGGCAAGTGATGCTGGTTTTAAAACCAACGGAAAGCCGACTTGCTTTTTAATTTTTAAAATTGACTCCTGTGCACAATTATCAACTATGGCAAAATTAGGGCTAATGGTTTTATCAAACATGCGTAATCGTTCGCGCATACATATTTTGTCGGTCGCCCATTCTAAAGACTGAGAAGTTGGAGTTTTTAAATATGGAACATTCGGAATTATTTTAGCCATGGCTTGCACGTTGGTTTCACCCCGCGCAGTAATGGCTAAAAAATTATCTTGATATGGTTTTAAAGCGACGGCTGTTTTTAACGGCTTGTTAAAATCGCAGTTAATTAAAATATCAATTTTTTCTAAGGTTGGCGTTATTTTCCTTCTTTTAATATCGCGAATGACGGCGATTTTTAATTTTTGATTATTTTGTTTACCAAAATTCTTAATATTCGCAGCCGTCACAGCCGAAACATTATTAACAAAAAGTACAATATTTTTTAGCGGTAAACGCTTTTTTAATGCCATATTTATAATTATTTTATTCAAGCGTAAGTAATTATAATTTAGGCATTAATAAAGTCAATAGCTCTTTAAAATTAGAGTTAATTTTAATTATTATTCTGAAACTGCTATACTTAATTATATGAAAAAAATATTTACAATTCTAAGTTTATTGTTCTTTTTATCACCGTTTGTTTTAAAGGCTGAAAGCATTGAAAAATTTATTTCCGACATTACTGTAAACACTGACAGTTCGATTTTCGTAACCGAAAAAATTCTCTATGATTTTGGCTCTGAAAATCGTCATGGCATTTACCGCGACATTCCGAATATCTACGGTAATGAAGGTGAAGAATTGATCATGCCACTTACAATTTTGTCGGTCACTGACGCCAATAATAATGCTTATAAATACACCGAGAATCAAGCTTATTATTATCATGAAATTAAAATTGGTGATGCCGACAAAACCATTACCGGTAAACATTGGTATTATATAACTTATAAAATGGATGCTGTTATTAATGGTTTTAGCGATTATGATGAATTATACTGGAATGCTACGGGTAATGAATGGATCGTTCCCATAAACAATGTTCAGGTTAATGTAAATATTCCAGTTGGTGCAAGCTATGCAAATGCAAAAGCGGTTTGTTATACCGGCGCTACGGGTTCAACCACTTCTAATTGTCAGTCTACTATTTTAAATTCTTCAACATATCAGTTTACAACCAATAATCTTTTAGCTAATCAAGGCTTGACCATAGTTGCTGGTTTTAATAAAAATTTAGTTGTTTTGCCAGCCATATTAAAAATGGACATTGCACCGCAGTCGGCCAAAATATCACTAAACCAAAAAACTATTGTCACTTCTGGAATACACAATTTTCGTTTATCTCCCGGCCAGTATCAAATAAAAGTTTGGGATAAATTAAAATATGAGCCATACAATCAAGCTATTACTTTAATATCCGGCGTCACCGAAAACGTGTCCATTAACTTGTCAATCTCGCCTTGGGCCATTTTTTGGGAAACACTCTTACCTATACTATTATTTTTACTTCTTTCAGCCGGAATGTTTTTATTATGGTGGCTTAAAGGTCGAGACCCCAAGGGTCGCGGTGGAATTTATCCAATTTACGAAGCGCCGGATAACATCTCTCCGGGTGAAAGTGGCGTAATTTTATATGAAAAAATTACGCCAAAAAATTTAACCGCATCCATTATTAATTTTGCGGTTAAAGGTTTTTTAAAAATAAAAAAAATAGATCATCATGATTACGAACTCATAAAAATCAAAAACGTTGATGAAAAAAACTGTCTTGACCATGAAAAAATTATTTGGAATGACCTATTTGATAATCGAGAAACAATAAAATTATCCAATTTAAAATACACTTTTTATAAAACCGTAGAAAAATACAACACATTAATATATAAAGAAGTTGTTAACAAACAATATTTTCCCGACAATCCCAACAACATCCGCACTGTTTATGTGGTTTTATCTATTCTATTTAATTCGATTATAATTATTCCGGGCAGCTTTATTTTAGGAGCTATGGCAACCGGATATTGGTATCAAACTTTAGGTATTATCTTTGCAATTTTATGCATCTTTATTTCACTTTTAATGCCACGTAAAACACAGCTTGGCGTAGCAATGCTGGAAAAATTACAAGGCTTTAAAATGTATTTAATTCATGCCGAAAGATATCGAATTGAAAGATTATATGCACCAGACAATTATAAAGACTTGTTTGAAAAATATTTGCCGTATGCGATTATTATGAAAATAGAAAAACAATGGGCCGAACAGTTTAAAGATTTATTTTCTTCACCTCCTTCGTGGTATGAAGGGCATAATGGAACATTTAACACTCTTTTATTTATTCACAGTTTAAATTCGTTTAGCCACGCAACTGTTGGCAATCTGGCAGTTAAACCAAATAACCGCGGTGGTTATGGCGGTAGCAGTAAAGGTGGAGCCTGGTCTGGTGGCTCTGGTTTCGGCGGTGGTTTTTCCGGAGGAGGCTTTGGCGGTGGCGGTGGCGGTAGCTGGTAAACTCTTACCAGATGCCAGGTAAAAATCTTTTGGTTTCGTCTATATATAATTGATAATTATTACCAAATTTTTGCAATAGATATTTTTCTTCTAAAAATATTCTCGCCATTAGCGATGGCACAATAAAAATAAAAACCGATATAATACCTAAAACAGAACTAAATATTCCGGCAATACCCAGAAAAATAATAATGTTCGATAAATACATGGGGTGGCGAATATATTTATAAATACCCTGATTAATCAACTTATGGTCATCCCAAATTTTTATATTTGCATCATAATACTTCCCCAATTGCTTTTGAATTATAAAACGCATTATTAAACCGAAAAGTAAAATGATAAAAAATAATATTTGTACTGCATGACCAAAAATTACTACCTGAAACCATAAATAATCCATAATAGAAATTAGGCAAACAATTATATAAACAGTTAATAACAGATAGAATGTCCCCCACTCTATAGCTTTTGGTTTTAAAGGCATGTTATTGAGCTTGATATTTAATTAAGGTTTTATTTAAATGTTTTATCATGGCTTTGCCTAATACATTGCCGGATTTTTTCTTGGGATGTCCATCTTGCGGATCTAAAACATACTTTTTTTGTAAATACCCTTTTTTAGTTCGAAGCAATTGATGCAAACGAAACGGCGCTAAATTATTGCCCGTATAATCGGTTAAAAATCTATGCGTCAACCATTTATCGAATTTCATGGCGCGAGTGGCTTGAGCTTTGGTTGTCATTTGTTTTGGTAGCGGCGGTGTCGACATGGGTACAAACAAAACATCCGAATGAGCTAAAAAAACTTCATACAACCCACGATAATATTGTTTATATTGTTTTAAAGTATGATTACTATCAATACCACTGGCCGGAAAACAAGATTTAAACAGCACAATGTCACTGTCACCAATTATACCCCACGACGCTTCGCTGCTAAACAAATCATAAAAATCTTGCGGGTCAGTTCCGCCATCCCAATAATCGACATCGTTTGCTTCGAAATCATTTTTTTCCAAATAATACTTTAACCCTTTATTATTTTGACCTTCCCAATAAATAGCGCCCGTAGAATGATGAATAAAAAAAACTTTTTTATTTTCTCCGGGATATGCTAAGACTGATTGAGTTAACACTAATATTCCAATAATCATCAATGCTAAACTTGAAATAACTTTTTTCATAATCTTATTTTTAACAATAATTTTTCTATTCAATAACACAAGTTGAGCTTATGATCGGACAATCTGTTCCCGGACCATAGCATTCATCGCCGGCAGTTGAACCCACGATATAACTTTCCATGATATATCCTTCTGGACAAACACATTCAATAGTTGGTGAAGTACGACTACCAATAAAATTTACGTCTAACGGACAAATACTTCCGTAAGAATCTTTGTATTCCACTAAACCATCATACATACTAACATCAACTGTATTGGTATTGGTATCAGAATTATTTTTTATAACAAACCAAACCGATAAAATAATAATCACCGCGACTACAATCGCCACTAAAATAATAATTGGTTTTTTTGACATATTTTTTTATTTAAAAATTATTTTCCACAAGAAGTGTTTGCTAAAATCACATGTCGACCATCCCAATCTGCCATCCACCCTACGCCCAGTGGAGCATACCACACCTCTACAAATTGATTACATAACCATGTCTCGGCTTGAGCAAAAGTTTCAAATTCTTGAGCACCCGACACTAATTTTTTTTCAATTAATAGGTTTGGATCTAAACCACCGCCCGGATAACTGCGAGCTAGTTCTTGAGCTTCATAACTGTTTTTAGTTGTAATTACCAAACCCACTGAAACATTCGTGGCCTCCCAAACTACATAAGTATCGGTTGGAACAACCGTATTTACATTTTCATCGCTGATATCATTATTAGTTGAAGTGGAAAATGATCCTGCCGGAAATTGAATACACGTACCTTTTTTATAAAATTCTATAATCTCTGGAAAATTAACCCTGAATCCGGTATAAGATTGAAATTTATCTAAGTCAGACGGCACGGGTTCGTATTCATTACTCGAACCGGCATTATATTGTTTTAATAATACTTCAAATTGCGCTTTTACTTGTGCCCCAGTCATTTCATTTTTTCTGACTTTATTTTCAATTCGCATTAATTGATTTAAAATACCGACCATTTGTTTCATGTATTCGGCATGTCTTTCGTTGCGTGCTGCAACCTGCGATCTACGCGGATTTAACATAGAAAAACTTAATCGATCCCGATTTTTCAATTCCAAATGATGAGTTAATTCGTGCCAAATAGTATCTTGCAATTCTTGCCGGATAGCATTATTAGTTAAATCGTACTCGCCTACCGGTTTTTGCGTATAAATAATATTTTTTGTATACTGGGCAAATGAATCTGAATTTTTACCGTCTTTATAAGCTAAAATAATTTCGTCGAGTGCATTCTGATATGTATTGCGATCGCCAATACTAGCAACTTGCGAAAAACAATTCTGGCGATAACGATTAAAATATTCATTTAATTCGTCATGAAGAATTTGCTTGGCTTCAGCTGTTTGCTGATTAGCCCGCGCTTCCCGACCTGCGTGCCAATCGTTATATGCTACGCCGCCGCCGATTGCAATTCCCGACCCCAATAATGCGTAAATTATAACCGGGATCCATGCGATTCCCAGATGATTTGATAATAATTTTTTTTTCATAAGAAAGATATAGATTTAATAATTAACTCAATATCTTTTAAATACTTATCATAAGATTCTCGATCACCGCTAAATTCAACTATGTATACTTTTTTATTTTTACTGATTAAGCAAGTTCGGCTGGCTAAAGCTTTAATAAAAGCTTCCTGCTCAATGGCCGGATTATCGGCTATTTTTATATCTGTAAAATCAGGTATTTTTTGATCATAATAATAATCACTTTGGTTAACCCATTCTAAAAGCGGCAATTTTTTATTATTAGCCAAGCTGATTATTTCTAATTTAATACCTTTAGTATTTAGGTCGTATGGCGCCATATCATTAAAAGTCATGGCTTGAAAAAAATCGCTGCTTAAATCTAAGCCACCGGCTAAATGAAAAGTGGCCGGCATTTGCAAGCTTAGATTTAAACCCGTGCTGGTATATTTTGCATTAATTACTACTGTAGCCGGTATTTGCGCAATGTTATCATTTTGCATACTCTCGGTTTTATTAGTTCCGATAGTTGCGACAGAAGAATTTGTGTTGGTGTTGATATCAGAATCGGTAAATATTGTTTCCGTGGTAAAATCCGGTTTTATTACTTGATTTTGAAAAATATTAATTTTGTGAGCAAAAATAAAAGTAAATATAATGATATTTAATATTAGCAAAAAAATATAAACAATAATGTTTTTATTTTTCATGTAATTATTATAACACTATTTTTATAATAATTCACCTAATATTCAAAACTAAAAATATATTCTATTTAGCAGTTGATTGTTTTCGTGACTCACGAATGCGATCCATTTCGTTTAGCAAAGCCTTACGCATACGTACAAAATGAGGTGTTATTTCCAAGTATTCATCTTCGGCCATAATTTCCAGCCCTCGTTCTAAAGTTAATTTCATGGGCGGTGTTAATTGAATTGCAAAATCAGCTCCGGCACTGCGCATGTTAGTAAGATGTTTACCTTTAATGGGATTGACCACTAAATCGTTTCCTTTACTGGTGTTTCCGATAACCTGACCTTGATACACGTCAACGTTAGGTTCTATATATAAAGTTCCACGTTCTTGTAAATTTGATAATGAATAAGATAATACCCGACCAGTTTCTCCGGAAATCATAGAGCCCACATCGCGCTTATCAATTTGGCCGACATGTTTATGGAACCCTACCATTTCACTGCACATAATACCTTCGCCGTGAGTGTCAACAATAAATTCGCCCCGAAAACCAAGCAGGCCACGAGTTGGGATACGATAAACCATGCGGGTATGATTTTGTTCTGGCCGCATTTCCATCATTTGGCCTTTACGCTTGGCCAATTTTTCAATGATCACTCCGGCCATGCTTTCGTCGACATCGATGGTAACTTCTTCAAACGGCTCGCACTTTACGCCATCAATTTCTTTTATAATAACTTGGGGCTGAGAAACCTGAATCTCGTAGCCTTCTCGGCGCATATTTTCTAACAAAATAGCAATGTGCAATTCACCCCGGCCATAAACCTTATAATGCGTTACCGGAGAAAAATCGATTTTTAAACCCACATTAACCTGAAGCTCTTTTTCCAGTCTTTCTTTAATCTGACTTCGCGTTACATATTTACCGTCGCGTCCGGCAAACGGCGAATCATTCACTAAAAAATTTAATGAAATCGTTGGCTCATCAATTTTAATGGCCGGCAACATGGGTTGGTCTTCATTTATGCAAACCGTATCGCTGATAAAAATTTCGGGTAGACCGGCAATCATTACAATATCTCCGGCTTGCACTTCTGAAACTTCTTTACGATTCAATCCTTCAAAAGTAAAAAGCTTTGTAATGGTACCGGTGGTAATTTCGCCATCATTCTTTTTAATATAAACTTTGTCTTGAGCTTGAATTTTTCCTTGGTGAACGCGACCAATTCCCATACGGCCTAAATAATTATCGTAAGCTAAGTTAAACGGCTGAAATGCAAATGGTAAACTATACTCGGCGGCAGCTGGCGGAACGATTTCGATTATAGTATCGAGCAGCGGTTTTAAATCGTGGCTTTCGTCAATTAGTTTTTTTTTGGCAATGCCCTGTTTGGCGATTGCAAATAAGGTTATAAAATCCAATTGATCATTATTAGCACCTAAATCCATAAATAATTCCAAAACCTTTTCTTCGGCCCATTCTGGTCGGGCTGCCGGTTTGTCTATTTTATTTAAAACTACAATCGGCTTTAATCCTAATTCTAAAGATTTGCGCAAAACAAACTTTGTTTGTGGCATGGGCCCTTCCTGAGCATCCACAAGTAGCAAAACCGAATCAACTGAACGTAAAACACGCTCCACTTCACTGCCAAAATCAGCGTGTCCCGGAGTATCGACAATATTAATTTTAGTATCCTTATAAAAAATAGAAGTGTTTTTAGAATAGATTGTAATTCCCCGCTCTTTTTCCAAAGGATTAGAATCCATACTCACTTCATCATCATTAGTCATTCCGGTCTGAGCTAAAAGTGCGTCGGTTAACCTGGTTTTTCCGTGATCAACGTGCGCAATAATTGCAATGTTTCTAATTTCCATAATATTCTTCTATGTTTTAGGACTGATTTTACAGTTGCTTATTAATCGAAGTCGTTAATTTAGCATAATTATGGCTATTTTGTCAAATCAAAGCATGCGATTAAATTTTAGGATTTTTCAATTCAGGTAAAATCTGCATATCGTAACCGATTTTTAAATCGTTCATCATCCTAATCACTGCATAATCAGCCAAAGCAAAACCCACCGAATCAAAAAAAACGCAATTATCGTTTTAAGCTCGGCCAGTCTTTGCCCCGGAAATAATTTCCCAAAGTTCAGTATAATTATACTTCTCGGTTAAATTCTGCACTTCGCCTTCATATTTTGTTTGCTCGTCATATTCTAATAAGATTCGACTTTTTTTAAAATTTCTACGTCTAATTCGGTTTTACCAGGACAATCCCCGCCAATGGCGTTGATAAACAAATTTTTCTTAGACATTATTAAATCATTTTAATTAAAAGAAAACGTATTGAAAAAATAGCCAATAATCATAATGCCAATCGTGATTACAATTACAAATGCTGTTAATAATTTCCAATTCATAGCTTTTTTAAGTATTAAAAGGCCTGGAATAGATAAAGTAACAGTGCCTGTCATAAACGCTAAGGCCGTACCTAAAGGAACTCCTTTATTTGTTAAAGCTTCAATAACTGGAATAACGCTCACGGAATTAGCATATAGCGGTAAGCCCATGATAGTAGCTAAAGGAACTGTCCACCAATGATTAACAGATAAATAGGTT
>JAZDOC010000012.1:0-2032 GCA_043798935.1 Patescibacteria group bacterium
TTTCCTGTTAAGGAAACGAATATAATAATTTTAGTGGGCAGAGAATAGTGGGCATTTCTATTCTCTGGTTAAATGGAAAGATCATCGCGATGTTTTGACAACAATTATGACTTTTTCTGACTCCTTTTTAAATTGATCAAGTCGTTTTAAAAATTCAGGAACATCGTTGTTGATAAAAGGTACTGTTTTTGTAATAACCGGCTCTTTAGAATTTTTGATGAGCTCACAAAGTAATGCAGTCCTCGCTTCTTCAAGGCTCCTCTTTTTTATGTCTGCATTTTGCATATGCACACCTCCATAAATGTATTTGCCCACTAAAATTATTATATTTGTGAAGTATTATTTCACATAACGTATCGCAATATCCGACGTTTCAAGAAGCGAAGCGAATTGAAATGTGGCTTTAGCCCTTGCGGATATCGCGTGTTAGGCGATGAAACTAAAAATTTCCTTTCCTAATAATAAAGAATTTTTTGGCAATTTACTTTGTGAATTCATAATTTCACTTTTCTATAACGCTGTTTTTAAATTCCACTCATAGATTTATCAAACACATTGATTCCGCCAAGAATAATACTTTCTGATATTTTTTCCTCTGCAGCGCAATCAACAAAGGCGCATCCTCCACCTGCGGCAACAACATACACAATCATTTCCTTACTATTAGTTGCCCAATAAGCCCTATTTTTTCCAGCCAAACCAATTGCATCAGGATGAGCAGAAGAATATTTTTCATATGCAGGACCATAAAGAGAGCAACCTCCATCTAGAAAAACATTTTTAATCGTTGTCCCCTGTAGTATATTGGTTTCAGCCGTATCAATCTTACATAATCCGTTTTTCAATGTAGTCTGTAAAAAATTATTAGCAGACCTATCATCAGCAATATTTGTGCCATAATAAATTTTAAACAAACCTCCCTCTGAGGCACTCAGTGTAATTACTGATTTATCTTCAGTTAATACAACCGGGTAACATTTTTTACTTTCAGGATCACAAACTTGGGAAGGATAACTGAAACTAAACGTACTCGCTGATTGATATTTTTTGCTGCCTTGATTATTAATCTCACTTGATGGTGCTGACTGTGAAATTGGTTGAGTTGCGACTGGTTGAGCTGGCGTTGTTGGTTGTGTTTGACTCACTGGCTGTTGACCGCACCCAGCCAAAAAGACTATTCCAAGTAGCACTGAACTTATTGCTAATACTTTTTTCATAATTACTTTAAATTAATTGTTAAACTTATTATTACCTTATCACAAGTTACCGACCTAGCAAAATTGCCAAAAATTCTTTTCAAAATAGAGAGGAAATTTTTAGTTTTTTCGCCTAACGTATCCGAATATACGAAGTTCTAATTTTTTTGTGTGTTATAATTGCGCGGAGGCGCCAACGCAGAAAAAAATTAGAATTTGGGCGAAGATAAAATTCAACTCCTTAATGAATGTAATAAATGAATTTTATCGTAGCCGTATATTCGGTGTTATCGGATGTAAAATTTATTAGCTGATTTATTTAAACGAACATTGTAATTATGTAATAGTAAATTATACTTGAAATAAGAATTAAGGCTATTGTTTTGATAATTTGATTTTTTATTAATGTCGAAAATCTGACTAAAAAGAACGTCAATGCCAAAAATATTACTAGCGGATAAATGCTCATTATAACAAAAGTGGTGCCTCCAAAAACGGCTTGAATGCTTTCGCTGAAATTAGAAGGATAGCCATTTATTTTTGGAATTATAAATAAGTAAAAAGCTGACAAAAATAACGAACTCACAAAAAGAAGCGGGATTAATAAAAAATCAAATTTTTGTGGTTTTAAGATTTGTAATGGCTTCATAGTAATATTGTTAAAAATTAGAAGGCTAATAAATTTTATTTCCGATAACTGGTTATTATGCGAATTAATTGCTTGTTTAGTACTAGAATTTGTTTGTTATGCGGATATTTGATATAATATTGGCATAACCTTGATTAACTTTATTTTAGCATAAAATTTATGCAATTGAAAGAACTTTTAGACAAAA
>JAZDOC010000020.1:0-5273 GCA_043798935.1 Patescibacteria group bacterium
ACACAAGTACCAAAGCCACTACTACAAATACACCGACTAATAGAAGCACAGCTCCTATTACCCAATGCATTGCATTTGTGTTTGTTTCACTCATAATGAGTTTTGTTAATTATTATATTAAATATTAAAACTTAAATTAAATATAATATGAGCTGAAATACTAACTTTTATTATTATACCACAGTACATTTTTGTTGTAAAATTTTAACAGCTAAAATTGATATCCTCTTGAATCAGTATCATCTTCAAATTGCGGTTCACGAATATTAAAATCTGGATTAACAATTACAATATTGAAACTTATCCGCGCTAAACCATTTTCTTTTTCTTCCTCAGAAGGTAAAAAACTTATTTCCCAAGAATAAATATTATTAATTCTAGACCAGCTATCTTCAACTTTAATATTTTGATAGCCTTCCAGAGAGCGCAAATATCTTTGCAATGCTTTTTGAAATTTCTGCTGATTTTCCCAACCAAATTTATCTTCTATTTTTACGCTTCCTGCCTTAGATTGATCAAAAAATTCATTTGCAAATAATAAAGTTTGCTGCTTTAATTTTAAACTTCTTTCATTTTCTCTGTTTTTATTTAATTCGCTTAAAGTTTTACCTGAATTATAGGAAGCTATTGTTTTACCGGCAAAAATCACGGGTTTATCGGGTTGCTTATATTTTTCAACAACCGAAATTAAATAATTATATAATGTTTGATATTCTCGTAGCACCTCTTGTTCTCCATCAAAATCATTTAAAATATTAAAATTCACATCAACATTACATTGTCTATTAATGTGTTCCAGTCTTTGCATGGCTTGATCAATTTCCCGCCCCTCCTGAGAGGCCATAGCTACGACCTCGTTAGAAAAAATACTGTTTCTTATTTTTTGAAAAAAATCGTACCGCTTATCTTGTTGATTAAAAATACCATTTATTTTCGCTCTAATTTCTAAAACATATTTTAAATATTCTCTTACTTCGGAAATCCTGGCCGAAAAATCTTCAAATGGTGTTAAAGCTAATAAATAAACCACGGCTTTTTTAACTTGATCTGAACCATATTGCATGGTTTTTAATAAATTATCTATTTCTTTTAAATCTTTAATGGCTTGCTGAACTATCTCGCGATCTTCTTCTTTTTCTAATTCTATAAAAAAATCGCTGTAACTATCTTCAATGTCTAAATATTGTCTATTTATTAGCCAAAATGTTAATAATTCATCTTTAAGTAATTTAAAATAATAATGTTCTTTGGCTGACCGCTTGCCAACGTTTACATCGGCTTTGGCAAAATCAGCAAATAATTTACCAAAAATTAAATGCTGTCTTTCGTGCATTTTGGTTCTATCGGAATTTAAGACACCTGAATTTTCAACAAATCTACTCATCACTTCCCTGTTACTCTGTACCATAACCGACAATTTTTTATTAGCCTCGTCGCCAGGCATGGGCATTTCCATAAAAACACCAAGATCATTCATCGATACATCTTCTCCAATTATCGTACCAACAAATAAAGTAAAATCCATTTGAAAAAACAACTCTATATTTATGTATCCTTGTTTTAAACTACAAATCACTTTGTCCGCAGGATCTTGGCCGGTTATTTTTCTAAACAAATACCGTCCGACTATTTCTGGCTCCCGATCTTTTGGTAAATCAGTGCCTATTTCTCGCTTAGCAGATTCTAATAATGATTCCCATCCGGCATTTACTTCTGATTTCACTTTTTCAAAGCTTTCTAAAGCACTTCTTGCTTCCTGTTGCATGCGCGGAGAAAGTGTATCTAAAATGTTTAAGACTTTTTCATCATCAATGGATAATTTTGGATAATCAAAAAAAAGCCGATCAAGCTTCGCTAGAGCCATGCCGGTGCGCAAACGTTGTTCAGTTTTAGATAAAACTCTTTTACGACTAATTTCATTCTCTGCTTCGCCACCAGCAATCGACAAACCTGACTTAATTTCAACGATATTCATTTACTTTTTCATTATTTAATAAAAGCCCGATTAATCTCCAAAATATTATCCATTCCTTCCGGCCACAACATAACTTTTTCCATATTCATGTTTATTTGCAAACGATCATAAACCGAATCAGCTTTGTTGCTATAACCGGGCCGACAATAATCTTTAATGTAAACTGCTTGCAGTTCAATATCTTGAACACCACTAGTAGTAAAATTAATTTTAGCCATTAAACCTTTTTTTGTTTCTTCGCTCCACATTTGATCAAATACAAAATTACCTAAACTGTAAAAAATATATTTATCTTTATACTTTTCAATGGGCTGGATAACATGCGGATGATGCCCTAAAACTAAATCCGCGCCTGCATCAATAGCAGTGTGAGCAAAATTAATCTGTTGTGTATTGGCAGTGGCACTATATTCTGTACCGGCATGCATAGAAACTATTACAAAATCAACTTGTTTTTTAGCTTCTTCAACTAACCAGGTTAATTTATCAGTATTCATGCTGAAATTATAAGCAAAAGCTATAAAGGCAAACTCCATGCCTTTTATCTCGATATCTGTTCGTTCAGAATCAGCAATATATTTTATATCTGCCTCGTCTAAATATTTTTTTGTATCTGCGAACCCATTCATGCCAAAATTCATAATATGATTATTGGCTAAAGACATAATAGTAAAACCGGCTTTTTTAAGCGCTGAAGCATTTTCCGGATCTGCCCGAAAAACCATTTCTTCGGTAGTTATTTTTCGGCCCGGCGTAATAGGTGTTTCTAAATTGCCAAAAACAATATCCCCGCTCTGTAAATAGCTAGCCGTTTCTAAATACGGGTAGTCGTAGCCACCCAGCTTTTTCATAAAAGTATCAGCGTCCCGCGACAACATTACATCTCCTACGGCAATTAAAGATACGCTGGCTGGTTCAATTTCCGGTAATTTAAAATCTTTTATTAATATTGCTTTTTCACGATGCAATAATTCCGGAATACTCACCGCAAAATTTTGGCAATCGTTTTTATATATTATAAATATAAAACTTAAAATCACCACAACCAGCGTCAGGCCGATAACTATCCAGGGATAATATTTTTTTAACATAATTTTATGCTAAAGCGACCATTTCTATTTCGACTTCTGCACCTTTTGGCAGGCTGTTTACGCCCGCCGTTGCGCGAGCCGGATAATTATTTTTAAAATATGAACTGTATATTTCATTTACTGCTACAAAATCATTTAAATCTATAAGATATATTGTTGTTTTTACAACTTTTTCAAAATCCGACCCGCCTGCTTCTAAAATTTCTTTTAAGTTTTCCATAACCTGTTTAGTTTGCTCTTCGATACTGCCGTTAACCAGAGTACCATCTGGCTGCAAAGAAATTTGGCCAGAACAAAATATAAAACCATTAGCTATAACCGCTTGCGAATACGGGCCAATGGCTTGTGGTGCTTTATTGGTTTGAATTATTTGTTTCATAAAAAATTAAACTGCAATATCGCGCTTATTAAACCACCAAGCGCCAATGGCAGTCGCCACCACGCCGGCAATTAAAAAAATCAACACCGATTCTGTACTTAAAACACCATCGATTAATGCATCGTTAAATTTATAATAATAAAAAAATGATGCGTAATGTAAATTTTCTAAACTATCTTTTAAACTAGCGAAAATATTTATTGCATACATTAATACTAGAATTCCACCCATGGCGCCATACACTTTTCCTTTTTCCGAAAAAATTGCTGATAACATCATGGCTAATGAATATATTGCAAACATAAATAAAACACTTAAAATAAAAATGTTGTTATGGTGGGACAGATTATATTCAATATTGTAAATTTTTCCAAATGGAATAATCGAATAAACTGAAACTGCAGTAAAAATTATTAGTGCTACTAAGCCGGCTAAATAACGCGAGAAAAAAATGCTTAACCGCGATACGGGCCGAGATAAAATAATTTCGGCTGTGCCCTTTTCCACTTCGCGCACTAAACCATAGCCAGCTAAAGAAATAGATAAAAACATCATCATAATTGGCCACATAATGCTATAGTTTTCCATGGCTAGAAAATTTTCTATAGTGTCAAAAGACAAAGTCTCGACACCTAGGGCTGTAAATAATTCAGTTGGGTAGCTAGAAAAAGCTTTTTGAAAATCTGCAGCTTGCTCTAAAATAGACGGATACATTGCTACATACATCCAAACTAAAGCCGCGGCTGCTATGCAATAAACTATAATTGATATTTTTTTATCTTTTATATAATTTAAAAAAAATGTTAACATATTACTTTTCGTAAAATTCTAAAAATATATCTTCTAGTGAGGCACGGTTTATTTCTAAATCTTTGAGCTCGTGCTTCTCTAATAATTTCATCAGCGGATTAATATCGCTACGCACACTAAAAATATAACCGTGATTATTTTCAGTGCGAACTTCAATGCCATGGTCAGAAAACTCTTTAAGGTCAATTTTATCTTTAAAGACAACATGAGCCGAATATAATTTTTTATCTTTTAAAGTTAAGATATTTTCCGTAGCCACCATTTTTCCTTTTTTAATAATACCCACTCGGGTGCAAGATTTTTCCACTTCACGCAAATTATGTGATGACATAAAAATAGTGGTACCACGATCCTGAGTTTCTTTGATTAATTCGTATACTTCGTTCTGCAGTAGCGGGTCGAGTGCATTAGTTGGTTCGTCGCAAATTAATATTTCCGGATTTGTCATAAAAGCCATGATAATTCCTAGTTTTTGCCTATTACCGGAGGATAATTTTTTAGTTTTTATTCTAGGATCAAAATCAAACCGCTTGGCGATTTCTAAAGCACAATCATTCTTACCATTAGTTTTATTAATAAGATCAATGTGCTGTTGGCCGGTCCAATGATCATATAAATGTACTTGACCGGATAAATAGCCTATTTTTTTCTTTAATTTAACACTGTCTTGATGAGCATTTTGCCCCATCATGGTTATGGTGCCGCTATTTGGACGGATAAAATCCATTAAACAGCGGATAGTAGTAGTTTTTCCGGCTCCATTTGGGCCTAAAAAACCAAAAACTTCGCCTTTTTCCACATTAAAAGACACATCATCTACGGCTTTATTTTTGCCGAAATATTTTTTTAAATTCATTACTTGAATAGTGTTTTTCATAATGAATACAGTATATATAATTATCCTCCGCATGTAAAATTAAAAGGGCTTTATAATAAACAATGTGTTATAAATCAAACAAGCCAGTATGCCCCGAATGAATTCGGGGCCTGGCTCATTATTAATATTTTAATTAAAAAA
>JAZDOC010000009.1:0-40976 GCA_043798935.1 Patescibacteria group bacterium
AGCGGTTAATTGGCAAGCTGAAGTAGTTGTGTCTGAGCCTAGACCGTCGCCATCAGCATCATAGTAATATGTTTGATTAGAATGGATAGAGGCACTGCTGTCATTACAATCTGTATTATTAGTTGCATAACCGGTTGGTGCCGTTAAAGAGCACAAGTCAGCAGTAGTGGCAGATCCATAATTATCATGGTCTGCATCTATGTAATAAGTAATCTCGCTTTGAATCAAAGCATTATCATCATCACAATCCGTGCCGGTTTCTGAGCCATCATTATCATAATCGTTGTCATTAGTGTCGGTGGAGTTTGAAACATAGCCGGTTGGAGTTGATGCACCAGAGCAGGTAGTCACATCAGAGCCTAAGCCATCGCCATCAGAATCTTGATAATAAGTAATGTAATCATCGTCATCATTATCATCACAATCCGTACCACCATAAGCTATAACATCATAACCATCTGCATCAGCGTCGTAATCGCTTAATCCATTACAATCACTATCTATTCCGTCATACCAAATCTCTAAGGCGCCGGAATAAATAGAACCATTAGTGTCGTCACAGTCTAATCCATCTAATATACCAGCATTGCCAGCCTGGCTGTCACCATCTGCATCAATATAAATATATCCAATATAAGCCGCACCGGCTGAAGCTCCGCCATCACTGTTGCCATTAGCGCCAATTAAAATATCGCTATATCCGTCATGATTAACGTCACCAGCGCCAGACACACTGCTACCCGCATAATTATTTACTCCTTCACCGGAAAATTTCGCATAAGTCGATAAACTGTGAGTGCTAGTTATTCTATCTTCAGAGCCATAAATCAAATAAACAGCTCCCGCGCCCGATCCGCCCGAACTGTTTCCCTCGGCGCCAACTAAAAAATCATCATAACCATCGGAATCAGCATCTCCTATACTGGACAAACTAGTTCCTGCAAAATTATTTTCTGCTTCGCCAGTTAATTTTGTATATGCAGATAACAAGTGTGAACCAGTGAGTCTAATACTTGAACCATAAATTAAATATACGACTCCAGCACTAGAACCGCCGGCATCATTACCGCTAGCACCCACTAAAAAATCACTATATCCGTCACTATCAACATCTCCCGCGCCAGAAACTGCAGTGCCAGCATAATCGCTTATTTCAACTCCATTTAATTCCGCATAGTCAGTTAAACTGTGTACCCCTGTTATTTTCGACGATGCCCCATATATTAAATACACAGCCCCACCATTTGTACAACTATGGTCATTGTATTTGACGCCAACTAAAAAGTCTTCATAACCATCGCTATCGACATCACCTGCGCCAGAAATAGCTTTGCCAGCATTATCATCCGCAGAATCACCAGTAAACTTTGCGTAAGAAGACAAACTGTGTGTACCGGTTATTTTTGTGCCTGAGCCATAAATTAAATATACAGCTCCCGCATTTGTGCCAGCTGCATCATCTCCGTAAGCACCGACTAAAAAATCACTATATCCATCGTCGTCAATATCGCCGGCATCTGAAACAGCATAGCCCGCATAATCATCAGCAGATTCACCGGTAAATTTTGCGTAAGAAGACAAACTGTGCGTACCGGTTATTTTTGTGCCTGAGCCATAAATTAAATATACAGCTCCCGCACTACTACCTCCAGTATCATCACCATAAGCACTAATTAAAAAATCACTATATCCGTCACTATCAACATCTCCCGCATTTGAAACGCTATAGCCAGCCATATCAAAAGCTGTAGGACCAGTAAACTTTGCGTAAGAAGATAAACTGTTCGTTCCTTCAAAAATATCATCAGATCCATAAATTAAATAAACTATACCGCTCCTAGAACCGGCGTAATCATTACCATATGCTCCAACTAAAAAATCTTCGTAACCGTCTCCATCGACATCACCGGCGCTCGAAACACTGCTTCCAGCATAATCATCGCCAGCCGCGCCTGTAAACTCAGCTATATCACTTAGGCTATAAGTTTCACCCCGTGTAATTTTTGGTACTAAAATATAAACTATTACAGCTAATCCTATCAAAGCAAGGGTTATAATTTTATTTTTCATATTTTGATTATCTTTTAAGATTATTGCATGAATTAAATACCATTTATTTATGGTATGGATGATTATTTAAAATTGTAAATCCACGATACAATTGTTCGCACAATAACATTCTAGCAATTTCATGCGGAAATGTTAATTCTGATAATGACACTAAAGCATCAAAATATTTTTCAACTTCTTTATTAAATCCATCCGCATCTGCAATTATAAAATAAAGATCACACCCATTTTGCATCTGACTTTCAATTAATTTAGAAAATTTTAAAGTATCATATTTTTTTCCCCGTTCTTCCAAACCAATAATATAACCTTTTATTTCCTTAAGCGATTGAAGTAATTTTTGCTCTTGCTTAAATTCTTTTATTTCAATTTTAATAAAACGCGATAAGCGCTTTAAATATTCTTTTTCTAATTCAAAAATATTTTTATTTTTATTTTGGCCGATAGAAAAAATATTTATTTTCATAATGTAATTATAGCTTAAATACAATATTTATAATGTAATTATTATCATATTTACATGTTATCCACAAGCCATACTTGACTTTCGGTTTTTGTTCGGTTATCTTATACATAAGTATGCGAAATTAATACAAAGTCTAAATAATAAGATCGCAAATTATAAAATTAAAAATTAAACCCATGTCTCCTCAACTAACTCCAAAAAAACAAAAAATTCTGAATTATATTCAAAACTATATTCGAGAGCATCACTATTCCCCCACACTGGAAGAAATGGCTAAAAAATTAAAAGTTTCTTCTAAAGCCACCGTTCATCAACACCTGTCTGAACTGGAAGCAATGGGTCTCATCAATAGAGGATTTAATAAAACAAGAGATATATCTTTAAATAATTTAAACAAGTCTGTAGAGGCGGAAACCAATTCGTCTCTACAGACAATCGCCCTACCAATTGCCGGCTTGATTACTGCCGGATCACCTATCGAAGCCATTGAAGACGGCACTGAAATGCTATCTGTGCCACGTGAATTAGTACGTCAAGAAAATTCTTATATACTAAAAGTAAAAGGCGACTCCATGATTGAAAGTTTAATCGCTGATGGCGACTACGTCATTATCGAAAAGCGCGATTATGCTAATGATGGAGATATTGTAGTGGCGCTGCTTGACGACGGCACAGCTACGCTTAAAGAATTTCATCGTGAAAAAAATTATATCCGTCTGCAACCGCGCAATCCAAATTACAAACCTCTTAAAGTTAAAAGTGTGATTATTCAGGGTAAAGTTGCGGGTATTATCCGCAAGTATTAAAAATTTAATAATATGACCTATTCCACTCAATCAAATATTCCCATTGAACTTATGCCGGGTATTGGTACGCGAACCGCTAAAGTTTTGCGTAAATTAGAAATTAGAACTATCGGTCAATTTAAACAAATGCCTGAAAAAGTATTAGTAGAATTATTCGGGCCCAGTATCAAGCTTTATCATGCTGGCTATAATTTTCAACGTAAAACAAAATTAGTTTCACAATCAGGCAAAACTAATATATTTTTTAAGCTTAAATTAGCTTCTTCATTTATTGCCATGCTTTAAGCACTCGCTTTTATTCTCATTATTCTCTCGACTTTATTTTCTTTACTCTTTACCAGATTATATTTACTCATTAAAGTAGATAAAAACCTTCTGTCGTTTTCATTAAAGCTTAATATTTCCATTTCAATTTCATATAATACACCGCTCTCTTTTGTTAAATGATTTTCATATTGGGTTTTATCTAAAATAAAATCGAACTTACTACAAAAATACATTTGTCGTAATGTACGCAATGTTAGATATTTATGAAACTTATCGATTTTATTTCCTCTCAATAAAAAATCGTGCATCCGCGAAGCTGAAATTGAATCTTTAATTTCTTCTTTCGATTCCGATACAAATAATCCATCTGCTTTTACAACAATGCTTTTTTTAGTCTGCACTATTTTATGTCCATCCTCCATGCGCAGACGAAACATTATGCCTTGTCTTAGAAGTTTTAAATCAGCAGAATCATAATAATCACTAATCATTATTTTTGCTTGCTTCAAACAAGCAATGTAATCGTTGTATATATTATCATACACGTTTTCATTAGGTACTGTTAATCTAAATTCTTGAGTCAGCATAAAAAATTTTTTAAATTAAAGTGGCTTGATGAGCGTAAATTTCATCAGTCGCTTTTACTTTTATTATTTGCGATATTATTAATTCTTTTTTTCTATTTTTCTTCTGGCAATAAACTTCAATTTTATCCTTATTTAATTTTAAAATATCAATTTCATCTTCATAAATTTCCTTATTTTGCTTATCATCAACTGAAAAATATTGTATTTGTAAACGACGATGCACTTGAAATGCTTCTATAATGATTTCCGAGATAGTCGGGGCATCTGACCAGGGAATAGGAATGGGGCGTTTTTCCCCGCCGGCCATATAATATAAACATCCATGATTGCGACCATATTCATAAATCTCTTTAGTAATTCTAACATCATCCATGCAATACTTGGCTAGCGAGTCAAAATCTTTTTCTCGATAATATTTAATTGCATCGAGGCCGGTGCCACTTTTTCCTTCACCCAGTGTTGCTTGGGCCGTACTTTCCAACTTAATTCTAAAACCGAGTTTATTTTTTATTTCTTCTAAAATATCTAATTGCGGCAATTCACTGATTTGCAATTTTTTTAAATACGGTTGTAAAACTAAATTATCAAACCCTTTGCTGTTAAAACCGATTATCTGGGATTTTTCGGTTAACAATATTTTTTCAAAAAGTGGAATATCTTTTTCTAGAAAACCGAAATATTTATTCTGTGAATAAGAATAGACCCCTATAAAGGAGATACCTAAAAGATGGTGGTTAGACTGCAAGCCACCCACCTCGGCAAAGGTTTTTTTGGTTTCTAAATCGTAAACTATTTTATTGTTCATGCTTATTATGACCCAGAATAAATTCGGGGTCTAAAAAATTATAATTCCTTATTTTTGATCATTTTCTCGATAATATCTTTCTGTGGACAAATTTCTAAGAAATCGCAACTTTTACAAAACTTATTTATACACGGCGCAAATTCTTTTTCTTGTTTAATGGTTTCTACTTTTTCTCTAATTGACTCTACGGTATCATTGAATTCTTCGGGATCAACATTAATAGTATACCACTCATTATTAGACAAATATAAATAACTGGCTTTAACCACCGGTGCCTTTACACTATGGCTCATGATCATGGCATAAACAATCAACTGCAAATCTGAAGTATCTTCAGCGTCAAATTTACCGGTTTTATAATCGATCACATGATAACCTTCTGCTTCCTTGTCAATTCTATCGATCCGCCCGAGAATTTTAATATCCTCAGTTATATCCATGTCATAATAATCTTCAAGCATGACCGGTGTTTTGTTTACATCATTTTTATTGATGTATAACTTTAACATTTGTAAAGCTTTCATACCCCACTTTTTTTCATCTTCTTTGCCCGCAAATCCGTGGCGATTTTCCAGCCAGCGAGTACGCAATAATTTTTCTAGAGCTTCCCAGGTACGTTCTTCTGGTTTTAGTTTATCGTAAAAATCATGCAGAGCATTATGCACGTGCGCACCCATGGTTAAATATGGTTTAGCTTTTTTATACTTATCTCCTAAAAAATCAATGTATGCATATTTATATTGCAACGGACAAGTTTCAAACATTTTTAATTTATATGGTGACGCTTTAAACATGGTATATAAATAAAAATTTACCTTAAGTATTTTTTTGCTGTCAGATGAACTGTATCGCTGTCTGTCTGCCAATAATAAATTCCGTTAATTCGTGAATTTTCCCCGGGCAATTCAATTTCTTCATATTCACTAAAGCTTATTTTGCCATTGTGCCCGATTAAATAAGCCACGGCAAAACAACCGGTTTTTGTATTATTAAATTTCAATCTCAATTGATCAGAGCCTTTTATAAAATCATATACTTCTTTGGCGGTGTTAAAATTCTTGACTTTAGCAATCACGCCTTGTAAAATTTCACGCTGCTCTTCGGCTCGACCAAAATCACCTCGCGGTTGTACATAACGATTATGAACCATTTCTAAAGCGGCGGCACTGTCTACATGGCCAGTGCTTGTTTCTACGCCACCTAACAAATCAATAATTTCCTTAAAACCGTCAAACGTCACTTCAAAAGTTGCATCCATTTTTTCACCTAATAATTCTTCAACTTTTTCCTGAGTTAATGGTAAATTTCCTAAAACATCGCTTTCATATCTTTCGCCCATAGCATAATAATGAGTAATCTTCTGATCGCCGTTTTCACTATCAGAAATATATGTATCGCGAGGCACCATTAAAATATTAGTTATATCCTTTTTCTTTTTAGAAATTGAAACAACCATTAGCACGTCGGATCGTCCACGTTTAATAGTAGGCTCACCTTCTCGAGCGCTTTCTCTTTGGTCTGAGCCAATAATTAAAATGTTGTATCTACTGGGAGTAAATAAATATATTGCTAAGATTAATATTAAAAAACCAATTACAGCCAAAACAAATGCTTTAATTAATAATTTTAAAATAAACATATTCTTGTGATTATTAATTTATTATTATTTATTTTTTTAAAGTTTTTATTTTATTTTCAACACTGGTTAATCTTTGTTTTAATTGCGCGGCAATTTTTAAACCTTTCTCAAATTTTTCTACACTTTTATCTAGGTCTAATTCCCCGATCTCAAGTTCGGCCGTAATATTTTCTAACTCACTAAACATTTTGTTAAAATCGTTTTTTTTAACAGGCATATTTTTTTTAGCATCGACAACTCTAAAATTGTCTTAACATTAATATTTAAAATTTATATTAAAAACTCTTCTAAATTTATAGATGGCAAATTTTCTGGTGCATTTTTCCCTTTTTTTATTTTAAGTGCATACATGTTCGCACTTTGCCTCGTTCGGCTATACTCAGATTCAATACCATTTGTGCGTTTTAATGCGTCTCTCCATCTATCGATAATTCGTGCAGCTACGCCTTCTTTGCCAAAATTTTCTACTTTTCCCGGCCATAAAGCCATTTGAAAGAGCAATAAACCGCTGTCACGATTTAATAATTTATATAAATTATTAAATATTCGATAATAAAAATTGACATCGAATGGTAAAGATAACAGCCCGCCAATCGGCCTAGCTAAAATAATATCAAACCCTTGTTTATCAGATGTTTCTTGCTGACCCAGCCACTCTTTAATTTCTTGCCATGTTTTAGGGGATAATACTTCACCGCTTAATAATGAAATGCCGTGTTCGGAATCATATTTCTTTTTCGTTGCATCACGATGATCAGCAAGTGTTAATGCTAGCCCTCTATCAATCATTAATTCTCTTAACACTTGTCCCTCGCCCATAAAATCCATTCCAGTTATTTCACTATTTCTTTCGCGCATTTCCGTAACGGTAGCTATAAGCGGTTTATCTAAAACACCGGCAAATGTTTCATTATAGGCAGAAACGCCAGAACCATATTCCGCCCAAGCTCGACGGCCATCAGCCACACAGCCCGATTCAGTTTCTTTTAAAATAGCAGCTTCACGCCGAGCGTCGCGAATTGTGCGAAAATTTTCTGCATTTACTCTGGTCGCCATAATCAATTTATTTTTGATTTAATTTGTCCATTCGAAAACTGCGTTTCTATTATATCATTTTTACTTAATTCTTTGATATTTTTAATAATTTTATTATTTTTTCTGGTTATAGAATATCCTCTGTTTAACACCGCCACTGGATTATAAGATTTCAATAAATTAATATTATGAGTTATTTTTTCCTGCCAGCTTATGAGAACATTATCAAAACAACTGGCAAAATTATCAATCACTTGTTTTTTCTCATCAATGCTTTGAATAATCAAACGCTTTTGTTCTTTTAAATTATTTTCAATCTGCAATAATACATCATCTTTATGCGGTACAACTAGCTCAGCCGCGTTCGATGGAGTGGAGGCGCGCAAGTCGCCCACTTCATCTACTAAAGTTGCATCCCGCTCGTGCCCAATGGCTGCCACTACCGGCGTCTTAGATCCAAAAACTGCCCGACAAATTTCCTCGGTGTTAAAAGCCCAGAGATCTTCCATGGACCCGCCACCGCGCGTTAAAATTATAACATCGAGATTATAATTTTTATCATTTAAAAAATTAAAAGCACCGACAATATCGTTAATAGTGCTCTGCCCTTGCACTGCTACCGGATAAAAATAAATTTCCAAACCGGCCCAACGATTTTTTAATATTTTTATTACATCTGTATAAGCGGCCGCGTCTTTTGAAGTAATTAAACCGACGCGTTCGATAAATCTGGGCAAGCGTCTTTTACGCTCAACATCAAATAAACCTTCTTTAGCCAACTTTTTTTTTAAAAGTTCCAGTTCTTTTTTTAAAGCTCCTGCCCCAACTAGTTCTATTTCTTTTACTTTAAAATGAAATTTTCCAGACTTAGCAAATAATCCCGGGGTGCCGATTACTTTTATTTCCTGCCCGTCGCTTAATTCTTGTTGTAACTGAAAACTCATCATAAAACATGAAAAATAACTGTTTACATCTTTAAGATCAAACCACACAAAACGATTCTGAGCAATATGAAAATTACTCACCTCACCCTGAACGCAAACCGTAATATCGCCCAGCAACCCATTAATTTCTTGATTAAATTCTGATACTGAATATATTTTCATTATCTATTAATAATATAATGATATTTTTGATAGTCGTAAAAAATAGTATATTTATGTCCGCCTACTCTTATAACACGTGAATGTTCTTTTTCTAATCTAATCATTGCCGAACCAAAGGTATCATTAGAAAATTGACTTTCGATTGCTTTAGCAACTTCTTCAGCTTTTTCCCAATGTTTATGAAAAGCTTCTTCAGAAAAATATAACTTTCCACCCAAGCATGTGATGGCTCTCATTCGATTCCCTTCTTTGTCAGTATATTCATATTCGCTCATAAATTTTTTTATTAATTTTTAAATTGTTATATTTAAAGTTAAATTTTTTACACATTTCATTTTTGTATTGTCCGTTTGGTCTAGCTATCCAAATTGCTTTTACTTCAGAAAAATTGTTTTTAATTTCATCAATTTCCGTGCCACGATCATTAATAAAAATAACCTGATCCTCTTTCAATAACTTTTTAATAAAATTTCCTTTAGAGCCGGAGACAACTTTGATTTGGATATTTTTAGGGAAACCACAATTATCAATTTTAATTTTTTGCCAACTGGAATGTCCTTTGGATAATATTGTCACTTTTTGCAAAGGTTCTTTTTGAATGGATTTTACAAAACCCAAGGCATCTTTATATAAATATTTTTTACAATTATTTAAAACTTTTAAAAACTTTTTTTTTTGAGCTGGCGCATAATGTATTAATTGCTTTCTGTAGTTGTAATTTTTATTCTGTTTTTTATTTTTTTCGTATTCAGCCTCCCATTTTTTTAAAGTTAATCCTAATGCTTTGGCTAAATCTTTCTTAAAAGACTGGGCATCAAATAATGTATGATCAAAATCGATTACAATGTTTGGCATAAATCGTTAATTGCTTTAGCTAATTTTTTTCCATCAATGTGCGCGCGATCTTCTTCTGTAGATAAATCGGCTTTAATAACCTGCGCATCTTTTACTTTATCTAATTCTACTAATTCATAACCAGCTGGCGACGGATCTAAATTTTCATCTACTAATACATAATCCAAAGAATTGCTGCCTAAATATTGTTTCAATGTTTTTACAAAATCATTTACTTTAAATCCTTGGGTTTCCCCTTTTTTAGTGGTGCGATTGCACGTATAAACTTTTTTCGCTTTAGATTTATTAATAGCTTCTTTTACATAACTAACTAATAAATTAGGAATAACACTGGTATATAAATCACCAATTGTATAAATTATTAAATCCGCTTCGCTGATGGCTTTTATAGCTTTGGGGTTAGCTAAAACTTCAGGCTCCAAATAAACTTTTTGAATTTTTAAATCAGCGTCGTGATCAGGAATATCAATGTTTGTTTCGCCACTAATTACTTCGCCATTTTCCAGTTGAGCCATTAATTGTGTTTGGTGTAATGTGACAGGTAAAACTTGTCCTTTAATTTCCATGGCTTTAGACAAATATTCTATCATCAACTCGTACGAGTTTAATTTCTTTTCTAACGCCAACATTAAAAGATTTCCAAAATTATGATCTTTTAAAAATCCATCTTTAAAACGATACTCCATGGTCTGTTGCAGTTCTAAATTATATGTAACCAATGCGCCGAGGCAACGCCGTACATCACCGGAAGGTAAAACCTGATATTCATTTCTTATAATTCCAGTCGAACCGCCATTATCTACCATGGAAACAAGAGCTGTAATATCTAAATCGTATTTTTTTAATTCTCTTAATAATATTGATTGGCCATTACCTCCACCAATTGTTACTATTTTCTTAATCATAATTTTTAAAGACTATTTACTTAAAAAAGATTGAATTTTATTTACATCTTCCGGCTTACCAAAATCGTACCAATAATCGGCCAGCTCAATAAATTTTACTTTATCTTGTTTGGCCAATATATTAATGGCATCAGTCAATTCAAATTCGCCTCGGGTAGATTTCTTAACTTTATTAACGCAACTAAATATATCGCTGTTAAATTTATAAATTCCAGTATTAATATAATTGCTAATTTGTTTTTTTGGTTTCTCGATTATTTCTTTCACTAGATCATTTTCAATTTTTAAACAACCATATAATTGAGGTTTGGGATGATTAATGCCACCAACATACGAATAATCTTTATCTAAATTTTGAAAGCGTCGTAAATCTTCGGGCGAGTATAAATTATCACCCGAAACAAAAACAAAACTTTCATCCATTACAAAATATCGAGCCGATTTAAGCGGACAAATCGTGCCATAGCTGTCGTCCAGAATATATTTATTCTGATCAATTAATTCTATATTTTCATCATACCCAGATAAAAATTCACGCATTTGCTCGATACAATAACCACCGACAACAATGATTTCGCTATAACCGGCACGTTTTATATTTTCTAACAAATAATACAAAAAAGGTTTGCCCGCAACTTCGATTAAATGTTTGGGTTGATTTTGGCTTAAATTACGCATCCGCGTTCCTCGTCCAGCCGCGGCGATTACTATTTTCATGTTTTTTTTCTAAGCTTTTTACTTACTCTATAAGCATTATACCATAAAGTGTTTAATGGCATTTCCCATGTTCCATAATGAGTAATTATCTCTCCACCAAACCCTTTTTTAAATCTGGTAATGCCCGCCCAAGGATGAGCCGGATCATCACTATCAGCAATGCCAAAAAAATCATAATATTTATAACCCTGATGCAAGGCATCACAAATGGCCTGCCATTGCAGTAAATGAGGTGCCATTAATTCTCGGTGGCTGTCTGAAGTTCCACCGTGTAAATATGTAACGGTCGGTTCAAAAAATATCATCATGTTAGCCGCCAGCGCTTTGCCTTCATATTCAGCTAAATAAATTTTTAACATGCCGTCCGCTTCGAGAGTGTGCAACATGGCTTGATAATAACTTTTTGGATGAATATTTATTTTTTGCCGACGCGCCGTAGCCGAAATTAAATCATAAAAAATATCCAAGTCTTTCATATCAGTGCTTACTCGAATTTTCACATCCTTTTTTTGCGCAAGCTTAATATTGTACCTGGTTTTAGATTTCATTTCATTTAACAGTATGCCTTCACTTTTAGCTTGCATATTCAAAATCAAACTAGTCTGCGGATGTAATGCTTTAACTTGATTACCACTTGGTCCTTCGCTTTCATATCGCCAAAAAATAACTTTTTCTTTATTAGCTTTATCTCGAATATTTTCTAAAATTTCCTCATGATACTTTATGGGGCCATAAGGTGAAAAATAATAAAATCTCCCGGCCGGTAAAGCATATTTAATTAGTAGTGTACCTGCTTTAATTTTATTCTCTTCCTCAACAGCTAAATACTCTACGTTGCGTCCATAAGAATACTGAAACGCACCCCACTGCCAGGACTGTAAAAACGAGCCATTATTTTTTTGTACCCATTCGTTCCACTTTGCTTTATCAAGAATATTTTTTACTTTCATAATACTTAATATGATTTCGCTAACTTAAACAATTTATACAATTTTTAGAGCCTGCTTAATTTTATTTTCTAACGTTAAATCGTTATCAATTTTTTCCAAAGCTTCAACTGCTTGGGCTTTGCTATAACCCAAAGAAATTAAAGCTTGGGTAGCTTCATTATCAATTTTGGATAACGGCTGATATTCCCCCTGCCCATCAATAACGTCCATTTTACTTTTTAACTCAACAATTATTCTTTCAGCGGTTTTTTTACCAATTCCGGAAACTTTAGTTAATAAAGATGTGTCTTCATGAACAATAGATTTTTTTACATCCGCAATTTTATATTTGGAAATAATGCTGAGCGCTGATTTTGGGCCCACACCTGACACAGAAATTAACTGTTCAAAAAATCGTAATTCTTCCATGGTGATAAAACCAAAAAGTGTTATGGCGTCTTCTCGAATATGTTGATGAATATATAAACTAATTTCTTCCTGGACCTTTTTTTGTTCTAAGATTATTCCGGCTACAAATATTTTATATCCAATACCTTGTGTTTCAACAATTAAATATTCGGCTTTATATATTATTTTTCCTTTGATGTAAGCTATCATAATTTTTAAATATTTTATTTTCTAGCTCTTTTGCTAGTTTACTATTTATTTTCTCGAGCTGGAAATTTTAAAATATTACCAGCGCGCAATCTACGTTCTTGTTGCAAATCTACTATTTGCGCCATTTTAAAAAAAATTAATTAATAGTTTCATTAAATATTTTATCAACTAGGGGCAGAATATCTTTATTATAATTCATTTCTTGAACTCCGCCCATGGCTACAACTCTAGCAATTAAACGTTGGCCAAATTCTCTTTCTTGCTCTTTGCTTGCCAGTTTCTTTTCTTGGGCAATTTTTATCTTCTCGCGCAAATTCAATAACTCATGAGATAAATTTTGATAAGCTTTTATTCGAATATCAATCACTCTATTATTTGCAGATCGACACGAAGCAATAATATTTTGTAGATGCTCTAAATATTCATTTATCAGATCAACAACATTAACTTCTTTTTCACCTATTGTTTCAGCCCACTCGTCTTCTGCTTCACTTTCTTCTATCATGCCAGATTTTTTTATATTCCTCATTCCAAGTTCTAGAAAATTCTGCCATGGAATATGAAGCTTAGCAATTAAAGTTTGAATATTATGCCGTGGATCATCAAAATAGTTTTCTAGTTCTTCTTGGTTAATTAAGCCAATTGACTGAAGCTCTAATAAACCACAGTGGATCAGCTCGTCAGTAGGTTCTAATTCGGTTCTGCCATAAGCGATGTCGCGTCTTGCTTTACCTAAATCTATTGCTTCTGATCTTGGCATATTATTGCTTAATTCTTAATAAATTTTTTATCTGTACTGGTTTTTGAAAGTCAATCTTTACAATATCACCGGATCCACCGTGTGCTTCAGCCATTATTTCGCCAGTGTCGTCCTTTTTCATTTCTTTAATAGTAAATTCAAAATTATCATCCGAGCTAATTATTTCTATTATGTCTCCCACACACAGTTCATTATGAACTCGAACAGTGGCCAGATGATTATTTTTTTCATCGACATTTATTATTTCGCCTACAAATTTATATTGCGCTTGCCCACGTCGTAAATCCGGATCCTGCTCAGCTTCTTGATCCAAGAAAAATCCCGTATGTAATTGCCGGGTGGAAACTTTTAAAATTTCTTCTTTACCTTGCCGGGCACTCCATGCACCATCTAATACTTTGCGGTAAGCACGGATAATATGAGCTAAATAGAATATTGATTTATTGCGTCCTTCGATTTTTAATGAACAAACTCCAGCATCAAGCAGATTATCTAAATACTCTATCATGCACATATCTTTAGAACTTAAAATATATGTTCCATGGTCGTCTTGTTGAATTGGTAAATATTCTCCCGGTCTTTTTTCTTCTACTAAATTATAACTCCACCGGCAACACTGGGCGCAATCACCCAAATTTGCCGATCGCCCAGCCAATGCGGCTGATAAAACACATCGCCCTGAATATGCTAAACACATGGCGCCATGAACAAAAGCTTCGATTTCTACACTCGGAATTTTTTCATGCATGGTTTTAATTTCCGAAAGCGATACTTCTCTAGCTAAAATCACTCTTTCAATTCCCTGTTCAAACCAAAATTTAGCCGCCCGCCAATTAGTACAATTTGCCTGGGTGGAAAGATGAATCACGGCTTCGGGCCAATACTCTTTAACTGTGCTAATTACTCCGAGGTCAGAGGCAATAATTGCATCAGGTTTTAATTCTTTAATTTTTTTTACATATTCAGGTAAATTCACTAAATGCTTATTATGAGCATAAATATTAATGGTCACATAAAACTTTTTGTCTAGCTTATGAGCCAAGTCTATTCCTTGTTTAATATCATCTAATGTAATAGTATTTTCTTTTACCCGCAATGAGAAATCAGCAGTGCCGGCATAACAAGCGTCAGCACCATAAGCAAACGCATAAGCGCATTTTTCTAAACTTCCGGCCGGAGCCAATAATTCAACTTTGTTCATTATATTGTATCATCAATAATTAATGTGGTATCGTCCTCATCATCATGAAATTCATCGTGTAAAGTGTCGTCAAATATTGTGCCTCTCCTATGTGGTATTTCTTCTGTTGGTAAATCTTCGGCCGGCATCCTAACTGTCGGCATTTCGTCATCATCTGAAGGAGTTGGGGGTGGCTCTGGCGACGGAGCATGAGGCCTTTCCGGTGATGGAGCAGGTTGTAAAGGTTTTTTTATAATAAAAGGTTCTGGAATACGAGGATTGTCTGGATTCATAAAATTATTATAATGCTAAAATTTCTAATATCGAATAAGCAATGTACCCGGCATAACAAGCAATTAAAAGCCAACCCACACTTCGACCAATTTTAAAATGTCGAAGTAATAATAATAAAAAAATCATTATTACGGTTGCTAGTAGCAATAATACTGAACCGTGTAAATTTTCAACACTTACTTTTAGAGCCTTGCCGGTGATTACCGTATAAACTAGCCAAGGCAGCCCGAAACCAAATAATATATCAAAAATATTACTGCCCAGCGCATCAGCAATAGCCATTCCACCGCACCCTCTTTTAGCCATAAAACTCGCCGCGATAATATCAGGTATAGATGTGCCAACCGCCACCACTGTTAAAGCAATAAATGCTTCGGGAATGTTAATTATATGGCTCATTCTAATAGCGATCTCAACTAACGCCCAACTTAAAAGTGCAATCGCAATTAACGATTCAATAAAAACATAAACACAAGATTTGGGATGCTTGTCTAAATTAATAAATACCTTTTCCAAAACTTGATCTAAAAAAGATAAAAATTTCCAAAATATATTTGTTCTTTTTTCCATGCGTTTTTCGCCAACTTCAACATGGTCGGAAAGCTCATCTAATAAAATTTCTTTGTCGATTTTGGGTAAAAATTTCTGCCATGTTTGCAACATGAATAAATATGCCACATACAAAGCTAACAATGCTAATGCTTCAAACCAAAAAACTTGTGAATCTTGAAAGACTAAAAACAAAGCAATAATAGCGGCTACATAAAACACTACATCGCGCACAACTGGCTTCCAAGATAATTGCGAAGTGTGAATGATAGCCGCCACCCCGACAACAACTAAAATGTTAAAAATAGCCGAACCAACAATGGTGCCGGCTCCAAAATTAGCATGATTGCCAGGATGAATTAAAGTAATGATAACAATTAAAAACTCCGGCGCACTTCCACCAAAAGCCATGAGCGTAGCACCAGCGATATCTTCGGAAAGATTTAATTTTCTGGCTGTTAACTCTAAGCTATCAACAAAATAGCGTGTGCAAACCCGAGCTAATAAATAAAAAACTAGCAAAAGAGCTAGAAAATATAATATTAGAAGAATTATAGACATAATTATCTATATTTTAGCAAATTTTAGCTGTTTTGGCAAGGTCTATAAACTACCAAAGTTTACTATTTTAGGCCCACTCCCATCAGCTGGCCAAAAAATAATAATTGGCGCTGGCAACCCCGCTACACCCGTCTTTTTATTTATAAAATATTTATCTTGTCTGCCTGTTTCAGCTGTTTCTTTAAATCCAATTGTTATTGCTTGCCCTTGTTGAACTTGGCTAACATTAGATGGATATTCATAAAATTTAACATTTTGAACTGCTTTTTTATACATGAAATCTTTAATTTCTCTGGCCAAGTCTGTAACTTGACCATTAGAAATTAGTAGACTTTTATGAACTAATGGGATAATAGCAGCTATACGCTCTGCTTCATTACTAATCGTAAGAGCTAATAGAAAATTATTAATAACATTAACCGCTCTAGGATCGGCCGATATTTTGGTAACCATTTTAATTCCCTCTTTCATGGCCGGAGCCTTAACTAATGACGCAAAATTTTGTGCTAAACTTTTTAATAGACTCATATGAATATACTAAATTAATAATTAACTATCTTTAATTATACACTTCCTGAGAATTTAATCTATAAAGAAACATTTACTTTTAGTGTTATAATGAATATATGAAAAAAATAATGGTTTTTGGAGTCTTTGATAAATTACATGAGGGGCATCTTAATTTTCTACGTCAAGCCAAAAAACATGGTGATTATTTAATGGCGGTTATCGCTCGCGACCAAAATGTTTTGCAAGCCAAAAAACGCTTACCGCGCGAAACAGAATTAACTCGTCTAAAAAATATCCAACAATTAAAAATGGTTAATCAAGCGATTTTAGGCTATAAATATTATAAAAATCGCAGTAAAATTGTTAGTAAATTCAACCCTCAAATAATTTGTCTGGGGTACGACCAGGCAATTTTGAAGCTAAAAAACAAAAATATTCAAATTATCCATCTTAAACCTTATAAAGCTAAAAAATACAAATCATCGCTCATGTTATAAATCCGGTCATTTAACCCTTGTCAAAATCGAAAAGGCGTGATATATTAATGTCTGCTCTCATAATGTAAATAATTTGAAAATTAAAAATTGTAAAATTAAATCAATATGCCAAATAAAAAATCAGCTGTAAAGGCTTTAAAGCAATCATTAAAAAAACAAGCGCGAAACACTACTAAAAAGTTGCGTATTAAAAACTTACGCAAAAAATTAGAAGTTAGTATTACAAAAGGCGCTAAAGATGAAGCCATTAAACTACTTACAGAAATGTATCAAGCACTAGATAAAGCTGCCAAAAAAAACACTATTCATAAGAATGCGGCCGCTCGAAAAAAATCTCGCTTAACAAAAAAAGTCAATAACATAAAATAATCACCTCTCTTCAATTAAAAAACCGTAGACAATTAGTCTGCGGTTTTTTAATATCATCTTTGGCTATTTACAAATATTTACTACTAATAAATTTAATATTAGTGTTGATGACGTGGCCGATGTTTTTAATTGCTCATCGGCTTGAGTAATAAGTTGATAAAGATTTTTTAATTGTTGAAGCGAAAATTTATTAGCCTGGGGCAAAGCTTTTCTAATTACAAACGGATGCAAATCCAAACCCTGGCCATTAGTTTCTTTAATCTGTAATAATATTTTAATTTGCCTGGCCAGCATCGATAACAAATAAAATTCATTAGCGCCTGCTTCTAGTTGATCACGAAGTAATGTCATTGCCCGCTTAACATTCTTTTCACTTAGTGCATCAGTAAAATTAAAAATATTATCATCAAGAGGCGAGGATACGAATAATTTAACATCGCTTAATGTAATACGCGAATTTAATGAAATTAATTTTTCGAGCGTATTGTGTATGGTCCATAAATCACTACCCACAGCATCCACTAAGAAAGTTATTGCTTCGCTTTCAATTACTGCACCGCTTTTATTTACTTCTGTACGAATCCACTCAAAAATTTGCCCTGGTTTTAAAAGCGGGAAATCTTCAACTTTATCGACTTTTAATAATTTTTTATAAAGCTGATTATTTTTATCTTTGGGTTTTTCCGTGGCTATAAAAATTATAACATTCTCTTGGTCAACTATTTGAATATCCTCCACTATACCTTTTTGAATTTCATCTTTAGCTAAAAAAATATTTTTTATAATTAGTAAACGTTTTTTCGAAAACAAACCGCTCGACAAAATTGCTTTTCTAAAATCATTGCGCGTTAAGCTTTCACCGTATAAAGTTTCAATATTAAACCCGGCTTTGTCGTATTTGCTGGCAAAACCATTTTTTAAAATATTTAATCTTTGTTGTAGCCGATAACTATCCGGCCCGGTTAAAAATAATATCATTTTGCTTCTTCCCAGTTATCGCCAATATTAATGTTGGCTACAATCGGACAACTAATTTTATAAACAGTTTCCATAATCTCTTTAATTTGTTCACCCACTTTTTGCGCTTGATCTTTATGAACTTCAAAAACTAATTCATCGTGTACTTGTAAAACCATTTTAGCTGGTATTTCTTGCCTGTCAATTCTTTGTTGAATCTCTATCATGGCCAGTTTCATAACATCCGCGGCTGTTCCTTGCACCGGCATATTAATCGCCATACGCTCAGCCGCTTGCCGAACTTGAAAAATACTGGAATTAATTTCGGAAATATTACGCCGCCGACCAAATAAAGTTTCCACATATCCTTTAACTCGAGCGCTGGCTTTTGTATTCTCTAAAAAATCTTTAATTTTATGATAAATTTTAAAATATCGATCAATAAATTCCTGGGCTTCAAACTTACTAATGCCTGCGTCTTGGCTTAAACCATAAGACCCCATACCATAAATAATGCCAAAGTTGATAGATTTAGCGGCCCGTCTTTGCGTTTTTGAAACGTCTTTAATATCAATATTGTTAATTTCAGCTGCCGTTCGGGCATGAATATCTTCATTATTTTTAAAACTCGCGATCATTTTTTCATCATTAGCTAAACTGGCAATTATTCTAAGTTCAATCTGCGAATAATCAACTGTTAAAATTTTATAATTTTTTGGCGCCACAAAAGCTTTGCGAATTTCTTTTCCCAAATCAGTGCGAATGGGAATATTTTGTAGATTAGGATCAGATGAAGATAAACGCCCGGTTGCCGTAATGGTCTGATTAAAACTGGCGTGTACTCTTTTAGTGCGCTGATTAATTAATTTTGGCAAGGCCTGAATATAAGTTGACTGCAATTTAGTTAATTCACGATACTGTTCGATAAGCGGAATAATTTCGTGCTCCTGACGTAATTTTGTTAATTCAGCTGCGGCAGTCGAGAGACCGGTTTTAATTTTTTTAATCGATAAGGTTGAAATATTTAATTTTTCAAATAAAATTTCTTTCAATTGTAGTGGCGACGAAATATTAAATTCCTGCCCGGCTTGCTTAAAAATATTTTTTTCTAATGTTTTAATTTTTTTACTCACGCTCTTTTCCATGATGCTTAAAAATTCAGCATCAATCATTACGCCATTTCGCTCCATAGTTTTTAAAACATATACTAATGGTATTTCAATTTTATTATAAAGCTCTGTCTGATTATAAGTTGTTAATTCTGGCATTATTTTTTTATACAATTGCCAAGTATAATCAGCATCTTCACAGGCATAATAGTTTAGTTGTTTTTTATCAACTTCAATCAAGGGAATTTGTTGTTTACCTTTACCGCATAAATCCTCGTAACTCATCGTGGTATGACCAAATTCAGAAAACGCCAGCTTGTCTAAGCTATGTTGCCGAGTACCAGGATTCAATAAATATGAAGCGATCATACTGTCACCAATTATCCCAGACAATTCAACGCCTTGATTATTTAAAACATGCCAATCGTACTTGATGTTATGACCTATTTTTTGATACTTATCATTAGATAATATTTGTCGCAGTTTTGTGTTCAATAATTCTTTTTCGGCAATAAAATCAATATAATATGCCTGGCCAGCATTCCAAGAAATGCTCATACCTAATAATTTCGCATTCATAAAATTTAAACTATCGGTTTCAGTATCCAATGCAAATATTTTTTGCTCAGCCAATAATTTCAAAAAGTCGTTTAGCTTAGTTTTATTATCAATATAGTGATAATGTAAATCCGTATCAGAAATTCTTTTTGCAGTATTTTCAATTTTTTCAAATAAAGAAGCCTGGGGCTTTAATTGTTCCACACCTTGCAACTGCATTAATAAATTTTTAAATTCATATTTTTGCAAAACGTCGATTACTTTTTGCTGATTATAATTTTTAAACTCACAATCGGATAAAGAAATCTTAATCGGTATATCACGTAAAATCGTGGCCAGACTTTTACTTAACTTAGCATCCTGCTTACCGTTAATTAATTTTGTTTGTAATGAACTTTTAATATCTTTAATATGCAAAAATATATTTTCCAAAGTTTTGAATTCATTCAAAAGCTCGATAGCTCCTTTTTCACCAATGCCTCGAATGCCGGGAATATTATCCGAGGGGTCGCCACGCAAAGCTTTATAATCTATCATCTGCTCCGGACCTAAACCATGATATTTTTCTCGCACCGCGTCAGCATCAAAAATTACTGTGTCCTTGATACTTTTTTTTAAGGTAAAAACTTTTGTCTCATCATCTACCAGTTGCAGAGTATCCATGTCTCCGGTAACAATATATTTTTCTATTTGTCCATCAATTTTTTTTGTAATGGTACCAATTAAATCATCAGCTTCAAAACCAACCATTTCATAAATTGGCATGTTGAAAGCTTTAACAATTTCTTTAACAATTGGAAACTGAGCGTATAATTCATCGGGTTGTTTTTTGCGTGTCGCTTTATACTCGGCATATTGTTCATGACGAAATGTTTTTTTGGCTAAATCAAAAGTCACCACTCCATATTTTGGTTTTAACTCTTTTACAACTTTAAATAATATAGATACAAAACCATAGGCTGCATTTGTCATCAAGCCGGATTTAGTTTGCATCGTAGGTGGCAAGGCATGAAAAGCCCGATGCACTAAGGCATTTCCGTCCACAATAATCATTTTATCTTTTTTCGAGTCCATGGCTATATTCTATCACAAACTGAAATAAAAATAACCCTCTTAATTAGGGCTATTTTTACTATAATTAAAACTTGAAAACTTAAAAAACAGACAACTGACCAACGTTCTTCAAAACACTCCACCAAGGATACTGCACCTTACCATAATAAATTTCATCTCCCATGCCATATAACTGCATCGAAGAGTAAGTAATTTTATTCATTTTATTTTTGTTTTTAAAAAGACATTATTTTTTATGTCTTCTATTATAAGTTTAGCAAATTTTCAAGCTTTTGTCAAAGCATTTTTTTACTGTTATAATGCATTTAAAGCTAACTTTTTCTTTTATGTTCAACCAATCAAAATCAAAACTGCATTCCGACCCTCGTTATGGTAAAGCCGAAACGCCTTCGGCTCACGAATTTACTTTGGAAAAATATTACGATCTTTATAATCGCGCGGTTGAAGGTGACGAAGCTATTCAAACACTAGTTCTAGGCGCTACACCCGAACTGCGAGATATTGTTTTAAGCTACGACCACCACTTAACCACCATCGATAACGATGCTCTGGCTTTACAAGAAAAAACAGCCATGATGCATTTTAAAAATTCACCGCACGAAACAATCATAATCAGCGACTGGTTAACCATGGATTTTCCAGCCAATTCTTTTGATGTTATATTAGGCGATGGTGCGCTAACTGCTTTAAAAAAAGATGAACAAAAAACATTGTTAAATATTTTAAATCACATTATTAAACCAACCGGCAGTATTATTTTACGTGAAGAAGCTGAAGTTAATCATCATATTCAATTCTCACCCCAAGACATGGTCCACAATTATCGCTCGGGCCAATATAATATTTTTGATTTATTTTTCGGTCTTCGCCTCCATAACAAAAACTATAAAGGTATCAACCCTGAAACACATCGCTTGCGTTTAAAAGATTTCTTAAACAAACTTACCGAGTACCGAAAGAATAATATTATTAGTCGAGCGGAATTCGAACATCTATCTCATGTAGCCGAAGAGTTAGAACATACATTGCTAAGTAAATCGGAAATTGAACATATTCTAAAAGGCCACTTTCAACCCAAGGAAATCATTCACGACATCGGCTCGGGGCATCTATCTCCGTGGTATTTTTTTCTGCACCAACCCAAAGAATAGATATTACTTTTTTTAATCTGCTTTTTAATTCTTGATTTCTGATAATTATTACAAATATTACAACTAAGCTTAATGATATAAAACCCGCTAAATACCAAAGGGTTTTATTTTTTTCTGGAACGGCCACAATATTTTGTTGATCGCTCACTTCAGCCGCATAAGCGGCATTAATCAAACCGTCACTGTCACCATCATTAGAAAATAGATTTACTAAATCATCCTGGCTCCGGGGTAAAATATGCCAGCCATCTTTAGCGCTTTCCACAATACCAGTTATTCTAATCATCGCCCCTTCTTCATAATCGCTCTTTTTAAATCCGACGCCAGTTTTAAAATAAACTTCAATACCATTAGCCAGCATAATTTTATTACTCGCAAGTTCTAGAATCTGGCTTTCGGTACTAACCAGCCGGCCGTTATCATCACTACTTAATCCACTTGCTTCATAAGCTTCTAAATCCTGATTATTATCTTCAATTATAATATCTTCCAGTGCACTAATATTAATTTTAATTTCTGTCGTTGTTTGCGATATTTTACCTTTTATTAAAACCAAATCGCCAATCTTTAAATTTTCCGGAAAATACTTTTTGGATGAATAAATTTTTACCCCAGCTTCTTGATCTTGGATATAAAAATACTGAGTTCCTAAAATACCGGGTAAAACACTAACTACTCCCTCTGCCATAACTTCACTGCCATCTTCAAATTCCAGTGCTTCGCGAATACTGCTGACAGATAACTCGTTTTCGCTTGTTTCATTTCCCTCATCAATATTTTCAGAATCAGAAGTAATAATATTATCTTGCCCCGGTGTAGGTAAAGACGACCATGCCCATTCTTCATTATTAAAGCAATAGCTGTATCCATTTATGGCTTTTTCGTAAACCACATCGCTTATAACTTTTTGTTTAGGATCCAATAAACCAACAGTCTCTCCACTATTATTAAGAGAAATTTTTGTTTCACTAATATAATATGCTTTGTATTCTCGCGGTTTAACTATTTCCTGTTCGTCCCACGAGTAATTTCGCGTTCCATCGGTTAAGCTCCAACCAAATAAATTAATATTCTCGTCGCCACTATTATAAATTTCAATAAATTCATCTGTACTGTCTGAACCCACTGGATCGGGTAAAATTTCGCTTAAAATAATTTTATCCGAATATTCATAATTATTTTCCGCTACAACTTCTGTTGTTTTATCTTCAACAACAACCATATTGATATTATCTCTGCCAGGCGTAATCTGATCTGTCCAACTCCAAGCATTATTATAATATATATAGCTCTGGCCTTTTACGCTATTAGGATAAATTAAATTTTGCAGTAAATTGTCATCGGGCTGATAAAGCCTTAGTTCATCGCCGCCATTATTTAAAGCGATTTTTGAAACATCATTATAAACAACCAAGTACTCACCAGTATTTAAAATTAAGTCGGAAAATTTATCGTTATTGAAAATAAATTTTTTATTACTGACATCGGCTAACTTCCAACCATTTAGATCTACACTCTTGGTACCATTATTTTTAAGCTCAATAAATTCACTCTCACCGTCTAAAGGGCTGGGGTATATTTCACTAATAATAATATCTTGAGAATAAATGACTGTATCCTCAATAACTGGCGCTTGTTCGCCCGGCACCTGATTATTATCTTCAGGCATTAATTTGTCATCTTCAACATTAAAAATATTTTGATCATCCGGCGTGGGCGTGTTTGTCCATTGCCAATCATTGTCTTCATCTCGCGCATAACTATTATCTTCTGGGGCCGACTCATTATAAATGATGGTTTCCAAAAGCGTTCCATCTGGCTGATATAGATTTATTTCATCACCCGTGTTATTTAACGCAATAGCCGATACAGTTCGGCTAATTAAAAAATAACCGCCAGCAGAAATTTGCGAAGATAAAAAATCTTCAGACGTAATAGTATAAATTTTAGTGCTGGCGTCTTTAATTTGCCAACCGCATAAATCCATTTCCTGACCACCAATATTTTTTAGCTCAATCCACTCGCCGGCAGTTTCATCACCCGAGGGATTTGGTAAAAACTCATTAATAACAATGTCGGTTGAATACGACACCTTATCTGATTCATCATCACACGCACATGGACAAGTGCAGCCATCAGTGGCTTGCATGGCTAGCGGTGTTATGACCATTCCCCAAAGTAGCCACAACACACATAAGATTTTTTTCATAAATACTATATGTTTAAAAATTAGAAACACGAAAAGTTCGAAAGAATCTATTGCATATTAAAACGCCCTCCTCAAAAGATAAGAAGGGCGCCTTTCTGAAAACCATTATATCTTAACCTATTTTTCTGTCAAGAAGCTTTCGTGATTCTACATTTCGTGTTTCAAATCCTCAACTTTATCTAATTTCTCCCATGGTAAATCCAAATCATTTCTCCCAAAGTGTCCATAGGCCGCAGTCTGCGAATAGATGGGTCGCTTTAAGTCTAATTGTTCAATAATGTCGTGAGGTTTTAATGGAAATAAACTGCGAATAGCCTGGGTTAATTTTTCATTATCAATCTTTCCGGTACCAAAGGTATCTACTAATACAGAAGTCGGCTCGGCCACACCAATGGCGTAAGAAATCTGCACTTCGCATTTTTCAGCCAAACCGGCCGCCACAATATTTTTAGCAATATAGCGCGCCGCGTAGGCTGCAGATCTGTCTACTTTGGATGGGTCTTTGCCGGAAAAACAACCGCCGCCATGACGCCCCATACCACCATAAGTATCCACAATAATTTTCCTGCCGGTTAAACCGCAATCCCCCGGAGGCCCGCCGATAATAAATTTACCGGTCGGATTAATATGATAAACTGTTTTCTCATCTAAGTAGTCTCCACAAACCGGTTTAATTATTTTTTCAATAATATCTTTTTTAATTTGCGCATGTTCAACCTCGGGCCCGTGTTGAGTGGAAATCACCACAGTATCAATACGCTTAGGTTTGCCGTCAACATATTCAACGCTCACTTGGCTTTTACCATCCGGCCGCAAATAAGTTAGTTCCTTATTTTTCCTAGCTTCGGCTAATCTTCTAGTTAATTGGTGTGCCAAACTAATCGGTAGTGGCATGTATTCCGGAGTTTCATTACAAGCATAGCCAAACATCATACCTTGATCGCCGGCGCCCTGCTCTTTTTTCTGCTCTGTGTTTTCATCAACGCCTTGGGCGATATCAGGACTTTGTTCATCAATGCTCGACAATATAGCGCAAGCTTTGTAATCAAAGCCGTATTCGGCATTATCGTAACCAATTTTTTTAATGGTTGCGCGGGCGATTTTTGGAATATCAGCATAGCATTTTGTAGAAATTTCTCCGGCTACAAAAACCATGCCTGTGGTTACCATAACCTCGCAAGCTACACGACCATTAGGATCTTCGCTTAAAATATAGTCTAATACCGCATCCGAAATTTGATCGGCAATTTTATCCGGGTGCCCTTCGGTAACGGATTCCGAAGTGAATAATTTTTTTTCCGACATAAATTCTATATTAATAATTTATTAATTAAACAAAAAACTCTTTGCCCTGATAAATTCAGAATAAAGAGTTTTGTGTCATATTTGCTTTTTCAGCCTTATCTTTACCCGAATTAGGGTTAGGATTTACCACCTTGCAAAGCAAGCCCTGAGTAAATTCTATCTTTTGACAGTATTGTATCGAAGGGTAATCATTGCCGGTTGGCGGGTAGTCATAGGGCCTTATCCCTCGTACCGCTCTTGATATTAATTATATTTCAATGTACGTAAGGATGATATCAAAGAAAATTAAAATGGTCAAGATTGCTTCTGACAAAAAATTATATATTGACAAAAAACACTTTATAAATTAAATTTACTACTGCGCCGAGGTGGCGAAATGGCAGACGCGCCTGGCTTAGGACCAGGTGGGGTAATTCCCGTGAAGGTTCAAGTCCTTTCCTCGGCACATATATCTAAAAGTTTTTTTACGGCTTTCTGCGGTAGGCCGACAATATTATCGTAATCACCGGTAATTTTTTTTACAAATCCCAGTTTTTCTATTTCTTCAATATTAAACCCTCCGCCTTTTTCTAAAGGATTATATTTTTTATAATAATTTTCAGCCATGTCTTTTGTGATCCCATTGAAATATACCCAACTGGTTTCCACGCCCGAATATTTTTTGTTATTCACGCCGTCAATAATCCACCAACCGGTTATCACAGCTAATTTGTTTTTTGAATGTTCCCGAACAAAATTAAAATAATTTTTTTTAGTTTTTGGTTTGCCATAAATTTTATTTTTTATTGCGCCAACCGTATCAGCACCAATAACAAGCGTCATTGGATTCTGCTTGGAAATCTTTTTAGCTTTTAGCTCGGCTAATTTTAAAACTAATTTTTTAGGCTCTTGAATTTTAATTTGACGCTCATTTATATAACTAGCTTTAACCTTAAAATTTTCAATTTGCTTTTTTAACAATTTTTTTCTGGCTCGTGATTTGGAAGCCAAAATAATTTCTGGTTTGATTAAATTAAATAATTTTTTATCATTAAAATCTTTAATTATAACATTGGCTTCATATAACTCTCTTTCAGGTTGCGAGGAGGTGATACCGACTACTTGATTAAATTTTCCAGCTTTTCCAGCTTTAATGCCAAGTAGTGCATCTTCAATAACAACGGCTTGTGAGGGTAAAACTTTCAACCCTCGAACAGCTTGTAAAAAACAATCCGGGTGTGGTTTGCCGTGTTTAATGCTTGATGCGTCGATTACAAAGTCAAAATATTTTTTTAATTTTAATTTTTTTATAAATAAATCTTTGGTTTTAGGTTGTGCCGAAGTGGCAATAGCTGTTTTAATTTTATTTTTTTTTAGCCATTTTAAAAAATGAATTAATCCAGCCATAGGTTTTAAACTACGCTTTAATATCTGGTGTGAATACTGATCTTTGAGCTGAGTAATTTTTAATCTTTCGGAAAAGGGAATATTTTGTTTTGTGACAATCATAATACTATCCGGACCCTGGCGTCCATTTAAATGTTTAAAGAAAAATTTGGGTGTTAAAATAATATTAAACTTTTCTTTATACACTCTTTGCCAGGCTTTTAAATGCACCGGTATGGAATCGGCAATTACGCCATCCATGTCGAATATTACAGCTTTTATCATAAATTTTTTCTGACCCAGACAAGCTAGGTCGTAACATTAATTATTTCATTCATCATATCAGACAATGGGTTGTCTTTCTAGCATGTTTAAGGTAAAATGCGAAAGCTGAATAACTAATTTAAAAATAATGATCAAAAATATTTTAAGTTTAAAAAATATTAATAAAACATATTTATTAACAAAAAATAACCAAGTCATCGGGGTGAAAAACATCAATTTAACCATTAAAACCGGAGAATTTGTAGCAATTACTGGTCCGTCTGGTTCTGGAAAGTCAACTTTATTAAATTTAATTGGTTTATTAGATCTACCAGACAACGATCAGGGAGAACTTCAAATTAATGACCAAAATATCAAAAAATTCGGTGCTTCCAAAATAGCTAAACTGCGCCGAGAAACTATCGGGTTTATTTTTCAAACATTTAATTTACTGCCCCGCTTATCAGCTATTGAAAATATCCAACTGCCTCTGCGTTATAACAATCAAAATAATTCTACTAGTCGCACCAGAGCCTTAGAGCTTTTAAAAAAAGTGGGCTTAGAAAAAAGAGGTAGTCATAAACCGGCTGAACTTTCCGGTGGCGAACGCCAACGCGTGGCGATTGCCCGCGCTTTGGCCAACGAACCTAAAATTATTTTAGCCGATGAACCAACTGGCAATTTAGATTCGGCTTCCGGTACTGATATTATGAATTTATTAAAAAAATTAAATAAAGAAAACGACGTCACTTTAATTATCGTGACGCATGATCAGTCTATCGCGAGGCAAGCTGATCGCATTATATCATTAAAAGACGGACAACTATGTTAATATTTGAAAATATTAAATTCGCTTTTTCCAGTTTATGGGGCAGTAAAATTCGCTCGGCCTTAACTATGCTCGGTGTTATTATCGGTGTATTCAGTGTTATTACGCTTATTTCTATTGGCGAAGGCGTTAAAGCTGAATTTTCCACTCAAATATCAGATATCGGTTCAAATTTAATTATTGTTCTTCCGGGCCAGCTTGATACTAAAAACCAAGAATTTAATCCGGCCAGCATGATTGGTGTTAGCACCTTAACTACTAATGATACTGCGTTAATAAAAAACCAAGTGCCAAATGTTGCTAATATGGCTTGGCTTACTTTAATTTCCGGGCTAGTTTCCAGAAACGACATTACCAGTTCCAGCGCCATGACTATTGGCGGCCAGCCAGCTATTATTAATCTTCTTAATCAAGAACTGGAAAACGGACGCTTTTTAAATCAGGAAGATATAAACGGCAAAAGCAAAGTAGTTGTTTTAACCTCTCTGGTAAAACAAGCTTTTTTTCAAGACGACGAAGATCCTATTGGCCAAACCATAAAAATCAGAAATGAAGATTTCACTGTTATCGGTGTATTAAAAGCCAAAGCTAATGCTTTGTCGGTTGGAGGCATGAGTTTTGATAACATGGTTTTTATGCCTTTTACCACCGGCGAGGAAATTACTAAACAATCAAGTATCTTTAGAATCATTGTTCAAGCCGACAAACCGGAAAATGTATCAACTATAAAAGACAACGTCTCGAGCACACTTCTTTCAGCGCACGATAACAGTGAAGACTTTTCCGTACTTACTCAAGAAGATTTATTAGACATGTTCGACAACTTTTTAGGCATATTAACCAAAGCTGTTAGCGGTATTGCCGCTATTTCATTAATTGTCGGCGGTATTGGCATTATGAATATTATGCTGGTCACGGTCACAGAAAGAACCCGAGAAATTGGTATTAGAAAAGCCCTAGGCGCTACTTCAGTAAACATTCTAACTCAATTCTTAATTGAAGCCGCCACTCTTAGTTGCCTAGGCGGCGGGCTCGGAGTGGGGCTATCTTTTTTAGCCGGCCATTTTATCTCAAAATATTTGAACCTTCCGGTTAGCATTTCTTTATCAGGCCTATTGTTTGCTTTAGCCATCTCAATTGGCGTGGGTATTGCTTTTGGTCTAATGCCAGCGATTAAAGCTTCTCAAAAAAGCCCAATCGAAGCTTTGCGCTACGAATAATGTTTTAAATATCAACCAAGGCTGTGTTGACTAATACTAGTTTCGTGTGCTATAATTAGTTCATCATTTTTATTATCAAAGTTAAATAATGACTTCAAAAAAAATAATATTATCTCTAAACATAATTCTTGTTATTTGTTTTATTTTTTCTGTTCCTTTTTCTGCATTAATAGCCGGTTCTTCTCCTTCTACATCCACTACTGCAACTAGTACAACTACTACTCCCGCTCCTGAAAAAACATACGATTTTAGTTTGGGTTTTGATAAAGACGGAAAGTTAAAATCCGGCACTGATCTTGGAAACACTGATCCGGCTACGATTGCATTCTCTGTAATAAATAATGCATTGTTTTTCTTGGGTGTCATAACAGTTATAATGATAGTATTCGCTGGATTTATGTGGGTTTTTGCAGCCGGAGAAGAAGAGAAAATTAAAAAAGCACAGGGTATTCTAAAAGGCGCCCTACTCGGGCTTTTTGTAATTATTGCTTCTTATGGAATTGTTTCATATATTTTTGGAGCAATTAAAATAGCTACTTTAGCACATCCTGAATATTATACACTATGATAGATATAAAAAAAATTATCTTTTCTCTAGCCATTATTACTATTTTATTAGGTATTAGTTCGCCTCTTCTAACTTTTGCGAGTAGTACCGGCAGTAGCGTAGTATTTGATCCCACATATGATAAGCAAGCTATGTATTTGGATACCAAAACAGGCTTGGGAAATAACAACCCTTTATATATATCTTATAAATTAGTAAATACGTCTTTAACTTTTTTAGGTGTAATAACATTAACTTTTATCGTAATTGGCGGATTTATGTGGGTTTTTGCAGCCGGAGAAGAAGAGAAAATTACAAAAGCTCAAAACTTAATCAAGGGCGCAACTGTTGGTTTACTAATAGTTCTCGCGTCTTATGGCCTGGCCCAATTTATCTTTACTTCTTTTACTAAAATTGCCACAACACCTGTTGCTACTCCGACAACTGTTTTAAAACTTATATAATTAATCATATATCATTAATTCAATATTTATCTTATGAAAAAAATATTTACATTGGCTATCTTGCTTGCATTTATTTGTCCAATTTTAGTATTTGCAGGGGAACTCCCCACTCAGATTTGTTATGATCCTATGTGCACAACAAATTTAATTGAATTAAACACTGGCCTAGGTAATACAGAGCCATCGTTAATAGTAGCTCGTATTATTAATACAGCTCTCAGCATTTTAGGCACAGTGGCTTTAGCCTTAGTGTTTTACGCCGGTTTTATTTGGATGTATGCCCGTGGCAATGAAGAAGAAATTACCAAGGCAAAAAATATTTTACAAGGCGCTTTTATCGGGCTGGCCATAATCATGGCTTCTTATGGAATAAGTTACTTTATTTTCTATAATTTAACCAGAATTTCCAATGCAGTTTAATAAACTCAAAAAAACAGCTCTTCTTCTGGTTTTAATTACTGTTTTTATTACACCCTCACTAACCACGGCATATGGAGTGCCTTTTGATGGTACTTCAAGTTTTCTAGGCTGGGGCTCAATACAACAGCTTGACGTAAGTTCATATGCAGCTTCTCCTTTAGCCATGGCGTTTCGAATAATTAATACAGCCCTTATTTTTCTAGGCATGATAACTACAGGTTTTATCTTATATGCGGGTTTGCTTTGGTTTTTTGCTCGCGATAATGAAGAACAAGCCAAAAAAGCCATTGACATTATAAAAGGATCCGCCATTGGTTTATTTATCGTGCTATGTTCTTATGGAATTTCTTCATTAATTTATACGATCGGTGTTAATGCGGCCACATAATTTTTTTATGAAAAAATACTTTTATCATTTTATAACACTCTTACTCGTAAACTATTTATTAATAGTATCCAAAGTTTATGGTGGTGTTTTTTTTGAACCAGGGGATGCGACAAATCAAATCATACAAGCTCCCGTTGCATCATCATCGAATTTTTTTACTTTGGGCACGGCATCTCCTTTAAAATTCACTTTTGTGATTATTAATTACATTACAACTTTCCTAGGCTTTGGATTATTAATTCTAATTATTTACGCCGGTTTTTTGTGGATGACGGCTCGGGGCAATGAAGAACAAATTACTAAAGCGACCGATATTATTAAACGCGCTTTAATTGGTTTAGCCATTGTTCTTCTTTCCATGTCTATCGCTTGGGTGTTTTATTACCTTATCACTACTTCCATTGCAGATTTATCGACAGCAGTTGGACCTTAAACTTTATTAATAATTTTTTACTACTAACTATGTCTAAGAAAAAATCTTGGTTACTAAAAATTTTCTTTATATCTATCGTTATTTTCACACCGCTGATTTCTATGGCAGGAACAGCGCCGGGGTTTTTCCCTACCGACCAAGGAGCTCAGGAAACTGATCTTAATCTTACTGCTGTTGATATTTTTTCGACTGTTTCCCGACTGATTTACTATGCTCTTAGTTTTTTGGGTTTAATTTCATTAATTTTAGTCTTATATGCCGGCTTTTTATGGATGATGGCTCGCGGCAATCAAGAAGAAATTACCAAAGCAAAAGATATTCTAAAAGGCGGTTTTATCGGCATGGTAATCATTTTAGCTTCTTATGGCATTTCATATTTTGTGTTCAGCACTCTTTTAACTGTTATGAAAAAATTTTAAAATAATAATAAATTAATATAATTTTATCTTATGAAAAAAATATCATTAATCGTAATTGCTTTCCTACTGCTAGCCACTCCTTACATGGCTACTTATGCCGGAACATGGAACCCCAGCCGGCCGACTTTCGACCCGGGTCAAAACGTTTTAAGAAACAGCAAGCTCGGCGATACAGACCCGATTGTTTTAGTGGCCTCTATTATTAACTGGCTGTTAACTATTTTAGGCTTAATTGCATTAGTATTAATAGTTTACGGCGGTTTTATCTGGATGATGTCGCGCGGTAATGAGGAAGAAACAACTAAAGCCAAAAACATTATCCAAGGAGCAATTATTGGTCTAATCGTAATACTCGCTTCCTATGGAATTGCCGGATATGTCTTTACCACCGTGCTCGAAATGACAGGCGCGTAAAGCAGAATTTAAAACAGTCACCAGCTTTATTAAATTACATTTACACAAAAACCCCGAATTCTTTCGGGGCTTTTTTTTGATAAATTTTTTATTTTGAATTTATATGGAAGTGGTTAAAATTTTGAAGAAGTAGCTTAATATCGAATAACTCGACAGCACTACGGCCATACCGATAATAGCCCATAATAATGTGTCTCGACCCTTTTTTAATTTCTCTTCGCCACCACCGGAAAAAATAAGCATAAACCCACCGTAGATAAACATTATTAATGTTACGCCACCCAGCACTCCTAACATGGCTTTTAAAATTAATGCGATAATCTCTACTGGATTGTCGGCTTTAATAGGATTTTGCAAACCTCCGGCTAAAACCGTAAAAGGCATGGCCATAAAAATAATGGCTATATATTGTTTTTTAAAAAACTTAGTAATGTTATTCATTGTTATAAAAATTAATTATTTACAGCACATGTGTGTGGCTTTGTTACTTTTACTGCTATAGGGGCAATAACCGTTTCCGCCTGTTTTACACTCTTTATCTTTAATAGAATTGATTGCAACGCATGTATAATCTTTCCAACTAACATAGTATGACGCCATTCTATCGCAAATCGACTGGCAGGCACAAATATTTTTTGTTCCTATCATACAACTAGCTCCAAGCTGATTAAGTTCTAAAGCCTTTGCAACACCACCAGCAAGAGCTACTTGCATATTACAATAGCAATTTTTATCTCCACTAACAGGCGAACTACACACACAAGCATCTCCTACAAAAGAATCTTGACAATTAGCAGTATCCGTAGCTTGTTTTGAAACGCAAGATGGAAATTGCCACCACGCTGTTTTATTACCTGTATCTTTATCATTCGGAAATAAGGCAATTGAATTTTTTTCTCCGGTTGTGCCATTAATTTCGGTTAGATTCTTCCCAACCAAAATACCAATAACCGTATTAACACCAACCCATGAAAGAGCAATAATTAGTACCCCTACTAAAGCCGATCCCATTATTTTTTTTCCTTTTGTCACTCTATCAGCATTCCCGGCCGAAGTAATCATGAAAAACCCACCAATAATAAACATTAATAATACTACCCCACTTAAACTGGCAATCATCATCTGCACAATTGCTGAAACCATGTCTAATACATCACAAACAGTACAAACTTTTTTTTCTAAAACACAAGAAGGCATAATATCAGCTGCTTTAGCCATAGCCGGAGCCCATAGTAATAAAGCTAGGCTAACGGTTGAAAAAATGGAAATAATTTTTTTCATAATTAACATTAATAAGTTAATTGAGTTTTATTGGCTGATTCGGAAATAATTTTATCGATTTCAAAATTGCCGGATAAAGTTTTATCTATCATATCAGAAAATACATTTTTTGCCTCAGCTTCATTTTTACCATGATACCAACTTTTAGCAGTTAAAGCTTGCTCAGCAAAAATAGCCAGTTCATAATCTTCAGCCTGGGCGCCTAATAAACTACGCCTCGCTGCCGGCTTTTTAGCCGATTCAATGTATTTTTTAGAATTTGTTTCGTTGGTTAGATACTGGACAAAAGCCCAAGATATATCAAAATTCTTAGAACTCTGAGCTACAGATTCTACCCAGTAATGAGGATAATTAATTTGTGCTTGCGGTGCAATTTGCGGTAAACGCGCAATATCAAAATTTAAATTTGGAGATAATTGTTTAATGGTAGCTAAATCATAATGATAACCAATATAATATGCGCTTTCGCCTTTAACAAAAGAATCTAAAGCGCTTAATTTATCTGCATTCCAGGTATATGTTTCCCACTCTGAAGAAGCGAACTTAGTATAGAATTCCAATGCTTCACGAGCCGGAAATCTTTTTTCATCCCGATTTTCTTGGTTAAATATAATTGATCCTGAATCAGATGTCATGGGTGTTCCAAATTGCATCATGAGTACTGATAAAATATCAAAATAATGTTCAATATTATTTGATGTGCCGAGTGCAATACTAGACTGGATAATGTTATTGTCTTTATCTATTTTGGTTAAATCAGTTGTCTGGTCTACCAAAGCTTGCCAATCGGAAGCCGGAAGCGAAATGCCAGCCTGGTTTAATAAATCACGATTCCAGTATAAAACTAAATTATCCATGGCCAGCGGCAAACCAAAAATACGACTAGTAGTAGTTTTATTATCTATATAAGAAAAAACCGTATCTTTATAAACCGTGTCGATATATTGATTTTTTAACTCTGACGGACTAATACTTCTTTGCGATTGCTCCGCAATTATAATCTCCTTTTTACCGAAATTTTGTTTTTCCGTAACTGTGGTTAATTTAACCGCTGTTGGTAGAGGCAAAATATAATCATAATACTTTTTTACATCACTACTAGCCACTGAAAAAATATCCGGCCCTTGACCTTTGGCCCAGGCGCTAATTAAGGCGTCATCGTATTCGGAATAATCCAACTTTCGATAATTAATACTTACATAAGGGTATTGCACTTCAAAACCGCTAATGATACCTTTAATATCATCTTCGTTGTATTCTGGGCTCCAATAATTAAGCTCGACCGTGGCTGGCATTTTACCACTTTTACTGCAAATAGCACCGCTAGTTAATAAGATGAGAACAATAAAAAATATACCGATGAATGATTTTTTCATAATCATAGCATAACATTTTACTATATTTTTGACAATATTTAAACGTTAAAAATCCCAACCATTTTCATCACCACTTTGAATGGCTTCAACCACAGCCCTATCATCTTCTTTATGTCCGCGCTCTTGTAATAATTGCGACATAAAATTAATAATTTATTTTCAATATTTGATTGATCTTTTTTGCTTGTATCATTTCAGCTTTATTTTTTTTATCCGGGTATAAATATTTTAACAAATCAATATATCTCTTAGTGGGCCAAAAGCGTAATTCCCTGGGTACAACTAAATAATTGGAAATTAAATTTACATCGCAGGCAAAGTGCTCGAGTTGCAATACTTCTCCTTCGGGAATATTTTTATGAGCAATTATTAAGGGAAGCTCATCTTCATAATCCATTAAATCGCGCAATGTAAAGTAAAAATTATTGGTATTAAAATATTTTAATTTATCTTGGTTAAATTCTTTTGGAAATTTCATTTGTTCAACAATAACCATTTGCTTATTGGCCCAGCAAGGCGCGCCACCTTTATCTCCTTTATCTTTTTTGGCCACTTCCACAGTACGGCCTTTTTTTGATTTTATATGATAACCCAATATTAATGGATCGATGCCTGAACCAAAATTATCAATATTACTGAAAAACATATATTTAGCGCCGGTTATTTTTTCTTCGCTCAAATATTCTTGAGTTAAATATAGAAAATCTCCATGGCCGGCCGGTGAAAAACTTAAGTGTCCTTTTTGATCAACAAATAATTCCACGTCATTTAAATCCACTACTTTTTTAAAACGTGGCACGATGGGGCGCTGGACTATAAAATGAAACCGGCTCAGAATTAATTCTGGATATTTTTTATATAATGTCTTTAAATGCTCTTTAGTTGGCTTATCAGTAATGAAGCTATTCATCAGAAGCACGTAAGGATGCTTTTTTAATTTATACTCTCTAGTAATTTTTAATAAATTTCTTATTTTTAATTCCAAATAACTCATACCTTCATAGACCGGCGTTACACCTTTTGGCAAATCGATAATATTCTGATTTAATAATTTTAATTCTTTAGAAAAACGTTTTTTTTCACTCTTACTAATTAGAGTTTGATCAAAATATCTGGTCGCCGCTCCGCCATTTAACCAAAATACTAATAGCTCATCCTTTTTTAAAGCACTGATTCCTTTAATTTTTAATTTCTGTGTATCGATTTTTTTAAAAAAATTAAAATCTTTACTTTTTGGAGCTCTTAATTGGCTTGCTTTATATACAAAAGAATCGTAACTTATTTTTTTTGTTTTTATTTTAAAATGTAATTCCTGTATTTGTAGTGGATCAAGGCCATGTTTTATTAATTGTTTTTGAATTACTTTTTTATCTATAATCTTCATAACGAGTTCATAAATAATTTTAATACTATTGTTTGAAATAATTAATCCATTTTACTAACCGATCATGTTCTTGCTTTACCACGTCGCTATCACCTTCGCCACGATGGGCGTGTTTCATCCATTTATTTACGGCTTTGGTTTGATCTAAATGTAAATTTAAAACCATATCACCATTATTATTTTCATTAATATAAACGTGAAAACGCGGATAGTCACCACCGCTTAGACGCATTACATAGCTATCGTTATAATGGGCGTTATACCCGGCTTTTGTCATTAAATAATGCGGATTAATTGAATTTTTTGCGATTGTAATTTTCATGTAATTTATATAATTATATCAAAATAAATATATTAAATCAATTATAAAAGCCCCTAAATTAATTCAGAGGCTTTATTAAAGCTAATGATATTTATGCCTTCCAAAGACCGTGTAAATTACAATAAGCGCGAATGATCGTATTTTCATTATAACAACAGAATTCAACTTCTGGTGCCAGGCCTGGTTTTAAGTATTTTCGTACTGTTTTATGATCATTAATCATTTCTATCCATTCAATATGATGCGCTTCTTCCATGGGATGAGCCATTTCACCTATTTTTACTTTCACGCCTTTTTCCAGTTTTTCTATTACTGGCACGTGTTTTTCTTTAGCTGCATCTTCGGTGTTTTCACTCATTAATTTCATTGGCTGACCACAACAAACTAACTCACCAGCGCCGGCGTGAACCATTTCCACTGTATTGCCACAAATAGAACATTTATAAATTTCATTTAATTTAGTCATAATTTTCTCAATTAACAAAAATTAACTTGTTATTAATTTATTAATAATTTTCATTTTGTACTTGATAAAAAGCTTGCGCATGTGAACATGACGGACATTCTTTAGGCGCTTCCAAGCCTACATGCACATAGCCGCATTCCCGACACACCCAAATAGTTTCCTTATCCTTTTGAAATACAGTACCAGCCTGAATCTCTTTTAATAATTTAGCGTATCTCTCTTCATGATGTGCTTCAGCTTTGGCAATAGCTCTTAATCTATTAGCTACATCAACTAGTCCTTCTTCATCAGCAATCTTAGCAAATTCCGGATACATGGAAGTGTGTTCATGGTTTTCGCCTTTCATAGCAGACTGTAAATTTTCAGCAGTCGTACCAAAATCTAATGACACGCCGGCGTTTTCAACCATTATTTCTTTTTTTTCTCCTTTTAATGTTTGCAACATTTTAAACAGTTGCGCCGCATGCTCTCGCTCTTGATCAGCTGTGTCGTTAAAAATTGCAGCTATTTGTTCATATCCCTCATTGCGCGCTACCTTGGCATAACGGCCGTAACGATTTCTAGCTTGGCTCTCACCGATAAAAGCGGCGGCTAAATTTATAATTGTTTTTTCCATAACATCTTTCTTTATTAATAATTTTATTTTTGGCATTTTTCACAAATACCATAAAAATATGTTTGTTGATTTAATACAGTTCCAATATTTTTAATTTTTTTGCACGCCGTATATTTTCTATTAAATATATCGTAAATTTGATTACATTTCTTGCAAACATAATGATCATGATTACTGATGTCTCCATCAAATCTTTTAATTTCACCATTAATTTCTAATATAACTCCTCGAGCAACAAAATTATTTAAAATTCTATAAACTGTACCTTTGCTAATGGATGGTAATTTTTTCTTCACATCTAAATAAACTTTGTCAGCACTAGGATGTGTTTTTACATTAGACAAATAATTTAATATAATTTGTTTCTGAGATGTTAAGCGTTCAGATGACATAAATAATTAATAAGAATAATTACTAATAACATTATATTCCTATTAATAAATATGTCAAGGCCATATTTTTTCAACAATAAAACCGGCGACATTTCAGCCGCCGGTAAGAAATTTTATATAAGAATAGGTGAACAGAATCCGCCTCCGTCAAATTGCACCCAATGCACTCCGTCGCAATAACAAGGCTCATTATCACTAGTATCAAAATACACGCTTCCAGTAGAACCGCCATTACACCTTCCTTCCATCACTTCTTTTGGAGTCAATCTCATAATTCCCATTATATCAGCATCATCCATAGAAATATCACCATTAACAGACAAGTCACCGTTAATTAACGCATTCCCAGATTCAAAGCCGCCTCTAATATTTACATCATTAAAAACAGATAAATTATCCATTACTTGCAAACCGCCAGCTTTTATTGATCCAACTTCCATATTATTTATACTTGCTCCACCAACACTCATAATAGTCATCGCGCTTTCTGTCAAGCCAAGAACATATGCATAATTTCCAGCAACATATACAGAATTCGCTCCATATAATTTAGTAAACTCACCGTTTTCATCATAAATTTCAGACATCAGTACCGGATCAGTGGGGTTGGAGATATCCATGATTGTTAGAGAGCCGACGTCAGTTTCTTCATCTCCATCAGCAGTTATATATGCATAATTTCCAGCAACATATACAGAATTCGCTCCATACAACTTACTAAATTCACCATCGCCATTATAAACTTCAGACATCAATACCGGATCAGTCGGGTCGGAGATATCCATGATTGTTAGAGAGCCGTCATTATCAATATCGTCTTCATCGGCAGTTATATATGCGTAATTTCCAGAAACATATACAAAATTTACTTCATTCAATTTACTAAACTCACCATCGCCATCATAAACTTCAGACATCAGTACCGGATCAATAGGGTCGGAAATATCCATAATAGTTAAAGAATCTCCGGTCAACGAAGTTATATACGCATAATCACCCGAAACGAAAACAGAATTTGCTGCGTTTAACTTACTAAATTCACCATCGCCATCATAAACTTCAGACATCAGTACCGGATCAATAGGGTCGGAAATATCCATGATTGTTAGAGAGTTATCCCACAAAGATGTAACATACGCATAATTTCCAGAAACATATACAGAATCTGCCCATTGTAGCTTACTAAATTCACCATCGCCATCATAAACTTCAGACATCAGTACCGGATCAGTGGGGTTGGAGATATCCATGATAGTTAATCCAACCAACGATGTAACATATGCGTAATTTCCAGAAACATAAACAAAAGAGGCGGCTAACATTCTGCTAAATTCACCGTCGTCTTGGTAAACTTCAGACATTAATTCGGGATCAGTTACATTGCCGACTACTGTTAAAGGCATTGTGGGATTATCTGTACCAATACCTATATTATAATAATCGTGATCCATATATAAAGCGTTAGCATCAATATTTAAATCTCCGCTCAAAGTCCAAGATCCACTAGTCGGCAAATCACCAACTTCAATATCTCCTGACTGAATAGCCGAGCTCGATAATTCATCTGCATCAACGGCATTAGTGCCAATATCATCTAAAGTAATAGTACCATCAGTAATTTCACTACTCGTAATGCTGGTTCCCAAAGATGAACTAAATACTGTGCCCGCTAAAGACAAGCCAGTTCCGGCAGTATATGTAGTATTGGTGTCTGTATCAGCCGCACAAGCCCAAGCCGAACCAGTATATTTTAATATTTGATTACTGCCACAGCTGTTGCTAGCCATATCAGAAGTAGTAATAGTACCATTAGCTATTTTATCAGAAGTTACGGCACCACTTTTAATATCAGCTGTATCAATAGTACCATCAGTAATTTCACTACTCGTAATGCTGGTTCCCAAAGATGAGCTAAATACTGTGCCCGCTAAAGACAAGCCAGTTCCGGCAGTATATGTAGTATTAGTGTCTATAATAGTCGAGGAAATTACGCCTGAACCATTAATTGAAATACCTGTTCCGGCTGAATAAGTTGTATTTGTGTCAGTGGCTGATATTTGGCCATTACTAATTGTAATATTATCACCAGCCGTGTAAGTGGTGTTGGTGTCAGTGTCTGTATCTTGTTGAGTTAGATCTACAAAAGCACTGCTATTATAAACATAAAGCTTGTTATCAGCTGTATTATAATATATTTCTCCACCAGTCAAACTAGCCGTATCTAATGAAGACACATTATCAGTGGTAATTACATCTTGCAAAGCTGCAAAAGCGCTTCCGCTTAAAGCTCCGTCTACTTCTAAATTACCCTGAACTTCAACATTTTTTTTTAAATAATGCCTTTTTAGCAACTTTTAAAGAGTCATTAATATAAACTTTTCCTCCTGAATTATAAAGATATTTTTTGATATTTAATATATTTATTTTAGCTTTAGAAAGCTTAGTGACAGCGCCGACTGACATAGGGGCTACAACAATAAAAATTAGC
>JAZDOC010000004.1:0-12091 GCA_043798935.1 Patescibacteria group bacterium
TTTAATTTTTTTTATTATATTAATTATTTTTTCATTAATTTCTTTAGTGCTACAAGCCATTACTTCTTGTTTATCTTCCAGCGCATCCCACTTCTGTCCATTAATTTTTGTTACGATTCCGCCGGCTTCCTGAACGATTAATCCGGCTGCTGCCACATCCCACGGACGCACACCGCCTAAAACAAATAAACTCATTCGGCCATTCGCTACATAACAAAAATCTAACACGGCCGTACCATAAACCCGCCAATAAGCTGAAGATTCATTTAAATTTTTTCTAAGTTCACTGTATTTATTATTATTCGTGTATTGTTTTACATTACCCACGCCTAGCGCCACATGATCTAGAGTTTTTTCTTTATCTGTAAATATTCGACGAGCATTTAAAAAAGCGCCTTTATCTTTTTTAGCATAATACATTTCATTGTGCAGTGGATCAAAACAGACGCCTTCAATAACTTTGTCTTTATAAGCTAGCGCAATTGTAGTTGCAAATAATGGAATACCTAATATGAAATTACGTGTGCCATCAAGAGGGTCGATAATAAATGTATAATCTGATCCTTTATCAAAACTTCCGGATTCTTCAGCTAAAATATTATAATCAGGATATTTATTTTTAATCTGATTTAAAATTATTTTCTCGGCCGCGTAGTCGGCGACGGTCACAATATCTCCTTTAACTGTTTTTTGACGGCCCGAAGTAACTTTGCCAAAATTATTTTTTAAAGAACAACCAGCTTCAACTGCTAATTTTATTAAAAAACTTTTCATTATTTTACATTAATGATTCAATAGCTGTTTTAATATCCGGACTTTTAAATATATAGCTGTTAGCCGCCAATGAATCAGCGCCAGCTTCGATAATTTTATCTTTACAAGCTTTATTCACTCCGCCGTCAACTTCTATTTCTATGTTTGGCTGCTGTTCTTTCAAATATTTTATTTTATCTAGCACATCGCTGTTAAACGCTTGCGAAGAAAAACCCGGCACCACACCCATTACCAAAACAATGTCGAGCTTGGATAAATAATCTTTTATTTCATAACTGGAAGTTTTTGGATTTACGGCCACGCCAACTTTTTTATTAATGCTTCGCACTAAACGAATCGCTTCATCCATATTATTAACCGCTTCGCGATGAAAAACAATGGCCTCAACCGCATCGAAATTCCATTTTTTAATAGAAAATTCTGGCTGAGAAATCATTAGATGTACACGAATTTTAATGCCTAAATTTTCTTTCGCAAGAGCTGTCGGATCATTAAAAGTAGTATTAGGAACAAAATCCCCATCCATAACATCAAGATGTATTAAATCGACATAATCTTTTACCTGCGCAATACGTTGTTTAATATCGGAAATATTATTTTCTAAAATAGCCGGAATTACTTTTGTCATGGAATTATCAATTAATAAATTATTTAATTTTGTTTAATTTCTGCAGACGCTTTTTATATTTTGCCAGAGTTAATGGTTTAGTGTCTAAAAAAATAACTATAATTTCTTTCCAATTTTTTGGGCTGGATTCACGCCCGGATAATACCAAAACATTAGCATTATTATGTTCGCGCGCTTGTTTAGCAATTGCCGGTGTCCAGGCTAAAGCGGCCCGCACCCACGGGAAGCGGTTAGCGACTATACTCATCATAATACCGGAGCCACAAATTAAAACGCCTTTATCATGAGGTTTATTTTTTATCTGCTTGGCCATATTAACAGCGTAATCAGAAGCATCAACACTTTCGGTAGAATGAGTGCCTAAATCTTTATATTTTATACCCTGCTCATTTAAAAAAACTTTAATTTTTTCTTTTAAATTCAAGCCGGCATGATCTGATGCTATATATAACATATTAAATATTATACAAGAAAACGCTTATTAGAGCAAATAACTTAGACGCCCACTGGCTAAAGCCAGGGGCTATAATAATTACTTAACTTCTAAATTACCAGAAACAATACCAGTGCAATTTATATTACAACTATAAGAAAAAGTGCCTTCTTTATTTGGCGTAAATGATACGCTCTTTGTGTCATCAGCTTTTACGGTTTCAGTAATTTCAAAATCCGGTAAATAAAATCCGTGAGTTTTATCATCGCCGGATTTAAGTTTTAATTTTATTTCCCGCCCTTTTAGTACGGTAATGCTTTCCGGATCCATTTTATCGCTAGAGATAGTAATCGTCTCAGCGGTTAATTCAGATGTGATTTCTGACTTAGCTGTATCCACGACCGCTTCTGTTCCTTGCTGGATGCCTTCGCCAATTTTATCATTCACAACATCGGAAACTTTATTAGTCACGTCATCTTTGATTTTATTCGCGGCGTCATCTTTAAAAGCTATACCACAACCCGTAAACAAAACCATAATCATTAATAACAAAATTGTTTTTTTCATAATATAAATTAATATTTTAAAATAAATTAAATGCCGACAAAATACTCGAAACGCCTCCCAGGGCTATAATAACTAAAATAATTTTTTTAAACAAATTCTCATTTATTTTACTATGTAATATAATACCTAGCAACAAACCAATTATTACAGCCGGTAAAAAAATTCCTGTCATGATTATAACTTCTTTATTTATTAAACCTTTATATATAAACCATAAAAAGGTAAATATGTTTAGTAAAGCAAAATACGCAATAATATTAGCTCGAAAAATTCTTTTTTCCATGTTCTGATTGGCAAAAAACAGTGCTACTGGCGGACCGCCAACATGAACAGATCCTTGTAGTAAACCACTTAAAAAACCAATAAAAACTGCTGTTTGATGCTTATATTTTAGCTTATTTTTAAAACCCATTATCATAGCTATGGCGGTAAGTAATATAATTACGCCAATAAAAAATTTCAAAATATCAGGATTTACAATAAGCAATATATACACTCCAATAGGCATACCAAACAAACTAGCTAAAAATAAAATGAATATTTTGTTTATTTGAACAATTTTTCTATTTCGATACCAAATAACTAAGTCGATTATTAAATTAAAAAGCAAAACTACAGCAACAACTAATTGAACACTATAAAAATTTACTAAAATAGCTACTGCTAAAAGAGAAAATCCGAAACCGACTAAGCTTTGGGTGGCACTAGCCAGAAAGGTAGTGAAAAAACAAATTATAATTGATATGTCCATGAAACAATATAAATTACATAATCAACCTTTTTTTGTATAATTTATTATATATTTTAATAGCATTATTTAATATAGTTTGCTGTTCCACGGAAAATTTACTAGTATTTGGAATCCTACAACTTAACTCCAAAAAACCTTCACTATTTAAAACTCTTTGATAGAAATCTGACTGACCACCAAATCCGATGCTCTTTTTTTTAGGCCATGATAATAATTTATCAGTATAATTAATTTTACAAAAACTACACAATTTTTTCATGTATATACTAGGATTTGAAATTAAATCGCTGGCATCCAAAATTATATAGGACTTTTTATTTTTTATTAATAAATTATGCATTTTATTTAAACTGGCATAGCCTGCTTCAATTTCATCGAAATCTTTTTTAAATTTATATAATGAAGTTAGTGTTAATCTGGGATTTCTAATAATGATAATATTATATAAAACATCTTTAATTAAATTAAAATTAATATAATTACTGGCTTGAAAAACACACTCTTTAAAAACAGTTAAACCAGTTTTAGTTTTTTTATTTATAATATTACTAATTTTTGGTTCAATATAATTATTCCATCTGATATCAATTTTATTTTTTGACAGATATCTATATGAAAGCCTTTCTTTACTAAAATAAAAATTAGAATCATAAGGTTCGAAAATTGCCCTAATGTTCTTAAGCTGCGAAAACGACATAAAAAGAGTAGTTGATGCTGATCGTGGCGCACACCAAATTCCTATAATTTTTTGTTTGGTCATATACTATTATTCATCCCCTTCAATCTCTTTTAAATTCCAAGTTTCCCCTTCTATTTTTCCTATTTCAATTTCCGCGCCTTCGGCTATAGAATTTTCTGAAAGCATTTGCAAATTAAACTTTAAATTGTCCGGATTAATTTCTTCGCCATGCTCAACTACTGTTCCGAGTTCAACTGAAATTTTAGTGATTTTCTTCAAATTATTTTTAGCAGCGTATTCTAGAGCCAGCTTTAAAATTCTATCGGCGGCGTGTAAATCGTGCATAAATATTTTTTATTAATTTTTAATGAGTGGCGCAAGATATGCAAGGATCATACGCTCTAATTAATTGTTTTATTCTTAACTCTCTTTCCGAAGTTTTCATCTTTAATGTTTTGGGTAAATAAAAAGTTAAATCGCTTTCCAAATTAGCTAAAAACTGAGCTGTCGGCGACATGATATTACAATCTTTAATGTATCCCTTAGAATCAATTTCATAATAATGATAAAGCGTTCCCCGCGGTGCTTCAATAGCCCCGACGCCTTTACCAGCTTTAATACTGAATTTAATATTTTTTGCTGTGTCGCACTGAGAATAATTTTTAATAATAAATTCCAGTTTCTCTTTAGCTTCTTCGGCAAAATGAACATTTTCTATGGCCTGAGCGTAAACATTATGGAATGAATTTATTGACGGAAATTTGATTATATTATCTTTAATTACTTTTGCGGCTTTAGCGTGTAGAAACTCTCCATGCAAATTTAATCGAGATAAAGCGCCTACAAAATATGGTGCGTCTTTCCAGTGGGTGCGCTTAACTAATTTATAAGCTCGATCAATTTCTTCAATATCATGGCCAAATTTTTCCGGAGTAATATTTAATCCTTTAGAAGAAGTAATATTACCATCATAATATGCATATTCCCCTTTTTTACCCAGAGCAATATACTCTGTCTCGCGAGCAAATTCCGGATATTTTAACTTAGCAAAAAAATTAGCTAGAAGTACACATTTATCAATAACCTCGTCGGCTTTTGATAATAATTCTTGTAGAATTTTCTTTTCCGGATATCGATTCATTCCGCCTTCGGTTGGCGCGAGTGGATGTACTGTCCGACCGCCCACCATTTTTTGAATATCAATGGACCAATTCCTTATTTCAATGGCAATCTGTGTTTCTTTAGGATAATCACCGGCCATTTTAACATCGTCGTCATAATTTAAAAAATCTGGCAAACTTAAAAAAAACATGTGTAAAGCATGGCTGTAAATAATTTGCGTCGATTCCATTAATTTTCTAATTTCAATATCAATGCTCCGCGGTTTTATGTTTAGCGCTCCTTCCATGGCCTGTAATGCTGTTAGATAATGCACCACCGGACAAACACCACAAATTCTAGAAGTGACAGTTTTTGCTTCACTGTAATGCCGACCAATTAAAATGCCTTCGATTAATCGAGCACCTTCTTCAGTATCGACCATGGCATTTTTAACTTCGCCGGTTTTAATAATCTCTCCTACAAAACTGGCGTGGCCTTCCATTTTAGCTAAATGATTTATCTTTATTTTCATATACTTTCTGACCTAGACAAGCTAAGTCATAACATTATTTTATTAATCTGTTATGATCGACATTGCGTTAATCAGTTCTTTTTCTTTCGTGTTTTCTCTTTTACTCGCTCTTTTTCACCAAATATTTCTAGAATTTCATCAATCTTTTTTTGCGGAATTAATTCTTTTAATTTTTTTTGCATGTTATCCCACTCAGCATCTTTTAGCGGCCCCCGGCAACCCTGGCAAGCCATACCGGCTGACGGGCAAACAGCATCGCAACCGCCCTGCATCACCGGGCCTAAACATGGTAATCCTTGTTGTAATAAGCACGGATTCTTTTTTAACTGACATTCATAACAAACCGGTCTTTGCACTCTTTCATAATCACCACGCGCTAAAACTTGTTTTGCAAAATCTATAAACTCTTCAGCTGTCACCGGACAACCAGGAAGAATATAATCAATACTAATAATACTAGAAATCCCAGCGACTGCTGGATTATAAACTGTGTTATATGATTTAGGATAAACATGCTTAACGGCTTTCTCTTTATTAGTATAATTTTTTAAAGCATAAACACAACCACTATCAGCGCATCCGCCTAAAACAACGACTACTTTACTTCGTTTGCGTAAATCTTTCAAAGCTTCGATATTATCTTTATATAACGGTGAACCTTCAATAAAACAAATATCGTATTTGGCATTGGGGCTTTCTTTTTTTTCTTCGATCAATCTATGCTTGGCAATATCAACATGCTCTAATAATCCTAAAAAATCATTGCCTAAATCTATAAGCGCCATCTGACAACCCTCACATGATGTAAGAGATATAAAAGCTAATTTTGGTTTTTTAGACATTTGTTTATATAATTTAAATTTTTTGCTTGTTTTATATTAATTCTTTGAATCTTCTTTTCCCAATGATACGTGTAATAATTAGCGCCTATTTTTTTTACACTTACTTCACATACTTCTCGCATTCTATTTGTCATTTTGATAGCTTTATTAAACGGCTGTTTCTTCCACACATGATAATTATGCACTCCGCCCAACCAATAAACTTCCAATACTCTGTCATCTAATGGATCTTTTATTTTTAACTGCTTTGCAATCTCTCTGCAATAATAATATACGGCCGGAAATTCTTTTAATTTTTCTTTTATTTTATTTTTGTTCTTACCTAATAAAATTATCGAACAATTTTTTTTAGGACCGCATAAACCTAAATTATGAGGTATTACTGAATACCGACAGGCTGTTTTGAGCGTAAACATAAAATTCTATCAATAACTATAAATAAAATTACACCTGAAAACATGAAGCCTACTCCCCAAAATTGATTTCCGGTAAGAGCCTGCCCTTGCATTAGTTGCAATAAACTGGTAATCGGTGCGCCCAAAGCTAAAATTGCCACAGCATAAGTTAGAGGGATATATTTTAATCCGACATACCAAGAAATAACATAACCAAATAATAGAACAGCTGTTAGATAAACCCAGGAAATTTGCCCCACGTTTATAGTGGCTAAACTTGATAATTGGTTAGAAAACACCCAAAATAAAACAATAAATAAACTGCCAAAACCCATTCTGCCCCAGGCGACGATTAGTGGAGATATTTTATTATTAATGGCATGTTTAGAAATCACATTCTCTATGGCCCATAAAAAAGTAGCACCGATAATTAATAAATTTCCATTACTTAAAGAAAATCCGCTATTAATTTTAAATAATAAAATACTGCCGAAAAATAAAAATCCCAAGCCCATTAAATAATGCCATTTAACTTTTTCTTTTAAAAATATCGGCGCTAAAATTGCAATAATTACAAACATGAATTTATGAATATAGCTGGCTTCCGGACCAGTAGATAAACTAAGGCCTTTAAAAAACATTAAAAATGGTACACTGCCTCCAACTAAACCGATTATTGCCAGCCATAACCAATTCCTAATATTTAACTGCTTAATATTATTAAACTCTTTTAATAACAAAATAATTCCTAATAATAAAACCGCTACCACAACATTCTTTAACCCGGTAAAAATATATGGGTTAACTACTTTTACTCCATATTGATTAACAAAAATAGAGACACCGGAAATGATAGTGGTTGATAATACTAATAGGATTCCTTTGTTTTGCATAAATACTATTTAATTAATTTTAATATTTCTTTAGCTTGTTTTTCAGTTAATTTTTGCGTAATAAATTTATTTTCGACTATTACCCAATCCCCTTCTTCAATATCTTCTATTATGGAGTTGGGTACTTTAATTTCTTGCGGTCCATACTGGATCACAAAACTGTCTTTATTTATTTCGGTTACTTTACCGGGAATAGATAGGCACATAGTTAAATCACATCAGGGATATCTTTAATTTTATCGTATCTAAAAACCGGGCCATCTTTACAGGCATATTTATCGCCACAAGCGCAATGCTGACAAACACCGATTCCACAGCTCATTTTTCTTTCTAGGGATAAATAAATATTTCTATCGGCCACGCCTTTTTTTACTAGCTCAGCAATAACGAATCGATACATAATCGGCGGACCAATAATAAATACTCTTGCGGCTTTAGAAATAGTAGCATCAGCAATGGCTTGAGTAATAAAACCAACTTGTTTATGCCAACGCTTATCGCTATTATCGAGCGTCATATTTATATCACATTCTTTTTCCCATAAAGCATAGTAGCGCACGCAAACTAGTTTATCGAAATGAGTGGTACCATAAAACAATTGCAAATTTTTACAATGAATATACCCATGGCAGTAATCATCAAGCACTGGCTTTACAGCCGGTAGGCCAATACCGCCGGCAATCAAAACTATTTCATCATCAATATTAATTTTCGGCCAGCCTTTGCCATAGGGGCCACGAATCGTAACTTTATCTTTCACTTTTAATTTATCTAATGCTTTAGTAACTTTACCAGCTAATCTGATTGTAAGATCAAAACTATTTTTTATTCGATTTGACGAAGAAATTGAAATTGGCGCTTCCCCTACACCCGGCACGCCAATCATAAAAAACTGGCCAGCTCGGTGCTCCAGTGCTAATTGCTCTTTTTTATTTATTAAAGAAATATTATAAGTTTTCACATCACCGCATTCTTTAGCAATTTTATTTATTACGGCTTCGTGTGCTTTATATTCGTTGTGCATGTTAAGAATTTTCTAATAATTAACTTTTTAAAATGTCCTCAATAACTTTTCTAATATCTATTCCTACCGGACAAGCTTTAGAACACCGGCCGCATCCAACGCAACCCGGCATATTAAATTGTTCAGGCGTCCGAACAAATTTATGATAATACCAAAAAAATAATCTTTGCGCTGTGTTTCGTTGAAATTTATAACCGCCGGCAACTTCGCTGAAATTCGGAAACAAACACGAAGACCATTCGCGCACTCTTTCACCCTCACCCTTCTTTAAACTTGGTTTATCTACGATATCAAAACAAAAACAAGTCGGACAAACATAAGTACACTTTCCGCATTCAATACACATGTTTCCATATTTTTCCCAAATTTTTTTAATATAACGATCCTTTAGTTTACTTCTAATTTTTAAAATATTAGGATCGATCCCTTCCTCTCGTACTGGGCCTACAAAATCCACATGTTCATAATTTTTATAACCAAAATTCTCTAATATTTTTTGACCATCTTCTGAACCAGTAAAAACACGGTATTTTTTCTTATTTCCTAATAAAAAAATATCAAATTTTACATGTTCTAAATTATTTTCCTCAAAAGATTCAATTAAAAAACTATCATTTTCTTTTTCCAGTGGCGTTTCCAGATGACCAACGATAATACTGTGGCGCATAGCATTCTGCCAATAAACATCTTTTTCAAAAACCTGATGCCACAAATTCATGGCTTTTAAATCTAAAATATTTACGCCTAACAATACTTTTTTTTGTTTATTTAGAATTTCTGTTTGCTTAGCACCTTTATATTTTATAATAACTTCTCCGGAAGGAAATAACACTGATTTAAAAGATGGAAAGTCTCCTACTTTATTTTTCAACGATAAAAAATTATGCACCTGATAATTTTTCTTTTCAAAATAATTTATAAATTTATCTAACTCTGATTTGTTCATATCAAATTATATTTTTCTTTATTTTTGTCGGCCCAAGCTTGAATTTCCGCAATTATTTTCTGGCCTTTTTCATCTTTAAACAAATGCGCAAATCTTTTTTGTGGTTTTAAATAATCTTCCACGGATATTTTTTGTTTTGGTACTTTCATGGAATTCGTAATTTTTCCATATTCAGCTTCAAAAACAGGATAAATTCCCGATTGCTGAGCAAGTTTGCATAATTTAATAGTTAATCTGTCTTCATATTTCCAGCCAGCAGTACACGGCGATAAAATTTGAATATATTTAGCACCCGGCATGCTTAACGCTTTCTGCACTTTGCGCTTTAAATCGGTTAAATGCCCCACGGTAGTAACAGCGACATAGCTCAATTCATGCGCCATAGCAATATCTGGTAAATTTTTCTTGTGTTGTAAATTTCCGTATCTTTCTTTTCCGGCCGGACTAGTGGTAGTGCTAGTTCCGAGCATAGTCGAACCAGAAGCTTGGACGCCAGTATTCATGTATGCTTCGTTATCATAACAAATATATAAAACATTATCTTTACGCTCCCACATGCCCGAAATTAAACCAAAACCAATATCAAAACTTCCGCCATCGCCACCTTGGGCTATGATGTTTATTTTTTTATCTTGCCCTTGGGCTTTTAAAGCAGCTGCCACCCCACTAGCACAAGCGGCTGAATTTTCAAACAATGAATGAAACCACGGCAAACGCCAAGCACTTCTAGGATAAGGAGTGGTTGTAACTTCTAAACATCCGGTTGAGTTTAATATTATAGTATTTGGACCAGCCGCTTCAGCCACGTGCCGTGCGGCTAGCAATTGCCCACAACCTGAACAACCAGAATGCCCTTCGGCTAATAAATATTTATTTTTACTATTTGAATTGTTTCTTTTCATATTTTAACTATAAATAAACTCCACTCGTTTTTTTGTGGTTTTTGACTTTTTAATTATTTCTTTTATATTGTCTTTAGTTACATCTTTGCCACCCAGACCGACGATAAAAGAAGAGATGTTATCGGTGACATTTTTATTATAACAAGCAGCTCTAACCTCGGAAGCTAAAATTCCTTCATAACCAATCGAAACGCATTTTTCAATTACAGCAATATGTTTTGCTTTGCTTAAATATTTATTAATGTCATTAAACGGAAAAGGTCTGAAACATCTTATTTTTAATATTCCTACTTTCTGTCCTTTAGCTCTAAGTTCATCAACTGTATCTTTAATAGTGCCGAGAACCGATCCAAATGAAACCAAAACAATTTCCGCATCTTTTAATTTATAGCCTTCTACTAATCCGTCGCCACCGGAGCGTTTAAATTGTTTTTTAAAATCAGCATGAACTTTTTTTATAGTGCTTCTGGATTTTTCCATAACGTTAAATAAATCTTCCCGAATCTGCATATAAGTTTCCGGCGTAGCAAAAGCACCAATCGTACGCGGATTTTTTACATCTAAATAGCTTCCTTTGGGCGGATTATAATCTGGCAAAAATTTTCTAACTTCCTTTTCGCTGGCCATGTCAACCGGCTCGTAAGTATGAGTTAAAACATAACCGTCCATATTTACCATTACGGGCAAACGAACAGATTCAGCTATTTTATATGCCTCTAAGTGCATATCGGCCGCTTCCTGATTATCTTCAGCATAAAGCATTATCCAGCCACTATCGCGAATCGTGACAGCGTCTTGTTGATCATTCCAAATATTAATTGGTCCGCTCACAGCGCGGTTGGCTACAGTAAGGACTACCGGAAAACGCATACCCGCTATATTAAACAACACTTCGGTCATTAATAACAACCCTTGAGATGACGTGGCGCTGTAAACCCTAACGCCTCGGGCGGCTGCTCCGGCTACGATAGATGCGGCCGCAAATTCACTTTCAGCCAAAACATATTCATAACTAACATTTCCATTTGCTTTATAATCAGCCAAGGCCTCCACGATATGAGTTTGCGGAGTAATAGGGTAAGCCGAGACCACTTTAGGCCCGATTAATTTAATTGTTTCGGCTACAGCATATGAGCCTTCGATGATTTTACGCATTAGTCGGTTGAATTAATATTTTGATTATTTGTAGAATCACTATCAAGCGAGCCAGTTGAAAGATCGTAATAATAATTGGCCGCGCTTTTATAGTAGCAATATCCTTCGGTCATTAATTGCGCCTGAACGATAAAACCAGACATTAAAATAGAAATTGTAATAGCAGTAAAAATAAAAATTATTTTATGATCCAACGAAATCGGTTTCTGTTTCGCTTTTTTTGGTTTCACTTTTTCTAATTTTAAATCTAATTTTTTTTTATTTTTTATTGGCATATTTTTTTTATCTTCTTGTCCAATTATTTAGAAAAAATGGATTTGCAGCCTTGGCAACTTTTAAAGAGTCATTAATATAAACTTTTCCTCCTGAATTATAAAGATATTTTTTGATATTTAATATATTTATTTTAGCTTTAGAAAGCTTAGTGACAGCGCCGACTGACATAGGGGCTACAACAATAAAAATTAGC
>JAZDOC010000024.1:0-43881 GCA_043798935.1 Patescibacteria group bacterium
CGGTGAAACAGAAGTTTGCGATGGCCAAGATAACAACTGTGATGGCCTTACAGATGATTCTACTGCCAGTGACGCTATTACATATTACCGTGATGCTGATAACGACAATTATGGAAACGCTTCAACCAGCCAAAGAGCTTGTTCTCAACCCACAAATTATGTAACTAACAATACCGATTGCGATGATACAAGCGGTTCCATATATCCCGGCGCTGTAGAAATCTGGTACAATGGCATTGATGACAACTGCGACGGATCTACTACAACTTCAGATTATGACCAAGATAGAGACGGTTATAATGCTTCAGCATACGGCGGAACAGATTGCAACGACACCACTGCCACCATTAGCCCCGTAGCCATAGAAACATATTATGATGGTATAGACCAAAATTGTGATGGCCGAAGCGATTATGATGCTGATGCCGATGGTTATGATTCATCTTCATATAGCGGAACAGATTGTAATGATAGTAATGTCGCTGTCAGCCCAGCCGCTAATGAAGTATGCGACAGTATAGACAATAATTGCGATGGGACGATTGATGGAGCTGGTTCGGTTGATGCTTTAGAATACTGGTATGCAACTGGTGAAGAATCGGAATTAGGTGGCTATACAATTTATACCGGATCACAGTGTAGCGGTGTGCTAGTTCTTGACGCAGAACAGGGGAGTATTGGATGGGCAACAAATGCTACCTTTACAGCAAACTTTTGTTCCTGGAGACCAAATGACCATGATGGTGATACCACTGATCATGATAATACTTGGTGGTGTGACGCTCTAACAGAAGAAGCTCCGGCACCTTAAACAAATATAGTTTTTCAAACCGTCGGTCAAAAGCCGGCGGTTTTTTTTGGTGTTATTTTTATGTAGAGACACGCCATGTTTTTATGTAGAGACGCGCCATGGCGCGTCTCTACAACATCATCAAACTCTACATCGTCACATAAAGATCCTCATCATTTGGCTTTTTACTTATATTGGATTGAAAAATGCCTCATAACAAAGTATAATGAATCTATGAGACGAATTATATTATTATGTATTATATTTATAGGTTTTAGCCTGCTTGTTCAGCCGGTTAATGCTGCAGTTATCGAAGCTAAAGGTTGGGGCTGGATAGGTTTATCGGCTGGCAGTTCAGGTATGGTAACTCCGGGGTTAATAAGCTTTAATTGTGATAATTTAAACGGTTATTATGGAAGCTCGAGTTGCGGCGGCACTATCAGGCCAGATTATGCTGTTATAGTAGATACTTTAGCCGGAAGCCTTTCTGGTGCGGCGTGGATCGGCATTGCCTCGGGTTCGGGGCATCACCCCATCGGTTGGATGGTTTTTACTGATGATACAACCGAGGCGCCATCAAATATCCTATTAAATAATAATGCCGGTTCATGTTTGGGGCATGAAACTTTTCCCAGCTATGTGCAGGATTTTATTGACGCAAATGGAAAACCAGCAGTTTATGATCCTGAAACTGGGGAAGTCTCCGGTTTTGCCCGCATTAGCGCATTAGGCGCCTACGGATTCGATAAATATTGCGTTAATACGTGGGGATGGGTAAAACTCCGTGGCACTGTTTCCGGAACTGGTCAAGAATACGGCGTCACTTTCTTGGAAGAAAACCCCGAAGACTCTGCTTACGGCAAGTTTAACAACTATGCTTTTAGCGGTGCCGGCACGGATGCGTCTGATATTATTATTTCCAACACCGGTTTTGGTCCGGTAGCGTTCTATTTAAACATTACCGAGGCTGTTTCTGGCGTTCATGCGTGGTTTGAAGCGCTATACGGTGATATATATAGCCAAGGAGGCATAAACACTACTTCAGCGCCTGCTGCGGGCACTAACGCCACTTATCTTATATTAAGCAATGATACAATTTCGGGTTTTTCCACTGATTGTACAGAAATTTATTGTGTTATTGATGATTATGGTGATCTTAATGTTCCGGTGGCTGCTTCGGGAAATATTTATTCAAGTAGTGTGGGGCGAATCGATATTAATAAATTAACTGCTAATGGTCAGCTTATTAATAATTGGAGTGAAATTAATAATAATCCGCTTAGCGGGCAGGTTTATTATACTAACAGCGGTTCTGATTTAACATCCACTGACAGCTTAACTTTTTATAATGGCAGTGGAAATCTAGGCTCTGCCTCTTGTAGCACTGGTTCGTGTTTAGGAAATGGCACAATAATAGTGCAAGGGGACCTTTATATTAACCACAACATCACTTATACCAACGCGGGTGACAGTTTAAATGCTTTAGCAAACATTGCCAGCGCGGCCTGGATCGTAACCGGAGATGTTTATATTAATCCTAATGTTGAATTTATTTCCGGGGCGTTTATAGTGTTAGGCGGTACTTTTAATACCGGTACCGGTATTAATCAGTTAAAAGTAAACGGCTTAGTTATGGCCAAAGAATTTAATTTACAGCGTCAGGCCACTGAAGAGGAGGGGTTTAACCGCGTAGCCGAACAGTTTAAATACGACGGACGTGCTTTTGTTAATACGCCGCCGGGCTTGGAAGATCTTATTAGTACTATTCCAGAGTTGAGCATCGCCACGCCATAGTTTTATTTAGAGACGAGTGAAAATAAACAACATGTAGAGACGCGCCATGGCGCGTCTCTACATAAACCCCACGCGTCTCTACATAAAAAATCGTAATCATTGCTTGTGTTTTAAAAAAGTGCTATAATATAAGCACTTGTTTTTATTATTTTTTTAGTTAATTTTAATTAATTTAAATTACAACATACACATGGGCTTATTTAGTTCTAAAGGCAATTTTTTGGGCGTTGATATCGGCAGTTCAACTTTAAAAATAGTTGAGCTTTCAAATTATAAAGGCCAGCCGAAATTAGAAACATACGGCTATATGGAGCAAAGCCACGATATTTTAAAAAACAACGGGCAAGCCGCTAAAGATAAACTAGTCAATTCTTTAAAACTAGTTTGTCAGAAAGCGCGTACTTCAACCAGTAAAGCCGTGGCCGCATTACCTAGCTATACGGTTTTCAGCTCGGTCATTACTTTGCCGGAAATGTCTAAAAAAGAGCTAGAATCAGCTATAAAATGGGAAGCTAAGAAAATTGTACCCATGCCTCTTGAAGAAATGGTTTTAGACTGGAAAATATTAGATGATTTTACCAAATCAATGCCTGATGGTGCGTCATCAGATAAAGCGCAAATTAAAACCAAGGCGCAAAAGCAAATTAAAATATTAATCACGGCCGCTCCCCAAAATTTAGTTACTCGATATATTGAAATTTTTAAAGCTGCCGGGCTGGAATTAATTAGTTTAGAAACAGAATCTTTTGCTCTTGAAAGAGTGCTAGTTGGTCATGAAAAAGTGCCGATCATGATTGTCGATATCGGTGCCGTCACTACAAATATCAGCGTCGTAGTAGCTAGCGTACCGCTCATTAATCGCTCTATCGATTTAGGTGGTCAAACCATTACCAAAACCATTGCCAATTCATTAAATGTCGATATTGAACGAGCTGAACAATTTAAACGCGATTTTGGTTTAAATTCACAAAATCAATCCACTAGCCAGATTCCCAAAAGAATTGAATTCATGGTTTCTTCAGTCGTAAACGAAATTCGTTATGTATTAAATTTATATCAAAATCAAAGCCAAGGGGCTATCGAAAAAATAATTCTTACCGGCGGGTCATCTTTTTTACCGAATTTAACCAATTATTTACAGCGTACGCTTAATACTAATGTCTTTATTGGCGATCCTTGGGCCAGAGTAATGTATCCATTAGATTTAAAACCAATATTATCTGAAATCGGTCCGCGCATGTCGGTAGCAATCGGTTTAGCCATGCGTGAAATTATTAGCTAGTTTAATTTTAAAACAGTCTCGGTAATATGGACATTGATTTTCTAAAACAACAGCACAAGAAAACCGATGAAAAACCAAACAACGGTCAGTCTTTTGATATCGAGTATTCAAAACCGCAAAAGTCTTTAGAACCAAAAATTAAAGAGTCTGAAATTATTGTCCAAAAATTAAACAAAGCTTTTTCATCAACTGCAAAAACTCCTCCACCGGCACCGGTAGTAAAAGCAGTAAAAGATCCCAACAAAAAATCTTGGTGGCAGAATTTTTTAGATTCATTTAAAAGCAAGCCATCGGAAAAAAAATTAATTACACCTCAATTATTAAAACCCCAAAAACAAACTCCGCCAACCATTACTAAAAAAGTTTTTAAACCAACAGTTGCGTCTGTTTCCAAGGCACCGGTTTTAGCTCCGGCACCGGTAGCACCAGTTGCTCCTGTGTTAGTGGCTACAGTCCAACCTGTCGTGCCTGCGCCATTACCTGTTCAGCCCATAACCGCTGTTGTAGATAATCCTCTACCAGCACCGCAATCGACGCCACAAACAGCACCTATTTTACCAGCCGAACCTGTTTCTAAATTATCACAAATTAAAGATGCTGGTGTTTATTCACCGCCAAAAATAGTTAATAACAACAAAATTAAAAGTTTAAGTCCGCAAGACATCAATAAAATAAAATCCGGCGAGTTAAGTAAAGGATTCCTAGATGTAAATTTGTTACCTGATGATTTAATTGCAGAACTTAGGCCGACCACTAAAATTAGAGCATTAATTTTTACAGCTATTTTTACAATTATTTTGATGGTTTTAGTTTATGCTCTTTTAATGTGGTATCAAACCACGCTGCTGATAAAAGTAACTGATACTCAATCGCAAATTAAACTGATAGAACAGCAGATTGTATCTTCCACAGAATGGCAACAAGAAGCCTTGGTTTTCAACCAGCAAGTTAAAGATATTGCCGATTTGTTAGATAAAAAAATATACTGGACATCTTTTTTTACAGCTTTAGAAAATGCTACTTTGCCTGATGTTCATTATGCCACTTTAAATGGTTCAGTAGATGGTACGTTTACTCTGTCAGCCAGCGCGCCATCTTACGAAGCAGTGTCTCGGCAAATTGCAGCGTTTCAACAAGCCAGCTTTGTAGAAAGCGTAAATGTTACTTCGGCCGACATGAGCGCTGAAACCGAAAGTTCTGCTCAAGCCGTTAGTTTTAATATTACATTAACCGTTAAACCGGAAGTGTTTTACACTTCTAATCAATTATGATTTTAGGAATCACCGAAGAAAAAGTAAATAAATTTCTAAATGAATATTATAAATATTTAGCTATTTTAATTATCGTAATTATTATCGGTGTTAGCTTTTTTACTATGCTATGGCCAAAATATAAAGATTTACAAGATAACGGAATACTTGAACATAAGCAGGCCATGGATTTATTAGTTAAGCGTCAGCAATACTTAAACAAATTGCAGATCATGAAAGATGAATATGAAAAAATTCAATATCGAGCCTGGCAGAATTTTCAATATGTTCTACCCAGCGATAATGATTTATATTTATTGTTTGCGCAAATGGAAATTTTAGCTAATGAAAACGATTTACTTTTAACCAGCATTAGTTATAATCCGGCCATCAGCCAAAGTGAGCTGGAAAAAGCTGTTGCTCCGGCTCCGGTAGAACAAGCTTTGCCAGAGAATTTTGATGCCAGCGACCCGATGCAGGGTATCGAACAGATCGCGCCGGAAACCACGGTTAAAAAACAGCAATTAGAACAAGTATATATTACCCTTAATTTAGAAGGCTTAGATTCATACGAAAAGTTTAAAAATTTCTTAGATAATTTAGAAAGTGATCTACGGATTTTTAATGTGGAATCTTTAACTTATGATCCCAACCAGACGGCTTATTCTCTTACTTTAACCACTTATTATTTAGCCAACGTGGCGCAGTAATTTTTTATTTTATGTCTAAAAGAAGCAATCTAACCGCTGAAAAAATAAAAAGTTTTATTTACTTGCTTACTTTTATTATTTTATTAGGTTTAATAATATTTTTGTTTTATCGTGTTTATATTAAATCTAATTTATTTAATCATGAACCAATCGAGCAAACACAATCAGCTTTTACACCGCTCGAAACCGTAGTGAATTTTAGTACTTCGCTGTTAGAGAAAAAAGGTTTCTTTCAACTTCACCAGCCTATAACCGCTGAATTTAATCAGCAAGTAATGGCTGTTTCGACAGGTTTAGATGCACCGGCGCCACTAATAGACGTGGGTTATTATGATCCGAAAATAGGCGAAAGCATAGTAGTCTATTGGCAACAACCGCATGACGTTGAATATGATTATGTACGCGTTTATCGTGGCGAAACTAGTAGTGTGCAAGCAGAGCTTATCGCCGACAACCAGCCTTTAAGCGGAAATTATCGTGATCAAAATTTGGAAAACGGCGTTAATTATTATTATCAAGTTGTGGCAGTGCGAAAGAATAATGCCGACGAGGCATTAGAATCCAAAGGCAACCGAGTAATTATTGCTCGGGCTACCGATTCCACCCCACCGTCATTGCCAACCGATTTTAAAATAGAAAATACGGAAAATGGCCATGAGCTATTATTAACCTGGACCAATCCAATTGAAGAAGATTTTTCTCATGTTCGAATTTATCGCTCACTGCAACAAGGAATTTTAGATACCGACGGTGAAGTTGTAGAAATTTCCGATGGCAATGCATACCTGGATGATACAGTGATGGACAATCAAATTTATTATTACACGATTACCGCCGTTGATAATAACGACAATGAATCAGTTAAACAATTACTTTTATCAAAGCCGGGAAATCCGGATCCGTTTAATTCCGCATCTATTAATCAGGCGCTGGAGCAAACAAATACCGAGTCGAATGAGGCTGATGAAAATAACAATTCCAACACTAACACTAATTAAAAAAAATGGTAAATAGTGCTAGCACACAAATCATCCAAGTTTTGCTGGCCAAGGGTTTAATTACGCCGGCTGATCAGGAAAAAATAGAAAAAGAAAGCCAGCTTCAAAAAAGGGAAGTTTTAGATATCATTGAAGAAAAAAGATTAGTACCGGAAGATGCTTTAGTAAAAATTAAAGGCGAAGTTTTTAATATTCCGGTTATCGATCTAACCGACCGGCAAATTGAACATGATGTTTTAAATCTAGTCAGCGAAAAAATTGCGCGTAACTATAACCTCGTGCCTTTTGAAAGAAATAAAGACGAAGTAAAAGTAGCGCTTTTAAATCCGCAAGATTATAAAGCCGTGGAAACCCTCGATTTTATTGCCCGGCAAAAAGAATTACATTTTGTTTATTTTATCATTTCTGCTTATAGTTTAAATTCGGTTTTAAAACAATATGCTAATTTATCCAAAGAAGTTTCTAAAGCTTTAGAAGATGTGGATTTATTATCAGACGAGCCGGAAATATTGGAAGATGATGAAGCCAGTAAAGTTGTTAAAAACGCGCCCGTATCGAAAACCGTGTCGGTAATTTTACGTCATGCTATTGAAGGTGGGGCATCCGATATTCATATCGAGCCCATGGAAAAAGAAACTCGGGTTCGTTATCGCGTGGACGGCGTATTGCACATGTCGTTAGTACTTCCTATAAGTATTCATTCAGCCGTAGTGGCTCGTATTAAAGTTTTATCAAATTTAAAAATAGATGAAACGCGCTTACCGCAAGATGGACGTTTTAAAATAAAATTTGAAAATCGAAATGTTGAATTTCGTGTTTCCACTTTACCGTTATTGAATCGTGAAAAAGTGGTAATGCGTATTTTAGACAGCTCGCGCGATACTTTATCCTTAGAAAATTTAGGTTATCGGGATCGTAATTTGCAGATTATTTTACGCAACATGAAAAATCCACATGGTTTGATTCTCGTTACTGGTCCTACCGGGTCCGGTAAAAGTACTACATTATATTCCATGCTTACTTTATTAAACAAAGAGGGTGTAAATATTGTGACCTTGGAAGATCCGGTCGAGTATGATTTGCCAGGTGTTGGGCAAGCGCAAATTAGGCCCGAAGTGGGTTTAACTTTTGCCTCTGGGCTAAGATCTATCTTGCGCCAGGACCCGGATATTATTATGGTTGGTGAGGTGCGCGATAAAGAAACTGCTGAACTGGCCGTACACGCGGCTTTAACCGGCCACATGGTATTATCAACATTACATACAAATGACGCTTTTGGCGCCATTCCCAGATTAATGGATATGGGTATTGAATCTTTTCTGATCGCCTCATCTTTAAATTTGGTTATTGCTCAAAGATTAGTACGTAAGATTTGCGATAAATGTAAAGAACAAATTTTTTTACCGCGCGAAATGGAAGAAGAAGTTTTTCAAGAAATTGCCAATATTCCGGCTAAGTTTATTCCGGATGACATCGATTTAACCAGACCTTTTAAAATGTATCATGGCATCGGGTGTACGCATTGTGAAAATAGCGGTTTTCACGGCCGTATTGCCATTTCCGAAGTGTTGGAAGTGACTAAAGAACTAAAAGAAATAATTTCGGCCGGCCAAATAACCAATGCCAAAGTAGTGGGTGAAGAAATCCATCGCCAAGGTTTATTAAACATGAAGCAAAATGGTATTGTAAAATCTCTGCGTGGTCTAACCACGATTGAAGAAGTTTGGAATGCTACCAAAGACTAATAATTAATTTTTTTATACACCATGAATAAAGCTGATGTAAAAGTACTACTAGTTGAAGATGATTCGTTTTTGTCTAAAATGTATCAGACCAAATTAGCGATCGAGAATTTTACAGTTATTGTTGCCGGCGACGGGCAGGAAGGTTTGTCGCAGGCGCTTTTGGCCATGCCCGATATAATATTACTGGATATTATTTTACCTACCATGAGCGGTTGGGATGTTTTAGAAAAATTAAAAAGCCAGGTTGAAACCAAAGATATTCCGGTGATACTATTAACCAACTTGGGGCAGAAAGAAGATATCGACCGAGGTTTAAAATTAGGAGCTAATGATTATTTAATTAAGGCTCATTTTACGCCGGCCGAGGTTGTGAAAAAAATTCATGATGTAATAAATAAAAAATAAATATGGAAGCCAACGACCAATTATACATGGACAAATTATTAGCCACTATATCTGAATACAAGGCATCCGATTTGCATTTGGTGCCTGGAAACTTTCCCATTTTAAGAGTCGATGGAAAATTAATGCCATTAAGTTCTGAAAAAACCATTACTGCCGATTTAATAAAACAATTAATCGATGCTTGGTTAAATGAAGCCGACAAGAAAATTTTAGCGCGAGATAAAAATGTGGTTATGGTTTATTCGGCTTCCAATAAATTGCGGTTTCGAACCGGTTTTTATTACCAGCGTGAAACATTATCTGCATCATTAAAAATAATTCCCAAACAGATTCCGGATTTAACAACTCTGGGCTTGCCTAATGAAGTACAGAAAATTGTAAATATGCGTGAAGGTTTAATAATTATATCGGGTCCGTTTGGTTCAGGAAAAAGCACTACCACGGCGGCGATCATTAATGCCATTAATCAAACTCAGGCCAAGCATATTATTACTTTAGAAAAACCCGTTGAATATATTTATACCGATACAAACAGTATAATCGAGCAAAGAGAAATTGGCCGAGACGCTTCGTCTTTTATTTCAGCTTTAAAATTTATCATGGATGAAGATATCGACACAGTAGTGGTTTCGGAAATTGAAGGTGCAGAAATGATTAAAGAAATTTTTAAACTCGTAGATTCCGGACGTTTAGTGATTGCTTTAATGACTGCCGAAACCGTGGTAAAAACATTAAATGAATTTATAAGTTTTTTTGCCGTGGCCGAACGTCCATACATGCAAGAAAAATTGTCAGTTCTTTTATCGGGTATTGTGGCGCAGAAGATGCTACCCAGTATTGCTGGCGGGCAAGTAGTGGCTTGTGAAGCTTTTTTTCCGGATGAAACAGCTTTGGCAATTATTAAAAACGGGGAATATGAAAAATTAAATAATATTTTATATTCTTCACAAACCGAAGGCGTGGTATCTTTTGATCACTCTTTAGCCGAATTGGTAAATAGTGGGTTGATTACTTTAAATGTTGCCATCGAGCACGCCGAGGACAAACAATATTTTCAAACTCTAATTAATCAGCAACCGGTCTAATTTATGCCAATCTACAATTATCTAGCAAAAAAAATGGATGGCGAGAGCCAGAATGGAACCATTGAAGCACCAACCAAAGAAGCGGCGGCTGAAATTTTGAAAGAAAAGGAATTGTTTTTAATTTCACTGGATGAAAAATCAACCAAAAGTTTTAGCGGACGGTTAAATGTAATATTAAATCGGGTTAAAAATAAAGACGTGGTTTTCTTCGCCCGGCAATTATCGGTAATGCTTGAAGCTAATGTACCGGTGGTGAAAGCACTGCGCATTCAAGTTAAACAAACCAGTAATTCTACATTTAAAACCATTGTGTCTAATATCGCCTCCGATGTTGATGGCGGAGCTAAATTGTCGCAAGCCTTGGGGCGGTATCCGAATGTTTTTGATAAATTTTTTATTCACATGGCGCGCGCTGGTGAAACAACCGGACGGTTGGATAAATCTTTAGTATACATGGCTGATCAGATTGAAAAAGATTATGCTTTGAAAAATCGTGTTAAAGGCGCCATGATATATCCGGCGTTTATTATTAGCGTTCTTTTTGTAATGGGATTTTTAATGATGATTTTTGTAGTGCCTAAATTTGTAAGCATTTTTGAATCTGGAAATATTGAGCTTCCTATCACCACCCGAACTTTAATTGCCGTTAGCGGCTTTATGGCATCTTATTGGTGGCTCATTATTATTTTAGTAATTGGTATTATTATTTCGCTTTATATTATTAACAAAAATAAAATCGGACATTTTTATTTTGATTTAATAAGAGTAAAAACACCGGTTATCGGGCAGATAGTTTGGAAAACAATTATGGTGAGGTTTTCGCGCAGCTTATCCAGTTTGCTGATAAGTGGCGTGCCGGTTACCAAATCTTTAGAAATTACTTCAGATATCGTGAATAACGATGTTTATAAAGCAATTATTATGGAAGCGGCGCAGGAAGTAGAAGTAGGTAGTACTATTTCTGGTACTTTTGCTAAAAGCCCATACATCCCCATGATCGTTACTCAGATGATAAACATTGGTGAAGAAACAGGAAAATTAGACAAAGTTTTAATAAAAATAGCTGATTTTTATGAATCTGAAACCGAAACAGCCATTAAATCATTAGTCAGTTTAATTGAGCCTATTATCTTGGTAGTTATCGGTTTAGCTGCCGGTGGCGTAATAGTGAGTATTTTAATGCCCATGTACCAGCTAACTGAAAGTTTTTCCTAGTAAATAGGGGAATTTAATGTACAACTTGTTTGTATATATTGCTCATTGTGCTATAATGTGAGCGCTAATTAATAATTAAAATCCAAATATGGAAGGGGGTGAATTTATGAATAAAAAAGGCTTTACTTTAATCGAATTATTGATCGTTGTAGCTATCATTGGTTTATTAGCTACTTTAGCAATTATCTCTTTAACTTCTGCACAATCAAAAGCTAGAGATACAAAACGTGTTGCCGATCTTAAATCCATGCAAAATGCATTAGAAATGTACTATAGCGATAACAGCCGTTATCCGATTCTTAACGCCGCTACCCCAGCTTGGGATACTGCAGCTACAGACTCTGTACAGAGCATGCTTGTTGGCGGTGGTTATTTAACAGCTCTGCCGTCTCCACAGCCAGTTGGAGTAACATATGTTTATATGACTAACACTCAAGGTACAGTTTATTGTTTAAAAACCGTGCTTGAAAGAACTAATGTTATATTAGATCAAGACAGTGACACTGCTGATTGTGGCAAAACCGTGACCGCTAGAATTGCATCTGATGAGACTGTTCCTACAGCTGCTACTTGTGCTGATGCTACTTTTCAATTATGTTTAGGTAGCTAAGCATAATTAGTTTTATTAAGAAAGCCCCCTTTATTTTTGGGGGCTTTTTTTGTATAATGAAAGCATGCAAATTCTACTGGGCTTTTATTTTTTTATTCTGGGTCTAATTATCGGCAGTTTTCTTAATGTTGTTGTTTTACGCCTTAAAAATGGCCTAAGTATTATGAATGGGCGGTCGAAATGCCCAAATTGTAAACATGTGCTGGGGGTGCTCGATTTAGTACCGTTATTTTCTTTCTTATTTATAGGTGGGAAGTGCCGTTATTGCAAGAAGAAAATATCTTGGCAATATTTCTTGGTCGAGCTAACTACGGCTTTTATTTTTACCGTGGTCTATGTATATTTTGGTTTATCTTTTTTAACTCTTTTCTATTTAGTAATAAGCGCGTTTTTGATAGTAATTTTTATTTATGATTTTAAATATTATTTAATTCTAGATAAAATAATTGTTCCGGCCATTATTTTAGCATTTTTAGGAAACTTGTTTCTTGAGCCAGCGCTGGGCCGAGCCTGGTGGGAACTACTAATAGGTGGTGCCATTGGTGGCGGGTTGTTTTTAATGCAGTTTATGGTTTCAAAAGGTAAGTGGATTGGTGGCGGGGATATTCGCCTAGGGTTGTTTATGGGGTTGCTTTTAGGATGGAAGCTGGTGCTTGTGGCATTATTCATTTCATATTTATTGGGAAGCTTTGTGGGCATGTTTTTATTACTCAAGAAGCGTAAAAAAATGCAGGACGCTTTGCCCTTCGGAACTTTTTTAACAATTAGTACTTTTATAGTTTTAATTTACGGCCAGGTGATATTAAATTGGTATTTAAGTTTTTTATATTTATGAAGAAATCAGCCCGAGGATTTACATTAATAGAAATGCTAGTGGTGTTAGCTGTTATGGGCATAATGGCCACGATTGTTTTTGTGCAGTTAGATCCTCATGATCCGGTTAAGGAATTGGATAACAGCCAAAGAACATTAGGCGTAATTTTACAAACCGCGCGCAATTACGCATTAAGCGGAAAAGTTTGCCCGGCTTGTACCGGTACAGTTTTGGGCTATGGAGTTTTTGTGGTGCAGAATCCGTCCGACCGAACAGCAAATAAACAGATTAAAATTTATGCTGATGTTCATAATGCTTCTGGTCGTGATAGAAGGTTTGACTATGGAGTAGATAATGTAGTTGAAGAATATGTGCTAGATAATCAAACTTATGTAAATAATTGCGGTAGTGGCGATTGCGATATATTTTTCAGCATGTATCAAGCACAGGCCGTTGTCAGTGGCTTACCTTTTACCAGTCAATTAATAATAAATTTAAAAACCGTTAAAGATCCGTCCTTAATCAGGCAGATATATTTTAACGGATTAACCAGCAAAATAGAATGAACCAACGCGGGCAAACATTAATTGAAGTGATCATTGCAGTTAGCATTATGCTAATTGGTATAATTAGCATAGTATCGCTTAGTATTACTTCGCGTATGATTTCTACTATTAGTTCGCAAGAATTATTAGCAGCCCATTTGGCGCGCGAAGGTGTAGAAGTAATAAGAAACATTAGAGACAGTAATTGGTTGCAAAGGCAAAGCGACGGCACCACTAGCTGGGATGCGGAATTATATAGTGGTACCGATTATACGGCCGTGGCAATTTTTAAATATACCGGGACATCTCCAGTCGGTGGTCAGTGGACGTTGAACTGGACTCCAAATTCTACTAGCCATGCCATGACTAAAATTTATTTAAACATTGGTCATATTTATACTAGTTACACTGGTGCTACGCCCGAAGTAACTCCTTATCGTCGTTTAATCACTTTAAACCCAATTTGTTCCGACGGTTCGATTATAACTTCAAGCACGTGTACAGCTAGCGGTTTAACCAAAGTAGGCATTCAGGTAATATCACGAGTGGAATGGAGTGATCGCGAGAAAAAACATAATAAAACAGCAGAAGAAAGAATTTATGATTGGAAAAATTATTAAAAAAAATAAAGGCTTTACGCTAATTGAGATCGTGGTAGCGACCGGAATTTTTTTAATTATTTTTGTGATCATTTCTGACTTGGCTATTACTTTTAACCGCAACCCTCAGGAATTAATTTATCAAAAGAAATTAGAGCGGGAAGTGGATTATTGCATGGAGTTTCTAGCCCAAAAAATAAGAACTGATAATATTGATTACTCGGCTTATATTAGCGATGGCCAAGATTTAACTTCATCGGCTGACAATCCTTCGGACCGTTTATATTTAATTAATCAATATGGTGAACATGATAATTTTTATGTGAGTTCGAATTTATATTATGATAATGGCGCCGTGGGTGAAAATGTTAATTCGGCAAATGTTGTGTTTGATAATATATATTTTTATATTTATCCGGCAACTGACCCGTTTAGCGAGGCATCGACTGTTAATTATCAACCGCGCGTGACCGTATCACTGCAAGCTCATTACACTGAAGATGGGGTTGATTATAATGACATCAGCATAATTTTACAAACAACTATTAGTAGTCGATTTTATGACCGATAAAGTTCAATACAATCAAAAAGGTTCAGTTGTAATCTACGCCACTTTTTTAATGTTAGTTTTAAGTTCAGTGGCACTGCTAACAGCTTTATATATATTATTGAATGTGCGCGCCAATTCAAATTCATCTAATGCGATAAATTCTTTTTATGCGGCTGAAAGCGGGTTGGAAGTGAACTTGTGGGAATTAAACAATGCTCGCGCTCTGCGCTATAAAACTTTTTCCGAAGCCACCATGGCCTACACCGGAGAAGCGCTTTCAAATGGTGCAACTTTTTCCACGGCCGCGTATAACGACAGAAAAAATCAACTTAGATTTGACTTGCCTTTATATTCTAGCCGGCAGATTAATTATTCCGAACCAGACACCGGACAGTCTTCCCTGGGGTCTAATAATGCCGATATTTATGTATCTTGGGAAAAAGAAAGCACTTGTACTGGTGATGCTGATTTAGAAGTGATTATTAAAGATTTTTATGGTTTTACTTATTCATGGAATGATTATATTAACCCGAGCGGAGTAGATAATGTAAATGTATTACATTGTGCTACGGCTACTTGTTCGTCGCCTGGAATTTTAAGTTTGCAAGCCGGTTATAGCTATGTAATTAAAGTAAAGCCTCTTTATTGCAATTTAGAAAATGTTAATTTTTATGCCAGCGATGGAATAACTGGTGAGCGAATTGCCATGCGCAATTATATTCAAATTGAATCGCATGGTTATTATGGTGTTTCTAGCACGGCCTTAAAAGCCGAAACATTATGGCGCGCGCCATTATCGGGGCTGGGCGAATATGTAATATTTTCCGAGGAACAGATAATAAAATAAAAAATATTCATGGATAAAGCATCAGCAAAACAAAGAATTGACAAGCTAAAAAAAGAGATTAATCATCATCGTTATCTTTATCATGTTCTAGATAAACAAGAAATCTCTGAAGCGGCGCTGGATTCTTTAAAACATGAGCTATCCCTGCTTGAAGAAAAATTTCCGGATCTGATAGCTCCTGATTCACCCACTCAGCGGGTGGCAGGTGCGCCACTTAATAAATTTCAAAAAGTAAAACACAGCCAGCGAATGTTGTCTTTAGTTGATTGTTTTAGTTTTCAAGAATTAAGCGATTGGCAGACGCGCATTAGTAAATTAGTACCAATTGATAAAATAAATTATTATGCGGAATTAAAAATGGATGGCTTGGCCGTCACATTAATTTATCGTGATGGAGTTTTTATTCAGGGTGCTACGCGGGGTGATGGGCAAGTAGGAGAAGATGTCACGCATAATTTAAAAACTATTAATTCTATACCATTAAAATTAATCGCACCGTATCCCAAAGAAATTGAAGTGCGCGGTGAAGTGTACATGAGCCGGAAGAATTTTTCTAAGTTAAATAAACAAAGCGTGGAAAAATTTGCCAACCCCAGAAATGCCGCGGCCGGCAGTATTCGCCAGCTCGATTCTAAAATTGCGGCCAGCCGAAATTTAGATTTTATGGCTTACGATATTGTGGGCGATTTTGATTTTTCAACTCATGAAAGCAAACATGAAAAATTAACCCAGCTTGGTTTTAAAAGCAACGACTTAAATACTTATTGCCCGAATTTAGAAGCTGTTCAAAAATATCATGATAAAATCGGTAAAGTGCGCGTGAGTTTAGACTATTGGTCCGACGGTATTGTGGTAATTGTTAATGATATAAATTTATTTAATCAACTTGGTGTAGTGGGTAAAGCACCCCGCGGGGCGATTGCTTATAAATATCCGGCCGAGCAGGTGACGACAATTGTAAAAGACATTCAAGTGCAAGTAGGGCGTACTGGCACGCTCACTCCGGTGGCACACCTAGAGCCTGTATCTGTGGCCGGCAGTGTGGTAAGCCGAGCCACGCTTCATAATGAAGATGAAATTAAAAGATTAGATGTGCGCGTAGGGGATACAGTTATTATTCAGAAAGCCGGCGATATAATTCCCGATATCGTAAAAGTGCTTATTAATTTGCGTTCGCCTAAAGCCTCAGCTTTTATTTTTCCCAAGAAGTGCCCGGCTTGTTTAGCGCCGGTTATTAGGCGTGAAGGCGAAGCGGCTTATTATTGCACTAATAAAAATTGTTTTGCCATGGAAAGAGAGCGGTTTTATCACTTTGTTTCTAAAAAAGCATTTAATATTAATGGCTTGGGTCCGAAAATAATAGATCAGCTTTTAAATGAGAAATTAATTTCCAGTTTAAGTGATGTTTTTTATTTAACTAAAAATGATTTAAAGCCACTAGAGCGTTTTGCCGAAAAGTCGGCCGACAACTTGATAATCTCAATTAAAGAAGCGAAAAAAATAACATTCGCCAGATTTATTTATGCTTTAGGGATTAGACACATTGGTGAAGAAACCGCGGTAGTACTAGCACATTATTTCAACACGATTAATAAATTACAAATTGCCAGCCGTGAAGATTTTACTAATATTTTTGAGATTGGCGAAATAATGGCCCAGAGTTTGTATGATTATTTTCAGAATTCGAAAAATATAAAAGAAATAGATAATTTATTATCAGCCGGTGTCATTATTTCTAATAATGAAATTAAAGCTAATCAATTTTTTCAAAATAAAATTTTTGTTTTAACCGGCACGCTTAATTCCATCACGCGCGATGAAGCTAAAGATAGAATTAGAAAACTAGGTGGTAAAGTAGCTAGTAGTGTATCAGCAAAAACCGATTATCTGGTTACCGGCGAGAAGGCTGGATCAAAATTAGCCAAAGCCAATAAATTGAAGATTAAAGTTATTAATGAACAGGAATTTTTAAAACAGACAAAATAATATGAATTTAGTAGCTGAAAATCAAATTAACAGATTGATAAAACTTATCCAAACATCACCGAATTTTTTCATGCGTTTATTATTAATTGGTTGGCTTTTTTTGTTCATCATTGTTTATGGTTGCATTCAGGCTTATCATTTAACTTTTAATGGTTCATGCAAAAGTTTTGACGCTGTCACTAATCGCCACGACGACGGTACTTACGTTAACTCGTATCAGGCTCATGTACGCTTGAAGAAGCAAACCCGTTTATTTTCAGTAGCCACATTGCTATTAACAACTGTTTGCGTTGTAGCGGTAAATCTAATAGTTAGTTTATCGGTTAAATAAAATTTGCCAAATAAGCTAATACGTATTATATTGTTAGAGATTATTAATAAAGATTAAATTAATATTTATGAAACTGTCGCCAGCGGAAGTGAAAAAAATAGCTATTTTAGCCAGATTAAATTTATCCGTGGCGGAAAATGAAATTTTGGCCGATGAGTTATCATCTATTTTAGATTATGTTGAACAATTACAAAATGTGAATACAGAAACAGTTGCTGCAACTAATCAGACCACGGGCCTTGTTAATATAACTCGTCAAGACGAAGTTAATTATAATTATCCTCGTCAAGAAATGCTTGATTGCGCGCTCGATCAAGCCGCCGATCATTTAAAAGTTAAAAATGTGTTTAAATCTTAATTGTTATGTCTACCATTTACGAATTACACGAAAAATTAATCAATCAGGAAATTTCCGCTGTGGAATTAACTAAAGAATATTTAGCCAACATTGATCGTGAAAATGAAAAATTAAATACTTTTATTACGGTTAGTACTGATAAAGCATTAGCAGACGCGAAAGAAGCTGACGCCTTAATCGCTTCGGAAGATTACAGTATTTTAACCGGCATACCTTATGCGGCTAAAGATATTTTTTGTACCAAAGGAATAAAGACCACGGCCGGCTCAAAAATATTAGAGTCGTACGTTCCACCGTATGATGCCACGGTAATCAGTAAACTTAAAGACGCTGTGTTGCTGGGAAAAACAAACTGCGATGAATTTGCTATGGGTGGGTCAGGTGAGAATTCAGCTTATGGAGTTACTAAAAATCCTTTTGATATAGAGCGTGTTCCGGGTGGCTCTTCTTCAGGTTCAGCCGCGGCAGTGGCCAGCCAGCAGGCCGTGTTTGCGCTTGGCACCGATACTGGCGGATCGATTCGTCAGCCAGCCAGTTTTACAAATACTGTGGGTTTAAAAGTTACTTATGGTCGCGTTTCGCGCTATGGTGTTTGCGCCATGGCTTCTTCTTTTGATACGATTGGGCCAATTACCCAGGATGTGCGTGATGCGGCTTTAGTTTTACAAACCATTGCCGGCAGGGATAATTTTGACGGTACCACATGTGATATAACCGTCGACGAATATATAAAAGAAATAGAAAAATCAATTACAAAATTACGCGTTGGTATCCCGAAAGAATTTTTGGAAATGGAAGGAATAGACAATCAGGTAAAAGAATTATTTTTTCAGGCCGTCGAAAAAATAAAAAAAATGGGTGTAGAAATTATAGAAATAAGCTTACCGCATGCAAAATACGCCATACCGGTATATTATATTTTAATACCATCTGAAGTTAGCTCGAATATGGCCCGATATGATGGAATTAAATACGGCTATCGAGCCGATGATGCTGAAAGTTTACTGGATGTGTATATGCAATCGCGCCAACAAGGTTTTGGGCGTGAAGTAAAGCGTCGCATCATGATTGGTACATATTCATTATCCAGCGGTTATTATGATGCTTACTATAAAAAAGCGTCAAAAGTAAGAACATTAATTTGTAATGATTTTAAAAATAATTTTAAAGATGTAGATTGTATAATTTCACCAACTACGCCAACCCCGGCTTTTAAAATTAATGAAAAAAGCGATCCGCTTAGTTTATATATGGCCGATATCTTTACCGCGCCGGCCAGTTGTGCCGGCATTCCGGCTTTATCGGTTCCGGCCGGGAAAGTAAATAATTTACCGGTTGGTTTACAAATAATGGGTAATTATTTTAGAGAGAGCGATATTTTACGTTTAGGCCGTCATTTTGAACAAGCTTAATTGATTGGTTTATAATTTTATGCTATAATGTTTGTGATATAAAATTAATAATTAATATTGAAATATATGGCCAAAATACTATTAGTTGAAGACGATGAAATGCTTCACGGCATGTACACCCAGAAATTCGGTAAAGAAGGCTATGAAGTAATATCGGCTTATAACGGTGTTGAGGGTGTAGAAAAGTCGACTACTGAAATGCCGGAAATAATTTTGCTTGATATCATTATGCCGAAAATGGACGGTTTTGTAGCATTGAAAAAAATCAAAGATAATCCGGCCACAAAAAATATTCCGGTTGTAATGCTTACGAATTTAGGCCAAGAAGAAGATGTTAAAAAAGGGAAAGAATTAGGCGCTACTGATTATTTTATTAAAGCCAACCACACACCAGCCGAAATCGTAGCCAAAGTAAAAGAAATATTAACTTCAAAAAAATAAATGGAAAGAACACTTATTATTGTAAAGCCAGATGCTTTACAGCGTAATTTATTGGGCGAAATTATAAAACGTTTCGAACGTAAAGGTTTAAAATTAGTTGGTTTAAAAATGATGGCTATTGATGATTTAAAAATCACCGAGCATTATGCCCATCATAAAGACAAACCGTTTTTTCAAAATTTAAAACAGTATATGCAGGCTTCACCGGTCGTGGTTATGGCTCTTGAAGGTATTGAAGCCATCAGCGCTGTACGCTTAATTGTTGGCCCCACCAAAGGGCGGGAAGCCGATGCCGGTTCGATTCGTGGCGATTTTGCCATGAGCGGACAATGCAATATCGTGCACGCTTCAGATTCAGCTGAAGCATCTGAGGCGGAAATAAAAAGATTTTTTTCTGACGACGAAATTTTCTCATACGAGAAAATGGATTTTGCCTGGGTTTACGGCCAAGACGAATTATAAAAAAATAAAGTTTTATCAATATAAAATCCCGTGCTAAAAGCGCGGGATTTTTGACAGTTAACAATTAACGGTGTGGTTCACGAAGTTGCAACTAAACAAGAGGCAAATAAATTATTTCGTAGCTTGTCTTTGGAAGAAGTAAATGAGCAGGGTGAAATGAGCGCTTTAGTGGCTACTGTGGGTGTTGCGTTTAAATCTGATTTACCAAGTGAATAACTATTAATTATTTATAAATAAGAATTTTTCATTAAATTTAAAGTATGTTCCAGATAACTGAGACCGTAAAGAGAGTTTTTGGGTAAGTAGCGTTTTTTAATTTCTAGGAGTTCAATAATTAAAGGTCGGTATTGATGACGAATTTTTTCAGGACAATAAAGATATGCTTGCATAATTAGGTCGAATATATGATCAAGAACATTTTCAGATATTTCTTGTTCGGAAACAGTATAAGTTGATAATATTAGTAATAATGTTTTTAATAATTTGTAGGAATTAAATAAATGTAATTTGAAAATATATTTCGGGGTTAATAATTTTTCATAAGTTTTTTTTCTTTTTAGATCATTTGGGTCGTTTTTAAAATTAGTGTTAGCTTTATTTATAAATTGTGCAATAAAATATTTTTGTTCTTTTTTATATTTTTGTATTAATTTTTTATTAATTGCAGCAATAAAATCTCTGCAATTAATATCAATAAAAAGATTAAAGAAGTGTTGATGGTAATTACGTGGATACTTCTTTTTTAATCGTTGCATATTATAGTAGCCCAAATATAAATATAATGGTTGTTGTTTAATAAGCTGTAAGTAGATATTGTAATATTTTTTAAATAGAGTTTTTTTATGTTTAATTTTTCGAAGGTGATTAATTTTTCGAAAAATAGCATTTAAAAATTTTTCGAATACAAAAATTCCTACTTGGTGATTTGTAATAATTTGAAAATCAGCATCATAGCTATTATAAGCTAAATATTCATCTCTGAATATTTCATCTAGGCGATTAAGTATGGTTTTAGAATTATTACGATAATTAATAATTGATGGTTTGTCTACTATGGAATCTAAAATTGGAAAGCCTTTTTGACTAAGATATATCTTAGCGTGGGTGAGTTCATGTATTATTGTGGATTTTAGATATTTTTTATATTGATAATTAATATATATTTTAATTGCTTTATTATCTTCAGTTCGACATTCACCAATGTGATGAGATGACAAGTGTTTAGAAATTTGTTTATTATTTTTTAAAAAATAAACAATAGCCAATGGTGTTATTTCAATATCTTTATTTTTAGATATTTTTTTCTTTTCTTTTTTTATTAAAGATAAATTTTTACAGAATGTTTGAAGAATTTTGGGATTAACGGTAGGAAATTTTTTAGATAATTTTTTAGCAATTAAATCATCCGGTGCAGACCAAAGCCATTGTATTTTTGAACTATTGTTTGCACAAGCGTGTAAAAAATTATAATAGTTTGAATTATTATTGTTTAATAGTGCGAATTTTGATATTTTAAGTGTATTTTTCATCATGTATTAATTATAGCAAATAAATTAATTTATAACTAAATTTTTATAATAAACTTTTGTTAAGTTGACAAAAGATTTTTTTACCTATAATATTTGATATATGAATAATAAAGACCTAAAATTTAATCAAAGAAACCAAGGATTCTTCTGGTTTTTTACGATGCTCTGGAAGAACCAGGTCAGGTCTTTATAGTTCACAGTTAATGAGATAAGACAGCCATATTCTTCCGGAGCTTAAACCGGAAGTTTTTTATTATCATTTAAACCTTGAGTGATTTTATCACCAGGCAAAATTGTATCGAAAGATTTAAACTAAGAAATATCATTAATAATATATATAGAATATGATCATTGTCATGGAACAAAAGGCCACAAAAACAATGGCCAACAAAATAATAGGAAAAGTAAAAAAGGCTGGGTTGAAGCCAGTGTTGTTAGAAGGTACGGAAAGGTTTGTAATTGCAGTTATCGGCGATGAAAGAAAATTAAGTGAAAAAAACATTCGTGCCATGGAAGGCGTGGAAAGAACCATGCTCGTAGTAGCACCGTATAAATTAGCGTCAAAAGAAAATAAACCTCAGTCGATCGTTAAAGTAAACGGCTGTAAAATTGGCGGAAAAAAATTGGCTATAATGGCTGGGCCATGTTCAATTGAAAGTTTAGCCAATACCATGCAAATTGCGCGCGCCACTAAAAAAGCCGGTGCTACGATTTTGCGTGGTGGTGCATTTAAACCGCGCACATCGCCGTATGCTTTCCAAGGCATGGGTGAGGAAGGTTTAAAAATTATGCAGATCGTAAAAGAGCTAACCAATATGCCGATTATCACTGAAGTTTTAGACACACGCAAAGTAGAATTAGTGGCTAAGTATGCGGATATTATTCAAATCGGCGCGCGTAATATGCAAAATTTTGAATTATTAAAAGAAGTTGGAAAAACAAAAAAACCAGTGCTATTAAAAAGGGGTTTATCTTCAACAATAGACGAATTTTTAATGAGCGCTGAATATATAATGAGTGAAGGTAACGGTAATGTAATTTTATGTGAACGCGGTATTCGTGCTTTTGATAAAGCAACTAGGTTTGTTTTAGACATTTCAGCCGTACCAGTGTTAAAACAAAAAACTCATTTGCCAGTAATAGTTGATCCATCGCACGCTGCCGGTGATAGGCGATATGTTAGTGCCTTAGCCCGCGCGGCTATCGCGGCCGGAGCCGACGGTTTAATCGTCGAAGTTCATCCGGAACCAAAGCGTGCATTATCTGATGGCGATCAGACTTTGAATTTTCCACTGTTTAATAAATTAATGCGAGAAATTAAATTAATCGCTAAAGCTATCGGTCGGGAAGTATAAAAATATGTTCATTAGTAAGTTAATATTTATAAATAAGAATGCATTTGGTTGGCGAAGCCGCTGGTTTTAAAATACCAGTAAAATCATTTTTATTTATAAAATAACTTACTAACAATATGAATTTATTTAAAAAAAATTTACCTAATCAACAAGGATATTTCGGGCGTTACGGCGGACAATTAGTGCCGCCTCAACTCGTGCCGGCTTTACAAGAAGTAGAGCGTGCGTATGAAGAAGCCAAAAAAGATAAAAGTTTTCAAAAAGAATATAACGATCTTTTAAAAAATTATGTGGGTCGACCATCGTCGTTATATTTTGCAAAAAATTTAACTGCTAAACTTGGTGGCGCCAAAGTGTATTTAAAGAGAGAAGATTTAAACCATACTGGAGCGCATAAAATTAATCACACTTTGGGTGAAGCACTACTCGCTAAACGCATGGGTAAAAAAAAGCTGTTAGCTGAAACCGGTGCGGGCCAGCACGGAGTAGCTTTGGCCACAGCTGCGGCTATTATGGGTTTAGAATGCGAGATCCATATGGGCGCAATAGACGTAGCCAAACAACACCCTAATGTAATCCGCATGAAATTGTTGGGTGCAAAAGTAGTAGCTGTTGAATCGGGCGGACGATGCTTAAAAGATGCTGTCGATAGCGCGTTTGGTGCGTATATGCAAGATTATAAAAATGTTTTCTTTGGCATCGGCTCGGTAGTTGGCCCTCATCCTTACCCCATGATGGTCAGAGACTTTCAATCAATCGTTGGCCGAGAAGCCAGAGAGCAGATCATAGAGCAAGAAGGAAGATTACCGGATCATTTAATAGCTTGTGTGGGTGGTGGATCTAATGCAATGGGTTTGTTTTCAGCGTTTATCAATGATAAAATTAAAATGTACGGCGTTGAGCCAGCTGGCAAGAGCTTTAAACCTGGCGAACACGCGGCCACACTAACCCTGGGCGAACCGGGCGAGATTCATGGCATGTTTACTTATCTACTTAAAGATAAAGATGGCAATCCGGCGCCAGTGCACTCTATTGCTTCGGGGCTTGATTATCCTGGGGTTGGTCCGGAACACGCTTATTTAAAAGATGAAAAACGCGTAATTTACAAAACAGCGAATGATGAAGAAGCACTAAATGCTTTTAGAGAATTGTCCAAAGTCGAGGGTATTATTCCTGCTCTAGAGAGCGCCCATGCCATAGCGTATGCAATAAAATTCGCACCAACTCTGGATAAAGAAGAAATAATAATCGTAAATCTATCTGGACGAGGTGACAAAGATGTCGACTATGTAGCTGAAAAAATTAATTTATAAATAATCAAACTTCTTAACAAGATGCCCCCGATCCACGAATGTGGAGAGGGGGACAGGGGGAGAGGAAAAAAATGAAAATTAAAGCTCAAAATCATAATTATCAGGTTAAAATCAAATCTGGTTTAATTTCTCAAATTAAACTCCGGGATAATTGTATTGTTATTACTGATCAAAATGTTAAAAAATATTATGGTAAATATTTTAAAAAATATTCGGTTTTAACTATTAGGGCTGGAGAAAAAAGTAAAAGATTTCAAACTATTGAAAACTTAGCGGAAAAATTATTAGCCCTAGGTGCAGATAGAAATACAACCCTAATTGCTTTAGGCGGTGGTGTAGTTGGAGACATAACTGGATTCTTAGCTTCTATATATATGAGAGGAATAGAGTTTATTCAGATTCCAACTACATTGCTGGCCATGGTTGATGCTAGCGTGGGTGGAAAGACTGGTGTTGATTTAAAAAGTGGTAAAAATTTATTAGGCTCGTTTCATCAACCACGGGCAGTTTATATTGATCCGGCTGTTTTAAAGATTTTGCCCAAAAAAGAATATCTTAACGGATTAGCTGAAGTAATAAAACATGGAATTATAAATGGCCGGTTTTTTAAGTGGTTAGAGCAAAATAAAAAAAGCATTAAGCAAATGGACCTTAAAGTATTAGAGCAAATGATTACTAAAAATGTAATTATTAAAAAAGCAATAGTCGAGCAAGATGAAAAAGAAAATGGTCAGCGAGCAATATTAAATTTAGGGCATACTTTCGGACACGCGATTGAGAGTTTATCGAACTATAAAATTTCTCACGGCGAAGCAGTGGCTAAAGGAATAATAAAAGCAGCTGAATTATCAAATTTGAAAACTATTAAAAATGTTAAAGAATTATTTAAGTTTTTTAGTATTAAATATTTATGGCCTGAATCAAATAAATTTACAGCTAAAGATGTAGTTAATAATATGAAAGTAGATAAGAAAACAAAAGATAAAAGTATTACTTTAATTTTGCCGGTTAAACTAGGCAAAGTTAAAATTTATAAGAATTATGATGAAAAGGAAATTTTAAAAGTATTATAATAATTTTTATTTGTAGAGACGCGATTAATCGCACCTCTACAAAATAGATTCTCTATGTTAAAACCAGTAAAGACACAAATTCATCTTTCCGGTTCCAAGTCCATTACGCAACGGGCCTTATTGTGTAATTATTTATCTGGCAATAAAGGTCGAGTGATTAAGCCTTTAATCGCAGACGACACAAAATTTTTACAAAAAGCTTTAGAGAAAAAATTACAAGGAAAAATTTTTTTAGGCAATGCCGGCACAGCGGTTAGATTTTTATTGCCGTTTGCGCCGGTTGGTGCAACAATTACCGGAAATAAGTACATGCAAAAACGGCCGATTTCAGACTTATTAAACGCTTTAGAGGGATTAGGCATTAAAACCGAATCTTTAAATGGCTGTCCGCCAGTTAAGATAATATCGAGAAATATTATTAATAAAGAAGTGACAGTAGATGCAAGCAAAAGTTCTCAGTATTTATCGAGTTTATTAATGCTAGCACCAACTTTAAAAAATGGACTAACCATTAAAATAAAAAATAAATTAGTATCTCGGCCTTATATAGATTTGACTTTAGATGTTTTAAAACAATATGGAATTAAAGTTGAAAATAAAAATTATAAAATTTTTAAAATCAAACATCAGAAATTTAAGCAGATTAATTTTAAAGTAGAAGCTGATTCTAGCAGCGCCAGTTATTGGCAGGTTTATAATTATATAACTGGTTCTAAAATTGAAATGCCGAATTTAAATTTAAAGTCAGTTCAAGGCGATATTAAATTCATTAAAGCGCTGGAAAAGTTAAAGATGGGGAAGACTGAATTCGATTTTAATAAAATGCCAGATATGGTGATGAGCATGGCTGTAGTCAGTATATTTACAAATAATAAAATTAAAATTAAAAATATAGAGAATTTAAGAATTAAAGAAACAGATAGATTAAAGGCATTGAATTATAATTTGAATAAATTGGGGATAAAAAATAAAATCGGCAAAAATTATATAATTATACAAGATAATAATAAATTTGTAGAGACACGCCATGGCGTGTCTCTACAAAAAATAACCATCAAATCCTTCGATGACCACCGCATCGCTATGGCGTTTGGGATTTTAGGATTGAAAATTGATAATCCAAAATGCGTCAGCAAGAGTTATCCGGATTTTTGGCGCGATTATAAAAAAATTAAAAACGCAAATGTAGTTTTAACCGGCATGCGCGGAACCGGAAAAACTTTTTTTGGCGCACAGTGGGCTAAAGAATGGAATATGAAATTTATTGATTTGGATCAGGAAATCGAAAGATATGCAAAAATGAAAGTTGCTGATATCGTCAGTAAAAATGGATGGAAATATTTTAGAGATTTAGAATATAAAATAACTGAAAAATATTCAACATCTAAAAATACTGTAATCGCCACCGGCGGGGGGACGCTGATGTATAAGCGAAATTATAATTTATTAAAAAATAATTACATTATTTTATTAGTTTCAGAAATTAACGATATTCTTAAAAGAATAGAAAAAGAAAAAAACAGACCTGCATTAAATGGCCATGATTTTATTTTTGAACTTAATGAGATTTGGAAACAAAGAAAGGCCAAGTATTACGCCGTGGCTGATAATATTGTGAAAAGTTAAATATGAAAAAATGTGTATCAATAATTAACCCTAAAGATATTGAAAAGGCTAATAATACAAAGGCTGATTTGTTAGAATTGCGCATGGATTTGTATCCGGATGAGAATTTGGAAAAATTAATTGAAAAATGTCAAAAACCAGTGATTGTTAAAATAAATGGAGCCCCTGGCTTCATGCCAGTGGGCGGGCAAGTGGCAACCCATTGGGATAAACCTGGGGGTTTTTGGATTCAATACATCGACATTGATTATCGTGATTCTGAACGCGCGAATACGTATTCGCGCCTATTCAAGAACAATAAAAATAATTTAATAATTTCTTATCACAACTTCCAAAAAACGCCTGATTTTAAATTTCTAGATAAATTAGTAAAAACTGGCGTAAATAAAATCGCGGTTAAGATTAATAAAATTGAAGATAATTTAGTGATCGCGAAATTATTGAAAAAATATTCACATAAAATTATCGCCATTGGCATGGGCGAACTTGGAATGATGACGCGGTTAAATAAACGAAATATGATTAGCTATTTCGCATTAGATAAACATAAACAGTCAGCACCAGGGCAGTTAACCATAGATCAAGCAGATATGAAACTGTATGGAATTATTGGAAATCCGGCTCAGCATAGCTTGTCGCCTAAAATGCATAATTTAAAATTTAAGAAAAATAAAATTAATGCGCTGTATCAAATTTGGGAAACCGAAAATTTAAAAAATATGATGCAAATTTTTAGAGAATTTAATTTAGCGGGTGCATCAGTAACTACACCTTTTAAAGAAGAAGTCATGAAGTATTTAGATGTAGTTGATAAAGTTGCTAAAACAATAGGTGCAGTTAATACTATCGTAAATAAAAAGGGAAAATTGTACGGATATAATACAGATTGGTATGGAATTGTTATGGCGATTATTAATTGTAAGCGAATTGGTCGGCGCAAATATGTATTTGCGCCTTTACTACACGGTAAACAAGCGATTATTTTAGGTAATGGCGGTGCGGCTAAGGCGGCAAAATATGGATTAGAAAAATATGGGGCTCAAGTTAAAATGTTAAGTCGAAAAGGTTTAAATAATTTTACTGAAAAATTTAATATATTAATTAATGCTACACCTGTTTTTAATAAATTGTTAATTAACAAAGAATTAATTAATAAAAATTGCCTTGTAATGGATATGATATATTACAAAAAAACAAAATTATTGCAAATTGCTAGGCAAAAAAAAGCGATTGCTTTTAATGGGTTAAATATGTTAAAGTATCAGGGTGAATTACAGTATTATTATTGGCACAAAAAGCCAGAAGATTATAGTAATATAACATTATGAAGCTTTCAAAACGTATTGAGAATTGCGCCATGAGTGAAACCATCAAGCTGGATGATTTGGCCAAAAGCATGCAAGTTCAGGGTAAAAAAGTAATTAATTTGGCGACTGGTCAGCCAAATTTTGATACACATCAAGAAATTAAAAGCGCTATTATTTCAGCCGTGAAATCTGGTAATAATAAATACAGTGCACCGAGCGGTTTATCACTGCTTAAAAAAGCGATTATATCTGAAATTAAAACAGATTATCAATTACAGTATAAAACAAACGAGATAATTGTTACTAATGGAGCCAAACAAGCTTTGTATAATTTATTTCAGATTTTGTTGAATCCTGGTGATGAAGTAATTATTACGTTGCCAGCATGGGTAAGCTATGGCGAACAAATTAAATTAGCCGGTGGCACGCCAGTTTATGTACAGTGTCGACCAGATTGGCAGCTTGATGTTCAGGCAATTGCCAAAAATATTACTAAAAAAACTCGGGCTATAATATTAAATTCTCCCAACAATCCTACCGGGCAAGTTTATAATAAAAAAGATATATATGATTTAAATAAAATTATCAAAAATAAAAATATTTTTGTTATTAGTGATGATCCATATCGATATATTTTATTTTCTAAAGAATTTTATTCTTTTGCGCAAGTTAACAAAACAAAAACTATTATTGTCGATAGTGTCTCTAAAAGCCATGCTTTAGCTGGTTGGCGAGTAGGGTGGATGGCAGCCGATAAAGAAATAATTTCGGCCATGGTTAACTTGCAAAGCCAATGCTCGGGTAATGTTTGTAATTTAGCTCAAATTGCCACAATACGCGCTTTAAACTTGGATAAAAAAAAGTTTAATCCTTGGTTAGATGAATATAAAGAAAGAAAAGATTATTTAGTTGAAGAATTAAATAAAATTAAAAACATTAGTTTTATTGAGCCTCAAGGAGCGTTTTATTTTTTTATTAATATTTCTAAGATAGAAAAAAACTCAGTTAAGTTTTGTGAGCAATTATTAAAGCAAGAAAAATTAGTATTAGTGCCGGGTAAAGCCTTTGGACTAGATGGTTATATTAGATTATCATTTGCTTTTCCATTAGGTGATTTAAAATTAGCTGTAAAAAAATTAAATAAATTTATTAAGAATTATTAATATGCCAGGAAACACCTTTGGAAAAATATTTAGAGTAACTACTTTTGGGGAGAGCCACGGCACGGCTTTGGGTTGTATAGTGGATGGTTGCCCAGCCGGCATTAAAATTAGTGAACGTGATATTCAGAAAGAACTAGATAGAAGAAAACCAGGAACGTCTGAAATCGTTTCGCCCAGAAAAGAGCTAGATAAAGTACAAATATTATCCGGTGTTTTTGAGGGTAAAACATTAGGCACGCCCATTGCCATGGTGGTTTATAATCACGACGTAGATTCATCTAAATATTCATCTAAACTTTTTAGAGCCGGTCATGCAGACAAAGCGTATTTGGATAAATATGGAATTCGTGATTGGCGTGGTGGCGGCCGGGCTTCAGGCCGAGAGACACTGGCCAGAGTGGCGGCCGGGGCTATTGCCAAGAAAATTTTGGCCTCACAGGTTTCCGGAAAAATTATTAAAATTGGGGATACAGATGTAGAGGCGTTGCACGCAACGTCTCTAGAAAATTTAATTATGAAATCTAAAAAAGCTTTAAGCGGAGAAATTCAAATTACGGTAAAAAAAGTTCCGAAAAATTTAGGCGAACCGGTTTTTGATAAATTAAAAGCAGATTTAGCCAAAGCGCTTCTAAGCATCGGCGCGGTTTATAGTTTTGAATATAACACAGAGTCTATTCTTGGCGGCATTTCTACGGGCAAGGATATTATTATTAACATTAAAGTAAAATCGACACCATCTTTTGGGTTGGCGGGTCGACACGATCCGTGTTTAGCGCCAAGAATTGTGCCTGTAGCCGAAGCCATGGTGAATTTGGTTTTAATTGATCATTATTTAAGAAATATATTAGTAAAATAATATGGCCGAAGGATCTTTTAAAGACTCTCACTTATTAACGTCAGACCCAGTAAAAGAAAACGCACTTTCTCAGATTGAGTTCGAATTAATTCGCACCTTTGATTATCCTTTTATCAACAAAATAACAGGAATTTTAAATTTGTTAGAATTAAATGATATTTCTGGCAATGCAGAAAAGCATGAAGAGATAAATGAAAAAATTGACGAACAACTTGAATTAATGGAGAGAAAATTAGACATGATTAATAAAGCATTAGAAAACCGATCGACAAATTTGGATGGATTAATTGATTTGTTTAGAGAAACATATCCGAATTTGCGAAAAATTTATAATTATTTATCTGAGTTTAAGCAAAAAAAAACATATAAACAAATACGTTCCTCAGTTCTAGAAGAAATAAAAGGGCTAACCAATATTATGACGCTTATTGCTGTCCATCCAAAATATCATGCTTATAGATTAACACAAGATGAACGAAAAAGAAGGGAAATTAATTAATAATAAGTTAAGTGTATGACTGAATATATTGAACCAAGGCGTCAAATAGTCATGAAAACCGATGATGAAAGAATTGTTGAAGTTGGAAAACATAAAATAGCCACCCAACAATTAGTAGAAGAAGGAATTAATTTACGTATTACTTTAGCCGAAAAAAATGCTATTCATAAAATGGACTACCCATTTCGAAATCGTATTTCCGCGTTAATAGGAGCGATTGATTTATATTCAGAAAATCAAGATGCTGGGCTTAAAGAAATTATTGATGATGAACTAAAAGTATTTCGAGCTAAATTAAAAGCCATGCAAACCGGTATTGAAGAAATTAATAATCCTAAGTTTCATGAGGAAGTTAGGAAACTAAAAGATCCTTTTGCGGAACTGATAAAAAAAGATGGAGCGCTGATTTCAATTTTAGAGCTCTATGAAAACCCTGATCAAATAAACGATTTATTTACGCCGGAAATAGTTAGAGCAGTTATTGATTTTATAGATATTACTAACGCAGATCATCAATTCAAAATTGAGAAGATGTGGGGAAAGCCGATTGAAAAAAGTGTTAATGGTTATAAAACAGTAGTAGATTTTTTTCAGTCTTTGCAACCTGGGCAAATGCTTAAATTTTTAAATCGTTTGTCAGCAACTGAAAGATTATCGCTTCTAGCTGATTATCATTTGCATAATTTAAGCCCAATTTTTAAAGAGTTACGCGAGATGCCGGCTTATTTGGTTTATCGTGCTTCCACTAGCGAGGAAGAGCGCCGGGTAGTTAATTAGTCAAAATAAAAATATATGAAAATAGGCGTAATGGGCGACAAAGGCAGCTTTAGCGAAGAAGCGGCTATAAAATATGCCCAGGAAAATGATATAAAAAATTATGAAATTAAGTATTTAATTAATGCCGATCCGGTATTAAAGAATTTAACTTCCGGAGCAATTAATATAGGTATTTTTCCGATTCAAAATAATACTGGCGGAATTGTAGAGGAAGCCATGTATGCGGTGGCTAAATATAATTTTGAAATTAAGGATATTTTTAATATGGATATAAGATTATGTTTAATGTGTAAAGCCGGACAAGCCAAAGAAGACATTAAAAAAATAGTTTCACATCCGCAACCGTTAAAACAGGCTAGAAATTATTTAAAAGATAATTACGCTGATGCCATACAGGAAGAATGGAAAGATACAGCTAAAGCCGCTAAAGATTTAGCGAATGGTGAATTAGGTGATGACGTGGCAATTATTGCATCTAAACGCTGTGCAAAAATTTATGGCTTGCAAATTCTTCATGAAAATATTCAGGATTATAAATTTAATGTAACTACTTTTTTAGCTGTGGTAAAATAATTTAATATTTAAAAGAGCTAATAACTAAAATAATTAATATGAAAGAATTAATTAAATTAAGAAAAGAAATAGACGAAATTGATCATAAAATTATTGAGCTTTTAGCTGAAAGAACAATTGTTGTTTATAAAATTTCTCGGCATAAATCCCGTAATAATATGTTAGTCGTTGACGAGGGCAGAGAAAAAGAAATTTTGGTTAAAATTAATAAATATGCTGAAGATTATAATCTAAGCTCGGAATTTGTAAATAATTTATATAAATCAATTATCGAATATTGCCGCGGTATTCAGCGAATAAGAAATTAACCCAAGCTTTTTCTTAATTTTCCGGCTTCTAGTATGGCGCGTGAAAAATCTTCATGATTTTTTCGTTTAAAATATACGTTAGAAGTTTCATTGCGATGTAAAAAGTCGTGTGGTTTTGTTGGTCCTAAAGTAATAGAAAAATATTTTTCAATATAATCAATATCCGCCATCACTTCTTTCCAAATCGGGTTAGCTTTAGCCAGCATTTTTAAATTTTCTCGGTTTAAACGACGGCCGGCGCGAATAATATCATAACGTAAATTAATATAACTGCTTTCAAATATTTGTTTCAGCACGCGGTTAGAGCTTATATGTTTTAAAGTTCGACCCGTAGAAATTAATTCGGGTGGAACACCTAAAGAGTAAAGTGTGGCTGTAAAATTAATGGCGCGCGGAAATTGTTTGTTGCCAAGTTTTCTGGCATACCCTAAAAGACCAATATGTAGTCGGCGTTCACGACGCTGGGGTACATGCTTACTCATTTTAAATATAGTGGCTGACAATCCTAAAATAGTTTGGTGGTAATATTTTTTAGATTGATTAACAATTTTTAATAAATTTAAAGTTTCGCGGGGATCAAAAAAATGTGGCATGTTTAGCGGTAGGCCATGTTTCAGTTCTTTAATGGCTTTTTTAACTTTGGTTAAATTATAATCATAGCGAAAAGCCGATTGCACGGTAACGGTTCGAATGCCGCGATATTCGGCCATGAATTTTTCGATGTACCCCGGTGCCAATGAGCCGCGAAATGGTAGCGAACCGCACCCAATAATTGGATAAATATTTAAGCCGTGTTTAATACTCCATTTGTACATTTCCGATAGAGCAATTTTTGAGCCGATAACGGCCGGAATCAAACCATCTATTAAAGCCGGATCAGAGCGGGCTATAAACGGGCGTAAATATAGTAAATCACGTTTGAACATTTCTTTGTGTTTGATACGATAACTTTCTAAAAGTTTACTGATATTAAACATGTCGCTTACGCCTTCAACTAAGGGAATAATTTCCAAATAATTAAACTGTTTATTTTTATCGGTAAATAAGCGATGCTTGGTTTTAGCTAGTTCGGAAAATGTTTTTTGAATATGAATTAATTGATTGGACGAAGTGGTCATAGGTAAAATCACTTCAAATAATGGAGGACTGTTAAATTTTAAATCGTGCGCTATGTCGGCGGCGGTTAAGATAGACATAAAAGCCCGGGCTAAAGAATAGCCTTTTTCTTGCCAAATATTTGGTACCCGAAAAGTTAGAAATTTATCTTTGCCCAGTTCATGTTTTTTAAAATAATCGTAGTGTTCGGTTAGCAGGCGCTCTACAATTGCTTCATCAACATTTTTGCCTTCCCAGCCCCACATGTACTCGTCGGCATCAAGTTGTTTGAAAGATGCAAATAATTCGGCCATTTCTTCGCCGGCCGAAATATAACCATCACCGTCAGTTTCCCAAAACGGGGCTTTGGCATTATCCGGATGTTGAGTGGCCATTATGGCCGGAATTTTTCGCATAAAATATGATTAAACCTTAGTTATTATAGATGAACTTAGATAAATAGTCTAATATTGAAACGTTAAATAAGTTGAATTTGTTAGTGTAAATGCTTGCAAAGCGTTTATTTTTAAATTATAATTAGTTCCTAAACAAAAATAAGTGAAATATTTATGCATCCATTATTAGCATCAATTATTGCAACTTTCATTGTGAGCTTAATATCGCTAGTCGGTATTATTTTTATCACAATTAAAGAAGAAAAATTAAAAAAGATATTATTATTGCTGGTCGGTTTTTCAGCCGGTGCTTTAATGGGTGGTGCTTTTTTGCATCTAATCCCTGAAGCTGTTGAAAAATCCGGTATTGAAGCAGTAAATATTCCGGTATTAGTTGGTTTCGCTCTGTTCTTTGTAATTGAGAGAGTTCTGCATTGGCATCATTGCCATGAAGATGATGGTAAATGCGATGTGCATGTATTTGCTTATACAAATTTAATTGGCGATGGAGTACATAATTTTGTTGATGGTTTAATTATTGCCACTAGTTTTGTAGTAGATTTTCATTTGGGTATCGCCACCACTTTTGCTGTAATTTTACATGAACTGCCACAGGAGATTTCGGATTTTGGAGTTTTGTTGTATGCTGGTTTTTCTAAAGCTAAAGCACTGTCTTATAATTTCATTTCGGCTCTTTTAGCGGTTTTAGGCGCTATTGCCGGTTATTTTCTTTCCAACAGTGCCGAAAGTTTTGCTTCCTGGCTTTTACCTTTTGCAGCCGGTGGTTTTATTTATATCGCGGCTTCAGATTTAATTCCCGAGCTTCATAAAGAAAAAAATATTCATAAAGCCTGGTTATCTTTTTTTATGTTTATATTAGGGGTCGGGTTTATGTGGTTGTTTAAAGTTATTTTTGAATAGTTTTTTTATCACTCAAAGAAAAATACACTCTGCAAATTTATAAAAATATGCTAAAATAGAGAAGCTGTAAACAAGTAATATAAAAAAAGACAGCAATGTTATAGGTGAATAAATGATTGAGTTTTTAGAAATTAATAATATTAATATTCAAAAATATGAAAGCAAAAATTGATAATATCCACCAGCTTCACATGTTAATTCTATTTGTAGTAAACACCGTCGAAGCAGCTGAAAAACGATATAAAGATGCACAGGCCGAAGAAGACGATTTTTTAGCTGATGAAATTAGCGAAGCCGCGCAATATGTTAAAGATTCTTCAAACGAAACATCTGGTGATCAAATCAAGCAAAACGGTCGACAATTAGTGCGGTTGCAAGAATTAGCACCTGAAGTTGAGCAGAGTATGATAGGACTTTTTGACCAAGTTGTTGATGAAAATCCAGAGCTGTCAGCGGAAATAGGCGATTCTTATGAACGTTTAGAAAGAACAAAAGAATGGGCTAAAAATGTATTGCAAGACTTAAAACATCAATTAGCAGGTGGAGAAATAAAAATTCCAGATATCAGCGAAGCTAGAAAACTTAGCAGTTATCTAAAAGGGTTGGACCACTCTTTTACTGATGATTATAAAATTATAGATGAAATTAGCGATATTGATGTAAACTTGGACAGAAGATTAACAAGAGAACGTCGAGAAGTAAAAAGTTCAAGATAAAAAAATTGTTTAGAAGAAAAATAATAATAAATTAAAAATAATATGACTTCAGAAAGATTACCAAAACAGCCATTTCCTCGTAGCCAAGAAGCCGATGATTCCGAAAGAGAGAGAGTTATCAGAAATGAACTACTAGATATACTAACACAATTAAGAGGAATAGTTGATGATCCATCTCAGGATGAACTTAGAACAAGCTTGCAAGCGCGCAGGCAAGAGTTAATGGAATTGTTTGAGCCAATAAATGAAAGAAAGAGACAAGAAGTAGCTAGGCTGGAAAAAGACTTACATCGCCCTCTTGACGAAGATGCGTACTAAAATTTATTCAAGAGATAATGAAAATTTGACAGCTTTTATTATTATTGTATAATTGTTATATTATATGAACATAGTTAACTTAATTATTATTAGCATTATTATTGCTACCTAGTGGTTAGTTGCTTTTCATAATAAATAATAACTAGCCACCAAAATCGGTGGCGATTTTTTTTTAAGAATATAATAAATATGACAACCAAACAAGAAAAATTTTACAGATTAAGATGTGTTAAATGTAAGAAATATTGGGAGGAAAGCCAAACAACCAGTCTGTGTTTAAATTGTGGCAGTCCGCTCGATGTGGAATATGATTATGAATACATTAAAAGTCGTTTAAATTTTTATGCATTAAAAAGCGCACCCATTTCAGCAGCTAAATATTTAAATTTTTATCCGATTAACGACTTAAATAAATTAGTTAGTTTAAATGAAGGAGGTACACCACTTAAAAAAAGTAAGAAAATAGCTAATAGCCTGGGTTTAAATCATTTATATTTTAAAGATGAAACATCAAACCCGACCGGCGGTTTTAAAGACCGTGGCACTATGGTGGAAGTAACTAAAGCCAGAGAATTAGGAGCTAAAGCTATTATAACGGCTTCCACCGGAAATATGGCCGCTTCGGTTTCGGCCTACTCTTCACAAGCTGGAATTCCGGCATATATCGTGGTTCCAGAGGGTACGCCTCTTGGCAAATTAGCCCAAACTTTGGCTTATGGCGGGCGCGTAATACAAGTGCGTGGCACATATTCCGAATGCGCGAAACTAGCTGAACAAATTGCTGAAAAATACGGTTTCTATTTGGCCGGCGATTATGTATTTCGCGGTGAAGGTCAAAAATCTCAAGGCTACGAAATAGCTGAGCAGCTTTTTTGGCGCGCTCCAGATTTTGTGATTGCGCCGGTCGGATGCGGTACAAATCTTAATGCCATTTATAAAGGTTTTAAAGAATTATTTTTATTAGGTTTTATTCAAAGTATGCCGAAAATAGTTGCCGTACAACCGCACGGCGCTAATGTAATAGTGGAAGCTTTTAATAAGAAAACTTATAAAATGAAATATTTGTCTAAACCGCAAACTGTTGCTTCAGCCGTGGCCGTGAGTATGCCACTAGACGGTTTAAAATTATTACATGCAATTTATGAAATTAAAGGCTTGGCTATTTCCGTAAGCGATGAGGAATGTTTAAATGCTGGCAAGGAATTAGCCGATCAGGAATCTATTTTTGTTGAACCATCAGCTGCATTGCCACTGGCAGCGCTAAAAAAATTAGTAGCCAATAAAACTATAACAAAAGATCATAGAGTAGTTTGCATTGCAACTGGCAATGGGCTTAAAGATCCGTTGACCATGCTTAAAATTTTACCGTCGCCACCATCAATTGAGCCTAAAATGAATGAAGTAGATAATTATTTAAAGATGAAACTTTATAATATTAAGGGAACAGTGGAAAAAGATAAAGTAGAAATTTTATGGTCCAAAAAGCCAACCAGAAAGCAGTTAGAACAAGTAGTAAAAAATCAATTTAAATTAGATTTGAAAAAAGATTATAGCCAGGCCGTATATAAAGAAGTGGAGCAATTTTTTGAAAAAGGCAAAGAGATGGTAAAATCTGATTTACAGCATCTTATCGAAGATATTTTAAAAACTGTGCCGGATTCACAGAAAATAATTAAAGTTAATGATTTCAAAGTATCAACTTCAAAACATGATCAAGCCACAGCTGAAGTAGAGGTTTGTATAAAAAATAAAAAAATCTCAACTGACAAAGCACAAGGAGTCGGCCCGGTTGATGCTATCATGCGCGCGGTCAGAAAAGTTATTGATAAAGAAAAATTAATGAAGTATTGGCTCACAGATTTTGATGTAAAAATCGATCAACGCGGAACCGACGCAACCGTGGAAGTTTCCATGCATTTAAAAGATGAAAAAGATAACAGAGTGATCGCCACTGCCACTTCGCCGGATGTGATTGTAGCTTCAATTGAAGCTTTTGAAAGAGGATATAATATTTTGTATAATAAAAGAAATAATAAATAAACAATATGCAATTTACAAAAAAGATTTGGCAAAACGGGAAGTTTATAGATTGGAATAAAGCCAAGATACATGTTTTAAATCATACTCTGCATTATGGCACGGGTGCGTTTGAAGGCTTAAGATTTTATAATACTAAAAAAGGGCCGGCGATTTGGATGCTAGACCAGCATTTAGACAGATGGTTTTATTCGGCTAAGTGCATTCACATGAAGATGCTGTATCCTAAAAAACTATTAAAACAGGCTATAATTGATCTTCTAAAAATTAACAAAATTAAAGCCGGTTATATTCGACCTATCGCTTATTATGATTACGGACCACTAAGAGTTAATCCGGTTAATTTGCCAGTGGGCGTAGCAATTATGTGCTGGCCGTGGGGTTCTTATTTGGGCGAAGAAGCTGTAAAATTAATGGTTTCGCCGTATGTACGCATTCATCCTAAATCTTCTTTTACTGATGCAAAGATTACCGGCCATTATGTAAATGCCATGCTAGCTGTAAAACAAGCCGTTAATGCGGGTTACACCGAAGCGCTGATGTTAGATTACAAGGGTTATGTAGCCGAAGGGTCGGCGGAAAATATTTTTATAGTAAAAAATAAAGTATTATTCACGCCACCACTAGGAACAATATTAGCCGGCATTACTCGTGAAGCCACCATAAAGATGGCGAAAGATTTAGGTTATAAAGTAGTTGAAAAAAAATTAAAACTAAAAAATATAGAAAATTCAGATGAATGTTTTTTAACTGGCACAGCCGCGGAAATTTCACCAGTCGGGCAAATTGGAAAAAAGAAATTGAAAAATCAGTTCGGACTGATAACAAAACATTTGCGCGAAGAATTTATGAACACTGTTTACGCTAATAATAAAAAATATTACAAATGGCTAACATTTATAAATCAAACAAAATAAAAACTAGCGTTGAAACTACACCGCACCGAGCGCTTTTAAGAGCGATCGGATTAAAAGATAATGATTTTAAAAAAACGTTTATTGGCGTGGCTAATGCTTTTAACGAAATAATACCCGGCCATATTCATCTAAACGAATTAACTAAATGGGTGAAGAAAGGAATTAGAGATGCGGGCGGCGTGCCGTTTGCATGGGGAGTGCCTGGCATTTGTGACGGCATTGCCATGCACGTGGAAATGCGTTTGTCTTTGCCGTCACGCGAGCACATTGCTGACAATATTGAACTTATGATGTTGTCGCATTCGTTAGACGGTTGGGTGGGAGTGACTAATTGCGATAAGATTACGCCCGGAATGTTAATAGCCGCGGCCAGATTAAATTTACCGGCAATATTATTAACCGGTGGTCCCATGAAAGCCGGAAAAGTTGGAAAGCAATTTTATGATGTGGTTTCAGATTTTGAAGCTGTGGGCCAGTATCAAGCCGGAATAATTTCGAAAAAACAATTACATGAAATAGAGTGTGCTTCTTGCCCCGGAGCGGGCAGTTGTGCTGGTTTATTTACGGCTAATTCTATGGCGTGCATGACAGAAGTTTTGGGCATGAGTGTTAAAAATTGTGCGGCTACACTCGCTATCGATCCGTTAAAGAAAAAACAAGCCTATGAAACCGGCAGGCGAGCAGTTGAACTGGTAGAGAAAAACATTAGGCCCAAAAGCATCATGACTAAAAAGGTTTTTTTCAATGCCGTGCGTGTTGATATAGCGATTGGTGGTTCGACAAATACAGCTTTGCATTTACCAGCTATAGCAAAAGAGTTAGGAATAAATTTGCCTTTAAGCTTGTTTGATAAATGGTCAAGAAAGACGCCTAATATTTGCCATATTCGTCCGGCAGGTCCTTATGTTATGGAAGATTTATTTAAAGCCGGCGGTATACCGGCTGTAATGGGAAGGTTGGGGTTAACTAAAGATAAAGTTAAAAATAATGAAGTTATTCGACCGCTTAATAAACCTTTTTATAAAGAAGGCGGCATTGCGGTTTTAAAAGGAAATATTTGTACTGAATCGATTGTTAAGCAAACGGCGGTTGAAATAGACATGATGAAAATAACCGGACCGGCTAAAGTTTTTAATACCGAAGAAGGTGTGATGCAAGCTGTTAAAAATCAAAAAATTAAAAATGGTGATGTGATAGTAATAAATTATATGGGAGCGGCCGGTGCACCAGGCATGCCGGAAATGCTTACACCCACAGCTGCGATTTCTGGCGCTGGTTTAAAATGTGCATTAATTACTGATGGTCGTTTTTCCGGTGGAACCAGAGGAGCCTGTATTGGGCACATAATGCCGGAAGCATACAATGGCGGAGTAATTGGAATTATAAAAAACGGCGATATTATTGAAATAGATATTCCTAAGAGAAAATTAAACGTTAAACTGTCTCAAGCTGAAATTAAAAAAAGATTAAAAAAGGCCAAAGCATCAAAAAGAAAAATGACAAAAATGTTAATTAATTATCGAAAAAAATATGATCGGAGCTGATGTATTATTAAAATCGTTAATTAAGGAAAAAGTTAAAATAATTTTTGGTTATCCGGGCGGTGTAACTATTCCGCTTCATGATCGCCTGAAAGATTATCCAAGCATTAGGCATGTTATGCCGCGTCATGAACAGGGGGGAGCCATGGCGGCTGATGCATATTTTCGGGTGACAGGTAAACCCGGAGTATGCCTTAGCACTTCTGGGCCGGGGGCCACTAATTTAGTAACTGGCATTGCCAATGCCTACTTAGATTCAGTTGGCATGGTAGCGATTACATGCCAGGTTGCAACTACTGTCGCCGGCACAGACGCTTTTCAAGAAGTTGATATCACCGGTATTACAACGCCAATTACTAAACATAATTTTTTTGTCGAAGATGTTAAAGATCTGTCCCAGATTATCAAAGAAGCTTTTTTTATTGCCAGCACAGGCAGGCCAGGACCAGTGCATGTTGATATTCCAGTTGATGTTTTAAAAGCGGAAGTGAAAAATTTTGTATATCCTAAAAAAATTAATTTGCCAGGTTATAAAATTCCGCAAAAGGCTGATTCAAAATTAATTAAACAAGCAGTTAATTTAATTAACAAATCTTCACGGCCAATAGTATTGATGGGGCATGGGGTAAGAATTTCTGGTGCGGAAAAAGAATTTAAAAGGTTTATAGAAAAAGCTGGTATTCCCGTAATTACCACACTGTTAGGTATGGGGTCATTGTCCGATAAACACCCGCTTCATTTTGGTATGCTTGGTATGCATGGCATGGCCTATGCAAATTATGCAGTGCATAATGCTGATCTTATAATTGGCATGGGCATGAGGTTTGATGACCGCATAACCGGGAAGCTAGAAGAATTTGCTAAAGATGCCAACGTGATTCATGTAGACATTGATCCGGCAGAAATCGGCAAGAACGCTGTTGTTGATGTTCCGTTAACTGGTGATTGCCAAAAGGTGTTAAGACAATTAAATAAATTAATTAGCCAGAAAGATCACAGCAATTGGTTAATGCAAATTAAGACTTGGCATAAAGAAACTAGATTAGGAAAAATAAAAAAAGCGTCGCGTTCAGAAAAATCAAAATATTTACTTGCTCAAGATATAATCGGCGAGATAGATAAACAAACCAAAGGCAAAGCTACGATTGTTTCTGATGTAGGCCAAAATCAAATGTGGACTGCGCAATATTATGCTTACAGACATTCCGGCCAGCTGTTAAGTTCTGGCGGTTTAGGTTGCATGGGTTACAGTTTGCCCGCGTCGGTCGGTGCCAAGTTCGGCAATCCTAATGCAGACGTCTGGGCACTGATGGGAGACGGCGGTTTTCAAATGAACATGCAAGAGCTAGGAACGATTATGACCGAAAAATTACCTATTAAAATAGTATTGTTTCATAATGGTTATTTAGGTATGGTGCGTCAGTGGCAGGAATTGTTTTATAAAAAAAATTATGCTTCAACCAAACTAATGAATCCGGATTTTGTAAGCATTGCTAAAGCGTATGGAATTAAAGCACACAAAATAACGACAATGAAACAAGCTAAAAAATTATTACATCGAGCGGCTAATTTAAATAAGGCCATATTTTTAGAGTTTATAATTGGGCCCGAAGACAATGTTTACCCCATGGTGCCACCGGGCAATACTTTAAGAGAAACAGTAATTAAACGAAATTAATTTTATGAAAAAAAATATCCATCAAAAAGAAAGATTTATAATATTAATTTCCGCAATTAATAAAGCTGGTGTGTTGTTTAAAATATTGTCCCTCTGCCGACGCAAACGTTATAGCCTAGAAAGTGTAAATGCGGGCGGTACTAACATTGATAATATTTATAATATTACTCTAGTTATGTTTGAAAACCGCGAGCGTGTTCATCTGATTTTGCATCAAATAAATAAAATAATTGAAGTGGTGCACATTAAAGCGTATGAACCTAAAGACGTGGTCGATAAAGAGCTGGTATTGCTGGCTGTTAAAAATATAAATGTCGCAAAAAAATTAATAAACGTAAAAGAACATGATGTAAATATCAGAATAATTAATGAAGTAAAAAAACAGCCAGTGTTAGAACTAATTGCCGAGGGTGAAGAAATGAATCATGTATTAGCAATTTTAAATATGAAGAGAGATGTAGTTAAAATGGTTCGTAGTGGGCGAGTGGCTTTGAAAATTTAATAATTAATTAAGAGAGCGAGTCTCCTGACGAGCTCGAAAAATATATGAAAATGAATTTTGGCGGCGTTGAAGAAGACGTCGTAACCCGAGAAGAAATGCCTTTAGCTAAGGCGCAAGAAATTTTAAAAGACGAAACTGTAGCGGTAATCGGTTATGGCGTGCAGGGTCCGGGACAAGCCATGAACATGCGCGACAATGGTATTAATGTAATTATCGGGCAAAGAAAAGGTGGCCGGTCTTGGGATAAGGCAGTGGCCGATGGATGGGTACCAGGCGAAACTTTGTTTGAAATAGAAAAAGCTTGTGAGAAAGGAACTATTATTTGTTATTTACTTTCCGATGCCGGGCAAAAACAGCAATGGCCAGTTATAAAAAAATATTTAACTTCAGGCAAGGCTCTATATTTTTCGCATGGCTTTAGCATTGTTTATAAAGACCAAACCGGCGTAATTCCTCCGAGTGATATTGATGTAATTTTAGTTGGGCCCAAAGGGCCGGGCGGGAAAGTAAGAGAGTTATTTGTAAGCGGCAAAGGAGTAAATTCTAGTTATGCGATTTTTCAGGATGCTACGGGCAAAGCTGAGGACAGGGTAAAAGCTTTAGGAATCGCGGTGGGTTCGGGATATTTATTTAAAACTACATTTGCCAAGGAAGTTTGGAGTGATTTAACCGGTGAAAGAGGTGTTTTAATGGGAGCTTTGGCTGGTATAATGGAAGCGCAATATAATTTGCTTAGAAAAAACGGTCATTCACCGTCGGAGGCTTTTAACGAAACCGTTGAAGAAGCGACGCAAAGTTTGATTCCTTTAATTTCTGAAAATGGTATGGATTGGATGTTTGCCCATTGTTCGACCACGGCGCAAAGAGGCGCTCTCGATTGGAAAGATAAATTTAAACAAGCAGTCGAACCGGTTTTTGATGATTTGTACAACAAAGTTAAAGACGGCACTGAAACTAAAAGAGTGATTGAAGCTAATGGTGATCCTAATTATCGAGAAAATTTACAAAGAGAATTAGATGAAATCAAGGAATCAGAAATGTGGCAGGCAGGCAAAGCTGTTAGAAGCTTGAGACCAAAAAATTAGCAATCTTTTTTTAAATATTATATATAATATTTTTTAATTAAAATATTAATAATGAGCCAGGCCCCGAA
>JAZDOC010000015.1:0-30423 GCA_043798935.1 Patescibacteria group bacterium
ATTTTCAGGTATTCTACGATTTTATTCAGTTCAATGGCGCTTTTTTTGTTATTGCAGCATTTTGGCTTCATAATGTTTAATCAATTTATATTGATATAGTTTATATTGATATTTTAAATCTTTTGATATTTTATGTCAAATGCATTTAATACAAATTAATTAATAGGTTACTTTTTATAACCAAACTCATTAAATCCTCTTCCCTATCATATCCCCTGAGCTTGCCGCTTAAAACACCCATGCGATAATTAATTCCGGTAGTCATTAATTTCCAATTAGTATTTTGTAATGCTTGAATAATAATATTTTTTAATTGCATTCTGCTGTCATATTCGTGCCGATCTTCTTTAGCATCTTCACAAGTAAATTCAATTTGCACATCCTTGCCCATTTCAGGACTGTTGAATAATAAATTTTGATAATTATTTTTTTCTATTGCTTCAGATAATAATTTCTTTAATTGCGAAACCGATAATTTATTTAAATTTTTTATAGCATCATAAATATGCTTATTTTTTTTCCATTTCTTTTTGCTCATCTATAAAATTTTTAAATGCCCCATAACTTCTTAAATACTCAAGATATTCCTGTCCCTGTGCTTCGGATAAGCAATACTTATTTTTATATTTCACGAAATTTTCTCTAGCTCTTTTTTTCTTTTTCCTCATCTTCGCGTTTATTTAAAACCAAAGTATCTTGATCAGTGTGGCCACAGTTTGGACAATTATAAAAAGTGGTAATTTTATCTTTTTCTTTTTTATGCTTTGTGTCCATATTAGACGAACATTTGGGACAGGGGTAGCTAGCCTCGAACTCTTGGCTGTCTTCATATATTGCTCGATTCTTTATCTGCTTTTTCCTCTGCTGCAATTATTTCTTTGTATATTTTTTTTCTTTCCGCTTCGGTATAGCCAAACTTTTTTTCTTCTTGCTTAACACTTGTTGTATTAATGCTTTTTGTCGTTGTAGATGAACACCCGACAACTAAAGTCATTAATGGTAAAAAAATGAACAGAGTGATAATAATTTTTTTCATGGCTTTTTAATTAGTTATTAAAATGCCAGATCAAGAGAACAAAAAAGGTCTCCCGAACTGACCCAGCACTCTTTCGAATGCCATACACCCTTTCGGATATATACGTATACAACGATAGATCAGTCAGAAGACCATCTTTGTTGTATACGTTTTGAACGCCATGCCCGATAATAAATTATCGAGTTTAGGCAATAAATTGTACTTCTAATTTAACATAAATCGCCCAAAATTAAAAGGCCTTAGTTACCAACAATCACTAAAAGGCGTCTAGGTCTAGAACCAATTGTAAGAGGACCTAAAGTGGAAGTAGGGCTTTTGGCGAAAACAAAATCCCCAGGACAAACCTGGGGACATTTAGGTAAACGGGTCTATTTAGCAACCCGGACGGTTGGCTGGGGAGGAGGGATTCGAACCCCCGAAATGCACGGACCAGAACCGTGTGCCTTACCACTTGGCGACTCCCCAATATTTATTGATTCTTCTTACTATTTCTAATTTTCTTTTGGTTGTTCAACATCGAAAGCATTAACGGCCAGATCCCAAACATTTCCAACTTCTTCCTGAGAAACATTGTCTAAATTATCAGATTTATTTACATTTTGCAAGATGCTCTTATCTTCATATTGTTCGTCGACCAAGCACGCTACTTTAACTGGTCGGCCAAGCTTATTGGTTAACACTTCTTCAATAGCTTGAAGATTAACCGGCTCGCATAATCGATCGCTATGAAATTGATATTTAACACCAATAGTTAAAACATTATCGGTTGTATATGTGACGAGTTGCGCAATAGATAAGGTTAGAGCCAGGGAATGATTTTTTAAACGCAAAGCTTTAATTATTTCCGGCATTTGTTGCTTAATGCTATCTAACGTTTTTTGATCAACCGCGCATTTTTCCTGATTGGCTGTTGTATTTACAACGACTGCATTATTGGTGGAAATAAAAGCCGGCGGTGTTTTAATATCACTCATATTATAAGCACTGGAACTTGGTTTTTGTTTTAAATCGTTAATTTCACTTTTCGAAACTTGATCAGGCTGGCTACTAAATTCTTTTTTTTTAGCGGGCAAAGAAAAGTGATTTTCCGTCGCCACTGGTTCTGCTTCACAAATTTCAACCACAGCTAATTCTAACGGCAGCTGTAAAATAGAAGCTGATTTTAAATCCAAAGCCTTGGCCATGAAAATTTCAATAATTTTCTGAAGACCGGAAAGAGAAATTTTATCTATAGAATTGATAATCTTTTGGTGGGCGCTTTGTTCAATGTCTAAATACTCAAGATCTGATAAATTATTACTAATTTTAAATAATAATATTTTCCGCAAAAATTCCAGCCAAGTTTTATTGAATTCGATTAAATCAACGCCGTCATCGATTAATTTATTAATTAATATAATGGCGTCGTGAGTTCTTTTAGCAAGCAATAATTCATAAAATTCAAGTATGGCCTCAGTTTCTGTGCGCGGTAAAACCAGCTCAGCCAGTTCGCTGGTAATGTGATTATCGTCTAAGGCAATAATCTGACCAAGTAAACTTTCAGCGTCGCGCGCAGAGCCTTCGCTTTGGCGAGCTACTCTTTCTAAAACATCAAGATCAACTTTAATATTTTCAGCTACAACCATCTTTTCTAATTTCGCGGTTATTTCTTTGAAAGGAACTTTTTTGAAATCATAGCGCTGACAACGCGAAATAATAGTAGCCGGTACTTTATGAATTTCCGTAGTGGCTAAAACAAAAATTACATTTTTTGGTGGCTCCTCTAGAGTTTTAAGCAAAGCATTGAAAGCCGACAACGACAACATATGCACTTCATCAATAATAAAAACTTTATAAGGTAAATTACTAGTGGCAATATGAGCGCTATTAATAATGTTATCCCGAACATTATCGACACCAGTATTAGAAGCGGCGTCTATTTCAATAATATCTAGAGTTTTTCGACTGCTAATTAAGCGACAATTTTTACATTCATTGCACGGCTCCCCCTGTTTAGTATTTAAACAATTAGCGCTTTTCGCAATTAATCGAGCTAAGGTTGTTTTACCGATACCGCGCGGACCGCAAAACAAATAAGCATGAGCTATTTTATGGCTTTTGATTTGATTTAATAAAGTTTGTTTGATATGTGGTTGACCGATTACTTCAGAAAAAGTTTGCGGCCGATATTTTCGGTATAAAGCCTGCGACATAAACTAAAATTTTCAAAATTATTTTTCTAATCGTCTGAATCACTTGCTCCCAGCAATTCATCATCGAACCCGGCAGTAAGTTCCATGGCTGATCCGTCCGATAATGTTTCTCCATCTTTAATAACATTTTCCACGGCAGCCCATTTACTGTCTTGATCTTTTGGAACGAGTATTACAGCTTGACTTCCGGCTTCACCTTTAAAATACGTAACTGATGCCAGAATTACTTTATAACTTCGTCCATTAGCTAGTACTCGATAATCATGTCCATCTTCTTCTGGAACTAATACACCAACTAATCTTTTACGCTCAACTGGACCAATCTGCTTGAATAAAAATGTACCGTCGGGCATGATGGTAAGCTTCAGAATATCACCTTCAACCAGCTTGGATTTAGAAGTATAGTTTGGCGGAATTGAATAAATTTTACCGTCTGGCCCCACCATGTTCTGTCCATCAAAAACACCTTCGATTATTTTAGTATTTTTAGTAAAATCTTCTTTACCGATCGCTTTTGATTTTTTGATCAATTCTTTAGATAAATCTTCAGTGCTTATTTTGTTCAAAACATTATAAGCTTGGTTGATGTTGGCTTGGGCATTTTCCAAATATTGCTTAAATAAAGCAATCTTTTCCTGATTTTCTTGATCATTTTCCATATTTTTGTTTTATTTGATATTTATTTTTCGTTTTTATACTTTATCACTATTAAGGCGATATTGTCAATCTAGAAAAAACTGTCTGGATTTGATAAATTAGAGTCTCCGCCAGCAAGTTTTTCCAATTGACCGCGCTCTCTAATTTCACCATCAACAATAGCTCGATCACGCCCAAATTTAAGCCGAGAAAGTTGTTTTAATTTAGTCGCCAATTCTAAATTGCCGGCCGTGGGCATAATAGTACGCATATTGAACGGTCGTGAGGCAGTATTTTCGATTAATAGTTTAATATTAGCCGTAAACTTTTCAACATTAATAACGTCGTTTTCATCAAATATCGGGGCAAATTCTTTGGCCATGGTTTCAGCATCTTCAACACCAATTCTAAAAGCTACTTTAGTACCAGCATTGCCGAATACGGCATCACGAATACTAGTGTCTTGTTCTTTAACTAATTGACTAATGTATTGATGAGCTAAAATCATATCAAGCTTATATTTTCTAGCCTCGGATAAAATCACGGCGATAGAATCGGTTGTGTAGTTTTGGAACTCATCGATGTACAAATAAAAATCTTTGCGCTGTTCTTTTGGCATATCGGCCCGCGCCATGGCGGCCATCTGAATTTTTGATACTAAAATTAATCCAAGTAAATTACTGTTTACTTCGCCCACTTTACCTTTAGATAAGTTAACTAATAATATTTTTTGATTATCCATGATATCACGGACATTAAAACCAGAACGATGCTGACCCACGATATTACGCATCATGTCGTTAGTTAAGAAACGACCGATTTTGGAAATAACATAAGACAACATATCAGCGGCTTGCTGACCAGCTTGCGATTGCTCATATTCTTGTTGCCAAAAATTCTTTACAATTAAATTGGTAACTTTCTTTAATTTTTGACGACGGAAAGTAGCATCAGTAAACATGCGTGGAATTTCAATAAGGGTTGCGCCCGATTCTTCATCTTCCATTAAAGCCAACATGGCATTACGCATATAATGTTCAAACATAGGACCAATTACATCTTTACCAAATAATTTGTAAAAAATAGCTACCATTTCCTGAACCGCAAAATCACGCATTTGTTCGCTGTCAGCTTCAAGCATGTTTAGACCAACGGGGCGATCAATATCGCCGGGTGCAAAAATTACTACATCGTCGGCTCTTTCTTTAGGTACATGCATTAAAACATCTTCAACCAAATCGCCATGAGGATCAATAATGCCTACACCTTCGCCGTTTTGAATATCTTGAATAGCCAGAGACGATAATAACACAGACTTACCAGAACCGGTTTGCCCTATAACATAAATGTGACGACGACGATCGTCTTTTTTCATGCGTACTGGAATGGAAATGCCACGGTAAAAAACTTCACCTAATAATACCCCTTCTTTTGGCATATTAAAAGGCGGTGCGGCTTTTTTAGAAAGCAACCAGCGAATATTTGGGGTATCAGTAGTGGAAATCGGCATGTGAAACAAAGAGGTCATTTCTTTAGTGCCCATGATGAAACTGTTTTTTTCTTCAAACCGACGATAAATAAAATTATCTATAAATTTTGTATCCGTGCGAAAATGCGGGTAAGTAAAAGCATTTAAAAATTCATATGATGCATATTGGGTAAACGCATTAAGAATGCTTTGTAATTTAAATTCAGCGATTTCGCGACTTCGTGTGGAAACGATGGCACGGATATTAACATCGAAACCGGCTTGAGAAGATTTATCTTCCAGAGCTTTAACAATTTCTTCTTCCTGCGGAGATAAACGATACTCGCGCTCGGTAACCAAATCAATACCTTTTTCAGATTTACGCTTGTATTGTAAAATTACACGTCTAAAAAAAGACCAAGCTCTAAAGATGGGATTACCGTATACTTCATACATGGCCTGAACTAGCTTTTTACCTTGATGCATTTTGGCGGCAACACGGTTGGGATTAGTGTGCCAGCGGGGATGAGCTGAACGGATTATATATTGAATAGCGGCGCCTTCGAATTTTTCAAATTTGGACATTGCATTAGTAAGCGCGTTTAAAGGATCATTTTCCATTTTCTCGTAAGTGACGATTGGAAAAATATCTCTTTTCTTTAAAAATAATTGTGCGCCCATGACAGTATTATCGGGATCAAAAATATTATAATCTTGAACTTCATCAATTACACTGTCGTCATATTGAGCTTGAAACTGTTGTTCAAAATATCGTTGTAAATATTGTGGAATAATCGCATAAAAAGTAATGAGCTGATCTTTATCAGCCACAAGTTCAAAAGAAAAATGATCATTTCTACCTAGCCACCAAGTAAGAATACCCCGTTGCGCTTTTAAACCGCCGAGAGTTGCATAAAGTACATCAGACATACTGATTCTCTGATGGACAGTTTCTCGTCTTTGTGAAGGCATGCCATCACCATCTTTTTTCATGTCTTCTTTAGGAACACGTAGTAATAATGTTTTCATTTGAAAAACATCTAGTTTACTCATCCAGATGTGCACCAATTTTCTTAAAATTAATAAAAAAACTATAAAAATTATTACACTACCTACAACATAAGTTATAAAAATCCCGACTGGCGATGTAACCCAATCAAGACCGATATTAATATATTCTTGAGCAATTTCTAAATACTCTACCATTTGTTTTTATTACCGAATTTATATTTTCGAGCGTAAAGAACTATTTTTTGTGTTTTTATTTTAGCTTCTTGCTCGAGAAAAAAACGATTAACATGTGGAATGATTGATAGCCACTCTTTAATTAACTCTAGCACGCGACGGGCTTTAGTTTTGAAATTCGTGACCATGTCTTCAATGACGGCTGATATTTCTTCGCCTTTAGCTTTGAACTCGGCTTTTTCTTTATCATTCATTTTTTCGTATAAAATATCTACTTTTTCTTCGAGTATTTCTTCAATTTCTTCTAAAGTTTTGGATTTAGTGGATGTGGCGGTAGATTTTTTAGCCACACCTTTAATAACGTAAGGTGATTCTTCAGGGTGTTCATCGTCGACTCGCTTAATATATTCTTGCTGAGCTTTTTCCTTTTCGCTTAATTCTTTTGGTTGAATTTGCTCGGGCTTTATGGGCGTTTGCTTTTCTAAATCTAAATTTTTCTCGAGCTGACTGAGTTTTGAAATGATGTTGTTGGCTTTTTCTAAAATATTACTGTTTTTTGTAAGAGAACCACTTGACATATGTGTAAATAATAACACTTTTAGGTTAAAACAGCAACCTTGCTACGACACAAAATTAATGTTAAAATGCAATTATGAATAACAATATTAAAGAAATTGCCTTTAATGGCATGCGATGGATTGATATTAAATACCCAGGTCGCGAAGAAATAAATTATTTACGTACAACATTTAATGTTCACCCTTTGGATTTAGAAGACATTTTGGCCCCCACACAAAGATCTAAAATAGATAAATATCCTAACTATATTTTTTTTATTTTATTATTTCCAGTATATAATCGCAAAACCAGAGAAATCGAGTCGTCCGAGCTTGATATCTTCTTTAATGACGATTATGTAATAACAATCCATCGTGGCGACTTACCTCCTTTAATTGATTTATTTCAATTATGCCAGCTTTCTGACCAAGCCAGAGAAAATATTTTCCGAAATTCTACTCAACTTATGCTTTACGATATTTTAAACAAACTTTTCTTATATTGTTATCCGATACTTGATCATATCAGCCTTGATATTCAAAACATTAAAAAGCAAATTTTTGCCGGCAATGAAAAACGCATGGTAGCGGAAATATTAATTATTCGGCGTAATATCACTGATCTTCGAAAAATTATGCAATCGCACAATGCTACTTTACAACGTTTAATGAAAAATAGTTTGGAACATGAATCTAAAACTTATCGAATAAAAAAAGAATTAGCCGACTATTACGACAACCTACTTGAATATTCCCAAGAAATATGGGGTCAACTAGAAACATTTAAAGAAGTAATCGAGGCTTTACAACAAACTAATGAATCATTAATCTCATTCAAGCTTAATAACGTAATGAAAGTTCTTACATTAATTTCAGTAATCATGCTCCCAGCCACTTTTGTTGCTAGTTTATTCGGCGTTAATGCCGAACACATGCCATTTGTAGGCATGCCACACGATTTTACATTAATTGCTTTAGTCACTTTCTTGGCAGCTATTATAATGATGATTTTTATCTGGCGCCGACGCTGGTTCTAATATGGCCATATATTTTTACAACACTCTACATAAACAAAAACAAGAATTTAAACCGCTTAAACCCGGCCGAGTTGGCATGTACACTTGCGGGCCAACAGTTTATAATTTTGCCCATGTTGGAAATTTACGCACTTATATTTTTGAAGATATATTAAAACGCACTTTGCAATATAATGGTTTAAATGTAAAACATGTAATGAATATTACTGACGTTGGCCATTTAACTGATGACGCTGATAGTGGCGAAGATAAAATGGAAAAAGGCGCTGCGCGTGAAAAAAAATCTGTCTGGGATATTGCCGACTATTATACAAAAGCTTTTAAGCAGAATTTAGCTGATCTAAATATTTTAGAGCCAGAAATCTGGTGTAAAGCTACTGATCACATTCCGGAACAGATAGAAATGATTAAACAACTTGAAGCCAAAGGATTCACTTATACCATATCCGACGGTGTTTATTTCGACACAGCGAAATTAAATGATTATGGCAAATTAGCCAAGTTAGATATTAGTGGTTTACAGGTCGGTGCCAGAGTTGAACAAAATACGGAAAAACGAAATATTACAGATTTTGCATTATGGAAATTTTCACCACAAAATAAAAAACGCGCCATGGAATGGGACTCGCCCTGGGGAATTGGTTTTCCTGGCTGGCACATAGAATGCAGTGCTATGAGTATAAAATATTTGGGTGAAACTTTAGACATTCATTGTGGCGGTATCGACCATGTGCCGGTTCATCACACCAATGAAATTGCTCAGGCCGAAGCCATGACCGGTAAACCGTTTGTAAATTATTGGTTGCACGGAGAATTCTTACTCATCAATAAAGACAAAATGGCTAAATCGGGTGAAAATTTTCTAACTGTTAGCGCTCTACAAGAGAAAAAATACAAGCCACTCGCCTATCGCTATTTTTGTCTTGGTGCTCATTATCGCAGTAAGCTTAATTTTTCCTGGGAAGCTTTAGATAGTGCACAGAATGCTCTAAATAAAATTTACGCCAACATCGCCGCTTATGATGAACCAATTGAAGTGGATACTGTTTGCCAAGAAAAATTCCAAAACTATATTAATGACGATTTGGATATGCCCAAAGTTTTAGCGCTAGTTTGGGAAATAATAAAATCTAATATGGAATCGAGTCGTAAACTGGCTACGCTACTGGAATTTGATAAAGTTTTAGGATTAGAGCTGGAAGAAACATATCGAAAAGCGCAAAAAGATGAAGCCGAAATACCGGACACTATTTTAGAACTGGCTAGCCAGCGGGAAATTGCCAGAAATGAAAAAAATTGGCGGGCGGCTGATGAAATTCGCGATGAATTATTAAAAAAAGGATATATTATTGAAGATTCTAAAAACGGCTATACTATAAAACCAGTCTGATCTATAATTTATAAAATCCTCTAGCCCCGGGCTTTATGCCCGTGGGCGTTGAAAAAGAATTATAAATGGCATGAAAAAAAATTTTTGGGAAAAAATAAATAAACCAATATTAGCTTTAGCCCCTATGGCCGGAATTACAGATTCGGCCTTTCGTTTATTATGTCGTGAATTTGGCGCTGATGTTGTATATACCGAAATGACTTCAGTCGATGCGCTTTATTATGACAGTAAAAAAACTTTAGAAATGTTAAAATTTAATAAATCAGAAAAGCCCATTGTTTGCCAATTATTCGGTAAACGCCCTGAATTATACGCCAAGGCCTGTGAGGTAGTTGAAAAAGCTGGCTTTAGCGGGATTGATATTAATTTCGGATGCCCGGCAAAAAAAGTTTTTCGTCATGGCAGCGGTGTGGCTTTAATGAAAAATTTGGATAAATGCCATGAAATTATTAGTACGGTTTTAGCCTCTACTAAATTACCAGTATCGATTAAAATTAGAAAATCTATCGGCAATACAACAGCTTTAGATTTAATAAAAAAAATAAAAGATCTTAATGTCTCGGCTATAATGATTCATGGCCGCAGTTATGAAAAACCATTTGCGGGCGAAATAGATTATGCCATGATTAAGAAAGCAAAAAAAATATTTCGCGGTATTTTATTAGTTAACGGTGGTATTAATTCTGTCGAGCAAGCTGAACAGACCTTAAAAAAAACCGGTGCTGATGGTTTGGGTTTGGCGCGTGGCTTATATGGACACCAGTGGCTATTTTCTGAAATTAAAAATTACTTAAAAATCGGCAAAGAGCCAGGTGAACTAGCTTTTTCCGAAATAAAAAAAACAGCTTTGCATCATGCAAAACTACTATATAAAGAAAAAGGTAGAAAAGGATTGTTTGAAATTCGAAAACATTTAGCGCTATATGTAAAAGGCCAACCCAATGCCAGCGAATTAAGAGATAAGCTGGTTAGAATAAACAGCATCAAAGAAATCAGAGATATTTTCAAACAAAATTGTTAATTTTGTTAATAATTTTAATTTCGATTAAGCTTTGGATTAGAATTCAAGCTCATTAGATTAACAATTTCGAATAATTGTTTTTTAAACCCAACCATATAAATTGTACTTTTGTCTGTACTGGTTATAGCCTCTGCGATTAATAATTTCAAATCGCTATATTTTTGTGATTCTAAATTTGTATAAATAGTTTCCAAAGCTGATTTAACTTTAGCTTTTTCGGAATTTGAATTTGTGTTGGCTCGTAAAATTTGTATTACTTTTTCAATTTGATCTGCATAATGAGGAGAAAATCTTTCCCTGACATGCCGTTCCCATTTGTCTCTTTCTTCATCAGAAAAAAATCTTTTATTTGCAGTTGGTAGATTAAGATAAGCTTCAATAGTTTGAACAGCTTTTAGTATATCTTCTGGCTGTTTACTTAATTTTTCAGATTTAATAGGCGGTAATGAATATGGCACAGCTAAAGTTATTTGTATTGATTCGCTCACTAAAAAAGACTGAAATTCAGCTTTTTATTCTCTTTCGATTTCTTGGTTCATGCGTTGTTGCATGGTTGTGTTTGGTTCGCGAGTTATTTCGTTCATATTTATTTAATTATATCAAAAAATGACCAGTATTTCAAGGCCATAAATATTTATTTGTGTAAAAAAATTTTATTTAATCTTCCCTTTCACCAAATAAAAGCATGGCAACTATAGGGGCGATAATCCAGGCAAAAGCAGTCCATTGATCGGTAAAAACATATCTGGTCGTGGTAGAAAATTGATTAATAAAAGCCTCGGGCATAAAAGAAAGAGAGACTGATATTAATAACCCTATATGCAGAACCGAAAAAATAATAACCTGATACCACTTACCCTGTTGCGAAGTATCGATACTGTTTAAAACAGCGCTACGCGATAATAGAAAAAATAATATCACAAAGATAGATATAAAGGCCGTAATTTGCAGTGTATAATTATCGTTTAATTTAACATTTAAAATAAAATCTGGCAGAGCATGAACAACAGCCAGCGCCATATAAATACTAACTAAGATTGCGATAATACGATCTTTACCCAAAGAAATTCCGTATAATAAAGCGCCGATAATAAAAAACCCAACTAAAAAAAGATCCCATGAAGGATGCTCCCAATCGATATTTAGTTGTTTTATCTGTTGGCTTAAATTTAAAGTTGTAGCTTCAGTGGTGGTTTGCAATTCTTGATTTGTATTTTCATTAGTAACAGAATTAACATTACTGTTGGTATCAGCGACTTCTGATGCAGCTATTAAAATACTGGTTTCCTCCATATAAAATATATTAAATAAATCACTTTAATATATTATACCATAAGTATTATAAAATTCCAAACCAACCACTCTTTGATTTACTGCTTTGTTCTAGGTCAATTAATTCTTGATAGAGTTTTTTTTCTGAAGATGATAATTTTTTTGGAATAGCCACTATTACTTCTACCAATTGGTCACCGCGCCCAGAGCCCGATAGATGTGGCATACCTTTACCTTTTATTTTAAAAACTTTTCCGCTGGCAGTACCTGACGGAATTTTTAATTCACCAGTACCGTCCATGGTTTTAATTTCAACGGTAACGCCAAGTACGGCTTGAGCCGGAGAAATTTCGGTTTGAGTTAAAATATTATTGTTTTCGCGACGGAAATGCTTATCATTTTTAACACTAATGTGCAAATATAAATCGCCAGCGTGACCACCGCGACTACCAGCTTCACCTTCACCGCTAACCCGAATAGTTTGACCATGGCTAATACCGGCCGGAATTTCTATTTTAGTTCTAACGTTTTTCTTGACCAATCCCTCGCCACCGCATTGTTGGCATGGCTTCTCAGCCGTTTTTCCATCACCGCCACATTGCTGACAAGGCGCATAAGAACGCATGGCACCTAAAATTGTTCGGGTAATTTGTTCTACTTGCCCTTGGCCATTACAAGACGAGCAAGTTTTAATTGGCGTGCCTGGTTCGGCGCCATTACCATGACATTTTTCACATTTAACGGTTTTATAAAATTCCACTTCTTTAGTGACGCCTTCAAAAGATTCGCGAAAACTTATTTCAAAACGAGCTTCAATGTCTTGACCCCGAGAAGATCGCGCGTGCCGACCACGAGAACCGCCACCGCCAAAGCCGAAAATTTCTCCAAAAATATCTCCTAAATCTACGCCTTCAAAACCGCCACTAAAACCACCTTGCTGATTAAAACCACCGCCAGACCTGGCTTGGCGCATGAAATCTTCCCAGTTCATCCCACCACCAAAACCACCTTGTTGGTTAAAGTCGGCTCCGAATTGATCGTATTGTTTTCGTTTCTCTTCATTACCTATAACCTGATAAGCTTCGTTAATTTCTTTGAATTTTTCTTCAGAACCGCTTGGTTTATCAGGATGATACTGGTGCGCTAATTTTCGAAAAGCTTTTTTAACCTCATCTTGAGATGCTCCCTTTTCGACTCCTAGTGTTTTGTAATAATCTTTGGACATTTATTTTTCCTCATCCCTTGCCCCCTCTCAACTTTCGTGGAGAAAGGGGAAGAGTAAATTGTTATTATTATAATTTTTTATTATTTGATGGTAATTATTAAATCATTACTCGAAAGCGTGAGGCCGTTTATGCTGAAGGCGCGAATACGTATTCGCGCCTTCTAAATTTACCTTCACACTCTCTTGGTTATGATTCAAAGATTATTTTTTTTCTTTAAAATCCGCGTCGTCAACAACTTCGCCTTTTTTGGCTTCGTCGCTCTTTTCTTCTTGTTTTGAATTTCCCTCTTTGGTTTCTCCACTAGAAGATTTGGCATTAGCGGCATCCTTTTCTTGTTGTTGTTTATAAAGAATCTCGCCAATTTTTTGCGCCGTGGTTGAAAGTTCTTCGGTAGCTTTTTTAATTGTTTCAACATCATCGCTACTTTGAACTTTTTTCACAGCTTCAATTTTTTCTTCGATGTTTTTCTTTTCATCAGCTGAAACCTTATCGCCTGCGTCTTTTAACGCTTTCTCAGTTGAATAGACCAATGTCTCGGCAATATTTTTAGTTTCGATTACTTCTTTCTTCTTTCTGTCTTCATCAGCATGAAGCTCGGCGTCTTTAGTCATCTTAGCAACTTCATCTTTAGATAAGCCAGTAGAAGCTTCAATTCTAATTGATTGCTCTTTGCCGGTAGCTTTATCACGCGCTTTAACATTTAAAATACCGTTAGCATCGATATCGAATGTTACTTCCACTTGCGGAACACCGCGCGGCGCTGGTGGAATACCGCTTAAAATAAAACGGCCTAAAGTTTTATTATCAGTTGCCATTTCCCGTTCGCCTTGCAATACATTAATTTCTACACTAGTCTGACTGTCGGCGGCAGTAGAGAAAATCTGGCTTTTCGATGTTGGAATCGTGGTGTTGCGCTCAATTAATGGAGTGCGTACGCCGCCTAATGTTTCGAGCCCCAAGGTTAGCGGTGTAACGTCTAATAATAAAACGTCTCTTACTTCGCCCTGCAAAACACCGGCTTGAACGGCAGCGCCAAGAGCCACTACTTCATCGGGGTTAACTGAAGCGTTTGGTTTCTTGCCAAAATATTCTTCAATTTTCTTTTGGACTAATGGCATTCTTGTTTGACCGCCAACTAAAACGATTTCGTTTAAATCGCTTTTACTTAGACCGGCATCTTTTAAGCATTTTTCAACCGGACCCATAGTGCGACTTACTAAATCGCTGGTTAATTCTTCTAGTTTGGCACGAGTTAAAGTAAGCACTAAATGTTTAGGCCCATCTTCGCCTTGAGTAATAAATGGTTGGTTAATTTCTGATTCTAAGGCAGTAGATAATTCAATTTTGGTTTTTTCAGCCGCGTCTTTTAGACGTTGCAAAGCTAATTCGTCTTTAGACAAATCAATGCCTTCCTGTTTTTTAAATTCATCTAGAATCCATTTAATTACAACTTGATCGAAGTCGTCGCCACCTAAATGAGTGTCGCCATTAGTAGCTTTTACTTCAACTGTGTCGTCGCTTACTTCAAGCACTGATACATCAAATGTTCCACCGCCTAAATCGTAAACCAAAATTTTTTCATTTTTCTTTTTATCGAATCCATAAGCCAAGGCGGCAGCAGTTGGTTCATTGATAATTCTTTTAACATCTAAACCGGCGATTTTACCAGCATCTTTAGTGGCTTGGCGTTGTGAATCGTCGAAATAAGCCGGCACGGTAATAACAGCGCTATCTACCTTATCGCCTAATTTAGCTTCAGCATCAGCTTTTAATTTCTGTAGAATCATGGCTGAAATTTCTTGCGGTGTATATTCTTGCCCGGACATTTTAATTTTAACGCGATCACCGTCTTTAATAATCTCATAAGGCATGGTTTCTTTATCGCGCTGCACTTCTTCATCATCCCAACGGCGTCCGATTAAGCGTTTGATGGAAAAAAGCGTACTTTTTGGATTAGTGACAGCTTGCCTTTTAGCCAGCTGACCAACTAAACGTTCGCCCGATTTATTTACAGCTACAATCGAAGGGGTGGTGCGCGCTCCTTCTTTGTTTTCTAAAACTTTTGGTTCGCCGCCTTCAATGACAGCTACACAACAATTAGTTGTTCCCAAATCAATTCCGATTGTTTTTGGCATATTGTTTGTAATTATTTAGTTGTTTTGATTTTAATTGTTTTTTTCTTAGCTTGCGATGCTTTTGGAATAGTAATTTTTAAAATTCCGTCGTGATATTCAGCTTCGGCTTTATCGCCGTCAACAGCAACCGGCAAAGCAATTTGACGCTGAAATGAACCATAACGAACTTCTTTGCGATAATATTTTTTATCGTCTATTTCGCTCTTTTTTTCTGATTGGCCAGAAATAGTAAGAATATCATTTTCGATAGAAACATTTACTTTTTCCGGATCTAAATTAGAAATTGGGGCTTCGGCAATGACGTTATCATTTTCTTGATAAACGTCGATCGCCGGTTTAAAGCCATTGATAGTCGGCTGTTTGAAGAATTCATCGAATTCTTCCATTTCCATTAATGGTGAAAAAGGGATTAGTCTCATATTTTTTTCTTTTTTCCCCGCACTCAAAGTACGGGGTTTAATTAATATTAATTTTTTACTTATTTATATCGCTTGTTTCTTCATCTTGTTTTTTTGCAACCACTACTTTAGCCGGACGGATTACCTTACCATTTAATATATAGCCGGCTTGAACTTGTTTAATAATCGTGTTGGGCTTTTCATCGCAATTTTCCTCTTTAATACATTCGTGTAATTCTGGATCAAATTGTTTCCCGATTACTTCAATTAATTCGGCACCATTATCAGTTAAAATTTTGTTGAAATAATCTTGAATATATTTAAAACCCTGGATCCATTTTTCGTCGGCGTCTTTAGGCGCTTGCTCGAAAGCGCTGTTAAAATAATCGGTTAGTGGAAACAATTGTTCTAAAAGATCAGTCTGCGCGTATTTTCTAAATTCACTCATTCGCTTATCGGTTTCTTTTAATAAATTTTGGTAGTCGGCTTGAGCGCGTTGCCAACCGATTAAATACTCCTGTTCCTTGCTCATTGCCGAGCTCGTCGGAAGACTCGCTCTCTTAAATGCTTGCTCGTCGGCCTGCTTGCCAATGTCAGGTTTTGGCAGGTTTGAAGACTTGTCTTCTTGGATTTGCGTTTTTTTCTTAAACATTATTTTATTTAAATAACTGATTAAAATATTTTATTAGACTGTAATTTGTTTGATAATCCATGCGCATGGGACCTAAAATGCCTAAATTACCATTAAAAATAATTGAGCATTGATTACTGAAAGGATTATTATCACCGATTAAAATGTTAATTTGTTTATCGTCTCGGTAAATATTAGCCATTACTTTATCGAACTCATCGATAATCCCGGATAAATTATACATAATATTTACATCTTGAAATTCCGGTTTTCTGAATAAATTAGAAATTCCAGTGTAGTAAAAACTATTTTCAGCTAAAGCGAGGATTACGGCTTGATCGGAAATTTCAGCAATTTCCTTAGCAGCAGACTTCAATCTATTCTCACCAGCTTGGTCTTTCGCTACGCTATCTATTTGATTTTGATATTTTTCTTTGAGAACAATATCTTTATTTAGATAATTATCAATATAGTATTGATAACCTTTAGCTGTAGGAACGCGACCAGAAGAGGTATGAGGAGAAACAATAAAACCCTCTTGTTCAAGGTTAGCCATATCGTTTCTAACTGTGGCCGGAGAACAATGGATTTGGCATTTTTCCACAATCCATTTTGAACCAACTGGTTTAGCGGTTTTTATATATTCGCTTAAAATTGCGTTAAATAAGGCTTGTTTTCGATCATTTCCTTTCATATAAACAATTATATAGTAATTAGCACTCCTGTGTCAAGAGTGCTAATTACTATACTTCCCTGCTCATTTCTATCTCAACAATATTTAGCACGATAAATAGCCTTATAACCAAAAAGCAATGTGTCGGAATAAAAAAATTATGTTATTATAACCGTATGCAAAAAATAATTCATTTAATTGAAAAATATTTTTCCATCATTTTAATAATCGCCGTAATAGTTGGTTTGGTTTGGAATGAACCATTTGTATCTTGGAAACCAGTGCTGGCATATTTATTAGCATTTGTTTTGTTTTTAAGTTTTTTAAAAATTCATGTTAAAGATCTGGTAATTAATTTTAAAAAATCTAGGTTTATGGTATGGCTACTTCTAGCTCAGATGATTATTGTGCCGATAATTTTATTTTATATAATTAATATTTGGAACTTTGAACTGGCACTAGGCGTTTTAATTATTGTGGCTATTCCCGCGGCTGTAGCCTCGCCAGCACTAATTGACATTTATAAAGGCAATATTGCATTAGGAATTATTGTGACTGTAATTGAACATTTACTAGTAATAATTACTTTGCCATTTTTAATTTTTCTTTTAGCTCGAACCAAAATTGATTTATCGGCTGTAGATATTTTAATTTATATGTTAAAAGTGGTCTTAGTTCCTTTTTTGCTTTCTATTATTATAAAAGAGTTCTTTCCAAAAATTATTGATAAAACTAAACACTATTACAAAGCTCTGACTGTGATAATTATTTCAATAGTAGCGTTAGTGGCAATTGCCGTGAGCGTTAAGTATTTAACTCCAAGTTGGCTAGAAATTGGTTTATATATTTTAGGCTTTTTAGGATTAGGAATTATATTTCATTTTATTGGGTGGCTAATTGCTTTTAAACAAAATAAAGAAGATAAAATTACGTCTGTTATTTCTCTTTCTTATAATAACGCTGCCCTGGGATTATTAATCGCTATTGAATTTTTTGGGCCCATGATAATATTGTTTTGTGTATGTTATGAAATCGTGTGGAATTTATTGCCGTTTATTTCCAAAATATTTTTTCGATATATAAAAAAATAATTATTTGTATAAATTATTTTTATTATTACGATCCCGCCACTATTTAGACGGGTTGTATTTTTGTAGAGACGCGATTAATCGCGTTTCTACAAATTAAATTAACAATACCATGCGTATGATTCGGCATGATCATATATTCATTCAATGAAACATTATCGTATTGTTTTGTAATTTGCACCGCCTAGGAGAATCGAACTCCTGTTACATGGATGAGAACCATGCGTCCTAACCATTAGACGAAGGCGGCTTGAAAATCTGTAGAAACGCGGGGTGTGTTAATTGTAGAGACGCGCCATGGCGCGTCTCTACAATTAAAATAATTAAAACGTCTCTACAAATTCGTGTGTATCTAAATATAAAATTATCAAAATTATTTAATATTCTTTGCCAGTTCAACTGCTTGTTCAACTAAACGGTTTGAATAACCCCATTCGTTGTCGTACCAGGCCACAACTTTCACTAAATTACCACCAATAACTTTTGTTAATGAAAGGTCAACAATCGAGGAAGCTGGATTACCAACAATATCAGATGAAACAATGGGTTCGCTCGTGACAGTTAAAATGCCTTTAAAATTTTCTTGTTCGCTGGCTTTTGTTAAAGCGGAATTAACTTCTTCAACGCTAACATCTTTAGAAGTAATCATTGTAATGTCGGAAAGAGATCCGCAGGGAGTGGGAACGCGGACAGCAAAACCGTCAAAGATTCCATTAAAATGTTCCATGGTTTTGCCAACCGCTCTGGCCGCACCGGTTGAAGTTGGCACCATGTTTAATGCCGCGCCACGAGCCCGGCGCATATCGCCGCTTTTATGCGAACCATCTACTAAATTTTGATCGGCCGTATAGGCGTGGATCGTAGTCATCATGGCTTTTTCCACGCCGAATACTTCCTGCATTACTTTCATGACCGGAGCAATGCAGTTGGTAGTGCAAGATGCATTGGAAATAATATGTTGAGATTCATGATCCATATCGTTTTGATTGACGCCTAAAACATAAGTGCCAATTGGATCATCACCTTTTGACGGCGCCGAAATAATAACGCGTTTTGCACCGGCGGCTAGATGAGCGCTGGCAGCTTCTTTGGTTCTAAAAATCCCAGTACATTCTAAAACCACGTCGACTCCCAAATCTTTCCAGGGACAGTCTTTGGGATCGCGAATAGCTAATTTTTTATATTCTTTGCCGTCAACTACCAAAATGTCTTTGCCTTTAGTACTGACTTCACCTTCATAACAGCCAAATACGCTATCATATTTGAATAGGTGGGCTGAATCTTCAACCGAACACAAGCCATTTACGGCCACTACTTCAATATCGCTTCTTTTAATGGCGACCTTAAAGGCAGCTTTACCGATACGCCCAAATCCATTGATTACAATTTTTGTCATAATTTTAAACATTACTTATTTTTAAAAAATAGATATAACGCCTAGAGATAAAATGGATACTATTACGCCAGCTATTATAACACCTAAAAAGATCAGGGGCAAGGCACGTTTATACTTAATTCCGAACAGCCAAGCGGCTAGGGCTCCTGTCCAGGCGCCGGTAATAGGAAGCGGAATACCCACAAAAATAACTAAGCCAATATCACCCCATTTTTGATGATGAGAATAAAATTTCCGGCGGGTACGATTAAATAACCAGGTAAAAAATTTATCAAATATTTTCCATTTTCTTAAGAAATTTGAAACCGGTTCTAATAAATATAATATAAAAACAACCGGTACCATGTTTCCAATAACGCATAGAAGAAAAGCTTTCCACCAGATTATTTTGTAAACTCCGATAGCAATCGGTAACGCGGCTCGCAACTCGCCGATTGGCAACATAGCTAACAAAAAAGTGGCCCATTCATGTGAGATTCCACTAAATAACTCAACCCAATTTATTCCCATATATAATTGTTAAACGCCCAATTAATTAATCTTTTATTTTCGCTATCACGATCTATTTCAGAAGGTAAATCTAAAGTAGCAGTAATAATTGTGTGCCCGAATTCGTTATTCGCCGCGCTAATTAAACAATATCCAGCTTCATAAGTAAAACCTGTTTTACCCCCTATTAAATGCGCTTCGGGATCGGATAATAATTTCACTGTGCTTTTTACAGCATGAAAATGATTATCAGGCGGAATAGACAAATCGTGTTCAGATAATATAATAGCATCGCGCAGAGCTTGATGTTTTAGCACTTCACGAAAAAGAATCGCTAAATCTGATACCGAAGATTGATTACCAGCATTTAGCCCGGTTGGCTCAACGAATTTTGAATTAGTTAATCCAAGAAGTTTAGCTTTATCATTCATGGCAGCCGCAAATTCTTCGTCGCTTAACCCCGTACTTCTGGCCAAAGCTTTGGCAGTGTTATTGGCCGAGCCAACTAGGGTTGTACGCAGTAAATCATGAGTGGTTAATTCTTGCCCGTTGCCAATTTGTAATTTTGCTCCTTCTAAATTATTTTCATCAGCCTGCATTTGATGCTTAACATTCCAGCCAGGATTATGATCTAAAAAAACTAAGACGGTCATTAATTTTGTGATACTGGCAATGGGCATCATTATATCGGCTTGCTTTTGATATAAAATTTGTCCGGTGGCCGCATCTTCAACAATTGCAGCCTTGGCTTTTAACTCACCCGGACCAATATCGGTTCTTACTGCCCGTGGACCGGTTTGGCGATCTATCTGTGGCCAGATATTTACTACTGGTTCAGCGTGCCATGACAAATTATTTTCTTGATCGTAAACCGGAGCAAGATTAAATTCATCACCAATAACTTGCGGTAAAGTAAGACCGGTTAACTGTGTAATGATAGCAATGATTAATAAAAAATCGTTCATCTAACAATATCTTTTTTATTTATATATTTCCATTTACCGAGTGGCAAATCTTCTAATTTCAAACGGTTAATTCGAATGCGTTGTAAATGAGAAACTTTGTTTCCTACAGCTTCCAGCATGCGGCGGACTTGGCGCTTGAAGCCGGTAGTTAAAATAATATTTAACTCTAACTGATTTCTTTTAACTATTTTTTTAGCTTTAGCCAACCCCTCATCTAGTTTTATTCCTTTTTGTAATTCTTTAAGCTGTTGATCAGTAATGGTTTCTTTAGTTTTAACAACATATTCTTTTTCATGAGCGAATTTGGGATGTGTTAATTCATTTGCAAGCTCACCGTCGTTTGTAAAGATTAAAAGTCCACAACTATTTTTATCTAATCTTCCCACGGGAAATATTTTTAAATTCGTGGGAATTAAATCCATTACAATTCTCTGGTCTTTTTGACGAATAGCCGTCGTTACAAAATTTCTAGGTTTATTTAAAGCTAAATATATTTTTTTAACTTCAACCGCTTTTAATAATTTTTTTTCCAAAAAAACTTGATCACTATCGCTGACTTGGCGACCTAAATCGTTTTTGCCTAAAACAACATCGTTTACTTTAACTTTGCCTTTAGTAATCAATTCATCTACTTGTCGGCGAGAATATTTTGTAAGAGCTGCAATATATTTATTAATTCTCATAATTTTTAATTTGTTACCTCGGATTCACTGTCAATTTCGGCCTCAGAGTCTACTTCGAGCTGTTCTAAGTTTTGAAAAAAATCTTCACTATTTTTATTTTGTTGGATAAGAACTTCACCCAATTTTAAATCACGATTTAATTTTTCGAAATCCGGTAATTCTTTTAATTCGCTGATTCCCAGATACTGCATAAATTCAAAAGTTGCCTGATAAACCGATACACCTTTTTGTTTGTCCTGACGCTCGATAATTAGACCTCTAATCATTAAATTGCGTAAAATTAAACTGCAGTTTACACCGCGAATCATTTCAATTTCGACTTTGGTTACCGGTCCGCGGTAAGCAATAATTGATAATGTTTCCAGTGATGGCCGTGAAAGCTCGCCAGTGCGCTCATCTTTTAAATATTGTTTCACTAAATCGCTGGTTGCCACGCTAGTAATCATCTGAACACGATCACCATCTTGCATAATGTCTATGCCACTTTGGCGTTCTTTATACCGCTCTCTTAAATTATTAATCGCAACTTCGAGCTCATCATTAGAGCAGTTAAGCATTTTTATTAAACTAGATTTCTTCAAAAATTTAGAGGACACAAATAATATCGCTTCTAAATTTTGATTTAAATTTTGTTGAATTTCTTTTTGATCTGTCATATTTTTTCAATGGTTATATCTTCAAAATTATTTTGTTGGTTAACTGTAATGGTTTGTTGTTTTACTAATTCCAGAATTGCTAAAAAGGTAATAATAACATCTGTTTTATTTTCTGCCTGACTAATAATATCTTTAAAACTAAGGCACGCTGTTTTGGTTAAAGCTTCCTGTAAATTAAAAAGTTTTTCCTTTAAAGTAACGGCTTTAGCAATGGCCGATTGAGGCAGTTTAATGACTGGTTCAAGCGATTCTAGCACATTAATAAAAAATTTCTGCAAAGATGAGGCAGTAATTTTTTCGGGTGGCGAAAAAACAATTTCCGGAGAATCGTATCTGGAATCTAAACGACCATAAGTAAAATTTCTTTGTAGAAGCATTTTTTCTAAAGTTTGTGATGCTTCATGAAATTCACGATATATTTTCAACTGCTCTTCTAAATTTGATTCGTCTTCTTCTTCCTCCCACTGTAAATAAGGCAGTAAGGTGCGAGATTTAATTAGCAGTAATTTTGTGGCCACAACTAAAAAATCTGCCAACTCTTCAGGGTAAAGCTCTTCCACTTTTTGCAAGTGTTCAATGTATTGTTTGGTAATTTTGGCTAAAGAAATTTCCGTAATATCCAGCTCTTCTTGTTCAATTAATTGCAGTAATAAATCGAAAGGGCCTTGAAACTTTTCCAGCTTAACTTCGTAGTCCATGATTATTTTTTGTTCTTAGGTTTTGAAAAACTAGCTTTCACCGGCTCTTCAAGTTTAATAAATTGATTAGTGTTAATTTTAAAGGATTCAGTATATTCGCCAGTGTTTAAAATTAATTTTTTTAATTTAAATAAAGATCCATCCATGAATAATAGTAGTTTCAATAATTTTCCAAATGCCGGAGTAGCCCCGATTTTCCCTGGTAAATTTTTCTTCATCCAGACTTCTTTGGCAAAATCTACTTTTTTAACTAATTTTATTTTTGGATCCTGTTTTTTTTCTTTTTTAAAATAAACATTAACAGCTTTTTTAAATTTATCTTTACAAATATTTTTATTAGCCGGAAGCAAGGCCAAACAATAATTATTATCTATTTTCATGACCATGGTTTTTACAATTTCCTGCGGTTTGATTCTCTGGGTTTGAGCTGAATCTAGCGCAGTATAAACTTTGCGATGCTCAATAACTTCATATTTAATATTTTCTTTTTCCAGATAACTTAAAATTTTTTTGGGGATCATATTTTTATATTTCTATAAATATTGCCTGACTAGCTGGTATTGTTTCATGATGCATAGCAGTGCCACTAAATGTTCCTTCTACAATTTTGCGTCTTGCTGTTAAAACTACTTCTCCACCTGCATTATGGCTCGCCCGTCTTGAAATTAAAAATCTGCTTCCTCTGGCTTCAATAGTCGCTCCAAGTGGAAATTGCCTGTCTGTTTCTGTTAGTTCTTCTTGCCTTTGGCGTAATATTTCCCTAGCTTCTTCAGAAATATGAACTTGCACGCCTGGTTCAGGAGCAATGCTTGATTGTGGATCAGCTTCTTTATCAACTGGCGATTTTGGCTTTCTATGAACATCTGGATATAATCCAGCTGGTGTTATAGGTTTTATTGGTTCTACCATAATTATTTTTATTTAGTTAATAATATTGCACAACATCGCTTCGTAAAATGATGTCTTCAACCGGAACAACTTTTGTACTAAATCCTGCGCTTTCTTCGTCATCGGATTTAATTTTTACTAAAATTTTTCCTTCTTTGGTTTTATAAGGACTAAGCTTAACAGTGCAAGGAAGAGTTTCATAATATATTTCAGCTCTATAAGGATATTTATCTACATATTTTGCAAACACTGGATCTTCAGCAATTTGTCTTTGTCTTTCTAGTGTCATTTTGCTATATCTGATATCCGCAGTTGTCATTATTGGCAATCCATGCCGATCGGGATCAATGGCATGTTCGCGAACCATTCGATCTCTATTAACTAATGTTTTTCTGCTCGGAACAATTTCAATAAGCGGAACGCGATCTCTTTTTTCAGGATCATCTAAATCATTTATGCTGCAAACTAAATCTATTACTTCCCGATGATTAGATATATAAGGAGAGCTGGCAATACAATAATGACGCCCTCGATATCGCACCACTTGCCCTATTTTATATTCTTCCTTGAGATCAACGTCTGGTTTTAATTTCTCACCGGTACGTGGTATTCCAAGTTCTTCAGTAATAGCAGATAATAATTCCTCTTCTGTCGAATCAGCATCGACTAATAAATCTTCGTCTGATCTCGGTTTTTTTTTACTTATAATCGGATTATCTGGCCAGCCCATTATTTTTTTATTTGAATATTTAATTCATCTAACTGTTCGCTTTCGACGGCTGACGGGGAATCCATTAAAGGATCTCGGCCTTCTAAAGTTTTAGGGAAAGTAATTACATCGCGGATACTGTCTTCACCGGCTAGCACCATTACTAATCTATCTAAACCACAAGCAATTCCGCCATGAGGTGGCACGCCGTATTTAAAAGCTTCAAGAAGATGCCCGAATTTTTCCTGGACTTCTTGTTCGCTGTGGCCTAGAGCTTGAAATACTTCTGATAAAATTTTCGGGTCATGTGTTCTAATCGAACCACCAAAAATTTCATTGCCGTTAAGAGCCAAATCATATTGCTGGGCTGTGATATTATCTAAATCGCGCGATTTTAATTTGTCTAAATCTTCTGCTTTAATGGCTGTAAAAGGATGATGAATGGCCCCATAGCTACCGTCGTCTTTTTTTTCAAACATGGGAAAATCTGTGACCCAGCAAAAAGCCAATTCGTTCTTATCGTTTTTATCTTTCCTTAAATCCGGCCGATCCGATTTATATTTTTCCATAGCTTCTTTGTATGTAATCCGTGGAAATGGAACTTGAGAAATATATTTTTTATTTTGTTCGCCCACTGGCATAAAGCCAGGGGCTTGGTTTAATTTTTCGACAAGTTTAACTAGCATGGTTTCAATTAAATTCATGATTTCTTCTTGATCAGTAAAACTTTTTTCAACGTCAAGTTGAGTAAATTCTAATTGTCTGTCCCCTCTGGCATCTTCGTCTCTAAAGCACCTGACTACTTGAAAATATTTTTCCATACCGGCGACCATAAGCATTTGTTTGTATTGCTGAGGCGATTGCGGCAAGGCGTAAAATTTCCCCGGAAAATTTCTGGCCGGTACTAAAAAATCTCTGGCTCCTTCCGGAGTTGATTTCGACAAAAACGGCGTTTCAATTTCGGTGAAATTCTGCTCATAGAAATACTCGCGCATGAATCTAACTACATTATGCCGTAAGATGATATTATTTTTCATGCGTTCACGGCGTAAATCTAAATAACGATATTTTAAACGCAATTCTTCGTTAACTTCTTCTTTGAATTGATCTTTAATTTCAAATGGCGTGGTTTCAGCTTGATTGATAATAGTTAATACCAAAGCTTCAATTTCCACGGTTCCAGTAGGCATATCTTTATTAATCTGCTTTTCTGGCCTACCATTAACTTGGCCTTTAATTTCAACTACATATTCTAAGCCTAATTTATCTGCTTCGGCTAAAGCCTCTTTATGATTTGGTAGGAACACCACTTGGCAAACACTTGTTTTATCGCGTAAATCAATAAAAATAAGCTTTCCCATATTACGACGGTTATGTACCCAGCCTTTTAAAATAACTTCTTCTCCGACTTTGTTAATAGTGTCGATAATGTCTGTTTTTGGCATGAAATTATATATAAATATTAAGAATAATACGTATAGATTATAGTATAAAATACAAAATTACTCAACTTTTTCTTCGGTAATGTGCGCACAAGTTGTACTTTCCGATAATTTATAAGAATATTGAATACTATATTGCGTGAATTTCAAATATTGTTTATATTACTTATATATTAATATTTTATTTCAAATTAATGACCATATATAATAAAATGGAAACCTTCTTCCATGAAACCAAACAAGAAATGAACTGTTCAATTTCTAAACGGATAATAGCTTATTTAATAGATATTTTTATTATTCTGCTTTTTATAATTGGTCTATCTCTAACATTAATACCTATTGCTGAATTTAGTTCGGATTTATTTAGTATTTTATTTCCGCTTTATATTTTGATAATATCTATTTGCGCCGGAGTTTACTTATTTATTAAAGACGGCTTTAATGGACAAAGTATTGGTAAAAAAATCATGAATATTCAAGTAGTTGATATAATCACTAAACAACCGATTAGTTATGGAAAATCGGCATTACGAATGCTGATTTTGCGAATGTTTGGAATTGTTGAACTAATTATTGCAATAATTCAACCAAATCACAGAAGACTAGGCGACTATATTGCCAAAACAATTGTGATCAATAAAGACACTTTTAATAATGATATTTATACTACTAAAATATAAGTCAATTTAAGGCTTTAGTCTATTTAACATTCTAGGGAATGGGATACATTCCCGAATATGATGAATTCCTGATACCCAGCGCGTCATGCGTTCAATACCAATTCCAAACCCACAATGCGGAACACTGCCATATTTACGCAAATCCAAATACCATCCAAAATCCTCTAGATTTAAATTGTGCTTTTTCAAGCTAGCCAGCAACGTTTCGTAGTCATCCTCTCTTTGCGAACCACCCACAATTTCACCAAAACCACGCGGTGCTAGAATGTCGGCATTAAGTACACGGCTTTCATCTTCGGCATGCACTTTCATATAAAATGGTTTAATAGCTTTTGGCCAGTTTTTAATAATAACCGCCGTATCACTATCTTTGGTCAACAGCTCTTCATCTTCGGCACCAAGATCGTCGCCATATTGAATTTGTGAACCACGACTTTGTAATTCTTTAATGGCGTCAGGATATTCATAATGCTGAAACGGTTCTTTGATGGTATTTTTTAATTGTTCGATATCGCGTTCCAATATTTGCAATTCAATCAAGCCGTGATCCAATACATATTGCAACATGTGCTTAATACTGGCTTCTTGAATTTTTAAACTTTCTTCATGCTCACAAAAAGCCATTTCCGGATTCAGAGTCCAAAACTCGGTCAGATGTTTTCTGGTTTTAGATTTTTCGGCTCGGAAGTTTGGACATAAGTCGTATACTTTACCGAAAGACATGCACATGGCTTCTAAATATAGTTGGCCATTTTGGGTTAGGTATGCTTTTTGATCAAAATAATTTACTTCGAATAAATCGGTTGTACCTTCGCATGAATTAGGGGTGAAAGTAGGAGTGTCTAATTCAATAAAACCATTAGAGTTGAAATAATCTTGAAACCCAACTTTTACCATATGACGAATCCTTAAAGTTGCCCATTGTTTTTGGGAACGCAGCCATAAATGACGATGATCCATTAAAAAATCCGGGCCGTGCTCTTTTTTAGAAATTGGATATTCGTCTAAAGGAATTTGGATAATTTCGATTTTTTCGGCCTGCAGTTCATACAATTCCAATTTTGGATGCTTAGAAACTTGACCGATAATAATACAAGATGTTTCGATTTTTAAATTATCCGGTACTAATTCTTTTTGGGCTATTACCTGCGTTTGTCCGCTACCGTCGCGTATTTGTAAAAAATTCAATTTTCCGGATGAACGAAAATTATAAATCCAACCTTTAACAGTAATGCTTTCACCTAAATATTTCTTTAAATCTTTGATGAGAGTGTCTGGCATAAATTATTTCAATATTAATTTAGTTTTTTTAGTAAGATATAATTTTTCTAATGTTTTATTTTTTTTGCTTCTTAATAAGAGAGTATTAGCTTTTTTGGCTTTTTTAGTTTTGCTAACATTCACGGCCGAATTAACTAAAGTTTTTTGAGCAACTTTACCCAATTTATGTTTAGCAGGCAAAATTTTAGTTAAGCTTATTTTAACTTTCCCGGCTTTATTTTTTTGTGTGACTAAAGCCCAGGTAGATTCGCGTAATTTTATTGTTTTTAAATTTGTATATTTTGAAGTTTTTTTATTAAGTGTTTTTCTGTTTACTACTTGGCCGGTCAACACATTAACCATGGCTATTTTTTTACCCTGTGGTTGTAAAACCAGATAATAGGCAGCGCTGTATTTTTTAATTTTAACTTTTGTTTTTTTACTGAAGCTAAAAATTTGATATTTATATGCTGAATCATCATTATAGACTACTCTGATTTTTCCTTTACCCGAGGCTTTGACACTTTTAACGGCTAAAGCAAAATCGGCTTCAGAAGACGGGTCTAAAGAGCCGTAATATGGATGAGTACCGTTCTCTGCTAAGTTATTATCTTCATCGACTTCACTATCGCCGTCATTATCTATTTCGTCGCCTGGGATTTCAATACCACCGTCGGCTATTTCATCATCGTTGTCGTAATTATTTGCACTATATCCGTCCGGAGCAGTGCTAGAACATATTGCAGTGGTTGGTAGATCGCCATCACCTAAACCGTCGCCGTCGGCATCAGTGTAATAATCTTGCTCTTCAGAAATAGCATCATCAGCATCATCACAATCTTCATCTGCAGGAACACCGTCGTTATCATAATCGTCGTCATTTAAATCTGTTCCAACCACTAACCCGCCATCTCCGGCTAAACCGTCGCCATCTTCATCTAAAAACACATAACCCAAATAAGCAGTGCCGGCATCAGGATTACCCCAATCGCCAACAGCGCCTACTAATATATCTGCAAAACCATCATTATTAGTATCACCAGCCCCGGCTACCATAACCCCTGAATATTGATTTGCATCTGTACCAACAAATTTTATATTGGCGCTACTTAATGCAGAATCAGTTAAATTTTCACTTCGACCATAAATTAAATAAGAGGCTCCGTTTGAAGTAATCCCGCCAGTCGTTGTAGTAACAGCACCAATAAGGACATCGTCATAATCATCGCCGTTAACGTCTCCAACAATGGCCATGGAAAAAGCTGAATTATCGCTAATCGCTTCGCCAACAATCTTGGCATCGGCTAAACTTAAATTTTTATCAACTAATTTTGCACTCTGACCATAGATTATATAAGCCGCGCCGGCATAAGAATCTGAATAATCCAAATACGTGCCAATTATAAAGTCGCTATAGCCATCGTTGTTTAAATCTCCATTGCCTGCTAAGGAAAAACTTGTGCCGTCGTTTTCTCCTTCGCCTGCAAATTTGGCGTCAGCTGAATTCAATGTATCGCTCGATAATGATTGCGCGCCATAAATTAAATAAACCGCACCAGCATCAGTTGCGACCGTATCATCGCCGGTAGCACCAATCAAAATATCATCGTAACCATCGCTGTTTACATCGCCGGCTGATGCAACGGAATAGCCAGCGAAATCGTTATTGCTTTCACCATAATATTTAACATCAGCTGATGATAAAACCATGTCAGATAAATCTCCGCTTTGGCCATAAACAACGTATGCGCCGCCGGCGTTGACCAAAAATGAACTATTGCCATAAGCTCCAATTAAAATATCATCGAAGCCATCATTGTTAACATCGCCGGCAGAGGAGACGGAATAGCCTGCATAGTCGGCAGCTAATCCAGTAAATTTCACATCAGCGGCTGATAAATTTATGTCAGATAAATACGACGCTTGACCGTAAATTAAATATACTGCACCAGCATTATAACCGCCAGCATTATTCTGATAAGCTCCAATTAAAATGTCGTCATAGCCATCATTGTTTACATCTCCGGCTGAAGCCACTGATATTCCAGCATAATCACTACTATTTTCACCAGTAAATTTAGCGTCAGCGTCAACTAACGAAATTGATGATAAAGGCGTACCATCGCCATAAATTAAATAAACCGCGCCATTATCATTAATGCCGGTCTTATAAGCGCCGATTAAAATGTCGTCATAGCCATCACCATTTACGTCGCCGGCTGAAGCTACCCTGTAACCGGATCCGTCGCCGTCTGTTTCACCAGTCATGGCTTCAAATTCACTTAAACTAATTACTGTGGATTCAGCAATGATTAAAGCATTAACGCTTAATGGCATTAAACAAACCAGAGCCAATAAACATACAATAATATTAATTTTTTTCATAAATCTTTTTTAATTATTTTATTCATTGTACTAAAAAAAAACTAGGTTGTCTAACGGCAATCAATTATATTTTTATTTTAAACAGCCCCGAGGATAAACCCCGGGGCGTAGAAAAATATAGATTATAGAAAAATAATTATATCCTCTTTAACTTATACTTCTTGGTTAATAAATATTTAGCTTTTAGCTTGCTGGATTTATTAAGCAGTTTAATGTAATTACCG
>JAZDOC010000001.1:0-38825 GCA_043798935.1 Patescibacteria group bacterium
ACACAAGTACCAAAGCCACTACTACAAATACACCGACTAATAGAAGCACAGCTCCTATTACCCAATGCATTGCATTTGTGTTTGTTTCACTCATAATGAGTTTTGTTAATTATTATATTAAATATTAAAACTTAAATTAAAACAATTATTTCTTAACTTTAGTTTCTTCTTCTTTCTTTTTTCTTCGTTTTAAGAAAAAAACGATAAAGAAAATTATAACAATAATTAGCACTAAGGCAATAACAGAACCCCAGGTAGATTTTAACCCTGATTTATCTTCAATTACTGTGATTGTATTATTTTCAACAGCGGTTTTTTTATTTCCATATTCAACATAGCTGTTTAAAGTATAAGTTCCGGGTTCAAGTATGGAAGTTATAATAGAAAGAGTTCCCTTTTCTTTTTTATTTATTTCCAATTCATTACTACGCAAAAGATCTTTAATCGAATTATTAACATCAACTATTTCAGTTACCAATACGCTTTTTACGGGAATATCGCCTGTATTCGAAAATGTAGCATCTATTTTAATGTTTTCACCGGGAGCATATTCATTTTTATTAGTCGTAACATCTACTAGCTCTCCTTGCTGTTGTAATGTACCAGAAGCAAAAACCCTGAATTGCTGGGAATCTAAACTTTCCACAACTTCATTGTTATAATAAAATTTAGCATTAGCAATATAAGTACCTTCTATTAAATCGTGGTTTAATCGCAGTGAAACCTCGCTGTTTTCACCGGCTGGCGTGAAATCAAGTTCATCACCGTTTATAATGTATGTTTTAACATTAGTGTCATCTTCGATATCTTGGCAGGTAATTTCTATTTTTTCTGGTTTAAACAATATGTTGCCGTTATTATAAATATTATAACTTAAATATAATGGTTTATTTATTTCCGTATCAATAACTTGAAAACTGATAATTGAATAATCTAAAACTTGATCGCCGGAAACAGCAAAGCTTACCGGAATCGTTAGACCGGCAACAACTGAAGCACCGGATCCACTAGTAGCTACGTCTGTTGTAGGCGGTTGATCAACCAAAAAATCAATAAAAGCCGAATAGTTGCCGACGCCTAATTCATGAGCGTTGATATTAAAATAATAAGTGGCTTCTTGATGCCCAATTGGGATTATAAGTTCATTTGGTCCTTCTAGAAATTGCCCGTAATCGCCGCGAAAGCGCACGTTAAACTTTACGGCATTAATATGCTGATCGCCAATTTGTATTAAAACATTTTTAGTTTGTTTGCCACCGATTAAAACAGATTTAGCATCAATACTGGGCGGGATAACGCCGATGGTAACGGCTTTAACCTGAGGCACAGCTACGAACGCTATAATAAACAAAAAAACAGCTAAACTTAAAAATTTACCTGTTTTAATAAAACTTTTTTGTAGCACATTTTCTATGCTTGTAATCATGATTGTTTTTTTATTTTAATTTTTGAAATTTAGCAGCTAACTAGCTATTAAATTATTTATATTAAATATATTACCACAAAAAAAGATAATAGTCAATGTTTGTATCAGAATTTTATCAGGGCTAGAAAAATTGTCGACATAAAAACTAAAAGAGCCAAAGAAAAAACGAATCTTGTACGATCGACAATTTTAATGAAGTCGCTAAATGAAACATTGTAAGTGCCGTTAGCTTTTCTTTTAATGGCATTGATTTTTTCAAAACTCTCAGCTCGATTCTGAAATAAAATAGTAGATAAATGACCTGGACTATCAGAAATTAAAAAACCATGCACTAAAGTTGAAATAAAAAAACCAAAACCAAAACCCCAAAGCAATTGATATTGGGCAATGCTTTTTAATGTGAAACTCATGGCACGCGAAACTGCGCCTACTCCAAAAACAAAATTTTCCATGCTATAATAATATCATGAATGAAAATTTTTTTCCATATATGCTGAAAACTTTTAAAATACTATTGATTTTAATTTTAGGATTAATTCTTATTCGCACCTTTATAATCGAGCCAGCCCGAGTAAATGGCCGTTCCATGGAACCGACTTATTTTGATAATGATATTTTTTTTGTAAATAAATTTTCTTTGTTATTGCACGCCCCTCAGCACGGCGAGCTGGTGCAGATTTATGAACATGAACAAAGCAAATTTCTCATTAAAAGAATAATTGGATTACCAGGAGAACAAATAATAATAAAACAAAATTCGGTATTTATCGTAGATCATAATGGCCAGGAAACAAAGCTTAATGAACCATATTTAGCCAATGGAATTATTACAAAACCGGAAGAAGGCGGCAATGCTATTTATCCGATTCTAAGACCTCATGAATATTTTGTATTAGGTGATAATCGTCCACAAAGCATAGATTCGCGCTATTACGGAGCTGTTCACCGATCAGATATTATCGGATCCGCTCTTACTTTTTTTTAGTTTTTTTAAATTTATTTCTGATATAAAAAACTAATCCCGTCGCTACGATAGCAAATAAAACACCGCTTGCTATTAAGGAGTATTTTAGAATATCGCTGGAAGACATTTTTTTTGAAATAACTGTAATATAAATTTTTGGCGCAATACCAAACTTCATTACCGAGCCAGTTCCTTGGTCGATTGTATTTGATAAATAATAATATACTGTTTGAGTAGATTCACCTATTTGCGCTTCGGTAGCATTGATTTCGAAATTAAAATCAATATTCTGTTCGCCATCTGGAATAACAAATTTTTCTTGTCCCTTTAAATCTATAACTGGGACACCCGGCAATTGCGGGGCAGATACATCGTAAGATAAATCTCCTTCGGCATCACTCCGACTTAAATCAAAAACGACCGGGGTAATTGTGCCCTGTTCTACTTCCATATACAGTGCCGATGGTGAAACGCCGATTGATGTAGCTTGGACTGATAAAGCACCAATAAAAAAAAAGCTGATTACTACTGCTGTAAAAGTTTTAATAAATGCCTTAATTTTCATAAAGAGATATAATTTATTTTTCTTATTTTAATAGATGTATTATAATACAGATTAGCTAATTGGTAAATTCAAAAATATGATTGGCGTTTTCGACTCTGGTTTAGGTGGTTTAGGAGTTTTTCGAAAAATTAAACTCTTTCTTCCCTATGAAGATATTTATTATTATGCAGATAGTGCTAATGCGCCTTACGGTGGTAAAACAAAGAAACAGCTTCAAAAATTAGCGTTAAACGCTATATTAAAACTGGAAAAAGCCGGTTGTAATATTATTGTTGTGGCTTGTAATACGGCTACGACAGCCGGAATAGACTATTTTCGCAAACATTCAAAAGCTTATATTATTGGCGTTGTTCCGGTTATTAAAACTGCGGTTAAAATGACGGAAAATAATAAAATTGCGCTGTTAGCCACGCCTTTTACTGTAAAAAGCCAATATACGGCTAATTTAATAAAGAAATTCGCGAACAATAAAAAAATATCAAAAATCGCTTGCCCAACTTGGGTAAAAGCCATTGAGAACGACAAAATTACTGATAAAATCATTACAAACTGCACTCAAAATATTAAGGATGAAGATGTGGTAATATTAGGCTGTACTCATTTCTCTCTAATCAAAGGGCGCATCCAAAGAGCTGTGGGTCCGGATAAAATGGTAATTAGTTCAAACGACGCTGTGGCCAGACACGTAATGCGGATTGGTTTAAAATACAAACTTCTACACAAAAAACCGCGTCAACCAAAATATACTTTCCAGTGTTCTGGCGATAAGGCTATATTTAAATCGCAAATCAAAAAATATCTTAAATAAATTATAATTTTTTCACTAGTTCTGTAAAAATTTCCCCACGCTTGAATTCATTGATGCGCGGTAGCCAAGTTAATCCGGGTGAAAATAATACTACATCGCCTTTTTTTGCTAAACTCACAGCTTTTTTCACTGCCGTTTGGATGTTTGGCACGTTAACTCCTACTGGCAAGAGAAAATTTGCATTTCCGGGAACCAAAATTAAATGTTTGACTCTTTTTTTTATTTCCCTGACCATTTCACCTAGCGGTAAATTCTTGGAATTGCCGCCCGAAATAAGGATAATATTATTTTTTAGAAAAGATTGCAAAGCAACCACTGTGGCTTTAGGGTGAGTAGCTGTAGTATCGTTATAATATTTCACTCCATTTAAACTTCTAATTAATTGCAAACGATCTTTAACGCCGGAAAAGTTAGTAATAACTTCTTTTGTTTCGCTGTCCGGAACTTTCATTAACTTGGCTATTTGCCAAGCGACGTCAATATTAAATAAATTATGCTCGCCGATTAATTTGATATTAGCTAACTTAATTTGTTTATTTTTAGCTGAATAAATTATCTGGGATTTTATCTTCTGGGGATTAATTTTATTTAATTTTGGATCTAATCTATTTAATATTATATAATCTTGTTGGTTCTGGGTAGCAAATATTTTTTCTTTATCTTTTTGATATGCAGACATTGACGCATAATAATCAAGATGATCAGGTAAAATATTTGTGATGGCGGCAATATTAAAATGATAATTTTTAATATCATTAAGCTGGAAGCTTGCTACTTCCATCACTACTATGTCATTATCTTTTAATTTATTTACGAAGTTAAGAGGCGAATTGCCAATATTTCCGCCCAAAAAAACGCGGTTTTTATATTTAGCTTTTAAAATATTATAAACCAAGCTGGTAGTAGTGCTTTTCCCTCTGGTGCCGGTTATGCCAATAATAGTAATTTTCTTATTTTTTATTTCCTCAAAAAAAATTTCTAAATCCGTGGTTATTTTTACTTTGTGTTTTTTGGCCAATAATAAATAAGGCGAATTCGGCTTAACGGCCGGATTCCTGATTATTAAATCTGCATTAATAATATCTTTTTCCTGATGCCGGCCTAAAACTAATTTTATGTTTGGGCATTTTTTTAATTTTTGAATTGACTCTTTATTTAAGCGGCTTGGTTTATTTAAATCGGTGACTATTACCTTGGCTTTTTGGCGGGCCATAAAAACAGCTGATGAAAAACCCGCTCCCGTGGCAATTCTCCCCAGGCCCATTATAACTACTTTTTTATTCTTATAATTCATGAATATTATAATAAACCGATAGCCTTTTTAATTTTAATAATGTTTTTACTAACAATCGCCTGAGCTGACTTGGCTCCGGAAGAAAGAATTTTATCTAATTGATCGGGATGGTTGTAAAAATCGTTGTATTTTTTTTGAATGGGCTGAACAAAATTAATAATTTCTTGAGCCAAATCTTTTTTAAAATCTCCGTAGCCTTTATTTTTATACTTATTTTCTAATTCTTGAATAGATTGGTCGACCACTAAAGAATAAATAGTTAATAAATTAGAAATAGCCGGCTTGGATTCTTTATTATAAATAATTTTGTTATCAGAATCAGTGACTGCCCGCAAGATTTTTTTTCTAATAATGCTTTCATCATCAAGAAGCGAGATGTAATTATTTACGGATTTTGCGGATTTGCTCATTTTTATATTTGGATCGTCCAGCCCCATTATTCTTGCTCCGGTTTTTGCAATTAACGGTTTTGGCAAAACGAAAACATCGCCATAAACACCATTAAACCTTTTGGCAATATCGCGACAAAGCTCGATATGCTGTTTCTGGTCTTCACCTACCGGCACTGAATTGGTGTTGTACAGTAAAACATCGGCTGCTTGCAAAACCGGGTAAGCAAATAAACCAACATTAATATTTTCTTTATTTTGCAAAGATTTATCTTTAAACTGCGTCATACGTTCTAGCTCTCCCATTTGCGTATAGCAATTTAAAAGCCAAGCTAGTTCAGCATGTTCTTTGACGTGTGATTGCACAAATAAAATTGATTTTTCAATGTCTATTCCGCAAGCTAAATACCACGCTGCCAGACGACGAATATTTTCTTTCAATTCTTGAGGGTCTTGCCGGACGGTGATAGCATGCAAATCTACAATGCAATATATGCAATTATAATCATTTTGCATTGCCACAAAATGCCGTATAGCGCCTAAATAATTTCCTAAGTGAACTATTCCGGTTGGTTGGATACCGGAAAAAACTGTTTGTTTCATAAATAAATATAAAAATTATATGTCTATTATAACAAAATTGTTTATTTTAACAAAATTTATATTAATTCTCCGGGTTTTAGTTCGCGAGCATTTTTAATAAGCTGTAAAATAATGGCAAAAAGTAAAACCATAATTGCCAGGCTCACAAAAATAATGAAATACCAAGTTTTGGATGATATTTTATTTTCAACAATATAATTGAAAGTAGCAATCAGTTTTTTATCACTTTGAACACCTTGCGTTTCAGTCTGAACATAAGCATAATTCTTGCCCACGGCCAGACTACTAAGCGGCACTTCGATAATCCAGGTGCTATTATCATCAGCTATGCTTTGATGATGAGTGGTTTGCGGTTCTATATTTATAATTACCGGGGTTTGAGCAGAAACTGAACCACCTTGGAAAATAATTGAAGCCAAGTGCTCAACACTATCAGTTGACAAACCAGTATAGTTAACTGTTTTAACCATTACTTCACCATTTTCGTTTATTTGATCAAATTCTTGACCGGCTTGCACCGCCGATACTTTTAAATTGGGCAGTATTTCTTTTTGTAAAATTGAATTAGCTTCTTGTTTTAATTTCAATAAAGTTAAAATGCTGTCATCTGTTTGGGCCATTGATAAAACCGGCAATAATAAAATTATTATTAAGCTAATAGTAAAAATATATTGTTTAATAATTTGTAACGGCATCGATTTTAGATTTATTTTTATTGACCAACTGAATAATAATTACAACTAATACAATCACTATAGCAATTACTAAATTAATTATTACAAGCCAAGTAGTGCGCGAGAGTTTTGTTTGCTCTTCAATCACAAATTTCACTAATTCAACTTGGTCAGATTTAACACCGTTTACTTCGGTTTGAACATAAGCGCTGTGCTGGCCAGCTGGTAATAATTCTAAAGGAATCGTAATACTCCACTTTCCGGCAGTATCAACCTGCGCTAATTTAACGACCGGATTTGAATATACACTAACCAACGCGTATGCCGGCATATCAGTATAATCAGCTTGCTTTAATTGACCCATAATAACCAGCTCGTCTGCTTGAACGGCTCTATTTTGCAAGCCCAGTAGCTGACGAACAAAATCTGGTGCATGAAATTCTTTTTGAACATTAAAAATCATACTCCCATCATCAGCGACCTGGGGCGTAACTATCTGATTATTGGCATCAATAATTATTCGCCCGTAATCTTTGATTTCTTTAGACAAATTATTTTTTAATTTTTCGCTTTGTTCAGCCGAAAGCTTCTTAGCTTGAACAGTGAAATATGGTAAATCGGTTGATGGAGAATTGTAACCGGCATTATAGTTTTCTTGAATTTTATTAATGGCGTCATTAAGCTTTTCGTTATTATTAGTGTTAGTATTCATGTTACTATTTGCATCTTCAACTGACTGAGTAGGTGTGTTGGTATTAGTGTTAGAATTAGCTGTATTATTATTTTCTGATTTGTCTATTTCTTCTTCATTATTATCATTACTAACCGGTTCACTGGTTTTAGGAGTAGTGACAGATGCGACTGGCCGGCGCATGTTAATATTGAAGACGGAAACTTCACTGGACTTTGAATTTTCTTTGGCTATAAAAGTAAAAGTATTTTTTCCATAATCTAAATATGGGGCAGTATTAAATTCATAAGCACCGATATTGCTGTCGGCAGTTTCTTTATTAAGCTGTGCCTGTTTTATAATTTTGCCGGCTTTCGAAATAGTTAAAATATCATTTTTATGACCAATGATTGTAAGTAATGGCGCTTTGGTATAATCACTATTATTAGCATGAGAAACTACTTGCGGTTTAATGGCGCGTAAATCTTTTTTAAATAAATAATTACTGGCTGTAATAACTTTGCCGGCACTATTTTTATATTCAATTTTAGCAGTATTAATTCCTAAATCAGCTGAATAAGCATAATGCCAACTGCAGACATTTTCGCATGGCTCTTGCATGACTACAGGTTCATCATTAATATAAACTGTTTGCTCTTTAGCTACCAAGCCAACCAAAATTGGGTTATCGTAAGTTAGGCGTTTATAATAATTAGCATCACTATTAATGGTTGTTAAAACCGAAGCGTATTCTTCAGGAACGAGAATAATATTTTTCTGGGAAATTTCAGATTCAATATTATTACTTTTAGCTTGGGCTTTTAAAACATATTCACCCTTGGCCGGCCAGAAAGGCAAGCTTATGCTAAACACTCCGTTTTGATTATCAGTACTAATAGTATGCGCTATTTCATCATCATTTAAATAATTAATGGATAAGTTAACCTGTTCGGCACTGGATAAAACATTTAGGGTTGTAGCCGTAGTAATTTGAGGAATATAATCTAAATTTGGCTTGGGATCGGTTATTTTTAAATTTACTTTAAAAGTCGGGGTAATCAAATTAGTAATACCGGTATAAATTTTATAATTGCCAACATCCAAAGCGTCAGCATCTGGAACGGTTACTTTGGCCCGACCGGTTTTTTTAATTTTAGCTTTCAGGGTTAGAATTGTTTGCTCGGCTTGTTTAATGTTAATTTCAACTTTTTGATTGGCAAAACTATCGGCAAAACCGCTGAATTTAAATTGCGGAGTTTTGTCGGAAATAGTAACGCTTTTTACGGTTGGTGTAACACTTTCGCTGTTTATACTAAAATTATTTAAAGATTCTAATGAAACAGTAGTGAAATCTTTAATACTGGTAATTGTCTGGTTGCCATTAATATCTTTAAGATAAATTTGCAAATAATATTTTTGACCATTTACAAGCTCATCTAAAGTTACGAGATGGCTTTTAGAATACAAGCTGGTCCAGCTGGTGGCTAAATTTAGATCGGCCGAATTTATGCCATAAGTAATTCTATTAATAGCACCTTCGTCGGTAGAGAAGCTAATTACAGCGCTGTCGGCGGTAATATCGCTGATAATAAAATCATCAATAACTGGTCCGGTTTTATCTTCAATGTCGGGTTCGGGCGTTTCGGTATTAAAGGTATAAACTTTCGTATTTACGGCTTCTTGATTATTAGCACCATCGATTGCAAAATATTTTAAAGTTGTGGTTTCATTAATATTAATTGGCTGAGAATATTTTTCTGAAGCCATAGTTGGAGTAGTGCCGTCAATAGTAAAATAAATATCCGGATTAGTATCGATATTGTCTGTAGCTGTTAGCTCAATTTGCTGGATTTCACTATATTCACCCTCGGCCAGAGAAGCTACGGTAGCCGGAGCCATGGTATCGATAGTCATATTAACTGCAACCAGATTCTCTCTATTTTCTACATAATCAACCGCGAAAAAACGAATTGCATATTGCCCATCATCATTTAATTCAATATCGCTACTGTCGTAAATATATTCTTCTTGGGCTTGAGGAATAATAATTTCATCACCATTAGTAATATCAGTTACGGCATAATAAATAACTGGTGCTAGGTCACCCGGGTCGCCATTACTATCAACATCGCTAGTTTCTAAACTTAAAGTTTGAGCGCTGTTATAAAATGAACCATCTAATAAGTTTGCATTTGTATTTGGTGCGACCGTATCGACGGTAATACTTTTGGTTGTGGCCGAAGAAGTGTTGTTATCGGCATCGGTAAACGTAAACGAAAGATTATCGTAAGCATTTAAATTTACTTGTTGTGACAATGAAAAAGCCGAACCAGAAACATTAGCGCTGTTAATATATTCATCTAAAAAATTATCTTCATTAGACCCAAAAATTTCCACTACGCCACTGCTTTCACCTGTTGTTCCCTGACAATAGAAATCGTCAGCCGATCTAACAATTTTTTCAAATTCCGGATAAACCAATGATTCATTAGCTCCATTCAATAAAATTATTGATGGCACGTGAATTATATTTTGAGAAATTCTATTGTATTTTGTATCAGCACCGTCTAATTTAAAAGCAATTTTAGTAATATCACCATTAATAGTATTGCCGACAAATTCATTGTCTTGCGCAGAGTTATCAAGAATAATGCCAGACTGGCTACCGCTATGAATAATGGTGTTATTAGTGAATGAATTATCTACTGACCCACTAATAATCACCGCTCTTAACGTATTATTATTTATGGTATTATCATCAAAATTATTGTTTTTACTACCGGCACCACTAAGACTAACACCTGTAGCATTCTCGTTTATATCATTATCAGTAAAATTATTATTCTGACTTCCATTATATACATATAATCCTGCATCGCCATTTCCGGTTATGTTGTTTCCGGAAAATACGCAACTATTTGAATTATTAACTTTAATTCCACTGTCGTCGTTATTAATAAAATCGTTGTTGGAAACTGTAATATCACTAGAATTTTTAATTTCCATTCCGGTTAAATTACCCGAGTCAGTCGATACGCCGCTTACCTCAACTCCACTAGAAGAGTCAATGGTTATTCCATTATCTAAAAAATTATATAATTCAGTGTTGGTTATGAAAGAATCACCAGTAACATGCGAAAACACCAGTCCTTCACTGCTACCATTTGAAATGTCACCACTGATTACCGAAACGTTTTCTACGATTTCTATAAGTACAGACTGGCTATCGGCTCCGCTAGTATCAACATCGTTTAGTTCAACATCTGAGGAAGAAGTAACTCGGATGTCGGTATCATTATTATATAAATAAGAGCCAGTAATCAACACATCGCTACCGGAACCGATAACAATTCCATCGCCGGTATTATTATGAAATTCACCACCACTAATTAAAATATTTTCACCATCAATAATGTTAATGGCATCACCGCTACCACCAGAAATTTCACAATCATTAATGTAAATACCGTCACCACCATGAACAAATTTCAAGCCAGTTAAGCTTTGGGTACTTAAATATAAATTATCTAGGGTAATATTATTATGTGCGAAAGGAACCGTAATTCCAATAGGACCATTATGAATTTGTAAATGAGCTAGAGTGACATTATCGCTATTAACTGTGAAAGCTGATGAACCCGGACCAAGACCAGAAGCTTGAATAAAAGCATCACTGCCTCCGCTGCCGTCAATTGTTAAGGGATTTGTAATCACTAAACTTGATCCAATATTAAATTGGCCATTCATTACATTAAAATCTATCGTATCTGCACCTGCATCAAAATTTGCTTCAGTAATGGCCGCACGTAGAGTACAAACACCTGTGCCAGTATCGCAAATACTGTCTCCGGGTATAGCATCGTCGGAATCGCCAACATCGTCTACGGTCAAAGAAGTGGCATAAGCGATTTCAACATAGCTAGTCGGAATTAATATTGTACTTACAAAATGCATAAAAACAACCACTACAACCAATAACATGGTAATGGAAAAAGTACCAAAACGAGCATTATGCCTTAAGCGACGATGATGATAATATGATTTGTTCCAAACACCTTTGTGATTAACGCTACTGGCGACTTTAAAGCTGGTTTGCGCCGGGAAAAATAATAAGCAAAATAAAAAAACCACTGTTTGAATACCGTAGAGAATTAATAAATAACAAGCTAAAAAAAACTTTATAAAAAAAGATTTACTGTTTTCTATTTTATGTTCGATTTGTTCAATAACAGTCAGCATAAAAAGTCATTAATTTAATTAAATTTTAACAAATTTTCAGTGATTTGTCAAAGCACGCATTGCGTTATAACTTTAAGTGTCGTAAAATATATTCATGTCTAATAATTCCCTTTCTCAATTACTAAATGATTTTCTAGAATATCTGGAAATTGAAAAAAATCGTTCTCAAGCCACCATTAAAAATTATGATTTTTATGTTAATCGTTTTTTGAAATGGGCAAATATTACTGACCCCAAACAAATCACGGCCGAGATGGTTAGAAAATACAGGTTATATTTGAATCGGCTCGAAAATACACATTCGGGTGAAAACTTGAAAAAAAATACTCAGAATTATCATTCCATTGCTTTGCGAACTTTTCTAAAATACATGGCGAAGCGCGATGTAAAAACTTTAGCTCCGGAAAAAATAGAATTAGCCAAGCAACCGGAAAGGCAAATTGAATTTTTAGAAGGGCAAGAACTGGAAAAAATATTAGCTGTCCCATTAATTTTGGAAAAAAAATCGGAAAAGCACAATCATAAATTAATCATTGCCCGTGATAAAGCGATTTTAGAATTATTATTTTCAACCGGCATGCGTGTTTCGGAAATGGCTAAGTTAAAAATTGAAGACATTAATTTGGAAAAAGATGAATTTTCTGTCCGCGGTAAAGGTTCTAAAATAAGAGTGGTGTTTTTATCAAATCAAGCCAAATACTGGCTAAAACAATATTTAAAAAAAAGAACCGACCTCTCACCATTTTTATTTACAGCTCATGATAAAGCGCAAATCAGACGCAGTTCTAAACAAGACGAACCATTAACATCTCGCTCTGTCGAACGTATCGTACAAAAATATGCCAAGCTAGCTGGAATTACAAAAAAAATAACGCCTCATACGTTGCGTCATTCTTTTGCCACTGATTTATTAAACAATGGCGCTGACATTCGGGCAGTGCAAGCCATGCTCGGCCACAGCTCTATTACGACCACTCAAATATATACACACATTACTGATAAACACTTAAAAGAAATTTTTCAAAACTTTCACAATAAAAAATAATTAGTCGTCATAACAATTAAATGTAAAAACATAGGCTGGTGTAACACCACCTTCACTACCCCAGGAACCAGTACCAGGACAAACATCTTCTAAATTACTAAAATTGTCAGTGTAATCTTGAGTTTCAAAAGAATAAACTTCAAGAGTCACACATTTTTTATGTTGCAACCAGCAAGCATGTAAGCCATCATAAAAATAATAATAACTTCCAAGGCTAGGACACCAGCGTGTTCGACCACATCCCGGGTCAGAAGGATGAGGATCTTTGGGGACGCTACCTAAATAAGGAGCGAGTAATGTATCAATGGGTAAACCAATACCAATTTCTCCAGTATATGTTTCCGTATATTGCCCAGGGTATTCCCCGTTATCGATATAATAAAGCTTTAAGGCTTGAACAATATTATTAATTTCTTGAACACGTTGGCTATCACGCGCGGTTCGCAAGCGTTCACCCGGATTTATAAATATCAAAGAAACAGCCATGAGTATGGCAATAATGGCTATGACTATTAATAATTCAACCAACGTAAAACCGAAATTATTTTTTTTATGTTCTGTTAATATCATCTTTGTAATTCAAATAATTAATTATTTTTGTCATTGTAATCTTGCAAAAATTCACGATTTTTCTTCATGACCGCACGCGCTTGTTCTTCGCTCATTTTTTCATGCTCTTTAATTAATTCTTGAGCTTTTTGATGTAAATATTCTTCAGTGTTCAAATTAGGATCATCTAAAACTTCTTCCAGTAACAAGTGCATTATCACGCCAACTTTAGCGCCTTCCTCCATGCCATATTGTTCACATAAAATATGCCCGTTTATTTTTAACATTCTGGTATCGATCGGGTCTTTTTGAACTTTAATAATTCTTCTTTCTAACTCTTCAAGTTTATATGGTTTCGCTTTAGCACAACCAGACCCTAAACGATCACCAATTCTAATATCAAGTAAATCTTGAATGTTGTCGTTGCCGACCCGACGAATTAATCTTCTGACACCGGCGTCGGTAATTTCCCCGATGTTATAATAAAACATATGATTCTTTACTAAATGAACAACTTTAGAAATTTCCTCGGCTGAAAATTTTAAGCGCTTCATGATTTGCCGGGTGGTTTTAACACCCATGTGCTCGTGATTATAAAAAGTAGCGTTAATGTCATCACCCTGTTTGGTTTCGGGTTTAGCAATATCGTGGAACAGTGCGGCTAGTTTAACTAAATAATTTTCGCTTGGGCAATATTGCATGGTAAGTAAGTTATGGAAATAAACCGTATAAGGATGATGCTTGTTTTGTTTAACGCCGACACCGCTTTCCAGCTCTGGTAAGATAATTTTTTGCAAACCCGATTCTTTTAAAAGCCACATGCCACGGAGAGCATCATCGCTATCAATTATTTTTATTAGTTCATCTCTGATTCTTTCTCCGGAAACATGAATGATATTTTTTTTCAGTTTAATAATGGCTCGCCAAGTTTGTTCTTCAATATAAAAATCCAGTTGCGCTGAAAAACGAATGGCACGCAACATGCGTAAAGCATCTTCGTTAAACCTTTCATTCGGATCGCCCACGGCGCGAATTATTTTTTTTTCTAAATCCTTTTTTCCGGAATAATTATCTATAATGCTATTGCCGTCATAAGCCATGGCGTTAACAGTAAAATCTCGCCGCCGCAAATCTTCATCAAGTGTTTTACTGAAAGTAATTTTATCCGGATGCCGTTTATCTGAATAGCTGGTTTCACTTCGATAAGTTGTAACCTCAACCGTATCGCCCTCTACTACAACCCCGACTGTTCCAAACACATTATTATAAAAAGAGTTAATGAATGCTTTTTGGATTTCTTGGGGCGTGGCATTAGTAGTGACATCCCAGTCTTTTGGCTCTTTATCCATTAAAATATCACGCACTGATCCGCCCACAATATATGCTTCAAAACCACCGGCTTTTAGCTGGTTTAGCACAAATTCTACATTTTTTGGCATGTTTAAAAACATGCGATTATCATAACATGTCTTGTTGACTCGTTCAAACGGTTTTGATAGGATAGTTTTATTATATGGAATACAAAAAGCATAAAAATCTGCTCGTTTACTTGACATTAGCATCTATTCTAATGCTTGGTTTTGGGCTGAGAATATATAATATTTCTGAGATATACCATGTTGATGAGCCAAATATTGTTAAACGGGCTGTAACTATCGCTGATGGCAAATGGCACATATCCTGGTATAACTGGCCAGCGCAATCATTAATGCGCGTTGATGCGCTATTATTTAAAACTTATGGAACTGTTCATAATTTAAAGCATGGAACCGAAACGAATATTCCCGAGCAATTTAAAGCTAATGAAAAAATCTTTTATACCATAGCCCGAAGTGTTTCTATTTTTTTAGCACTGATTTCTATCTTTTTTATTTTTTTAATTGGTAAAACAATTCACAATGCTAACACCGGTTTATTAGCCGCATTATTTTTAACTGTCAGCTGTTTGCATGTTTTGCAATCACGCTATGCCACTCCGGATGTGCCCATGACTGCCGGTTTTTTAATTTTAATTTATCTTTCGCTTTTATTATTCAAATTACCGTTAAATAATGAATTAAGGAAAAATGAATTTGCTTTATATGCCATAGCTGGTGCTGTTTTTGGTTTTTTAATGGCGACAAAATATACCAGTGCTTTAGGGATTGTTCCCATAGCATTAATTTTCATTTATCGTTTTTGCGCCAGCCGCCAATGGTCGATAAAAATAATTGCCAAAGAAATTTATCAAATTTTTTGTTGGCCAATTTTATTTTTTATTATCAGCTGTTTTCTGGTACATACAATATTTAATCCATATTTTTTTACTGATCTAAATCTGGTAATTAAAGCATTGCTATTTGAAGCCAAGGGTGATCGAATTACGGCTACCTGGACCAATGGACAAAGTATATTCTGGCAAAATTTATATTATTATATAAGGTCCCAACAGCCCTGGAATGGAATGATTATTTCTTTTGTAGCTGGTTTAGGAATGCTTGGTACATTAATATCGTGGCCATGGAAAAAGAATAATCAACTTTTAAGTTTATTAATTTTTCTTACCGTAATTGTTATTAGCTTGTCTTCATTACCTTTGCATTGGAGCCGTTGGGCTGTGCCAATAGTTCCTTTTATATCATTGTTCGCGGCCTGGTCTATTAATTCTTCTTACCATCTAATCATCAAAAAAATAAAATACAAAAAAATTGTTCTATTTATTTTTATTGTTATCACTATAATAGCAATCTTTCCACAATTATTTCTAAGCTGGGCTAACGGCAATGCCATTGATAATCCCTCGACTAATGAAAAGATGAGAATCTACATTGAAGAAAATTTAGAATCCGGCTCGAAAATTATGGCAGATAATTATAAATTCAAACTTAGCAAAGATTACAAAATTACAACACAAAATTTAGAAATTTATAATCAAACTACAGATGACTTAAAAGCCAATGGTTTTCAGTATGTGATTGTTAAAAATAGCCGGCTGGGAGCAGCGAAACAAAGACCTAAAAAATTCAAAAATATCATAGATTTTTTTAATGAATTAAATGATAATAGCGAGCTGCTGGTAACTTATAAAGCTTACGACGGGGTTTTAAATAATAAAAAAGATACAAAGTTTTATGAATGGTTATGGCAGAATAAAATTAGTGATATTGAAAACATCACTAATGGAGCGACTATATCATTATACAAAATTAACTAATTTTTCGTGCTTTTCGGCTAACATTGACTATTTGAATATATATTGTTAGAATATTTCATGTTCTTTATATAATTATCTATTGTTTGGTGGGCTAATAATCATTTTAGATTTTTTTAGTTCCATTCGTAATAATTACAAGTCCTCGTAGTTCAACGGATAGAACAAGAGCCTTCTAAGCTCTGGATTGAAGTTCGATTCTTCACGAGGACACCATGGCTGGGTAGCTCAGTTGGTTAGAGCGCGGGACTCATAAGCCCGAGGTCGAGAGTTCGATTCTCTCCCCAGCTACAAGAGGTTAGACCACAGGCCTCAACCACAAACCAGTACTTTGACATAATAATAAAACGGGCATATAATAATGATATGCCACAAGTAAAATGTAAAATTTGCCAAACAGAATTTTATGTAAAGCCGTGCCATCAAAAAATGGGTTATGGTAAATATTGTTCCCGCTCTTGTCAGTATAAAGGGCAAACAAAAGGAAAATACGTTTTTTGTTATCTTTGCAATAAAAAAACTTGGAAAACTCCAAAAGCATTAAAAAACTCAAAAAGTGGAAATTTTTTCTGTAGTAAATCATGCCAAACCAAATGGAGGAATAAATTTTATTCTGGAGACAATCATCCTAATTGGCAAGGGGGGAAATATCAAGCCTACCGAAAATTTATGTTGCAGGGAGACAAAAAACAAATTTGCGCTATCTGTGATTTAAAAGACAAAAGAGTTTTAATGATGCATCATCTTGATAGCAACAGAAGAAATAATAATTTAAACAATCTCGTTTGGCTTTGCTGTAATTGTCATTACCTTGTGCATCATTATAACGTGAAATGTAAATAATATGGTGGTAGTAGCTCAGTTGGCAGAGCACTCGATTGTGGTTCGAGCGGTCGCCGGTTCAAGCCCGGTCTACCACCCAAATTTAAAAACACCTGGTTTAGTCAGGTGTTTTTTGATAGTATATTTTTATTTAATAACTGAAGAATGTTCTGAAAAAATTTCCTAGATCTTCAGGTGTTTGACTTTGTGAAAAATGATATGGTTCCGAATGTCTATATTGCCAACCATCACCAATATCAACAAACTCATTCATTGATTCCCCTTTTTCTTGTACAGACACGGCAAATAAAAATTTATTTTCATCTTTCTCCCAAACAACCAAACCATTTCTGGTAGCTAGTTGAGAATTTTTTTCAGTAGAAGATTTTTAAATTTTGTTGAATTAACAAACCAGTAACTCGGCCCTCATTAATAATTGGGAAGATTCTATGATGACTTCCAAATTCAGGAATTCTATTTAATATTTCGATGGCGCGATCTATATCATGGTTAGTTAGTAATAATAAAGGAACGAACGGTACAGCTGCATCATTTTGCGGAAATCCTAAGTCCACAGCCATTATTCTCTCCCAAGCCTCTCTTCCAAATTCTTCGTTAATAAGGTCTGGTATTTTATTTTTCTCGCCCGAAACAAAAGCTCTTGATATTTGTGGACCCTGTTCACAAGCTAACAAAAACTCTGCAAAAGGCTGAGTTGTTTCTGAATAAATTGAAAAACTATCGCGATCAACTCCTAAAGAATCATACATCCTATCTGCCAAGGCCTCAGTGAGCCCTTCTTTTAAAATAATATCAATTCTACCCTGCTCAGAAACTCCTTGCATTGATTCCAACGAATGAACCCATTCATGAACAGATGACATTAAAACATTGTTAACATAATTAATGTCACTTCCTTCAGTCATTGACGAAATTTGACCAACATTTATTATCATTGTATCTATGTCTGGAATATGTACCGCTGGAATTTGCTTAATTTCTTCCTCAATATTTTCTGGTAAATTTAAATCTTGTTCAACACTTTCTGGGCTAACTAATACAACTTTTTGCAACTGCCCCGCTTCATGAATTTCTTGCACCGCCACTCCAGTTACCTTAGAAAGAATCTCTTCTAAAACAGAGGGAGAAAGTCTTTGCATGGTTTCTCTAGCTAAAGCAATTCGATCTGATGATATGTCTGAAACCTGCCTCGTTTCTATCTCTCTGCTTCCTAGCCCTAATATTTGTTCTTCCGAAAAAGGATTTACCACTTTCTCTACTTGTTCTCTTTCTCCAGCAAAAGACTGGGGAGAAATCAAAGCAGAAGCTAAGATGGCCCCGCTTAATATTTTCAAATTTTAAAAGAACTAATAAAGTAATTTTCAATATTATCTCTCGATACCGCCTTCGGCCCACTCGAGATCACTTACAATTGTTATTAAGACTCTAAGTGTTTTTGCCCATAGACAAAAATGTATCGAAGAGCCAATAAAGTAAAAAAAATATGTTAAAAGCATTAGAACTAAATTCTCAAAACTTTGCAGCCGAAGTTTTTAAAATCTGATCTGCCGATTTTAGTAGATTTTTATGCGCCCTGGTGCGGGCCATGCCAAATGATGGCGCCAATCCTAGATGAGTTGTCAGACGATTTAGCTGGCAAAGTTAAAATCGCTAAAATCAATACTGAAGAAAACATGGAGATCGCTATGCAATATCAGATCGCCAGCATCCCCAATATGAAGCTATTCAAAGACGGTAAAATGATCCAAGATTTCATCGGCTATCGCATGAAAGATCAGTTTAAACAGGAAATAGAGCAAGCTCTAAAATAACTACTACTTATAACAGTGTTGTTAGGCAACACGCTTCATTAAACGCCTGGATATTCCTGGTGTTTTTTGATATAATTTACCCATGAATTTTATTGAACAATATTAATAACTTATACATAAATGAAAATTTCCATTATTAAAGGATTGGGATTTGGATTAGCCTCGGGAATTATTACCACGCTGGGAATGATAGTCGGCTTGAATTCCAGCACGCATTCTAAATCAGTAGTTATCGGCGGTATATTAATTATTGCCATTGCCGATGCGCTAAGCGACGCCCTGGGCGTTCATATTTCCGAAGAATCCGAGAATCAGCATTCCACTAAAGAAATTTGGGAATCAACCATTTCTACTTTTTTATCAAAATTTGTATTCGCTTTAACCTTTATTTTGCCGGTTGTTTTATTCCCTCTTAATATTGCAATTATAGTTAGCGTTGTTTGGGGATTATCCTTAATAGTAGGTTTCAGCTATTACATGGCCAGACAACAAAAATATGCTAAAGCCATAAATGTGGTTATGGAGCATTTATCTATTGCCGTGCTCGTAATAGTTTGTACACATTATGTTGGAAAAATTATAAACAGCCTGTTTTCTTAAAAATAATCAAATGATGTTTGTATTAAAAATATCTAGCATAAACTAGATATTTTTAATATTCGAATTAATTTTTATTGAATCAATTCTAGCTTAACTCGGCCTTTTCCTAATATTTCTGCTATACGGTAGCGATTATTCATCGGTTCGCGCGAACCGTCTGATGCACAATGCCATTCGACGCCGTCGGCATGAAAAATGAAAATATCATTATAGACAACTGCCTGCTCTATTTTTATTTTTTTACCAATTAAATGAGCATAAATATTTTTTGCCTCATTGTCTTCGGCTATTCTTTTACGATCTTTCTTAACGGTGTAAATTATTAACGGCAGATAGGCAAGAATTATAATTGCTATAATATATACAATCCACAAAAAATTCGAATCAACATGAATGAAAAACGAAGCATTAAAACCTAAGAAAATAATAATTAACGGATAGATGATTAGATGTCTGGTTATGGCTTTGAAATTATTGATCATGAATAATACTTAATAAAAATTATGCAGTCCCTTCCCATTCATCTTTAATTCTCTGAAAAGCTTCGTGGTTTTCTAAAACTTTATTTCCCAGCTGGGCTAAAGTGTCTGTTAGCGCATAACTAAATTCAGCCGACTGATCGGTGCCATGATCATGATCCTGTTCATGAAAAAAAGTTGCTAGAGTATCAAAAAAAGGAGCGTTTAAACCGTTATCAGCCATCCATAAAAAATCTTTACTGCCAGCCCATCCCCGAAAAATACTCTTTTCGTTTTCTTGACTATACAGCCAAACTTCCCTAGTATCACGACCCAGGAGTTTTGCCGCTTGGTGCAATAAGTTGATTTTTCTTTGTTGTTCCGGGTTTGCTTCAACTCGAAAATGCGACTGCATTTCGACAAATTTTTCCATTGCCGATTTCATGCCGATACCTTTCATATCAGAATGGCACATTCTAAAACCCTGATCGCGTAAAAGCCCTGCGATAGAAAAATTAAATATTATATCATCAGCTAAAGTATTTTCCGAAAAGGAATATTTCTTTCCTGCCTTTTTCAGTCTCTCAACCATTTTCGTATGTAAACGATAAACTGGATCTGCTAATGATCCTTTATCCCAAACCGGCTCGGTTTTCCATAATAACTCTTCACATTTCGCTAAACTGAGCGATTCAATAAAAGGATCAATCATTCTTTCAAAAACTTCGCTGTAAGTAACCATCCCTCGATCACGATCGCGTTTTAAACATTTTCGATGCGTCCAAAAATGCATATATCCTAAATTATCCCACTTATCATCTTTATCATAATGACGCCGTTGGCCGGCTTCATATAAGCAACCTCGCGGTCTTTTGTGTTCATCAGTCTGATCAATTAATTTAAATCCGCCAAAAGCGCTTTCAAAGGTTGGATCTTTAAAATCGGGATTATCTTCATGATAAAAAAGATCTTTGGCGCCAACCAGAGCGTCAACTAATTTTTTATCCGAAGTTCTAATAGTAACTCTGTTTCCCTGTTGACGATCATTTTTATCTTTTAAAGTCGCAAATAAACCGCGCTGTTGTTCAGTGGTGACGCCGGCTCGAACTTTTTTTAAATCAAATTTTAAATTCCATCCCACTGATTCAAACTCCACTGCATCTACATTAAAATCTCTAAGCATTACAAATGAAGCAATTGCACTGCCTTCGCCGAATCCGCCGGCTGCTTTATTATCATCTTCTTTTCCGGTTCCACCAATGTGTAAAAGTTTTCTAAAATCATAAATGGCATCACCGGAAATAGTAATTGTGTATTCTCCGTCTGTTTCCTGCACGTCGGCGTCAACGCCGGTTAAATCGTAGTTGCTGGCATCATAAAAATTTTGCCAAACATCTCGAGCGCATTTTTCTCGATCCCACTCGATCCCAAAAGTTTCAATAATCCCACCCACATGATATTCGCCATTAATTAGTTCTTTATAGAGGTCTTTTTCGACATCATCCGGGCCAATATATTCTGACATGGGAATTGGAATTTCTGCCTCCGGATCATATCGATCTTCATTTGTCACTAACGGATCAGCCGGTTCAATAATAGTATTTTGGGGCCTATAATAAAACTTATAATCTAGAACTTCGTGCACTTGTCGCGGTGCTTTTACTCCATTACCTGATCCTTGTACCCTGTCTATGCGAAATTGAACTTCTTTTGCTTGTGCCATAAATAGTAGTAATAATAATTATACTGCTATTATATTAAATTAACACCATAAAATCAAATATATAAAGTCCCGAGTGTATTGGCGAAGCAAAAAAATTAAACAAATATCCTACTATCATTATTCCAATAGCGACTATTAAATAGAATAAGGCTAATAATTTAAACGACATTACTTTTTAAGCATTAAGGCCTTCGGAGCCGATAAGCTGGCAACCGACATTAAAAAAGCAAAAGCTACTGGCACCATGGCTGAACAACCGGCATTAAGTGGGATGCCGACTATAACAGCAATCGGAACAGCGAAAATAGAATCAATATGTAAATAATTAGTAAAAAATTCTTAGGGTACATAGCCGTGAATTACAGCGCCCATGGCCACTCCAATTAAAACAATCCATCACAATCTTTTTAAAATAGCTTTTGTTTGTGAGAGAGCGTATTTTATCTTGCCTCTAAATTCCTTAGGCATATACGATAAGTCTAAAACTTTTCCACTTTTATTTTGAGCTTCCAAAATAATTTCTTTACCCAGCTTTAATTTATCAATTACAATTCCGGAAAGTGTGCCAATTATAATTCCGGCCAGTGCATATAAAACAGCTATCTTCCAACCAAACATACCGGCCATCATAATTAGCATTACTTCATTTACAAGTGACAAAGTAATGATAAATGAGAAAGCAATGCCGATCGGAATCTTGGCTTGCAAGAAACCGATGAAAATTGGAATAGAGGAGCAAGAACAAAACGGCGTGACCGCTCCGAATAACGCGGCCATTAAATTCCCAACGCCGTATTTTTGCTGATCGTAAATTTTTTTTATTTTCTCAGGTGGAACGAATTAATGAGGTAATGGGCACAACTTTATATCAATAAACAAAATACCCGGTCTATTCCGGGTATTTTTAAATTATTTTTTATTGTTTCGCTTTTTCCAAATAAATGACTAATGCCTTGACAGAAAACAAACAGCGATATATACTAGCACAGATTTAATAACAGCCTAAAAAACATTTAATTAATTCTTAGGCTCTTGAGACTCTAGGTCTACCCACATCTTGCAATAGATTGTAACGTATTCCTCGAGCATCGAGTAATACTATATTTTTTTGTATGGAAAAAACAAACGTTACATTTAAACAACTTGGGGTACCAGCTCCACTACTGGATATTTTATCCAGTAAAAAAATCTTTCAACCTACGCCCATTCAGGCGCAGGCTCTGCTCCCGGCTTTAAACGGCGACGACTGCATCGGCATTGCCCAGACCGGTACGGGTAAAACATTGGTTTATGTATTGGCCATGATTCAGTATTTAAACAAGAATCGTAATAAGCGCGCGTTGATTGTGGCCCCGACCCGCGAACTGGCATTACAAATTCAGGAAGTTTGTGATTGGTTTAAACGATCACAAAGAATTTATTCAACCGTAATTATTGGTGGCGCCAGCATGAAACGCCAGCATGAAGAGTTGCGACGCAACCCGCAAGTAATCGTGGCTACTCCAGGCCGATTAATCGACCACTTGGGTCAAAAAACGATTCGCTTGGATTCAACTACTTTTTTAGTGTTAGATGAAGCCGATAGAATGTTCGACATGGGCTTTGCTCCACAAATTAAAGAAATCTTAAAAAGCATGCCTCCTAAAGAACAAAGGCAAACTTTATTATTTTCAGCTACCATGCCAGACAGCATCGCTAGATTAATTATGGCGCATATGCGCGAACCTATTAGAATTGAAATCGCTACTCCGGGCACAGCCGCCAGTGAAGTAAGACAAGAAATTATTATTTTAGACAATGAACATAAATCCACTGCTCTTTTGGAATTGTTAAATCAAACCAAAGAAGCCGTGTTAGTTTTTACTCGCACCAAATTCCAAGCCAAAAAACTTACCGAGTGGCTACGCAAACAAAATCACCGCGCTGAAGAATTACACAGCAACCGTTCTTTAGCACAGCGTAAAAAAGCTGTAGAAGCTATTCAGTCGAAACGATCTCGAATTTTAGTGGCAACAGATGTGGCAGCCCGCGGAATTGATATTGCGCATTTAAGATTAGTAATTAATTACGACTTGCCCGAAAACCCGGAAGATTATGTTCATCGAATTGGACGAACCGGTAGAGCCGGCACTGCTGGTAGAGCCGTGTCGTTTGTATTATCAAATCAAAAACAAGACTTACGCCAAATCCAAAAACTTATTAACACTGAAATCAAACAAACTCATTTAGAAACTGTTCCCACAGCTATTCTTATCGATTCTTACACTAAAACAAATTACCGCTCCGGCTCTCGTCAAGGAGGATATCGTGGTCAATCATCACGCGGACGTAGTGGTGGTGCGCGCCGAAGTGGTGGCGGTGGCAGAGTAAGACGCAGTCCGGGTGGCTATCGTGGAAATAAAGGCACTAGTTTTAAATCTCGTTAAAAACGACTACAATTTAAAAAAACCGCGGACTAATACTCCATGGTTTTTTTTGATTTCTTGAAAAACTTATTGCAATTAAATGGTTTTAGTTTTCCACTTGACAGTATATCGCCCCGTGATATACTGCGCTCATGAATAAAACAGAATTAATTAAAGGGCACACAAAAATGTTGGTTTTATCGGCCTTAGCTGAAAAACCAAAACATGGATACGACATTTTTCAATGGATCAAACACGAATCCGGAAACCAATTTAAATTTTCTCCGGGCATGCTGTACCCGCTCTTGCATCAAATGGAAAAGGAAAAACTTTTAACCGCTAAATGGGCTTCTTCCAAATCCGGTCCAAAAAGAAAAAACTATGCCATTACAAATAAAGGGCTTAAAGAACTAGCCAAAGAAAAAAAACAGTGGTTAAGCTTTGCGAAAATTATCAACGAAATTATATAAATATGAAATTAAAAGACTATCTAAATAACATAAATAAATTACTATCCATCGCTCCTGAACAAAAACAGAAAGTTATTTCAGAAATAAAAGATCATCTTAATGATGAACAAAAAAGATTAATGTTAAACGGCAAAAATGAAAATGAAGCACTTTCAACAGCGATTAATGAATTTGGCCTGGCACATTTAGTAGCCGTTAGATTTAATAAAGTTTATGCTAATTTCTGGAATTCAGTACCAGTTATTATTGGTGGCTTATTAATAATTCTGTTTATTGTACGTTCAATATTTTTTTGGTTCATTTGCGTAAATAAACAAATAAGCGATTTCCATAGCGGTGGTCTTCTGATCGGCCCGGGAACGAACGACAGACTCATTTGTTTCTTTGCCTTAATCCTAGCAATTTTGTTTTCTTTAAGTTTAGCCAAAGTTGCCAGTCAATATTTAAGCCGTCTAATCGTATCGCCAAAAAAATTAAGCTTATATTTCTCGATTACGGCTATAAGTATTTCTTTGGGATATCTAGCGTTTAGTTTACTACAACTAGGATTAGCTTTAAGCCCGTCTCTAAATTTAGATGGTGCCGACTATCTTTTTTATATGTTAGATTATCCGGAGTATATATTATTAAATGTGGCCTGGATATTATTTTCTACATTAATATTCGGATTTACAGCCGGCAGTTATTTCTATTGGTTTTATTATAAAAGCGTAAATAAATATTTAACTACTTAAGATCTTCGAATTATATGAAAAAAAAATTAATTTTATTTTTTACAATCGCTGTCGTTATTATTATTGCGGAAATAATCGGATTTTATTTAATTATTAATTTTTATAATCGCACTAATGATAACCAGCCATATAGTACTATACCAATAACAGAAATTACAGCCGATTCTGAAGATGGATACAGTTTTATCCCCCAACCGATTCAAGAAAATAGTGCCGAACAATTACTAAAAGACATTGCTCAAGATGAAAAATCTTTAAGCTACCAAGCCGAGCCCATTGCCATGTTCAATCAAGGACAGCATGCATTTACCAGCTCTGGAGTGGAAATTTTTACAGTTGATGAAAAACAATATTTTTTAAAGAAAAAAAATCTGAAAGATGATATTTACCAAGTTTATGATGGCGACACTTTATTATTTGAAAAACGTATGTGCTGGCCACAAGACCAAGCTTCTGGCACACCGGAATTATTTAGCATGAATAATAAGCTGGCTGTTAAATTTTTTGAATGCGACCAAGAAAAAAATGACGCTGAAACTACCACTTCGGGAAACTATTCCAGCAATATTTATTACGACGGCCAATTCATTAACCAAAAATTTAATGTAATCAATGCAAAATTTATTTTTATCTATAACGGCAAATTAGGTTTTATAGCCCAACAAAAAGAAAGTGATTATATTTTTTATAAAGGCCTATTACATAGCAATGCTTATGATAATATTTATACCGAAAATTGCTGTGCCCAACAAAAATTAGTGCCGACTTTATTTGATAACGGAGTTCTTCTTTTTTACGGACATAAAAACAGTCGACCAATAATTACAGAGCTTAAGCTCTAATCAATATGTTAAAGATATTAAAAAAATTTATACTAGAAATTACAGTTTTGTTAATTATAATATTGATTTTATTAAATAATTATATATATTTAAATCAGGCAACAACTGATTTTTTTCCTTTACAAAGCTCGGCTGAAACGCCAATTTTAGTTGAGGATGGATTTAATATTAATATTATTCAACCCGATTATTTGCACCCTTTTAGAAAATTAACTTATGAATATTATGATAATAGTAAACTAGTAGCCATTGAACAAGCAAAATCAATTTTTTCGAATAACATGATAATTGTTAATGGTGATCCTATCGCTTTATTAAAACCCGAGCAAAAAAACAGTTTTCATCGAAACTTTGCCACTAATGATTATGCTAATTATTTATTTTTCATAACCGAGTATCTTTTAGCTGTTGGTATTATTGCGTTAACTATTATATATATAAAAAATTTCTTTGGATCATCGAAATTATCGAGATAATAACCTCTTATCCCTTTTACGCTTTTCTGCTATAATGGTTAAGAATTAAATATATATGGGTAAAAATAGTCGAGAACGCGATAAAGGAAAAACTAAAGAACCGGGCAAGCCGGCATCACGCTTTGAAAAAGAGCGCCGACCCTGGTTTGAGTGCACTCATTTTTCTGAAAAATTTATTAGAGATATATTAACCATTGCCCAGCGCACCGACTGTCTGGAAGAGTTTGCTTATGCCGCATTTAATAACGACCCCAGCGTTACCAAACAAGATTTTTATGAAACTATAAAGGCTGTAGGGTTTTTTGATTCGGATTTTTTAACCTTAATTATGCGAGCCGCTAAAGAACTGGCGCGAACCGAAAATCAAATATGGACAGAAAGCCGCATCGCCGATATGAATACCATGGATGAAAGAAGCATACAAGGAATGACCACAAAAAAACAATTTGCGCGTACGCAAACCATGCAAAAACGCATGGTTGCCGATCATGATAAAGTTAAAAAAAGCATTCTTAAAGAGCGCCGTTTTCTGTTATTGATGCTTTACCAGGAAATTGAATTTTTTGCACACCAAGCCGAATTAACCGGCATTTTATCCGAGGATCACAGCGTACCCAGAATACTGGAAATGGAAAAGGAGTTAAATGCTCGAGCGGAGGCGGGAAATGTAGAAGATGAAAAACTACTAAAAAATTTCACTTGGTATAAATTTGCATTAATGCATGAAAAATTGAAAAAATTTGATGCTCAAGGCCGAGATATTACACCTGTCACAAATGAACCAAGCATTGATATTGATGCTTTCCATAGTTTTTTCAGTAATGAATATTTGGAGACCAGCAATGAACCACAGGGTAAATATGAAATACCCGGAATTACAATAGACGGAAAACCAATTTATGTAGTTTTGCACGCTCCACCTGATTTGCATAACATGGCGTTATGCGGATTCGACATTCATTCTGATCATTTAAATCTCGACATTGTAGCCGGTGAAATATCACGCGTTAACCCCGGTGCTATCACAGTTAATCATACTTTCATCATGCCCATCGATGCGGCTTTTAAATTCGCCGGGCGGAAAGAAAGCTATGCAGTTATTCAGCAAGCCGTATTACGCGCCATGATAAATTATCATTGCACAGCTATCGCTTATGATCAAGAAGACCGCCAAAAATTGTTGGAACTTTTACAAGTTCGAGAATCTTCAGATGAAGACGATGCGGATGATGAAGAACGGTCTTCAGAAACTCCAACTGAACATGCATCAGAGCCATCAGGATCTGAGCAAGTACCTGCCATTACTGCTGGTCTACTGCCTGAGCCGCATGCTGATGCAGGGCAAGGTGAAAAAAAATCAAAACGAAAAAAACGGCATAAACGCTGGCGTTATAATGAAATTCCGAAAAATATGTGCAATTTAAAAGTCAGAAGCATTTTCTTAAAATTACCCGGCATGCAATTAACAATGGAAAGAGGCAAGCATCCGACTTTGATTGGACGCAATGGAAAAAGCATTCAAATAGACAATGTCCACGGCTCTTTCAATAAACGCGTTATGGAAAGAAATGAAATTTTAGAAAAATTAATATTTCTTGGCTATAGCGAACATAACTTTCTTGTTGCATTAAACTAAAACACCCAGCGCTTGCCGGGTGTTATTTTGACAAAGAGAACAAGTCTCCTGACGAGTTTATATTTTATTTTCTGACTGTCACTTTTATTCTTTTACCTAAAATTACATTGCGTGCTAATGTTCTATTATCACCGGTTCCATAAATATGTTTCACACCAATTTTAACATTGAAAGATTCCCCGACTTTTTTGTATTTAACTTTTTTATAAGTTAGAGTAACGGCTTTTTTCTTACTGGCTTTCTTTTTAGCAACTTGCTTGCCATTAATCCAAAGGCTATAAACCTCACCCTTTTTAACCAAGCTTTTTCTAATCTTGTATTTAAATACTTTACCTTTTTTAGTAGTGGCTTTTTTAACGGCCATGGTATTAGGCGCTGAAATTACATTACCTCTGGAAGCATTAATGGCTAAATCAGTACCTAGGTCTAACACAAATACTTTTCCATTATCTATCATGTTCTTGGTACCAAAAAGCATAATGTCTTTTTCAGTGCCATTATCACTAACTGTGCGATTAACAATACTTACCACTTCAGAATTGTTTTCCGGATCATTACCGCCCAAACCAGAATTAATTAATTGAATCACATCTTCTTGTTCATTAATTGCATAAATAGTTGTGCCTAAAGTAGAATTAGCAGTATAAAAAACCAAATAATTGGAACCATCAATTTCATCAGACAACTGCATTTTATTTACGATTGAATCTTCACTACCGAGCTGATAATACTCATCCCAAGTGCTGCCGTCGTAACGAAAGATTGAGGCGCCGTTGGCAAAATCTGCATTACCAACATAAACTTTATCATTAAAAGCTTCAATGGCCGGCAAATTTGCATCAGGACTTATAGTAAGCTCTTCCAAATAATTTTCACCTATAGTGTCTAAAGTAGTACCATCAAAAATTTGTACTTGGCCAGTTGTTTGAGCTTCATAAACAAATCCGTCTTGTTCAGAAGAAACTTCAAGTGGTACACCGTCGACTTGTCCTTCAGCATCAGTTACTTCCTCCCAGGTTGAACCGTCGAAAACAGTATATCCACCATTAAAAAACATGTATAAATTTCCATTTAGCAATGATGCTGTGGGATAGCCTAAAGTAAATTCGCTTTCTTCACACAAGCTATTAGTATGAACCAGTTCAGCTGATTCTAAACCTGTTAATTTAAAAATGTTTGCATCTTGCCCGCAAGTTGCGGCAAAGTAAACTTCATCATTATAGGTAATTACTGTATGCCGGCCGGCCATGGTGCAGCCATATTCAGCTAGAGGATTAGAATCAGACACAACCCAATTCATGCCTAAAGAATCTGAAGTCCACCATTCTAAACCAGTGTCGTTGGCAGTGAGTGCTATAAACCCATCAGCCGAAGGGTAATAGGCTAAAACAATTTCTTTGTTTAAGCCATCAGCCGACACTAAATTGCCAACTTCATACAGCGCACCATAAAGAGAGGTGGCCAGTGCTGGCGCGGCCGTGCTTAGTGAAAACAAAAAAATTGAAGCTACCAAACAAATGATTTTTGTTTTGCTTTTCATAAAAAGCTTATGTTAATGATTAACTATTTTTATTATAAACATTTTTCTTTAATTAGACAACTCTTTGCTTCAGCTCGGCAATTTTATTTTTACGGCCAAAATTAAACCTGAATTTATAGCAACCGGCACGGCATCAAATTCTTTATCACGAATAATTAATTTATTAAAAGCTTGAGTAGCTAAAATACTTTCATTATCAGTTGTATCAACCACAGTTTTATCTTTCCAGGCTGATGAAAATATAACATTGTCTACTACTAACAGGCCACCAGATTTTAATTTATTTTTTATCAGCGGATACAGAGCTGGATATTCTTTCTTATCCGCATCTAAAAATATTAAGTCGAAATAATTATCTTTGTGTTCATTTACCGATAATAATGCATCACCATAAATTAATTCTATATTACCTAGCTTCATGGCTTGAAAAAACCTTTTAGCCAAATTATAATGTTTGAGTTCTTTTTCATAAGTAATAATGTGGCCATCTTTTTCTAGCCCTTGAGCCATCCACCAAGACGAATATCCCCACATGGTGCCAACCTCTAAAATATTCTTCGCCTTGATACTATGCACTAAAATGCTTAAAAGCTTTCCCATTTCACTTGATATATGATGAGGCGGAATCGGCAATGCTCTGGCCAGAGCCTGATAACGCAAAACCATGTCTGGAACTTTGGCAAAATTGTTTCTAATATAATCGTTTACTTTTTCACGTTTGTCTAATGGTATTTCCATAAATATGGTAATTAATATAATTTATGTTAGTATACAATAATAATACAAAAATAATAAGCTTTTCTTAAATCAGTTAAAACTATTATGGACGAACACATTGAAACCTGTTTAAAAATCTTTTCCCATATTCAAAATGTTTTAAATATAAAACATTACACTATTTTACCAATGAATCGCCGGTTTTTAAAAAATGCGCGTTCCTATACGGCCGGATATATTAATTTTGCCAAGCAAAAAATAGTAATTGATGTTTACACGCCGGCCAAAGCCAAGCCAAAATCTTATGCCAGTATTATTCGCACATTAGCGCACGAAGTAGCTCATATCCAAAAACCGCCTTATCGCAGTTTATATAAAGGGCGCATCATTTTGCGCCAGCATTATCCTGAGTTTTACACACAAACAAATAAAAACGTAGAGTTATTGAAAAAAGACAAATATTTAAAGAAATTTTTTTAAAGCTTAAATAAAAGTAGAGACGCGCCATGGCGCGTCTCTACTTTTATTGGATTTCTTTATATTTCTCTCTAACCCAGACAAACTGGGTCACAACATTATTTTCGAAAAGCTTGCTTTTTACTCAAAAATTTAGTAAAATAAAAGCATACTATTGACAAAATCAATATTTTAAGATATTGTTATTCGTTAATATATAATATATATAAAATATATGGCATCAAATAAAGGAAAAAAAGGTGGCGGATATAAAAAGAAAAGGCCGGATAGCGAACCAACAACCACTCAGCCTCGAACAACTAGTACTAATGAACCAGAGGTACCGGCTGCTGTTAAATTAGCCGCCTCAGCATTAAGAACTGCTAGCCCGTCCGAAAAAGAATTTCCTTTTGCGCCTCCAGGTTGGCGACCAGATAGCCAATTTGCACCGGGCCCAATAAAATATGTTAATGATGCATCTCCAGAACCTCCAAAATTTGGCGAGTCTTCACCTAGAAATCTTGAAATCAAACCAGTCATCCCAGCTAAACGACCTTCTTTTAATACTAATGATTCAGCTTCTGGCGATTTTATACCCTCTACTCCCGAACCAGCACCAACTTCAGCACCTGTAGATGGCAGATCATTTGAACCATTGGTCGATCCTGATGATCATGATTCACTTTGGTCAAGAGGTTCTGAAGAACCTATTGACTTGTCTGCACCACAATGGGATGATGATAGTGATGTTACACCGCAAGAACTAGGCACTGATACTAGTATGTTTTATACCGGACAACTTAACCCTAGAGACGCTGAAATATTAGCTGCTGAAGCGGAAGGCGATTTAGTTGTTCCTAAACGCCATGAAGCAAGACCAGATGGATTAATTCCAACTGCTGAATTATCACATCCCCACGCTGGACAAATGCTTCCTGAAGAGACGGAACTAGAACCAGAACCAAGAACAGTTGAAGGTAAAACATTTCCGGAAAGATTAGAAAACCAGGAACAAGCAAAGCTTGCCAAAACCATAGAAATTTTAACTGCTCGTGGAATAAATTTTCCGCCTGATTCAGAATTATTATCTAAGGGCTATTTTCAAAAAATGGTGGCTGAATTGCACGAGTTAAGCCAAAAAATAACCGCTGTTAATACTGAATTGAGCGCAACTCAAATTGCCAATAAAAAATCGGCCTTTAATCGTTTAGGTAATTTATTTAAAACTGGCAGCTTAAAACGACAAGCTGCCGGATTAGAAAAGAAATATTTTTCTCTAGATGAAAAAATCAGAGAGGAAATTACTCGTACTGAAGCGCCAGCAGTAGATGTAGAAGTGACGAATGAAGAAAAACAAAAAGGCCATGAAAGACGCCTATCTTTGCACACAGTTGCATTAGGAGTTGCAGCGGGAATATTAGTGGCAGTTGGCGGCGGCTTATTGCTATATGAAGGAAAAAAACTGTTTTCACTTGATGAATCTGATTCGACATCCGCAGACACTTCCCCATTGCCGTCTCTGGAAGCGCCAACAGCAGAGTTACCAGAAATAACATATTCTACCATAGATGAATCGGGGTTAACTTTAGATCAAAAAATTAGTCTTGGCACAGTGCATGAAAACCAAGGGCCAACACATGGTATAATGGCGCAATTAATGAACAACCCTGCTTACTGGGGTTATGATGTAGCTCATAATGGATCGGTTGAAAATTGGGCGCAAAATATGTCGCGCCAGATTGCTATTGATAATGGAGTTATTAAAGTTGAAAGCGGAAAAATTGTTAGTGAAGAAAGAACACAATTTGCAGATGCAATTTCTTATGTAATCAGTAAAGATGTTGACGGAAAAATTTCTTTAGCAACCCACGACACTAGCGACACACTAGATGCTGGAACCAGCCGTACATACACGGAAACCAATCCAAAAAAATTAGATTACTCTAAGCACACTTCAACCGCTTCCCAGCATCCAACAGAAACAGCGCCGGCTCATGCGTTACTTGATGCCGAGACCTCGAGTCCTTCGGTTTGGGATAATATTGAAAATGACTATACAGTTGATACAGCTACTGTTGAAGACTCTCCATTCCAAATACCAGCCGACTTAATTCATCCTGATGATTTGCCAACGGCTATAGACGCAAGCTATGGCAGCTATATAAAACCAAACGTAACGCCTGAAACTTTCCACGACGCACCAGATGTAAGCCAGTTCATGGAAGAAGTAAGAATGCCCAAAATGGATGAATGGGTAAAGGTTAGAACAGCCAGCGGTCAAGATATTGTCGGACAAGTCTTTATGACCAATAAAGACAAAGGCACTTTCCAATTGATCGATGCTGAAGGCATGGTGTTATTGAATAAAAACCGCGAACCTAATTTTACTGTAGCTGATATGGACGTTCAAGATCTAGCCACGGATATGGACACAACTTTAGATTATCCAGACACAAACGACATTGTGGAAATAACTATAAATGGCAAAATCCAACGCGGTCGAGTGAATCAAGTTAAAAAAGGCGGCTTGATAGAATTAGTCGATTATAAAGGCCAAGTAATTAAAACCGCTGATGGTCGTTCAGCATTTCCGCTTGATGCGATTGACCAAAACATTACAAAAAAATACGCTTAAAAATAAAAAAGCGTCTTAATAATAATTTAATTATTTAAAGATAAAATATATGACTGAGAAGCAACCAATGAAACCAATGACACGAGATCAATTGTCTGAAGCGGATCGTGAACAAATACAAAAACAAATTGATGAAAATTTACACTTATCACAAACTGAAAACTACAGGCAACAGCGTTTGCAAGAATTATCTGGCCAAGGATACCAGCCAACCGATCCTAAACGGCATGCTCGAGATGAAAACATGCCAATGAACAGAAAAACTATAACTGATAACAGTCCCGATCCTTTACAAGTTGAGGATGCTCCAAATGAAATTATGCGCCAAGTTGAAACTGCTACTAGCCGCATTCAGGACGACAGTAAAATTATTTCTGATTTACAGGATAAAATTGCTATTGCTCGAATGAAAATGAAAAATGTACGCGAGTCAGGATTATTCGGCCGGGTGATGCATAAATTAATGCAATCGGAACAAAAGCTGGCTCAGCAAATTTCAGCTCTGGAATCAGAGCTTTATCAATTAGGAGAAACTGTTCCGCAAGACATTATGCCTGAAGAAGATGCTGTATCCGAAGTTATTCAGCCGCAAGATGTTAATGTTATTTTGCAAGAAATCGACGCCAGAAAAATTACAGTAAGAGAAGTTAGACAAAACACAATCTCTGATTTATTGGAATTATTAAAAGTGCCGGGTCTAAGAGAAAGAGCCATGACTGCATCTTTAATACTGCTTACTTCTTGCCTGCCATATGATTCTGATTACAGAACCGATGTTATTGGCCCGCCTGATGAACAAACACAAATGGATCCGACCATGGAAGCAGATACCGATTCTAGCCTACCAACCGCCGATAATGCATATTTATCTTCTTCATCAGCTGAAGAAGCTCTGCCGGAAGCGACAGTAAATATTCTCGATGATGAAATCGAAATTTCAAAGCCAGCAAGCCCAGCTGAAAGAAAAGCTAAGCCTAGTCATCAATCCAAAGATAAAGAAGCTACAACTGTAGAAGCTGGCACTACTCCGGCGGATACAGGCGCGGCTACTGATAGTGCGCCGTCTGAAACACACAGTAGTTATAAAATCAGTCAGTCTATCCAAGAGCAAATATTAACCGCCTTAGACGATGAAGAAATACAAAAATATATTTCAACTGAAGCAGAGCGATTTGGTGGTATCGATGCCGGTAAAATGGTAATAGCGGCTGATATACTTGCAAGAGAAAGAAATGGACGTGCTTTAGGTACTGACGGAAAATTCACCAATGGTCAAATTGAGCTTGCTATATACCAAGCGGCTTTTCAAAATATTTGGGATACAGGTAATGTGAATTTACGTGGTCCAAATATTGATTTTGAAGAAGCTATTGGAAAGAAACTAAAAAAATAAATAATTAAAATAAATCTATGCAAGAATTCAATTTAGAATTATTAAACCAATTACTAGGTAAAGACGTTGAAAAAGAATTTAATTTAGATCATTTCCCACCAGAAGAAAAAAATAAAATTTTGGCTAAATTAGAAGAAAGAATCCAGAATGTGATTCTAGAAACCGCTTTAGCTAAAATGACAGAAGGGCAATTCAATGAATTTAAAAAAGCCGTATCCGACGAAAGCAATCCAGAGGCCATGCAAAATAAAGTTGCCGAGCTGGCTAAGGGCATTGATGGCTTGGGTGAAATTTTAAAAAATGAATTAACTAAAGAACTGGAAGAACTTAAAAAAATTGTTAACGAAAAATAGCTATTGCAAAAAAGAGGAATAATAAAAAATAAGCTGTCAATTTAGATCAGTTCAATAAGAAAAATAAGCCAGCATGCTCCGAATGAATTCGGGGTGCCAAAAAGTAAAGACGCGCCATGGCGCGTCTTTTGTTAATTAAAAAATAAAGATGTGAAATGGCGCGTCTTTACTTTTTTATAAAACAACCTAAAAGATACATTTTAAGAATATCTAAAAAATGATTGTCAATTATTTTTTCAAATAAAATAGCCGGTAATACCAATGGTTTGCAAAATCCTAAATATTCAGGATTGCCGGCTCTTAAAATACAGCGTTCATTAAAACCAGAATTTTTGCCTAGTTTTAATAAGTTTCGATAAGTATTAGCTTTATAATAAGTCGGGTGAGGCTCGGCCTGTTTTTTAAGCAATGCTTGTCTTAATAATTTATGCCATTTATAAGGCAGGATGTTGCTTAAAATCATAACTGGATTTACAACATTGGGCGTAATAAATATTAAAACTCCATTAGGCTTTAAAACTCTAAATATCTCTTTCAAGGCTACTGTAGGATTTTGTAAATGCTCTAAAACAAATTCCGAAATTACAATATCGATTGAATTGCTTTCGAGAGGAGTCTGTTCAATACTGCCAATAATTTTTGGCTTACAATACTATTTCTGCTCAGTAGCTCTGCACTCACATCAATACCAATTATTGATTTCGGAATCGATTTGAGCTCCGCTGTCATTCCATTGTCTCCACAACCCGCATCTAAAACAATAGATTCATTATTGATATATGTTTTGAGATACTTAATAAAAAAATAACCCCCGGTTTTAAAATCAGGGTATGCTTTTTTAAGCTTCTCTTTTATGTAATTTGTTTGCTCAATATTGTTTTTAAAGAATATAGACATACAATAATTAAAATAAAGTTTCTCTGTACGGGCTGGTTACTATTTAATTTTTTCTTTTTGAGAGAAGAGCAAACAGGCTTGAGTGCTAGCCCGCCTTCTGGCGGTGATGCCCCGGAGCCAAGATTCCGGTTTAGTTCTTGTTTTTTCTTTGTCGAATTCTATTTCTCAGATACCGTTCAATTGCTTCTTTCGATGTTAACCAATTTCTGCCTTCTTTGTATGCTTCCAATTTTCCTTGTCTTGCCAGTAAGTTTAAATATTTAGCAGAGAATGGCGTGGTTTTAGACATTTCAGTAAGTGATATAAAATTTTCCTGTTTTGTAGTCGCAGGCGTTAATGTTTTTAGATAGATATCAAGTGAACGCTCTATGGATTGAGCTATAAATTTTACCAGCGGTTCATATTTACCGTCATCTGCCATTTCTAGCACATCGTAATATTTTTTGCGATCGTTTTTTAAAATAATAACCAGCGGATAACCAGCTTGCATTAGGAGTAAATTCATAGTGATCCGTGCCGTTCTGCCGTTACCGTCAAAAAATGGGTGAATATATACTAATTTGTGATGCAGTAAAGCAGACAGTTCAACGACGCTTCTCTTGCCTTTTTGTGATTTTAACCAACTGGTTAGGTCGTGCATTTTTTGCGGAATCTGCAGGGCATCGGGCGGTGTGTGCGTAGCTCCGCCAATAATCACATTGGCATTTCTGTATTTTCCAGCCCATTCTTTATCGATTTCTTGAATAATAATCTGGTGTAAATTTCGTATTAGCATTTCCGAAATGGTGTGTTTTTTGTTCTGGTCTATTAGATCATAAAGATATTCCAAGGCAGCGTGATGATCTTTCGCTTCTAAATGGTCTTTTAAAGACTTCCCTTTTACTGTTATTCCCTCGTTGATAACTAAAAAAGTCTCTTTTAAAGTTAAGGAGTTTCCTTCAATCGCATTTGAGTTGTAAGTCATTTCTATCTGAAATTTTTCACGTATTTTTTGCACTGCAGATTTCGGCAAGGGACGAAGTTTGTTGAGTTTAGATAGTTTTTCTTCTAAACGATTTATTACGATTGATGATAAATATGTCATAAAAATGCTTAATATGGTTTAGCTAATTATTCATAGTATACCATATTAAGGAATTTGGTCAAATTTTTAGTTATCTCGGCTTAAACGAAGTTCCGAGCGTTAGTGAGGAATTTGGGAAATTTCTGCAAGAAATTTCCGTTTAAGCCGTGTTATGTAGTGAGCCTGCAAGGCGAACGAGGGAACGTTGCGACCGACAGTATAACGCAGGACGCCGCTTTAAATACATTTATTATGATTTATTTCTTTGACAATAAATGTCACTGGTTCATAATCCCATACTAACTCAGGATATTTGCTGATCAATTTAATTATATTTTTCTTTTTCATCCACTTATCAAGACTTTTATTTAAGTAATCTTCAAATTTTGTTTTACTCATCGTGTGAGTTATTGGACATATGTTTTTATTAAAGTGTGCTATTAATACATTTTTTCTATTCTTATCATACATAAGTAAGAATGGCCAAAATTCACAGTCAAATGGCTTCATTTTATATATTTTACATATTTGTGTTTCTTCATCTAAATAAGGACAAACAAATGTGTCTTTAGAAAATTTTGATTTAACCAAAGATATTTGAAAAATCTTTTTAGAGTTTTTAAAAGGATAAAAGACCTTTTTATACAAGCCATTAGATTTTATATTGGCCACCTCTTTATCAGTTATTTTTGGCGCAAAATATATTCTGTTTTCCTTAAATTTACAACAACCTCGACAAGTTGTTAGACATTTATTCATAATTTGTATAATAAAGAAATAATGTTAATAAATTTTTTGTTGTGGCGTCCGAGCAATATGTCGCCTAACGTCCATGAATAACTGAAGTTTGGTGGCGGTAAAATTTGGAGCGGAGCGATTTCGCCGCAACGTTCGCGTATATCTGATGTTTTGCGGAGCGTAGCGGAGCAAAATATGGGTGGAGGCTCTGTAAGAGCCGTAACCAGATATACGCTGTTAGCTGATGTATATGTTTTTCTTTGATTTGCGAATGCAAATCACTTTTAAAAAGAATTAATTTTTTATTTTTTGTCTCTAAAGATTATATACAATAAAATATAAACAAGCGCCAAACAAAACGCCCATAGCAATATTGCTACCCAAAAACTATAACTCTTTTTGAATATACTTAATAGATAGTAAATAGGGTATGTAAAAGAAACAAAAATCCAACGAACACCTCCATTGTATAAAGATTTTCGTATTTGATTTATTTTTTCTTTACTAACCTCTTGGTCAAACATAACCTCTTTCTTCTTGTGAAAATCTAATTCTAGCGCAGTAAAAACAAGATAAAGGAAAAATAAAAATACTATAAGTATTCCAAATAAGATAAAAA
>JAZDOC010000003.1:0-10313 GCA_043798935.1 Patescibacteria group bacterium
AACCAGAACCAGAACCAGAACCAGAACCAGAACCAGAACCAGAACCAGAACCAGAACCAGAACCAGAACCAGAACCAGAACCAGAACCAGAACCAGAACCAGAACCAGAACCAGAACCAGAACCAGAACCAGAACCTTTAACAAGAGATGTGATTGCTGAAAAAATTTTACAAGCTGTAGAAAATAATACCCAATGGTTAAGCGCTTATCATGTTTGGAAATCATTTTTAAAAGAATGGCCAATTGGTCAACAGTCAACAGCTACTATTATCTACGAAGAAGCTGAAAAAAAAGCAGATCCGGATTGTCAAAGAATGGAAACGGTGCATGATCCAGTTAACGGCTCTAGTGACAAACCACATTATCACCCAGATCTCATTAAAAAAACCGTTGAAAAAATAATAGAAGAAACTCCGCCCATTGGTTGGAAAACAGTTAACACAATTGTTTCGGAATTACATTCTCAAGGTTATAATGTCAGACGTAGTGTTGTTAAAGAAGCAAATAAAATTGAAATGCAAGAACAAGAATCAGAAAAAATGCGAAAAAAATGTAGAGCTAGTGGTGGACCTACAGAGCTTTCATGGTATTATGAACCAATTTTTGTTGAAAAAGTTAAAAACAGAATAATTAGAGAAACTCCCCCGCCTAACTGGAAAACGTCTCTGGCAGTTCATACATTAATAAAGGAAAGATACCCGGAAATTAAAATCAGTAAAACAACAGTAGCCCTAAAACTAGAAGCCCTAGCATCAGATGGATATTCTGATCAAGCCTGGTATTACCGAGCAAGTGGAAATAGCGGACAACAAAGATTAAAAGCTCATTATGGACCGGTACTTTATGAAGAAGCTATCAAGCAATTACTAAATGAAAGATTAAAATAACATGAATAATAATTTTAATTTAACATGAACCAACGAGAAAGAATACCAAAAAAACCTACACCTCAGCGAGAACCAGGTATATATGATGACCGTGTTAGAGAACCTTTCGAACATGAAAAAGACCCAGAAACACAAGCAATACAAGATGATTATTTGCAAAAAGCTTTATTGTCTATTTTCGGAGCCGTAGCCGATCATCATAAACCAACCAACCCTGAAAAAAAAAACAGGTAAATTTGATGATCCTCGAAGACGCGGCCCGAATGTAGTTTATATGACCCCGGAACAACGAGAGATACAATCAAAACGACAAGAATTATTATCTCAAAAAGAAATTGCCGCACAAGCAGACAAAATCCAAACAGAATCTGAAAAAGTTACCCGAGAATATTTAGAAACAAAAAGAAAGGAGCAATATAAACATAAAGAAGATATCCGAAAATTTCTAGGTATGAATTTTAAAAAATTTAATGATGTTTTTAAAGATATTTTAGCAGAAGCTGAGGAACGTTTGCGAACTACTTCCGAAACATTAACTATTACTAGACAAAATCAAGCAAGCAAAATTTACTGTCTTTGTTATCATCCAATAATTGAACAAATATACAGGGAACGCTTTCCTTATTTAAATGAGGTTAGAAAAAATGAAATAGTAAGCGACATAGACGATGGTTTTTATGAACAGGATTTAATTAGCATGCTTCGAGAAGAACATGGAATCGTTATATCTCCTCAAACAGCTCGAAATGAAATGGCGGCCTATCGTGAAGCACACAAAGACGAAATTGCCCAACATCCAGAATGGACATATAGTGTTAAAGGATCTGGCAGAATTGAAACAAAATATCGGCCACCACTCAGCGATGCTATGATAGCTGCCGTAGTTGAAGAAAGAATCATTCCTGAAGGATACATTGAAGATGAAGCTGCAGTTGATGAATTTATTACATATTTTTTGCAGCATGGTTTAGTTTTGGTTATCGATAAAGATGCAATCAGAAAAAATTATTTCGATGAAGCTGAACAACTACAATCGCATAACACTGAATGGGTCATACAAAAAACTGTCCAAAGAAAAACCAGATACCCGAGAAGAAACTTTTATCATGAAGACTTACGCAAGCAAGTGATTGAAAATTTAAAACTTTTCGCTACCACGCCATTTGAATCAGCAAATAGCATTGCAAAAGAAACGGGCATTGCAATCGACACAATAAAAAGATGGGCTGTTCAATTAGCTGAAGATGAACAACGCATCCAAAATAGATATATGCCCGGTATGCGAAAGGTGTTTATTGTCCACCCCAGTTTAGCAGCTAAATTAAGAGAAAGAAGTCAAAAAAATAAATACAATACTTAATTATCACATAAAACTATGGCCGCAAAAGAAAAATCTCGAGCTGAAGGAACGACAAATTTTTTCGCCCGTGAATCTGCTATTGTGCCGACGCTAGAATTATTTATCGATGCAGATGATATTGATACTTTACAAACAGCTGAACCTGATGATAGAGCCGCGATTTTAGCGGAAACCATTAAAAAAATACTATTACTTGAAATTGAGGAAGGTTATAATCGCAAAGCATATAAAAAACTATTAGATGAGCGCGGCCGTCAAGCTGTAAGTGAAATCGCCAAACGCCTAGCGGCCAGATTGATGAATGCTGTGCCAAGTGATAATTTTAAAGCCAAGGCAATTTTACGACGAGCTTTTAGTTCACTAGAACAAATGATAGCTTCCTTGCCTGAAGAGCGAAATAAAATAATTGCCCAAGCAAAACCAGATACTCCTCCAAGTCCAGCAGAAAAAGAAAGAGATGCCGCTGAAATAATTATACAAAGATTAGAACAAAGAACGCATAATCTGCGGCACTTACACGATCGACAAAAGCCACAAACAGTTTCAAAATTAGAATTGAAAGCTCGCCAAACTGCATTTTCTGAGATGCTAACCTTGTCTGAAGATAGCTCTGAATATAAAATAGCTCAAAAAAAATTAGGTTTACTTGATATTACTGAAGGAAGGCCACCAGCTTACATAAAAAGCGTAGACATTCCTATTTTGTCTTTAGAAAAAAAAGTTTATGATGAGATTAGGCCACGCACTCAAACGCTGATAGAAGCACTCACTGAGCTTAATTTAGAATACGAGGTAATAGTTAGTAGTGCTACCATAGAGAAAGAAAACGACTATATGGTTATCATTGTTAAAGGTAATGCAGGTAAACAAAAAATGATTTTAATTAATAATCAACGCGGTAATGCAACTTACGTTATTCATGCCGATCCGGTCCATGTTTCAAAATTTGCTTTCTTTAATAAAAATCAACTTCGTTATTGCCAAGCATATGGTATGGTTGAAACAGTTGCTTTTGATAACGCTTCCGACTGGTCAAAATGTTTACCTGAGATTCTAGAACATGATAATTCAGAAATCTCGGATAATTTTGAAAATGAAATCAACTCCCAGATTAATAGACCGCCTTCTGAAGGCGCTATGACAAGCCGGGAGCTATCCAATAAATATGGAATTAATTATCATTTGTTAATTGCAGCTATTAACAGAAGTCTGGAAAAACACGCTCTCGCATTAAAAATAAATGATCCTAAACAGCTTATTGAATGGCGACTTAATGCTAACAATTCCGTGATGCCATATTATCCAGCTTTTGTTGACCAGGATTTAACAATAGAATTTCCGCAAACTGAATATGAAAGTTTACATCCAGCGGAATGGTGCACTGCAAATGAAATATTTGAGACTCTTAAGGCTGAAGGAATTAAAACCTCTGATACAGCTGTCAATGAAATTGCTCAGCAAGTTTGGTCTAAACATCTAGAAAACCTTAATATAGAAGCAAACGAAAAAAATGAAGAATTAAACGAGGATGAATGGATGCAGCAAGGTAGATCAAATAATCCACAAGGTTGGAGTTTTTATTATAGAAGAGGCCCTCTAGTTGAAGCCATTAAATCTGAGGTTCGTAAATTAAAAGAAAAAAAAGAAGGCTTTCATACAATTCCGACCATTTCGCAACGTTTATGGGACGAACATGGCATCAGGGCTAAACGTGATAAAGTAAGACAAACAATGAAAACATTATTTGAAACGGATAACCCCGACTATACTGTTGAAAATACCCCTTTTCGAGGACGCGGCGATATTGAACAATGCTCCACTGCTCTAACTCAGGCCATTATTGATCGAATCAGAACTGAATATGAATCTTTTCCTGAAGCGACTGCAGATATGATAACTCTAACTGAAGCTGTAAGAATAATTGCAGCAGAACTTGGTATTGATGCAACATCGCAATCCGGAGCCTATCAGTCCATTCGTGCTATCGGCAACAAATCCATTCGAGCTAATAATTCTCATGGCGGTTTAAGACGAAGAAACGGTGAAATTGAATCGTATGTTTCTGAACTAATCTTGGCAGACATGCGCCAACGAGTTGATTTTCCTTTTGCTGAAGATGGCTGGATAGAGCTTGAGCAAGCAAGAAATATAATTGCCTCTGAAAAATGGATAGATGTGGATAGCGAAAAATTTAAAGCATTAGCCAGCCGAATAAATATAATCAATGGACATTATCGCGATCAAGCTGGTAAAAGATGGACTGACCACGGAATTGGTTTTTATTGTTCTCCGGAAATGATGGACGTTTATAGAAATGATAAAATTATAAATTCTTTAATAACGAATGGATAAAAAAATAAGTAAATTATAATTTTTATTAAAAAATACTTTATGGAAAACTCTCAAGCCATGTGCCCCACTTGCCATCAGCTGATTCAAGAAGAATATTACTTCTGCCCCAACTGCGGACAAAATTTAAAAGAAAAACCTACTGCCATTTCTATTCCGGCTCAAATTGGCTGGTACATCTTTGCTATCATCTTACCACCACTAGGCTTATGGCCAGGAATAAAATTAATGATGAAAAAAAGCTCGCAATCAAAGCGGGTGGGAATCATTATAGTTATATTAACTTTAACATCTACAATTCTAATGAGCTGGGCCATTATCAGCTTGTTTAACAGCTACCTTGAACAATTAAACTCGGCCTTTTACGGTTTGTAACCAGTTGCTAATTATTTTTTGCAAATTATGTAAACTTTTATTTATATAGTCGGCTGTTTTTTGTCCGGCAACGGATAATATTAAAATTCCTACAAAATAACAAATAAAAAAATAATAAAGATGGCTGTGATATTTAGTGTACCACGATAAAAATGGTAAATGAAAAAGAAAAATTGCGTGGGCATATTTTTCCAACCAAATAATAAAAGGTGCTATTTTTAATAGCTTTAAAAACTTGTCCCCTATTTGAAAGCAAAAGATAAAAATTAATGGTCCAGACAATAATACTAATACTGCAGTCATGATGCTATTGGTATAAACCGTATAAATATAGAAAATAATTCCGGCTAATAATAATGATAAATATTTAGCACTCCAATGTTTAAATAAATATTTTTTTTGGCAATAAATAAAAGCCAAAGACATTCCACAAGCAAACTCAAAAATGCGATCCACAAAAAACAATCTAAAAAGAGTCCAGTCTTTGCTCAAAATAAATAATGATGTCAAAAATGATAGAATAAATAATACTGGTAATTTCCACCATCTTTTTTCTTAAGAACCAAAACAATATTGGAAAAATAGCATATAAAGAAAGTATTAAAGTATTAAACCAATGAACCGCATTTATTCTGCCTCCATTTAAACCAAAATAAGCCTGAATACCAAACCAAGTATAAATCAATTCATGTTTAGAAACAAATAAATGCCTTGCACGAAAACTTAAAAAATGCATAACTTACCCAGAATAATATATATATATTTTTTTAAATCTACGATATATCCACGACAAAGAAATTCTTTCATTTTTAATTATCAAAGAATAAGCCAAGCCAAATCCACTGGCTACTATAAATAAACTGACGCCATAATAGCCTAATACATAAAGCCATCTTTCGATAAAATGATTGTGATATATTTTATAACGAGAATTGCCATTTTCGCCAACAACTTGATTTATATGCGCTGTTAAGATCAGAATAATACCCAAAGCTTTTGCTAGTGATAAACCCAGTACCTTGTTCTTACTTTGCTTATTTAAATTAATATCATCATTCATATCACATTATTCTAACTCTAAATTGTTTATTATTGCAAATCCTTCATAATGTCCTATAAAATTCAATGAAATTTCGCCAATGGCTGTGCTGGTTAACCAATTAGGATAGGCACATAAAGCGATGGAAATGTTTTCCTGTTTTGGCAAAGCGATGCGATAAAAACTTGGAAAAGCATCACTTCCGTTCGGCCGCCAGGCAAAAGTTATTTGAGGCAACTCATTAGATGAAAAATTATAGAACATGTTTATATTTAAATTTTTCCAATTATTAATTTTAACCTTATCGGCTAACGGAATAATTATTTGCGGATTCTTCCCGAAATTTAATAATTTAATTTTTCCATTATCATTTTCTATTTGTAAATCATAAGCATAAGCACCGGTAGCGATTAAAGATTGATAATTATTAATAACTAATTTTTCGGATTTAATATTAAAATTTTCCCATTTATCTTTATACTTTTTAATAATTTTAAACTTATTATTCTCCCATTCTATAAATTCGGTGCTGATAGCTTCTTTGACACAATACGGATGTGGGTCAACCGCTTTCGTTCCGGCTATTTGAACTGTTAAAAACTGGTTATGATACTTCATTTTTACAGCTTGTTGCAAACTGTAAAAATCGTGAAAAACATAAGCGCCGTTTATTTCTCCAGGAATACTTAATGCATAAACCATGGTAGAAGTGGATGAATTAATAATTTCCGGATATTGATCTTTTAAATTATCTAAAATGTTATTAGTTAAAGTATTGGCTTGGAACCAAGGAATATAATTAATAATCCCGCCAAATATAAAAAAACATAAAATTAAGCTTAAAAATATTGTTAGAATTAATTTAATTAATTGAGATTGTTTTTCAAACCCTAACAAAACACCCAATAAAAAAGCCACACCCAAAGACGGCGCAAATAAAAAACGAACATGCATTAAATTAACCGTAATATCTGACAACAAAAAAAATACTGGTCCAATAAATATTATTATTGAAACAATACTTAAAAAAATTAATTTTCTAAATTTATTATTCTTATACTGACGGTAATTCATTGCTGTTAAAAACAGAAGCATGAAAATAATAATTTTCAAATGGTGCATTCCCCAAAAATTAGCCAATGCCGGCCAAATACTTTTTAATTCGCTAAAATTTAAAAGCAAGGTAGAAATATTTGCGACTGAATGCCAAGCTCTCAACGACCAGACAGAATATAAACGATCATTAAACAAACTGCTGGTGCTTACTACATCGCCCAATAGTAAATAGCGAGCGATAATAAACAGTGAAGCTGTAAAAATAAAATAAATATATGGTAAATATTTATTTTTCTTTTCTATGATTCTATTAGTAAATAATAAATCACCCGATAATATTAAAGCTGGTAAAAAAATTGTAGCTTCTTTGGCCAGAAGTGATAATCCATAAAAAATTATCACACCAGCTAACCAATAGCTTGTTTTTTTAGCCCGATATTGGATAAAAGCTAATATTGTAAAAAGTGTCAAACAAACAGCTAATAAATCTGTCCGACCGGAAATCCAAATAATACTTTCATAGTGAATCGGAAAAAAACTAAAAATTATCGCGCTGATAACGGCAATTCTAGGTGTACTAATTATGTATGTTATTTTGTAAAATAAATAAATTATCAAAACAAATAAAAGCACATTTACTGCGTGGTATCCGGGCGTCCACGAACCACAGATTAAATAATTTAAAATCCAGCTTAAATCGCTTACGGACCGCCAGGCGAAAGCGGTTAAAAATGGATGCCATAAATACGAAAAAATACTTGATCCTTTTTCAATTTCATATAAGTAACGCCAATCATCCCCGAGAAAAGTAATGAGCGCCGATAAAATAAACCAACGCCTCCGCCAATTTTTTTATTTTCATAAAGCTTATTATTGATTTACCCGATATCGCAAAACCTGTTTAACTTTTGAAGTATTGCCAGCGTAATCTTTCGTAATCATATAAAGAGTATATTTTTTATCTGGGTATTTAATTTTGCCGGCTAGTAGTGCCTTGTTAGTTTTATACTTCTTTTTTAGAAGCTGGCTTTTGGTCATCTTTTTCTTATAGCTGAATATTACATAATATTTACTAACACCACTTAGTTCATCAGTATTTTTATTCCAAGTAAAATACGGCTGTAAAGTTTTAGCTTTTATAGCTTTAGAATATTTTCGGGGATTAATAGTTTTAATGCGTTTTTTCTTTTTGGCCGAAGTAAAAATTTTTAATTTATTGGGAATCTTTGGTGCGATAGTGTCAATTACAATGTTCTTATTGGCAGCTAAATTAAGTGTCGGTTCAAAATCTGCCATCTCATTATTATACGGATTAACAATTTCACCGCTAATAGACTTAACTGTTAGATCACTGCTTTCATCACCAGCCTGAACCGTATAATTACAGGTCGCTTCACTGCTGTTATCAACTGAAAAACTACAGGTCCTGTCAGTCGAACCAGTTTCAAGAGTAATTACAACATCACCATCTGAACTTACTGGTTCAGAAAAAACCACATCAATGTCTATTACCTCGTCGGCTTTATAATAACCATTAGCTTTGTCTGAATTTATTTCAGTAATAGTTGGAATTGAATCAATATACGCACATCCTGGGTCAACTGCTTCAACTTCTGAACACTGTCCCGGTTGATCCATTTCCACGGCTTTAAGCGCTTTCATTACTTGTTTACAATCTGTGCTACCTTCACCATATAAATCATAACAAGAATTTAATATATCTTCATATGCCTGGTTAAATGTTGTACTAATTGTATAATACTCTGTTTCAGCGCGGTAAAATATGGCCTCTTCTTTTTCCCGACCAATACCGGTAATAGTACAATTATTAAATGTACCTCCTGTAGCAATAAGATATGCCACGTGCCCAGACACAGTGCTGTTTATATGCACCCCGCCATTATCACCCTCCCCGCAATAAAAACCTTCACTATAAAATTTATCTGGGTATGGTACTTTTCCAGCACCAAGATCATAAGTATATTTTGTCGGATCAGCCATACTACGAGATGCTCCGTCTTCCAGATCTTCACCGATTTCCCAATCATTATCATCTAAATATTCATATTCAAAAGCTTCGCCAAAAATATCTGAATTACCTTCGTTTAGTGCACCTGACTCTCCAGAATAAGTTAAACCATGGGGTGCGCCCTCATCATCAAGTACAGAAAAATAATTAACTGCGTGTGCATATTCATGTGCAGAAATATCTGGTGTCACATATCCTTGGCAAAAATGAATAGAATCTTTAGAGTTAAAAAAAGCGTTAGGGCAGGATTCATATTCAATTACATAATAATCAATAAAAGTTAAACCGATAGTACTGGCAACCGGACAATATTCAGATCCATCGCCCATTCCCCCGTTATTATTTGCTCCGTCTCGACCAAATTTACTATAATAATAATCATATATACCACCTAGCATATTATATAAATCATCAGTATCAGAAAGTGAAACGCCATAATATTCGAAAAAAACTGGGTTTGCACCACGCGTGGGCTGCCCCTCGGAACGACCATAATAATAATCGTAAAAATCATATGGAAATGGCAAATCTTGATCCAAATAGCACCAACCAATACCGTCAATCAACCCAGCAGAACAGTCATATATCTGACGATCGATAGAACTTTGTATACCTGTAATCTGATAAACTAATTCCTGAGAGTGCGCATCAATAAAATAATATTCATGTAGCGCGGGTTGTCGGCTAAATAAATCAATTTTCCAAACTAAATGATTAAATTGATCTTGGCTATTGTTTAAAAATAATCCCTTATTAAAAATATATAACTTACTAGATAAAGTTTCAGTCGAAACACCCGGGAATTGCTCTTGCCATTTATTATTAGCAATCTGCTCTGCTTGCTCGGCAGATATAGATGGAACGATCGAAACATTAATATCAGAAACTCCGTGGCCACTAGCCGATGTTACTCTGCCATTTTGGTCTAGATGAGTGATTATCTGCCCACCATAAACTGGCACGCCATGATATTTCTGATTATATCGAACATGCGTCATGTTTAATGAGTCTTTCCGCTCGGTAATATATTGTAAATCTGTTTCCGGACGGCTGATACCATAAGCTTGGTTATTATCCGTAATATACTGTATTGAATTCTGTTGAAAAATTTGGTTACTAAGCGCCCCTGACTGCTTTGCGCAAAACAAACCCGTAATGATAAAAAAGGTTATAAATAATATGCGTGTTTTCATATAATCAATGAAATAATATTAATAT
>JAZDOC010000017.1:0-129136 GCA_043798935.1 Patescibacteria group bacterium
CGGTAATTACATTAAACTGCTTAATAAATCCAGCAAGCTAAAAGCTAAATATTTATTAACCAAGAAGTATAAGTTAAAGAGGATATAATTATTTTTCTATAATCTATATTTTTCTACGCCCCGGGGTTTATCCTCGGGGCTTTTTTTATATCAATAAATAAATTATAAATAGCAAAAAAAATCTAAAAATGTTATGCTAAGTTTATATTAATGATAAAATTAATACATGAAAAAGCAAAAATTAATCTTTACTTTATTTCTATTCAGTTTAATCTGTGTACCAGCATTATTAATGGCTAGCGACAAAGAGCTGGTGGTTTTGAAGAAAAATGAAAATAAAATAACCACGCAAAAAATTCAAGAAATAGAGAATATTAATGACGCTATTAACGAGATTAAACAAGATCCTAGTGTTGATATAGTAGAGCCAAATTTTACACGAAAAATATTAACTGCTCCGAACGACCAATATTTTGATGACCAATGGTACTTATATCAGCCAAATGATATCGACATGGATTCTAAAAAAGCGTGGCGCATTACCACTGGCGGCAGCGATACAGTAATCGCCATTATCGATACGGGTGTTGATTTGGATCATGAAGATTTAGCAAATAAAATATGGATTAATGAAAATGAAATTGCCGATAATGGTATAGATGACGATGATAATGGTTATATCGACGATGTAAATGGCTGGGATTTTGTGAATAATAATAACGATCCCAACCCTGATCCTACCGGAAATGATGACAGCGGCATTACTCACGGTACTCATGTGGCCGGAATTGCGGCCGCCAGTACCAACAACAACACTGGCATTAGCGGTGTGTGTTGGAATTGCCAAATTATGCCGATTCAAGTTATGGATAGCGAAGGCATGGGCGAAATCGACGGTATTTATAATGGCATTATGTATGCGGTGAATAATGGCGCTGATGTGATTAATTTAAGTTTCGGTAGTTACGATTATAGCGCCACGGAAAAAAGAGCCATTGACGCGGCACGGGCTAAACAAATTATTGTTGTGGCTGCGGCTGGAAATGACAGTAATAATCTAAACGACGAACCTATTTATCCGGCTTGTAATAAAGGCGTCTTAGCTGTGGCCGCTACTAATAAAAACGATAAGCAGGCTAGCTATTCTAATTATGGATCGGGTTGCGTTGATGTAAGTGCTCCGGGGTCGTTACTGCTTAGTAGTTTATACACAAACGACCATGCTTATAATTTTTTAACTGACTATGGTTATATGAGCGGAACTTCTATGGCCACGCCTTTAGTGAGCGGGCTAGCTGGATTATTAAAATCATTAACTCCGATGCTTCCAAAAAAGCAAATTGCCGATTATATTCGTGACGGCGCTGAGAAAAAAGAATTAGGCGAAAAAATGGGAGCGGGCAGAATAAATCTATATAACAGTGTGAGGCTGGCAAACGCATATTTAAAACCCCAAGCCCCCAAAACTATTCGTGCTTATACCGGGGAAAAAATGAAATATGAAATTTTAGCCAAAACTGCGTCCAGTGAACAAACCCCCCTTTTTAAGTGGTCAAAATCTACAACTAATGTTGGCAGTATAATCGGCTATTATGTTTATTGGGGCACTAATAAAAATGCTAATCCTAAAAAGGTCGGCACGTTTCAAACCAGTCGAAAGTATCATGTGCGTGGCAAACAAAAAATTTCCAAAAAATTTAATACAGTATATTATTTGATTGTGAAAGCTAAAAATAGTGATAATAAAGTTTCGAAAAAAAGTAAAAGATTTAAATTTATTTATCAACCATAAATATTATGCCTATTACTATAACCAATCTAGCCATTAATACGGTTTTGCTGGTTATCGTTTATTGCTTGAAAAATACTTTGCCGCGCTGGCGCAGAGTTCACGGCCTGGAAATTGAAAAAATTAATAAAGCCTGGTTCATATTGTCGCTCAGCGTAATCTGCGCCGGGCTGGCCTGGTATTTTCCCACGCACCGTATATTAAATGTGCTAAGCAGTCTATTGGCTCTATCAGCCATGAGTGTTTTTTTTAACACTCTGCAAGAATGGTTTAAAAGAAGCCAGCATTTCAAAATGAAAAAAGAAGATTTATGGACGCTGGGAGTTTGGATTTTCTGGTTATTGTCGGGAGCTATGTTTTTAGCTAATATAATGATATATCTAATGAATACAAATTAAATAATAAATAATAAATATTTTATGATGTACACGTTTATTATCAGTCGGTTAATTATTAGTGCTTTACTGGGGTTTTTAATCGGTATTGAACGTGACCGCGTGCACAAAGAAGCAGGTATTAGAACCATGTCGCTCGTGGCACTAGGCACAACGCTTTTTACATTGTTATCCATTTACGGCTTGGCTAATACGGATATTGATTACGACCCAACGCGGATTATGTCTAATGTGGTTACCGGCATTGGTTTCTTGGGCGCCGGTATTATAATTTTTCATGGTGAAAGAGTGCACAACATGACTACGGCCGCTACTATCTGGGTGATGGCTGGCATTGGTATGGCAGTTGGCATGGGATGGTATATTCCGGCCGTAGCTGTCACTCTACTTACTTTAATAATATTAATTACAGTGCGGGTGTTAAACTTAGAAGAAAAAATTGGAAAAAAAGTTTAGCCTACTATGAAACGATTATTAAAAAAAATATTACCGAAATCAGCTTTGTCTTTTTACCATAAAAGTCTGGCCTTTTTAGCAGCGTGGTATTATGGGTATCGGTCGGAAAAATTAATTGTAATTGGTGTGACGGGTACAAAAGGAAAATCTACAACTAGCAATATTTTATGGCATTTATTAGAGGGCGCTGGTTATCACACCGGGCTTACTTCCACGGCTAATTTTAAAATTCATAACACAACTTGGGTAAACAGCCAAAAAATGACCATGGTGGGTCGGTTTCAATTGCAAAAATTATTAAAACAAATGGTTGATGCTAAGTGCCAGTATGCGGTAATTGAAGTTTCATCCGAAGGAATAAAACAATGGCGTCATTATGGCGTTAATTTTGATTATGCATTTTTTCTAAATTTAAGCCCCGAGCACATTGAAGCACATGGCGGATACGAGAACTATAAGCAAGCTAAAGGTAAACTATTTGCAGCATTGGCCAAAAAAAGTAAAAAAATTAACGGACAAGTAGTTAAGAAAATAATTTTTGCTAATAGCGATGACCAAGAAGCGCCATATTATTTAAATTTTCAGTCTGAAATTAAAATTACTTATGGCCAGGGTGAACCAGCTAATGTGCGGGCCGAAAATGTCTGTCTAGAAAAACAGGGCATAAGCTGGCAAATAAAGGATATTAATTTTTATTTACCGCAAATTGGCTTGTATAACATTTATAATGCCATGCCGGCCGTAGCGCTGGGGCTTGAGATAGGATTAACATTACCACAAATCAGCTCTATATTATCTCAGTTTCCCGGTATGCCTGGCAGAATGGAGTTGATTTCTAATAATAGACAGCTTAATGTAATAGTCGATTATTGTTATGAGCCTAAAAGTTTAGAATTAGCTTTAACTACTTTAAAGCAATTATATATTAAACCCGAGTTAAATAATGCGATTATTGCCGTTTCCGGCCCAACCGGAGGCGGTCGCGATAGTTGGCGTCGACCGGTTATGGGTGAATTATTGGCTAATAATTGTAAATATTCAATTATTACTACTGATGATCCATATGATGATGACCCTAGTAAAATTGCCGATGAAATGATAGAAGGTTTAAAAAAACAAGGAAAAATAGAAAATCAAGATTATTTTAAAATAATTGATAGAAAATCAGCTATTAAAAAAGCTATAGAATTGGCTAAAATTAATGATGTAATTCTTTTGGCTGGTAAAGGGTGTGACCCGGTTATGGCGGTAGCGAATGGAAAAAGCATAAAATGGGATGACCGAGAAGTGGCAAAAGAACTGTTAAATATGTAATGTGTATAACTTGGGGGAAAGGGCTGTATAAAAAAGGTAAGTAAAGTTTAATATAATAATGGTGTGATCACATGATTATACCTCCATGCCTGGCTATATTAGCTAATATTAGCCAAAATATATAAGTGTGGACAAAAAATTTGACAAAATATAGGTATACTTGACAGTGTGTTTAAAACAGTGTAAAGTAAATTTTGCGTTTAATCATGACTAAGGGAAGAAAAACCGCATTTTATCACAACAAATAAGCAAATTTTGGAAGTGAAGATCTTCTCTCAAATTTATAATAAATAATTAATAAACCCATATTTAATAAATAATAACATGGGTGCTTTTGTTTTATTATGCCAAAAACCAACGATTATCTAAGAGGCCGAAAAACATTTTCCGCCTTAGTTGAAAGCGTACCTTTGCCAAATTTAATTGAGGTACAAAATAATTCTTATAAATGGTTCATGACTGAAGGTTTAAAAGAATTATTAAGTGAAATTAATCCGATTGTGGATTTTACTGGAAAAGATTTAGAATTGTATTTGGAAGATTATTATTTGGATGAACCTCGTTTTGATGAACGAACCGCTAAAGCCAAAAACATTACTTATGAAGCGGCTTTGCGTATTAATGCAAAATTAGTTAATAAACGAACCAAAGAAAAGAAAACTCAAGAAGTTTATTTAGGTGATTTTCCGTTAATGACCAATCGAGGCACATTCATTATTAATGGCGTAGAAAGAGCAGTGGTTTCTCAGCTGATTAGAAGTGCCGGCATATTCTTTACTTCCAATGTTCAACGCGGTCGTCGATATTATGGTGCCAAGATTATTCCTAATCGTGGTGCTTGGTTAGAATTTGAAACCGATATGAACAATGTAATTTATGTAAAAATAGATCGCAAAAGAAAAGTAGCCGCCACTTCATTATTGCGCGCTTTCGGCTATGGAACAGACGAAGAATTATTAGCTTTGTTTAAAGACATTAAAGATGATGAAAATAAACATATTGAATCTACTTTACATAAAGACATAGCTAAATCCGAAGGTGAAGGCTTAAAAGAAATTTATAAAAGAATCAGACCAGGCGATTTAGCCACGGTTGATAATGCCCGCAGTTTAATTCATAGCATGTTTTTCAATTTTAATCGCTATGATTTTGGTAAAGTTGGTCGTTATAAAATAAATATGCGTTTTGATTTTTCTTTTCCCATTGATCAAGACAACCGAGTTCTTAAAAAAGAAGATGTAGTATCTGCGCTTAAAGAAATAATCAGATTAAATAATTCACAGGAAGAAGCTGACGATATTGATCATTTGGGAAATCGCCGTGTACGCGCCATTGGTGAATTAGTGCAAAATAAATTCCGGATTGGTTTGGCTAGAATGGAAAGAATTGTAAAAGACCGCATGAGTACTAAAGATGTAGCCACGTTAACACCCGGCTTATTAATTAATGCCCGTCCATTAATTGGCTCGATTCGTGAGTTTTTTATGTCTTCACAGTTATCCCAGTTCATGGATCAAACAAATCCACTGGCCGAGCTTGAACATAAACGAAGATTGTCTGCTATGGGTCCGGGAGGTTTATCTCGGGAAAGAGCTGGCTTTGAAGTGCGCGATGTACATAGAACTCATTATGGGCGTATTTGTCCGATTGCTACCCCGGAAGGACCAAACATTGGTTTAGTGGGTCATTTAGCTTGTTATGCCAGAATTAATGAATATGGTTTTATAGAAACTCCATATCGTAAAATTGCTAAAGACGAAAAAAATAAACGCGCTCGCGTGACTGATGAAATTGTTTATTTGGACGCTTTTACCGAAGAACGTAAAACTACTGTATCAGCCACTGCTCCGGTTGATGAAAAAGGATATTTTAAAGTTGAAAAAATTGAAGTACGCCGTCAAGGTAAACCAGCTATTGAAAATGTTTGGAGCATCGATTATATGGATGTATCCCCCAGACAAATTGTATCAGTAGCCACATCATTAATTCCATTTCTAGAGCATGATGACGCTGTGCGTGCTCTTATGGGTACAAACATGCAACGTCAGTCGGTTTCATGTATCAAGCCCGACGCACCTATTATTGGTACTGGTATTGAATATAAAGCCGCGCAAGATTCAGGACAAGTAATTGTTAGTGAACAAAATGGCAGTGTTACCGAAGCTGATGCGGCTCATATTGTGATCAAAGATAAAAAAGGTGAAGAATTTACTTACCTGTTAAATAACTTCGCTCGTTCCAATGCTTCAACCTGCATGAACCAAAAAGTAATTGTAAATGTTGGCGATAAAATTAAAGAAGGTGACCCATTAGCCGACGGCGCGTCAACCGACAAAGGTGAATTAGCTTTGGGGCAGAATGTACTCGTGGCTTACATGCCTTGGGAAGGTGGCAACTATGAAGATGCTATCCTAATTTCTGATCGCTTAGTGCAAGCCGATAAATATACATCTATTCATATTGAAGATTATACAATCGATGTTCGCGAAACCAAGCTTGGTCCCGAAGTAGTAACGCGCGATATTCCTAATGTTAGTGAAGAAAAATTAAAAGATTTAGACGCTGAAGGCGTAATTAGAATCGGTGCGCAAGTAGCCTCCGGAGATATTTTAGTTGGAAAAATTACACCCAAAGGTGAAACTGAATTATCTGCCGAAGAAAAATTATTACGCGCTATTTTTGGTGAAAAAGCCAAAGACGTAAAAGATTCTTCATTATATTTAGAGCATGGTGAGCACGGTAAAGTAGTTGATATTAAAATCTTTTCCAAAGAAAACGGCGATAAATTGCCAGCCGGTGTAATCAAGACCATTCAAATATCAATCGCTCAACTTAGAAAAATTCAAGTTGGTGATAAAATGGCCGGTCGTCATGGAAACAAAGGTGTAATTTCTCGTATTGTTCCGGTTGAAGACATGCCATACATGCAAGATGGTACGCCAGTGGATATAGTTTTAAACCCTCTAGGCATTGTGTCGCGTATGAATTTAGGCCAAGTACTAGAAACTCATTTAGGATTAGCAGCCAAAGCCTTGGGTTATAAAGTAGCTACCATTCCTTTTAGCGGTGTGTCGGTTGAAGAAATTAAAAGACAATTGGAATTAGCTAAATTTCCATCGGATGGAAAATTAACATTAGTTGATGGCCGTACCGGTGAAACTTTTAAGAAAAAAGTTACCTGCGGTATTGCTTATATGTTGAAACTAAATCATATGGTGGAAGATAAAATTCATCAAAGATCAATCGGTCCTTACTCTTTGGTTACACAACAGCCTTTGGGTGGAAAAGCACAATTCGGTGGTCAGAGATTTGGTGAAATGGAAGTATGGGCACTGGAAGCTTATGGTGCCGCACATACTTTACAAGAAATTCTAACCATCAAATCCGATGATGTGCCGGGTCGTTCCAAAGCCTATGAAGCTGTCATCAAAGGTGAGAAAATTGATAAAGTAAATGTACCCGAATCTTTCAATGTGTTGGTGAGAGAATTAAAGGGATTATGTTTAGAAGTAGATCTTTTCGATAAGGATAAAAAAGAAGGCAGTGAAGCAGAAGCTGATGAAGATGCTGACAAGGAAGAGCAAAAATAATTATCGATTTAATAAAATTTACATAATAACTTAAATTATATGATTGAACATAATATTCATCAAACCAACGATTTTAATGCCATTCGTTTGAAGCTGGCATCACCCGCCGAAATTAAAGATTGGTCTTTTGGCGAAGTAGTCCGTCCGGAAACCATTAATTACCGTACGCAAAAACCGGAAAAAGACGGTTTGTTTTGCGAGAAAATTTTTGGTCCATCAAAAGACTGGGAATGCTATTGCGGTAAATATAAAAAGATTCGCTATAAAGGCATTATCTGCGATAAGTGCGGTGTTGAGGTTACTCGTTCGATTGTTCGTCGTGAGCGCATGGGGCACATTGAATTAGCCGCGCCGGTTTCACATATTTGGTTTTTACGTGGCGTGCCTTCTAAAATTGGTTTAGTGCTAGACTTGTCTCCGCAAGCTTTGGAAAAAGTAATTTATTTTGCTAATTTCATTATTACGAAAGTTCATGATGAATTAAAACAAGAAACCGTTGATCAAATTAATCATGAAGCTGAAAGCAAAAGAAAAATGATTCGTGTCGAAAGCACTCAACATTTAAGCGAAATAAAGAAAAATGAAGAAGAAGTTTTACGTTCAGCTACGACCGATAAAGCCAAGGCTAAAATTGCCGAAGAATATGAGCAGGAAAACATCAACGCCACTATCATGCGTGATGAAAAATTGAAAGGTTTAGAAGACGCTGTCGACTTGGCTAAAAAAGAGCTAAAAGATTTAAAAGAATTACAGATAATTTCTGAAAATAAATATCAAGACTTGTCTTTAAAGTATGGTCATGTTTTTGAAGCCAGTATTGGCGCTGAAGCAGTCAGAGAGCTATTGGAACAAGTTGACATCGATAAATCCATTGAAGGTTTAGTGGAAGAAATGAAAGAAGCCAGTAAGAATCAACAGCATCGTTTGATTCGGCGTTTGAAATTATTAAAGAATTTAAAGAAAAATAATATTCGACCCGAGTGGATGATTTTGAACGTGCTTCCGGTTATTCCACCAGATTTACGACCAATGGTACAGTTAGACGGCGGTCGATTTGCGGCTTCAGATTTAAACGATTTATATCGTCGTGTCATTAATCGTAATAATCGTTTAAAAAGATTAAAAGAACTAAATGCGCCTGAAGTTATTCAACGCAATGAAAAAAGAATGTTGCAGGAAGCCGTAGATGCATTAATCGATAACGGCGCCCGTCATGGTAAAACCGTAACTGCTTCAACCGGCCAAAAGAGAATGCTTAAATCTTTAGCCGATATGTTGAAAGGCAAGCAGGGTCGTTTCCGTCAGAACTTATTAGGCAAGCGTGTAGATTATTCCGGTCGTAGCGTAATCGTAGTTGGTCCGAATTTAAAATTACACCAATGCGGTTTGCCGAAACGAATGGCTTTAGAATTATTTAAACCGTTTGTAATTTCTAAATTAATCGCCCGTGAATATGTTTATAACGTCCGTAGTGCTAATCGTTTTATTGAAAGTGGTCGACCCGAAGTATGGGATATTTTAGAAGAAATTACCAAGCATGCACACGTAATGTTGAATCGTGCGCCGACTTTACATCGATTAGGCATCCAAGCTTTCCAACCAGTATTAATTGAAGGTAAGGCTATTCAGATTCATCCATTAGTTTGTACGGCTTTCAATGCCGATTTCGACGGTGATCAAATGGCCGTTCATGTTCCATTAACCGATGAAGCTAAAAAGGAAGCTGCGCGAATTATGCTGTCTTCACACAACTTATTAAAGCCGGCTACGGGTGAACCGGTTGTAACTCCTTCACAGGATATCGTACTGGGTATTTATTATCTTACCTCTATCGATGACGATGACGATAAAAAAATTAATCATTTCAGTAATGAAGAAGAAGCTATTTTAGCTCATGATAGCGAATGTATTTCATTACAACGAAAGATAAAAGTAAGGATTAATAATGAAATGGTCGAGACAACTTGCGGACGTATAATTTTTAATAAAATTTTACCCGAATCCTTACGTTTTGTGAACAAGCTTATTAATAAAAAAAGTCTAAAAGAAGTTATTGCCGAATGCTTAGTAAAAGAAGGGCAGGAACGCACGGTTCAATTATTAGACGATGTGAAAGACGAAGCTAATAAATATATAACTTTTTCAGGTATGAGCTGGGGCATGGATGATACACCGGTGCCAACGGCCAAAAAAGAAATCATGAAAAGTTCGGAAGCCATGGTTGAAGAAATCCAGGGTCAATATGATATGGGTTTATTAACTGACGATGAACGACGAACTAAAATTATTGAAATATGGACAAAAGCCAAAAATGATTTAACCGATGCGTGCCGCGATAATCTTGATACAAAAAGCTCCACTTATTTCATGATTGATTCTGGGGCGCGTGGTTCTTGGGGCCAGGTTACTCAGATGGTCGGTATGAAAGGCTTAGTAATTAACCCGGCTGGTGAAACCATCGAGTTGCCCGTGAAATCTTCATTTAAAGAAGGTTTTGATGTACTGGAATTTTTCTTTTCCACTCATGGTGCTCGAAAAGGTTTAACTGACACAGCTTTAAGAACAGCCAATGCCGGTTATCTAACTCGAAGATTAATTGATGTTTCTCAAGATGTGGTCATTATTGAAGAAGATTGCGGTTGTACAGAGGGATTAGTATTAACCAAGAAAGAATGCGAAGAATTGGGCGAAGATTTTTCTACTCGCATTGTGGGTCGTGTTTTAGCACGCGATATAATTCACCCTAAAACTAAAAAGGTAGTAATTGCCAAAGGTGAATTGGTGACTGAAGATTTAGCTAAAACCATAAAAGGTCTAGATTTAGAATCAGTAGAAATTCGCTCTATTTTGAAATGTAAAACTTTACGCGGTGCTTGTCAAAAATGTTATGGTTACGATTTGGGTTATAATCGCATGGTTAAATTCGGAACGGCCGTTGGTATTATCGCGGCACAAAGTATTGGTGAACCAGGAACCCAGCTAACCATGAGAACATTCCACACTGGTGGTGTGGCCGGACACGATATTACTCAAGGTTTACCGCGTGTTGAAGAATTATTTGAAGCCCGCCCTTTAAAGAAAGCTGGAATTCTAGCTGAAGTAGACGGCGAAGTGGAAGAAATTGTTGAAAAGGGAAAGCAAAAAATAATTCGCGTACGTTATGTAAAAAACGTTGAAGATGTATTTAAAATTACTGCCAAAGCCGATGTGAAAGTTAAAGACGGTGACAATGTAAAAGAAGGTCAAGTTATATTTATCGATAAAGACGGAGAAATTAAATCTTCAATCCAAGGCAATGTAAAAGTTGAAAATAAAACTTTAACCGTGTTTGGTGAAAAACCGCACATTAAAGAACACATTGTACCAGTAGGTTTTGGTGTTTGGGTTAAAGAAGGCGATTTAGTAACCAGTGGTCAGCGATTAACTGAAGGCAATGTGAATTTGAAAGAGCTTTATTTACTGCGTGGCGTGGAACAAGTGCAGAAATATATCATGAAAGAGATTCAATATATTTATTCCTCGCAAGGTCAGAAATTAAATGATAAGCACGTAGAAATTATTGTTCGTCAAATGTTTTCACGCTATTTAGTTAAAGACGCCGGCAGTAGCGATTTCGTTTTTGGTGAAATGATTACTAGAGATCAACTACTTGAAACTAATCAACAAATAAAAAAGGATAGTGGAAAGTTGATGACAGCTGAAAATATTTTACTTGGTATTACCAAAGCGTCGTTATCGACCGACAGTTTCTTGTCAGCCGCTTCCTTCCAGGAAACAGCGCGTATTTTAATTGATGCCGCCGTCACTGGTAAGATAGATTATTTACGGGGTCTAAAAGAAAATGTAATCATCGGTAAATTAATCCCGGTTGGTACTGGTTTTAACGATGAAATTTTAGACGCACCATTGCCGGGCGCTGAAGACGAAGATTATGAAGAAGAAAAAGTAGGTGCTGATGTAGCGTTTGAAGAATAGAAAGACAATTCAGATATACAAAAAACCCCGGGTATAAAACTCGGGGTTTTTTTAGTATGAAAAAATATTATAAATCGTAATTAGGAGCAGTCTCAATACCAACTAATGAATGTGGGTGGCTTTCTTTTAAGCCGGCAGTGGTAATGCGTACAAATTGCGCTTTCTGCCTTAAGGTTGCAATATCTTTGGCTCCGGAATAACCCATCCCGGCGCGCAGACCGCCTAGTAATTGATAGACAACACTATCAACTGAACCTTTGTATTTTATTTTTCCTACAATTCCTTCAGGAACTAATTTTTTTGCTTCAGTGACGCTTTCTTGCAAATATCTATCTTTGGAACCTTTTTCCATGGCTTGTAATGAACCCATACCACGGTAAACTTTATATTTTCTGCCATCTTCTTCAATAACTTCTCCCGGAGCCTCATCAGTACCGGCTAAAATACCGCCCATCATTACACAGTCGGCACCAGCAGCTAAAGCTTTAACAATATCGCCAGAATATTTTACGCCACCGTCGGCGATTAAAGGAATATTATATTTATGGGCCATGGGGGCACAATCCATAATAGCAGAAAGTTGGGGCACTCCTACACCGGCCACAACTCGGGTAGTACAAATTGATCCAGGGCCAATACCTACTTTTACAGCGTCGGCACCGGCTTTAATTAAATCTCTAGTGGCTTCGGGTGTGGCCACATTACCACCAATAACTTGAACACTGGGGAAGGTTGTTTTTAATTTTTTTACCATATCCAGCACGCCTTTGGAATGGCCGTGGGCGCTGTCGACTACTAAAACATCTACTCGGGCTTCAACTAATTTTTCCGCGCGGGTAAATGCTTTATCGCCCACGCTAACAGCCGCGCCTACTTGGCAGCCGGCTTGTTTGGTTTTTCTCACTGCTTCTACTTGTTCTTCTTCGGTCATGTTTTTGTGAACGATTCCTAAACCACCCTCTTTACCAATAGCAATGGCCATATTGCTTTCAGTGACAGTATCCATAGGAGATGATAGCAACGGAATTTCCAGAGTAATGGTTTGAGTTAAATGAGTTTTTAGGGAAACATCTTTTGGTAAAATTTCACTTTTCAACGGCACTAATAAAACATCATCAAATGTTAATGCTTCTTTTATATTGTTATAATTCATAAACATATATTTAATTTAATATTTAATAAAAATGTAATAATTATAATAGCAAAGTTAATCAAATAAATCAAGGTTAAGTGTTTACAAATGGTCTAAAATATGATAAAATATAGTTAAATTAGCCTGTAATATCGAATAAAATATAAATATTAATATTCCATGAACGTTGATCGTGAAAAAAGAAGAGAAATAGAAACAGAAAGAGAAAAGCGCAATGAAGTGGTGCGTATTTTTTTATTTCAGTCGCGCTCTGAACACGATATTCGTGATGATGAGAATTTGAAAGAAATACAGTTTACAAATTTGGTTTTAATTAAAAAAAGCAAGGATGCAAATAATCCTAATCAGCTTATGCCGGTAGGTGGAGCAGTTGAAAAACGAGAAACCGCTGTGCAGGCCGGTAGACGTGAAGCAGTTGAAGAAACTCATTTGCGACCACCGCTTCATACGGTTATAGAAATGCAAGCTCAGCAGGATTATGATTTTTATCATCATAAAAAACAGCAAACAGTTTATAATCACTCCAAATTTTTAATTGGTCGTTTATTACCGGCTCCGATGGATGTGCCTTTCCAGCTTTCCCCAAAAGAAGATAAAATCGATTCTTTTCTACATTTATCATTCGAACAAGCGCAACAACTTTTAAATACGGGTCGTCTGCAGACAGATGATACTGTCGAGTGTACATTGTTAGATAGCTTATCGCCAGATGCCAGAGATAGGGTAAAATCTCGAACCCATATAAATGATCAAGAAGTTAGTGGTGTTAGAAACGAATTATTATTTCATTTTCAGCGCGTCGAGGCTGCTAAAAAAATGGATGTATTATTATCCTTAATGTTACATAAATTACCGACTGCTAAAAAAGATATAGCCATTAAACAAGATGCCCAGCAACGCAATGAAATAATTCGCATGGCTCGACAGCAGAAAGCCGAACTGGAATTATTCGAAAATGAAATGTCTGAAAATGAGCAACTAACTTTTCCGGAAAAATTTGAACGCGCTAGTAAAGCTATCGATGAAGCGAATCGTATTTGGAAAGCTTTAGCTCATCATTTTACAGCTAATGATATCCGGCAGGCTTTAAAGTATGACAATCTACAAGTTAAGATTGAAAATGCTACGGAAAAGTTTAATGAAGAAACCGGCCACGGCGTTCCGACAATAGATTTCGTATTGCCTTTAATATTAGGTAGAGAAATTGATAGTAGCGAATTAAAAATCATCATGAAAAATTCGCATGCCAGAAGAGTATTGCGTATGATGAAAGCAATTGGTGATGCCAGAAGACAAGGTATTACAGACGGGCAAGAAATTATAGGCAGATTATCCTATCGTGATCCCGAACATCCAGAGATCGAACCATTATTAGATGTGCCGAAAACATATTTTGAAGTTCACAAAGGTAAAATTGATGGAAAAAAAGAATTTAATTTATCGGTTGCCGGAGTTTTGGTGGATGAATTTTTTAAAGAATGGCAACAAGCAGATACAAAAGTTAAATTTGTGGATCAATTAAATGAAATCAAGGGTGCAGATTTAATACAAATTTTTGAATACGCTATTGGTAATATTCCGGATAAAATTGCAAAAAAAATATTGCGACGACAAAAATATGACAGTTTAGATAGAGCGCGAAACATTTTACAATGGGAAGCTAGACGAAAATTAGCAGCTATATTTTTATTAAATGAAAGCATACGTGTTCATAATCATGTACTAGAAAGAGGCATAGCACCGATCCGTGAGTTAGAAGAAGGTTTGGTTGAAGCAAAGGCCGCTGAATATGGGGGCAGTTCAATATCTATGCAACTTTTCTTAGAACAAGCCAGCACTGATGATAGACACGGCGCCTTAGGTTTTCACAAAGGTTATAAAAATGTTTTAAGATATGAACGAGTAAAATCATTGCGCGGTATATTAAGAAAAATAATTGTGCGCGATCAATTACCCGAAGAAGATGTGAGTGGTGATATTGATGGTGATGCTTTTGCAGAATCGTATTTTTTTGAAGGTAACTATGAAGCCAAAGATTTAGAAATTAAAGAGTATTGTATTCCATACGACGATAATTTAGTAGATGATGAATTTGACACAGATGAGCGTAAACGATTTGTAGTTCGTGACAGAACTGGAAAACAGCTTGATAAAATATCTGCCCCGCAAATTATAGCTGATTTTATTAAAACTTTATTAATTAATGGTCGTGGTCATGTTGAAATTGAGGCTTTTAAGCCATTACCACCAATTGGTCAAGCATTTGAAAGCGCTGGACCCGGAGGAGGAGGAAAGGTAAGATTTTGTAAATTTTATATTAAGCATGTCGATGAAAATAATGTTGCTAGATACCGCGAAGTGCATGTATATGTGCCTGACAGTAAAAGAAAAACTAAAGCTTATGACGAGTATGTCGACAAAATTCAAGACGATAAAGAATATCGTGTTCAGCGTTTGTTTATGACGCACGGTTTGCGGTCTATGATGGAATTACTTTTTCCGGCAGAAATTTATGGTGATGATGTGAGAAAAATGTATGCCGGTCGAGCTGGATAATTAATAGTTTTTAATACTTTTACATTTTTAAAATAACGTGCTATATTGATATAGGATTTCCGCCTCCCAACTGGCGGATTTAATATGTGTAAAAATAGCTATAATGGCCATCATTGTTAACGGTCCACAAATTGCTGCCAGTATTTACAACAGACTATCTAAAAAAGTCGTTAATTTAAAGAAAACAAAAATTACTCCTAAATTAGGAGTTATTTTAGTTGGCGCCGATAAGCCTTCGCAAGCTTATGTAAAAAAGAAAGGTCAAGCTGCTGAAAAAATAGGCGTGGATTTTTTATTGCAGATTTATCCAGCCTCTATTACCACGGCTAAATTAATCAGTGAAATTGAAAAATTACAGGAGCGAAAAAATAAATTAACCGGTTTAATTGTTCAGTTGCCTTTACCAAAAAAAATTAACACGGGCAAAGTGCTCGAGGTAATTAATCCTAACATAGATGTCGACTGCTTAACCCAGAAAAATTTAGGCAAGTTGCTTACCGGTAGTAATAAAATTGAACCGCCAACACCGGGGGCTATTTTAGAGATATTAAAATATCATAAAGTAAACTTAAAAGGCACAAAAGTTTGCATGGTTGGCGCTGGTCAATTAATTGGTCGGCCACTGACTAATTTGTTGATGCATGAATTAGCCACAGTTACAGTTTGTAATCAATACACAAAAAAATTAAAACAATATACTCAAACAGCTGACGTGGTTATTATGGGCGTGGGTAAATATAATTTATTAACCGGTTCAATGATAAAGAAAAACGCTGTCGTAATAGACGCAGGTGTGTGTTTTGTAAAAGAAAAAATGTATGGCGATATTCATTTTGCATCAGTAAGTAAAAAAGCTAGTTTAGTAACTCCAACTCCGGGTGGTGTGGGTCCATTAACAGTAGCTAAGCTTATCGAGAATACTGTGATTTGTGCTGAATCGGCTTAGGTTAAGATCTGATTAAGATGATGTTATGACCTGGCTTGCCCAGGTCAGAAATAAAAAAATAAATAATTAAAATATATTAATATGACAAAGAAAAAATGGCAAACATTAATGATTGTAGGAGCCCAATGGGGCGATGAAGGTAAAGGAAAAATTTCCGATATTTTCGCCAACGACGTAGATTATGTAGTGCGCTTTCAGGGCGGTAATAATGCCGGCCACACGCTGGTTGTAGATGGCGAAGTACATAAATTACATTTAATTCCTTCTGGTGTTTTATATAAAGATAAAAGAGTTATACTTGGAAATGGCATGGTAATTGATCCTGAAGTGCTATTATCGGAAATTGCCGGTTTTGAAGCCAAGGGCATAAAACTGAACATGCTTATTTCTGAAAGAGCGCATGTAATTTTTCCGTTTCATATTTTAATGGACGGTATGATTGATGAATATAAAGGCAAGTTGGGCGCTGGCACTACCCGCCGTGGTATTGGTCCATGTTATGCCGACAAAGCCGAGCGTTTCGGTTTGCGAATAATTGATATTTTAGATAAAGACATTTTCCGTGAAAAATACGATAAAATCTTTGATTTAAAAATGAACACTTTTAAAAAACTGTATCAGCAGAAAGTTTCTTTAAATAAAGAAGAGATTTTTAAAAGTTATTGGAAGATGGGTCAGAAATTAAAAAAATATGTGGGCGATGTTTCTTTTGAAGTAAACACGGCTTTAGATAACGGCCAGAAAGTTTTATTTGAGGGAGCGCAAGGTGCCATGCTTGATAACGACCTAGGAGTTTACCCGCACACAACATCATCAAACACTGTCGCTGGTGGAGTTTGTACTGGTGTTGGTATTGGTCCAACTAGAATAGACAGAGTTCTGGGTGTAGTTAAAGCATATTTATCGCGCGTGGGCGATTCCCCATTGCCTACAGAGGGCAATAAAAAAGATTCTGAGCACCTTCGTGAACGAGGGCAAGAATATGGCACTACTACCGGCCGGCCGCGTCGTTGCGGATGGTTGGATTTAGTACAACTTCGACACTCGGCCAGAATTAACGGTTTAACCGGATTAGCCATTACCAAAATAGACGTTGTTGGTGGATTAAAAAAGATTCCAGTTTGTACAAAGTATAAAATGGGCAACCGCATCATTACTAATATGCCCGCCAGCCTGGAAGAATTTAGAAAATGCAAGCCGGTTTATGAATACTGCGATGGCTGGAAAGATTTATCTGAGGATGATTTTAAAGCTATCATTAAAAAAGGCTATAAAGCTTTACCTGAGAACATGAAAAAATATATTAAAATGATTGAAAAATCTGTAAACGTTCCAGTGGAAGTAGTGTCAGTTGGTCCAGACCGAAAGGCGACGATTAAAATTTAGTAAATTTTATGAATTACACTAAAATAAGAGATCAGGTCGTAGAACTTTACCGGCGTACTTCTTGTGATTTGCCGCGTGATGTTGAGCAAGCTCTTAAAGCGGCATGGCAGAAAGAAAACAATGCCCAGGGAAAAAGTGTTTTGACTGCCATATTAAATAATATTAAATTAGCACGCAAACAAATGAAGCCCATGTGCCAGGATACCGGCATTCCGCTTTTTTATGTTCAATATCAAAGAAATAAATATTCGCATTTAAAGTTAAAGCGAGCCATTAAAGACGCAACTAATATTGCTACTAAAGTGGTACCACTAAGGCCTAATGCTATTGATTTTGAAACCGGTGAAGCTATTGGAAATTATCCGATTATTTATTTTAAAGAAGCGAATAAAACTCAGATTACACTTTTATTAAAAGGTGGTGGTAGTGAAAATGTTTCAGCCGTGTATCAATTGCCGAATTTAAAAATTGGGGCCACAGGTCGCGGGTTAAAAGACGTGGAAAAAGCAGTCCTGCATACAGTATATAAAGCGCAGGGAAAAGGATGTCCACCATATTTAGTAGGTGTAGCTGTTTGCGGTAATATTGAAGAAGCGGCATATCGTGCAAAAAACAGGCATTTAAAAAAATTAAACGAAGTTAATCCGGTGACTAAATTTGCTCGTTTTGAAAAAGATTTATTAAAGAAAATTAATGAGTTAAGCATCGGGCCTCTAGGATTAGGCGGAACACAAACTGCACTCAGCTTAAAATTTACCGGTCGTTTCAGTCATCCCGCATCTATGTTCGTGGGGGTATCTTTAGGATGTTGGGCTATGCGTCGACGCACATTAAAGTTAAAATAATTTTTATGATAAAATTAACCACGTCATTAAATAAACAAGATATCAGTAATTTACATGTGGGTGATGAAGTACTATTAAGTGGAACAATTTTTACGGCTCGTGACCGAGCATATAATGTACTGCTCGAAAAAAATTTTTCTAAAATTAAAGATCAAATTATTTATCATTCCGGTTTAATTATCAGAGAAACTAAAAATGGCTTACAGCCTATTTCAGCCGGGCCTACAACCAGCGCGCGGTTTATAGAACGCAGTATAAAGCTGATTAAAAAATATAAAATCAAAGCTTTTATCGGTAAGGGTGGCATGGATACGCCGGAAATTATTGAAGCGTTTGAAAAAAATAATGTTGTTTATTTTGCCGCCGTGGGCGGTGCCGGCGTGTTGTATGCTAATGCGATTGTAAAAATTAAAAATGCTTATTTTAGAAATTTAGGCATGACCGATTCAGTTTTAGAACTGGAAGTAAAAGATTTTCCGGTCGTAGTTACTATGGATTCTCATGGTAACAGCATCTATAATAATGTTTATAAAAAATCTAAAAGTAAAGTTAGAAAATATTTAAAATAACTAACCCCGGGCTTTATGCCCGTGGGTGTAGCGACAAATAAATGAAATTAACGAAAAAGCAAATACTAAATTATCATCAAGGCGGTAAAATTGGTGTAAATATTACCAAGTCTTGTGCGACACAGATAGATTTATCCATTGCTTATACGCCCGGAGTGGCAGTACCGTGTTTGGAAATCCAGAAAAATCCATCAGATATATATAAATATACAAATAAAAAAAATAGCGTGCTCGTCGTGTCGAACGGAACGGCCGTTTTGGGTTTAGGGAATATCGGAGCGGCCGCTTCCAAACCGGTTATGGAAGGCAAATGCGTTTTGTTTAAAAAATACGCCGGCATTGATGCTTTTGATATTGAAGTAAGCGAAACCGATCCGCAAAAATTTGTGGAAATCGTTAGTAAAATAGCGGTTGGTTTTGGCGGTATAAATTTAGAAGATATCAAAGCTCCGGAATGTTTTTACATCGAAAAGGAATTACAGAAAAAATTAAACATTCCGGTTTTTCATGATGATCAGCATGGCACAGCCATTATTTCCGGAGCAGCCTTGCTTAATGCTTTAGAAATAGTAAAAAAAGACATTAAAAAAATAAAAGTAGTTTTCTCTGGTGATGGCGCAGCTGGTACAGCATGCAAGAATTATTTTATTAAACTGGGAGTTAGCGCAAATAATATCAAAGTTGTAAATAAAGAAACCATTATAAAACTTTCTGAATATATAAAAAATGCCGATGTATTCATGGGTTTGTCGGTCAAAAATATTTTGTCAGTTGAGATGTTAAAGTCTATGGCTCAAAATCCAATCGTCTTTGCCATGGCCAACCCGGATCCGGAGATCGAATATAATGTGGCCAAGCGTTCTCGTCCAGATGTAATTATTGCCACCGGTCGGAGCGATTACCCTAATCAAATAAATAATGTTTTGGGCTTTCCTTATATTTTTAGAGGAGCGCTTGATGGTGAAGCTAAAAAAATCACGGAAAAAATGAAATTAGCCGCTACTTATGCTTTGGCTGATTTAGCAAAAAAATCAGTTCCAACCAGCGTGCTTAAAGTTTATAAATTAAAATCATTAAAATTCGGACCAGATTATTTAGTGCCTAAACCATTTGATCCGCGATTAAATAAATTTATTTCACAAGCAATCAAAAAAGCAATTTAAAATTATGGCAAAAGCAAAACCAGCGCTATCAAGGAGAACAAGAGAAAGGCTAGCGGCTAAAGATGCTGAAAGAAGAGCTGCTCAACAAGTACCGCCGCAACATGACAAAGCCTTGCCAGACATGGTGGATTTAAGAAAGTTAGATGTTCATCCCGGCATCAGAAATGAATTATTAAAAATCGGCAGTGATTTATTACGTTTTGAACCGGCGGCACGGCGGGCAAAATTGGAACATAATGAAATGGCATTTTTAGGCATATTGGAAGGCGGCGGAATTTTAGGCGAACAGTTTATTGCCGATATTAAAAAATTAGGCGATGCATTGATCAGTGCAGTAGATAATGATTTAAAGGCAATGGATAATCCGCGCGATAAGAATGCTGGCCGAGAAATTATTTCACAATTCAATAGACGTTTAAATGAATTACTGCAGGCAGTTTCGGGTATGCCGCTTTTAAAAATGAGTTTACGAGAGGCTGGTTTTTTTGCATTTCAAAAAGAAGCCTTGGATACTATTTTGAACAAACAAGATCCTCATCAACTAGCCGCAGTCAAAAGCTCGAAGCATAATTCCTATCGTTCCATTGTCGAAGCCATGGAAATGGGTTTTGCTTTAGAATTAACTAGAATTATAAAACGTGCTCCGGATGATGGAGCTGAAGTGCAGGCAATGATTGAAAAATATCGAGATATACGTTTTGCGCCTACTGGCCAAGGAGATCAACTGCATTATCGAGCCGTAGATATTAAACCGTCTAAAGCGCATCCAGATAGCAAGCCAATAGTAACAATTGTTATGGGGGTGATGGAGAAACAATCAGCATTATCCATGGTGCGAGTCGAGATTGCGACCGAGGATATTAAAATATTATGTGAACTTTCCAGATTAACCGGAGAACTTTGTCCGGTGCATGCTTGTGTATATAATCTGCGTGAGTTATTAGGAACAAATTATGATATTCTTCGGGATATCGTTATTCGAATGGTTGATCGGCAATATAAAGAAGGTTTTTTAAAGCCCGTTGAACAACCGGAAAAAATAGTTGATCAAACAAAATCACAGGAAATGCCAGCTTTAGATCCGCGGGTTTTTAGCATTGCATTAAGGCGCTGTGGAGCTAATTTAGTTATGGAAAATGGATCATTGTATTGGCGTTTAGATTCGCGACGGGTGCCAGCTTTAAGTGAAGATACAGCTACTTGGGTTTTTTGGCAAGAGATAGAGCAAACTTTGATGATTTTTAATATTGCGCTTGAAACATTTGTAAGTTATTTGCCTAGTCAACTAAGACAAGAATATTTGTCGAGGATGCAGAGAAAAAATACCGCATAAAGTAATTTTGTTAAAATAAATAAATATAATTATATTTAGTAAACAATAATTATGGACAAAAAAGAAATTATTAAGCAAAATTTAAAGAATTGCTTAACCGAAACAAACTTTGCAGGCTTAGGCGGGTATCGTAAAGGAAAAGTTCGCGACCAGTATAAGCAGAGCGATAAAATGATTTTAATAACTACTGATCGACAGTCGGCTTTTGATCGCATCTTAGCTTCCATTCCTTTTAAAGGGCAAGTGTTAAACCAAATATCAGCTTTTTGGTTTGAACAAACCAAAGATATTATAGGTAATCATGTAATTGAAGTACCAGATCCAAATGTTACAATAGGGAAAAAGTGTAAAGTATTTCCAGTGGAGATGGTAGTACGCGGTTATTTAACCGGTTCTACTTCTACTTCAGCCTGGATGGCATATTCTAAAGGGGATAGAGAGTTCTGCGGTAATACACTTCCGGAAGGAATGGTTAAAAATCAGAAATTTGCTGAGCCAATGATTACACCCACTACCAAAGACGACGCGCATGATGAGAAAACTTCAGCCAAAGAAATTGTTGCTAAAGGAATAATGCCGGAAGAAAAATGGAACATTATAGCCGAGGCGGCGCTAAAAATATTTAAGCGTGGACAAGAGATTGCCGCCAAAAACGGATTAATTTTAGTTGATACTAAATATGAATTTGGCGAAGATGAAGACGGAAATATTTTATTAATCGATGAAGTGCACACTCCGGATTCATCGCGTTATTGGCTAGCCGATACTTATGAAGCTAAATTTAATGCCGGGCAAGAGCCTGATAACATCGATAAAGAATTTTTACGTTTATGGTTTGTGGATCATTGCGATCCTTATAAAGATGAAGTTCTTCCTGAAGCACCCGAAGAGCTTGTAATTGAATTATCTTCAAGGTATATTCAACTTTATGAAATGATTACAGGTAAGGAATTTGAATTTCCTGAAACAGACATGTCGGTTCGGGATAGAATTATTAAAAATTTAGAAAAATTTAAAATTAATTAATAATAAAATATGAACAAAGCAATAATTATAATGGGTTCGGAATCTGATAAAGATTTTGTAGCCAAAATCACATCAAAACTAGATGAACTAGGAACTATGCATGAAGAAAATGTGGCTTCGGCTCATAAAGAACCAAAAAAAGTTTTAGAAATTTTAGAAAAAAACAATGACAGCCAAGATAAAATTGTTTATATTACCGTGGCCGGTAGAAGCAACGCTTTGTCTGGCTTCTGCGCTGCTAATGCTAAACAGCCTGTAATTGCCTGTCCGCCGTTTGCCACTAAAGAAGATTTTATGATTAATATCAATTCTACTTTGCAGATGCCATCTAATACGCCGGCGCTTACAGTAATTGATCCGGGTAATGCGGCTTTAGCGGTGAAAAAAATCTTGGATTTATAAGATAATAAAAACAGTGCTCCCAATAAATTGGGGGGGGCCTTTTGTTATTAATTTTAACTAGGTCATGAACTTATTCAGGGCGCTAGCGAGTTTTAACTTTTTTTGTTATAATATGCATGCTTAAGAAAAATAAATATAAATAACATGGAATTAAATACTCTTACTTCTGTTTCGCCAATAGACGGTCGTTATCATAAAAATACCCGGAAATTAAGCGCCTATTTTAGTGAAATGGCCTTAATGAAATATCGGGTAAAAGTAGAGGTGCTGTATTTAATAGCTTTAGCAACTGAAACAAAGATTAAAGAAATCAGGAAGCTAACACCACTAGAAAAAAATAAATTAGAAAAATTATACATTAATTTTTCTCTGGCAGACGCTACTGCAATCAAAGAAATTGAAAAGACAACCAACCACGATGTTAAAGCCGTAGAATATTTTATTAAAGAGAAATTCAAAAAATCTTCTTTACAACCAGTGTTAGAGTTTGTACATTTTGCTCTAACCAGTGAAGACATAAATAATTTAGCTTACAGTTTAATGCTTCGTGACGCTGTAAAAAATGTATATATTCCGCTAACTGAACAATTACTCAATAAAATAAAAAATTTAGCCAAACAAAATAACAATGTTTCTTTATTATCATTAACTCATGGCCAACCCGCCACTTCCACAACTCTGGGAAAGGAATTTGCTGTAGTTGCTGCTAGAATTAAAAGACAATTAGATATTTTGAAAAAAATAAAATTAATGGGCAAGTTAAATGGCGCTACTGGCAATTGGGCGGCACATAGCGTGGCTTACCCGCAAGTTAACTGGATTAATTTTTCTAGAAAATTTGTTAGCTCCCTAGGGTTAGAAATAAATTTATTAACTACGCAAATTGAACCACATGATAGTTTGTGCGAAGTGTATGATGCCATTAGAAGAATTAATAATATTGTGAAAGACTTTGATCGTGATATGTGGATGTATATATCCCGTAAAATTTTTAAACAGCAAAATAAATCCGGAGAAATCGGGTCTTCGGCCATGCCGCATAAAATTAACCCCATATTTTTTGAAAACAGTGAAGGGAATATAGGCTTAGCTAACGCTTTATTAGTATTTTTTTCCAACAAGTTACCAATTTCTAGAATGCAGAGGGACTTGACCGATTCGACTGTATTAAGAAATCAAGGGACTGCTTTAGCATATTGTATAATTGCTTACGAGAATACATTAAAAGCCTTAGAGCGCGTTGCTACCAATAAACAAACTTGCCAGAAAGAGCTTGATGAACATTGGGAAGTGTTGGCTGAGGCAATTCAGACAGTACTGCGTAAATTAAATTATCCCAAGCCTTATGAAAAACTGAAAGAATTAACCCGTGGTCAAAAAATTAATCAAAAGGTTATCCATGAGTTTATATCTGGTTTAGATATTGATAAAAAAGAAAAAGAAAAATTATTAAATTTGACGCCGGCGAATTATACTGGATATTCAAGCAAATTAGCGAACTTGTTATAGGCTTGTCTCGATTATTAACTAAAAATAAATATGTGTGGAATTTTTGGAATTTATGGGCGTGATGGTTTTACTATCGCACCGGAAATATATGATGGTTTAATTGCTTTACAGCATCGTGGCCATGATGCTTGCGGTATTTTAACTTACGACAACGATGGCTTTAATATGCGCAAAGGTTTAGGGTTTGTGCGGGACGTTTTTCATCCCGGTGCCATGAAATATTTAAAAGGTAATATGGGTATCGGCCATATTCGTTACGCTACGGTGGGTTGCGGTGACGCCAAAGATGCTCAACCATTTTATACTCATACTCCATACGGCATCGCCATGACACATAATGGAAATTTATCTAATTATTCGGACTTGAAGAAAGAACTATTTGAGAAAGATTTATTTCAAGTTAATTCGGGTTGCGATGTAGAAGTGATTTTAGCTGTTTTTTCTCAAGAACTTGCTAAACAAGTTAAAAAAACTAAAGATATTTCGGAACAAGTTTTTAATGCAGTTAAAGGCGTCCATAAAAGATGCAAAGGGGCTTATTCTGTAACCGGCATAATTGCTGGTAAAGGCATGTTTGGCTTTAGAGATCCTTATGGAATCCGCCCCATGGTATTCGGTCAGCGTGGTCAGGGAAAAGAAGTAGAATATTGTTTTACGTCTGAGTCGGTAATGTTTAATATGCTTGGTATTAAATATTTAAAAGATGTTAATGCTGGAGAGTGTATTTTTATTGATGAAAAACGCAAAGTCCACACCAGTCAGGTATCGCCGGCTAAATTAAGACCGTGTATTTTTGAATATGTTTATTTTGCTCGGCCTGATTCTTTGCAAAATAATGTTTCAGTTTATAAAGCCAGATTGCGCATGGGCCAATTATTAGCCAAGCGTATTAAACCTTTACAATCCAAATTAAAAATAGACGTTGTAATTCCAGCTCCTTCCACTTCTAATACAGCAGCCTTGGCTTTAGCTTCTGATTTAGGAGTAAAATATCGCGAAGGATTAGTAAAGAATCATTTTATCGGGCGGACGTTTATTATGCCTGGGCAAGATAAGCGGGAAAAATCCGTAAAACGGAAATTAAATCCACAACCACTGGAAATTAAACGTAAAAATGTTTTATTAGTTGATGATAGTATTGTCCGCGGTACTACTGGTAAAGAAATTGTGCAGATGCTACGCGATGCCGGGGCGAAAAAAGTTTATTTTGCATCTGCTTCACCGGCTGTTAAGCATCCTTGTTTGTATGGCGTAGACATTCCAACCCGCGCTGAATTAATTGCTAATCATAAAACTGATGAAGAAATTAGAAAGTTTTTAAATGTAGATTTTTTAATTTATCAGACCATTGAAGATCTTATTAAATCAGTTCGTATCGATAAAGCTTTAACGCAGAATTATTGTACAGCTTGTTTTTCCGGACAATACCCGACGCCAGATATTACACCGGCGGTTGTAAATGCTAATGAAAAAATGCGCTTGGAAGATAAAAAGATTTGTTAGTAAGTTAACTCACACATATAAAATGTGGGGTTAACTTTTATTAAAAAAAATAAATCCAGTAACCCCATGTTTTATACATGTGGGTTACGGAAATAATTATGAAAATTTTATTGCTTGGAAATGGCGCGCGTGAACATGCTATTGCCTACAAATTAAAACAAAACGACGAGGTCACTCTCTATAATATTGCTACTGCCAATAATCCTGGTTTAGTTGAGTTGTGTGAAGAAATAAAAATCGGCGATTATAATGATATTGATACAGTTAAGAATTATGTGGATGAAATTAACCCGGAAATTATTTGGATCGGGCCTGAAGCGCCACTTGCATTTGGAGTCGTCGATGCTTTAGATGTACCTTGTGTTGGCCCGATTCAAGAATTAGCTCAATTAGAAACTAGCAAATCTTTTACAAGAAAATTGTTAGTTGATAATAATATTCCGGTTTATCCTAAATTTAAAACTTTTGCTTCTTGGGACGGTTTGGAAGAATTTTGTAAAAGCCTAGAGAAATTTGTAGTTAAGCCCGATGGCCTTACTGCTGGCAAAGGCGTGCAGGTTCAGGACGACCATTTTACTACTCACAATGAAGGCATTGAAGTAGCGAAAGAATATATTCAAAAAGACGGCACGGTTATAATTGAAGAAAAATTAATTGGCCAGGAATTTTCTTTAATGAGTTTTGCTGATGGCAAAAACTTATTGCATATGCCGGCCGTTCAGGACCATAAAAGAGCTTATGTTGATGATAAAGGCCCTAATACCGGCGGCATGGGTTCTTACTCTATGGCTGATGGCTCTATGCCGTTTTTGCAAGAAGGTGATATTGAAGCTGCTCAAAAAATTAACCAGCAAGTTTTAGAAGCTTTAGGCGACTACCGTGGAATTTTATATGGTAATTTTATTGCTACTAAAAACGGCCTAAAAATTATTGAGTATAATGCTCGTTTAGGCGACCCCGAAGCCATGAATATTATGTATTTATTAAAAACAGATTTAGCTTTAATTTCTCAAGGCATTGTTGATCAAAGTTTAGAATTTATGAACATTGAATTTGAGCCTAAAGCCAGTGTTTGTAAATACGTTGTACCCGAAGGCTATCCTAATAATCCGGTTAGAGACGTGGAGGTAGACGTGAGTCAAGTCGACCAAACTAAAGTAAAATTGTTTTATGCTTCTATTGACGCAGAGAATGGAAAATTTATTTTAAAAGGTTCACGTGCTATTGGCGTTATCGCTAAAGCCGACACCTTAGAAGAAGCCGAGAAATTAGTTCAGGAAGAGATAGTAAAAATAAAAGGACCGGTTTTTTTCCGGGAAGACATCGGTACTGCACCGCTTATTGAGAAAAGAGTGAAGATGATGGAAGAGGTTAGAAAATAACACTTCAATAAATCTTATGAATAGTATATAATGATGGTGTTAATTATTAGTTTTTTCATATTTTCATGAGCAAAATCAACATTGCAGTGCTTGGATCAACCAGTGGCACTGATCTGCAAGCCATAATCGATGCCAAACAAGAAGGGAAACTAGAAAATATCGATTTAAGTGTAGTTATCTCCAATCAACAAAAAGCCTATATTTTAAAAAGAGCCGAAAAAAACAATATTCCGGCTGTTTTTGTAGATGCAAAGGGTAAAACTAGAGAAGAGTATGATCATGCGTTGTTGGGAATATTAAAGGTTTATAAGATAGATTTTATATTATGTATTGGTTGGATGCGGATATTGTCGCCAAAATTTGTTCAAACTTATAAAAAGAAAATTGCAAATATTCATCCGTCGCTTTTACCAAAATATGCCGGTGGCATGGATTTAAATGTCCACGCGGAAGTTTTGAAAAATAATGAAAAAGAATCGGGATGCACGCTTCATTGGATTGATGAAGGGGTAGACACTGGCGAAATTATTACGCAAAAAAAAGTTGAGATTAAAGACAATGAAACCTCAGAGAGTTTAAAGAAAAAAGTGCAGAAGGCTGAAGGAGAGTTGTTTGTGGAGTTTTTAAAAAATTATCAATCACCGCCCATCGGGATAAACCCGGGGGCTTCCCAAAATATTTAACTGGAGGCCCTGGCTTTATGCCAGTGGCCGAATTATAAAAATAATTAAATTTATAATATGAAACGAGCATTAATATCAGTGAGCGATAAAACTGGCATCGAAGAACTAGCTAAACAATTAGTAGATTTAAACATCGAAATAGTTTCTACCGGTGGTACAGCTAAAGTATTAGAAGATGCTGGCGTTAAAGTTATTTCGATTGATGATGTTACCGGCTTTCCGGAAATGATGAACGGCCGGCTTAAAACTCTTCATCCTAATGTTCATGGTGGTTTATTAGCGGTACGAGACAATGAAGAACACACGGCGTCGGCTAAAGAACACGGGATTGAGATGATTGATCTGGTAGTAGTTAATTTATATCCATTTGAACAAAAACCCGGAATTGAAAATATTGATATTGGCGGTCCGACCATGTTAAGAAGCGCAGCTAAAAATCATCAATATGTAACAGTGGTTACAGACCCTAAAGATTATGAAAAAGTGTTAGAAGAAATAAAAGATAAGGGCGATACTAGTTTAGAGACTCGAAAAAAATTAGCGCAAAAAGTTTTTGCGCATACGGCTCGCTATGATTCATTAATCGCAGACTTTATGAACGAGAAAAAAGAGTTTACGGACGAGATGACATTTGGATATAAAAAAGCTTATGATTTAAGATATGGTGAAAACCCTCACCAATCCGCTTGTTTTTATATTGAAGGAAATATTAAAGAACCATGCGTAGCTAATGCTAAAATTCTTCAAGGCAAACAGCTTTCTTACAATAATATTATGGATGCTGATGGCGCTATTAATGTGGTGCGAGATTTTACTGAACCGGCATGCGCGGTTATCAAACACGCCAATCCTTGCGGCGCGTGTACAGACAAAGATATTGTTAAGGCTTTTAAGCAAGCTTATGCGGCTGATTCTTTGTCGGCTTTTGGTGGTATCATCGCTTTGAATAGAGACTGTAATGAAGAAATAGCCACAGAGATTTCAAAAGTTTTTGCAGAGATAGTGATTGCTCCCAAGTTTGATGAAAAAGCCTTAGAAATTTTAGCTAAAAAGAAAAATTTAAGATTACTTGAGATTGGTAGCCTTGCAGGTGCGAATACGTATGCGCGTCCGCCAAGAGATCTACGAAAAGTTGTAGGTGGAATATTGGTTCAAGATCTAGACAGATTAATTATTGAAGCCAAAGATTTAAAAATTGTCACTGAAACACAACCGGACGCAGATCAGATTAAAGAAATGCTGTTTGCCTGGAAAATTATTAAACATGTAAAATCTAATGCGATTTTATTAACAAAAAATAATACTACAGTGGGTGTTGGTTGTGGCCAAGTATCACGAGTAGACGCTACTGACATAGCGATTAAAAAAGCCGGCGCTAACGTTTCCGGATGTGTGATCGCGTCAGACGCTTATTTCCCTTTCCGAGATTCCATCGATAAAATTGCCACTGTAGGAATTAAAGCCATTATTCAACCTGGTGGATCTATCCGTGATGAAGAAGTGATTGCGGCTTGTAATGAGCATGGTGTTGCCATGGTGTTTACGGGTAATCGGGCTTTTAAACATTAGAAATTAGATAATATTACAATGGTTAAAATTGAAAATATTTTTTATAAAGCTGAGGCTAAAATAGCGCCGAGGCTTGCTGATTTAAATAAAGAATCTATTAAACCTGAAGATATTGATGAAATAGCCGATACATTAGTTAGGATTATTAAAGCAAGCCGTCCGGAAGATATTAAAACGGGTGAGTTTATAGGGGAAGAAATTGCCAGAGCAGTAAGTCGTGAAACATACAAACCAGGAAGAACGTCAGTGCCCTCATTTGATTTATTCGCGGAGATGAATCGTATTACTTATGCAATTTTAGATAAAGTTAAAACAAGGATTTACCAAGATCCAGAAATCGACGAATCTAAAGTTATGTTCATAGAAGAGATTTTAAGCGCCAGCGAGCGAATAGCAAAAATCCAAGACACAAATAAAGTTTATAAAAGATACATAGATTATAGATGTGTAGCTGATAATGAAAATCGAGAACAAGCCTTAGCCCAATTAAAAGAAATATTAGACGCTGAAGCTAAAAAGCCCGAAGCAGATCGGCATCCATATTATAAGAATGTGCGTTACCCGGCAGTTGCCAGAGATCTGGAAAATAAATCAGAAATCCAGAGAATGCTTAAATTTGGTACGCTTTATGATCTAATAACCGAATCAGAAAAAAAAGAATCAGCACTTTCAGTAGACGCTGTTTTAGATATCAAACAGGATGATTTAAAAGAGATATTAAGTAGAATAATTGACGCTTTAAAGGGTTGTGCATTTTTGCATCAGCATGGTTTAGCCTTAACCGATAATAGGCCAAGAAATATTGGAATTGATGAAGATGGCGTAGGTTTTATTTTTGATTTTGATGGTCTGTGTTTAGATGATACCACCATCCAGAGTAGAGTAATATCAGCTGAAGATCAGTCTAAAAAATTTCGTACCATTAATGAAAAACACATGTTATTTCAATTTGGATTAATGCTAGATGCTTTATTTACCCAATACAATCTCTGGTTTCAAAATCCTGTAATAAAGGCTGAATTATTAAATTTAACTCAGGAATTATTTATTAATAATGATAATTTTGGCGATGGTAATTTAAGAATAGAAAGTGTTATTGGAAGGTTAAAAACAATATTAGAAAGTTTATAAATTAAGAAACTATTAAGAATATAATATTGTTTATTCAGGAGTAAAATTATGATAAACTATAGCAAGTTAACAATATAATTATATATAGATGAACAAAAAATACATAGCCATTTTAGATTTTGGCTCACAATATACACATTTAATTTCGCGACGCGTTCGACAACTGGGCGTGTTAGCCAGAATTTTTCCAACTGACGTTGAAGCTGATAAAATTAAAGATGCTTGGGGAATTATTTTATCGGGCGGTCCGGATTCTATTACCGATGAAAGATTGGCGTATGATCCGGGAATTTTTAAAATGGGAGTGCCAATGCTCGGTTTTTGCTATGGTCATCAGTTAATTGCTAAATATTTGGGCGGTCAGGTTGCTTCGCAAAATCAACGCGAATATGGAAAAGCTAAGATAAAAGTTCAAGGGAATTCACCTATTTTTAAAGGTTTGGAAGAAGAAGAGCAAGTATGGATGAGTCATTGGGATATTGTAAGCCGAATGCCGGCAGGGTTTCAAAAGATCGGTACTACTGATATTTGTGAAATAGCGGCTATGGCCGATGACAATCGAAAATTTTATGGCTTTCAATATCATCCTGAAGTTCATCACACAACTCATGGCATGAAGATGCTGGAAAATTTTGTTTTTAATATTTGCCATGCCGAAAAGAAATGGAGTATGGAAGAATATTTTAATGAGATTAAAGCTGATTTATTAAATACTATCGACAATAAAAAAATATTCTTGTTTGTTTCGGGCGGAGTTGATTCATCAGTCGTTTTTGCCTTATTGGAAGAAATATTGGGTAAAGATAGAGTGTTTGGATTGCACGTTGATACTGGGTTCATGAGAAAAAACGAGTCGGAATTAGTAAAAAAATCTTTGGCCGACGCTGGTTTTGATAATTTAAAAGTTTTTGATGCGAGTGACAGATATTTAATGGCTCTGGAAAATAAATATGAACCCGAAGAAAAACGAAAAATTATTGGTAAAATATTTTTAGACGTGCAAAAAGATGTTTTTGCAGATTTAAATTTTAATCCGGATGAGTGGCTATTAGGCCAAGGAACTATTTATCCTGATACCATCGAAACCGGAGGAACTTCCGCTTCGGATAAAATTAAAACTCATCATAACCGCGTGGATGAAATTATTGAAATGCTTAATGCCGGAAAAATTATCGAGCCACTCGCTTTGCTTTATAAAGACGAAGTTCGAGCTATCGGTAAACAATTAAATTTACCCGAACCATTAATTAATCGCTGGCCTTTCCCAGGGCCGGGCTTAGCTATTCGCTGTTTGTGCTCTGATGGGCGCGAAGGCGAGATGCAAGGCAGGAATAATTCCGAAATAGAAGATATTAAAAAAATTGATAATGAAATTAAAGATTATTTTGAGAAGAATAATAAACAGGGAACTAGACTTCCAATTAAAAGCGTAGGCGTACAGGGGGACTTAAGAACTTATCAGCACGCAGTTGTGATTAAGAATGGTGATAGATATGATTGGAAAGATCTGGAAGATTTTGCGGTTAATTTAGTAAACGGAATTCAGGGTGTAAATCGAGTAGTAGCCCATGTCGGCGGTAATGTGAATTTAGACAATGTGAAAATTAAACCCGGATATTTAACCAAAGAACGGCTAAATATTTTAAGAGACGCTGATGATGTGGTTACTAAAATTGTAAATGAACATGGTTTATATAATAAAATATGGCAATTTCCGGTTATTATGTTGCCATTAACATTTATCGGCCAAGGCGAAACAATCGTGCTTCGACCCATTGAAAGCGAAGAAGCCATGACTGTTAATTTCTACCATTTAGATAAAAATATTTTAAAGCAGATGGTCGACGAGATTTTAAAACTTGATGGGGTTGATGCAGTATTTTTTGATATCACCAACAAACCACCAGCCACAATTGAGTGGGAATAGGGCTGAGTAAGCTGAGAGATTGACAGTCATTTTCTTCATGATATAATAACTTCAAGAAAGGGCGATTCAGGCCCTTTTTTGTTGTCTATAGAAGATTTTGAAAAATTCATGTCCTTTGAAAATTAAGTTAAAATATGTTATGCTTAATGAGCATTATTAAATTTTATTATGGCTAGAAGACCTAAAAATAAAAGAAAAAAAGACCAAGCTGAAACAGAGTCGGAGAAAATTACCGCGCTTACTCCTGAAGCTAGAAAAGGCATTATTATTGTACTATTGTTTGCAGTAGCCGCAATTAGCGCTTTAAGTATGTTCGATTTGGCCGGGCCAGCTGGCAAAGAAATTGATAAATTTTTAATTTACATTTTTGGATACGGTAAATACATTTTTCCGATAATATTATTAGTTCTCGGATATGTATTAATTTATCCGGAAAGATACTATGTAAGTTTTAGTAATTATTTAGGAATTGGAGTATTTTTATTAAGCACACTGGGAATGCTTAATGTAATTTATCAGCCAAATGTTGGTGGTGGTCACATCGGTATGGCGTTAAGTTTTCCGTTATTAAAACTTTCAACAGTTTGGGCGGCATTGGTTGTGATCACTGCGTTAATGATTACTTCATTGCTGCTAATGTTTAATACTTCTTTGGCTGTACTTTTGGAAAAATTTCCAGCTACCAGTATTTTAGGAAAAATTGGCCGGCTGATTGGTTCAGTTTTTGGACGCGCTAAAGATGGAATTATTCGTCGCCAACTAGAAAATTACGATTCAGAAACAGATCAAGAATACAATGAATTTCCCGAAGAACAAGAAGGGGAAGTAGAGGAATATGATGAAAATAATGAAGCCACAGATTTTAATAAAAGAGAATTAACCAGCCAAGAAGCCGAAGATCGTTTAGAACCTGAACAAATGAGCCTGATTAAACCTAAACGTCAGAATCGAATAATAGATATTCCGATTGGTTTGTTAAATAATAAAAATGATAAACCGACCAGTGGCGATATTAAACATAATAAAGAAGTGATTCATCATACTTTAGCTAGTTTTGGCATTGAAACCGAATTAGGCGAAGTAAGTATTGGCCCGACCGTCACTCAATATACTTTAAAACCGGCTGATGGAGTAAAATTATCCCAAATTACCACCCTGTCTAATGATTTAGCTTTGGCACTCGCTGCTCATCCAATTAGAATCGAGGCACCGATTCCGGGGAAATCATTAGTAGGTCTCGAGGTACCTAATGAAACCGTGGCCATGGTTGGAGTAAAAGAGATGTTAGCATCCGATACCTTTAAAAAACGCACTAGTAATTTGGCGCTATGCGTGGGTCGTGATGTAGCTGGAGCTTCTTATATCATGAATCTAGATTCCATGCCTCATTTATTAATCGCTGGTTCTACCGGATCCGGAAAATCAGTTTGTATTAATGCAATTATCATGAGTTTATTGTTTCAAAACGGTCCGGATGATTTGAAATTAATATTAGTCGATCCGAAACGTGTAGAATTCACTTTGTATAATGGTATTCCTCATTTATTAACCCCGGTTATCACTGACGTGCAAAAAACCATTAATGCTTTGAAATGGGCAGTGGGTGAAATGGATCGTCGTTATGAACTGCTGTCAAAATCCGGCAAGAGAAATATTGGAGATTATAATAAAAATGGTAGCAATATGCCATACATCGTAATTGTAATTGATGAACTAGCTGATTTAATGGCTACCGCGGCCCGAGAAGTAGAAGCCACTATTACACGTTTAGCGCAGATGGCCAGAGCTGTAGGAATTCATTTAGTGTTGGCCACGCAACGCCCGAGTGTTGATGTTATTACTGGGCTGATTAAAGCCAACATCACTTCGCGAATTGCATTTAATGTAGCATCAATCATAGATTCACGAACTATTTTAGATCACTCAGGTGCAGAAAAATTACTTGGTCGAGGCGACATGCTGTTTATTACTGCCAGTTTAGGAAAACCAAAACGTTTGCAAGGCGCATTATTAACCGAAGATGAAATTGAAAGAGTTGTTAAATATTTAAAATCAAAAGCCAAGCCCGATTACAGCGGTGAAGTAGTAGAAAAACAATCGCGCGGAATAATGCCCCAAGCCTACCAAGACGGCGAAGACGAAGACGATCTTTTAGAAGAAGCTAAAGATGTAATACTCAAAGCCGAAAAAGCTTCAGCTTCATTATTGCAACGACGTTTACGCGTGGGTTATGCTCGAGCGGCCAGAATTTTAGATATATTAGAAGAGCAGGGATTTATTGGCCCGGCTGACGGCGCAAAACCAAGAGAGATATTAGTTAGCACACGTGAAGACATGAATCCGAATTATGCTGAACAATATACCGAGAATCATGACTATAATGAAGAAGAGGAAGAACATGTAAGCGACAACTAATAAACATGACCCAATTTAGTCAAAAAAAAATATTAAGCTCACAAACATTAGGTGATAAATTAAAAAGAGCGCGTCGCGAAAGTGGCTTGTCTTTGCAAGAGATCGGTGCACGACTCAAAATAAATTATCAATATTTGAATTGTTTAGAAAATGGTCAGTACAATAATCTACCAAGTGAAGTTTACATTAAAAATTATTTGAAGAAATACAGTACTTTTTTACAAGTCAGCTGGAAAGTGGTTGAAAAAATGTACGAGCAGGAAATGATTATTTATAAATCCAAGCAAAACAAAATAATATCATCAAAATTCAGTCAAAAAGCTTTGGTCATTCCCAGCATTGTTTACGCTCTTTTAATAGGCTTTGTCTTTTTAGTGGTCGTTTTGTATTTAATGTTTGAGATTAGCAACTTTATTCAGCCACCTTTTTTAGAAGTAAGGAATGTGTCTGATCAAATGATTGTGAGAGAGCGAAATATTCAAATAGCCGGCAAGGCCGATGTTGACGCTCAGGTATATATTAATGGCGAAGAAATTATTACCGATGAAAATGGCAATTGGCAGGAAGACATATCATTACAAATTGGTTTAAATACCATCATGATTACGGCTAAGAAAAAACATAGCAAAGAAAATATAATTTATAAAAGAATATTTGTCGAAATAAATAATTAATTAACACAGGCGCTAATAGCGCATGAAAATAAAACATATGACAAAAAAAAGTGAAACAACAATTGATCGCAATAAATCAGCCGCCGCCGCAATTGAACAAATTAAAGAGCGTTTTGGCGAAGGTTCGATTATGAAGCTAGGCGATGCCAAACAAATGAAAGTTGAAGCCGTATCAACCGGCTGTTTATCACTCGACATCGCATTAGGAGTAAATGGTATACCTCGTGGCAGAATCATTGAAATTTACGGGCCTGAGGCTTCGGGAAAAACTACTTTGTCGCAACACATTGTGGCTGAAGTGCAAAAAATTGGTGGCACCGCTGCTTTTGTGGATGCTGAACATGCTTTAGACCCGGAATATGCCAAAAAAATCGGAGTTGATACTAAAGAGCTTTTAATTTCTCAGCCCGATACTGGCGAACAAGCCTTAGAAATAGTCGAAACATTAGTTAGGTCTAACGGTGTCGATGTAATCGTTATCGACTCTGTGGCGGCCTTAACCCCAAAAGCTGAAATAGACGGCGATATGGGCGATCGACATATTGGTCTACAGGCTCGTTTAATGAGCCAAGCCTTAAGAAAATTAGCCGCGCTTGTTTCTAAAAGCCACACCATAGTAATATTTATTAATCAGATTAGAATGAAAATTGGTGTGATGTTTGGCAATCCGGAAACAACCACTGGCGGGACAGCTTTAAAATTTTATTCCTCGGTGCGCATTGAAGTCCGACGTTCGGCGCAAATTAAACAAGGCGATCGCGTTATCGGTAACCGGGCTAAAGCTAAAATTGTTAAAAATAAAGTGGCCGCACCTTTTCGAAGTACAGAATTTGATATTATGTACAATGAAGGCATTTCTATTCCCGGTGATGTGCTAGATACAGCTGTCCAATTTGGCGTGGTCGATAAAACCGGAAACACTTATTCTTATAAGGAAACCAAACTAGGAGTGGGTCGTGAAAATTCCAAAGCGGTTTTAAAGGAAAATCCAAAATTAATCAAAGAGATTAGAAAAGATGTTTTGCTAGTGGTTGAAAACGAAGAATAGAAAATATATTAGAAAAAGGATCAATCAAAAACATTGATTATAAAAAAACCGCAGACTATCAGTCTGCGGTTTTTTATTTTTAAGAAAGCTTAGAAATTAAATTTTTTGGAAATTTCATGAATAAAAGGAATTTGCCAATATTTCCCTTGTAAGGTTTGGACGACACCGTAAATGGAAACAAGAATTACGGCTAAGAATAATAATTGTCCAAAAATTGGAAACCAAAATACCATTGATGCTATAATGTCTATAATAAATAAAACCAAGCCTTGTTTGGCATGAGCCATGGCGAATTTAGATTCTTTTTTTGTTAGAATCGGCACGATAAATAATAAACCAATGTAGCTTAAGCAGGCAATGGTTTTGTTTGCTTCAATGTCTTTAGCATCGAACTTTAAATTGTCGTTTTGCATATTTTTATTATAATATTTAATGCGCACGTTAATTAATTTTTATTTTGTTTATAGTTAGTACTAAGCCGGCGCTTAAAATTGCGGCACCGGAGGCATAGATTAATGGTTCAGTGATAATATTGAACAAATATAAGAATTTAAAATTTATCATGAATTTAACAAGAGCTATAATAAGCGAAGTAAACAGAATTACAGTGCCGTTAACCCAGGCCGCAAGGCGATAATCGGTTATTTTTGTTTTGGCGATGATATAAATAATCAAGAAGATATTAGCAACGATAATTAAAGTACCGCTGTTATCAGTAAATAAAGCCGCAATTTCAAAAATTAAGGTGATAACAATCGGCCACCAAGCTTGGATTAAATATGAATGGATGTCATTTTGCGGGTTGTTCATTGCATTTTCTATTATAGCAAAAAAATAAGCATAAAAAAAGCAGGGGTGGTTTAGACCCCTGCAAAAGTATCAAGCTATTACATCATCCCTGGCATACCGCCCATTGGAGGCATGGCCGGAGCATCTTCTTTTTTAGGAACATCAGTGATAACCGCTTCGGTTGTTAAAAGCATGGAGGCGGCTGAAACAGCATTCTGTAAAGCAGAACGTGTAACTTTGGTAGGATCCACAATACCGGCTTTGGCTAAATCTTCATAAGTATCGGTTTTAGCATTGTAGCCGTAATTACCATCTTGCTTTAATACTTCAGAAACTACCACAGCGCCATTTTTACCCGCATTTTCCGCGATTAATCGTAATGGTTCTTCTAAGGCACGACGTAAAATTCGAACACCAACTTCTTCATCTTCTTCAACACTAATATTGTCTAAGGCTTTAATGGCGCGTAAGATAGCCACGCCACCACCAACTACAATACCTTCTTCCACAGCGGCTTTAGTAGCGGCTAGAGCGTCTTCAATGCGATGCTTTTTTTCTTGCATTTCGGTTTCAGTAGCGGCACCAACTTTAAGTAAGGCTACACCACCCGTTAATTTAGCTAAACGCTCCATTAATTTTTCTTTGTCGAAATCAGAGTCCGTGTTTTCAATTGATTTTTTAATTTGGTTTATTCTTTCAGCCAGGGCAGATTTTTCACCTCGACCTTCAATTACGGTAGTGTCTTCTTTTGTACATTTTATTTTACCAGCGTGGCCCAAATCTGATAGCTCAACATTGTCTAGTTTTAAACCAAGATCTTCAGTAATAACTTTACCACCGGTTAAAATAGCAATGTCTTGAAGCATTTCTTTTTTTCGGTCGCCAAAACCAGGGGCTTTAATAGCTAGGGTATTAAAGATGCCTTTTAATTTATTAATAACCAGCGTGGCCAAAGCTTCGCCATCAATATCATCAGCAATTATTACTAATTCTTTTTTTCCGGATTGAGCAACTTTTTCTAAAATTGGCACAATGTCTTGAATAGATGATATTTTTCTATCGGTAATTAAAATTGTGGCATCTTGGTATTCAGCTTCCATTCGGTCTGGATTTGTGACCATATAATGAGAAACATATCCTTTGTCGAATTGCATGCCCTCAACTTTTTCAGTAGTAATACCAAAACTTTGCGATTCTTCAACTGTTACAACACCATCGTCGCCGACCATGGCCATGGCTTCGGCAATGGTTTTACCAATAGTGGCGTCGTTAGCGGAAATGGAAGCCACTTGCGCTTTTTCTTCCTGAGAAGTCACATCTTTAGATAAATTTTCTTTTAATTCTTTTATCACAGCTTCGGTAGCAATGTCTAGACCACGTTTCACGCTTAGTGGATTAGCACCGGCAGCCACTACTTTCAAACCCTCATTGATAATAGCTTGCGCTAGTACAGTAGCTGTAGTTGTGCCATCACCAGCAATATCATTGGTTTTGCTAGCAACTTCTTTTACAATTTCAGCGCCCACGTTTTCAATTTTGTCTTCTAGTTCAATTTCTTTAGCCACGGTCACACCGTCTTTAGTGATAATCGGGGATCCATAGCCCTTGTCTAACACTACATTTCGGCCTTTAGGGCCTAGCGTTACTTTTACTGCATTGGCCAATTTGTTTACACCATTTTTTAAGCCTTGGCGAGCTTTTTCATCATAAGTAATATCTTTTGCCATATTTGTTTGTTATTGGACAATTCTAGAATTGTCCTTACTATTTAATTATTTAACAACTGCTAAAATTTCGTCGTGTTTTAAAAATTTATATTCGTCATCATTATATTCGACATCATCACCTGAATATTTTCCAAAAAGTACTTTATCACCAATTTTAAGGCCTAGTTTTTTTATTTTTTCGCCTTCGCCGATGCCTAATATTTCGCCTTCGGCTTTTTTTTCTTTGTCTGCACTGCTTGGTAATACAATGCCGGATTTTGTCACTTCTTCTTGGGTAAGAGGTTTTACCAAAATACGGTCTCCTAGGGGTTGTAGATTCATATTTTTTTAATTAATTATTAATGTTTTTATTAATTTTTATGAAATTTTAGCACTTTCGATATTAGAGTGCTAATTTCTGCAATATCAATAATACTGTATATTAACAGCTTGGTCAAGGCTGTTAAATTTAATCCTTATCCACAGTTTTTACAGTTTTTTTGAGGTATTTTTTCTAACTGGAATATATATGAAAGCAATAGGAAAATTGGACCCATGGAAAAATAAGCCGCTTGCATCCAGTGCGGAGCGTGCATGCAATTGCAAAATGGCAAACCGGCATAATGATGAGAGGTAATGTTATGAATATTAAATGTATAATAACCCACGGTTTCGCCCAGAACAAGCAATGGCCAATAAATAAGCACAAAAAGCAATAAGCTTTTCACCAAAGTATTTGTTTTAATTAAAGCATTATAATGCGAATAAATTAAATATACTCCCAACAAGCCACAGGGCCAGGCAAATAACGGAAAGATGCTTAGGCCAGCGATTTACAGGTAATGACCGTCGTAAGAATATTCGCGGTTAGCAATAAGCATCCAGATTACAGATAATCCCGAAGCCAATAAAAAATGCTTAAACAGATCAACTCTTTTTGACGCTATAAGGTAAATGATTACAAAAAAATAGGCACCTAATACTAAAAAATCAGCTCGGATAATACCTAATAAGAGAAAGCCGACGAGAATAGCAATTTTATCGATAATCAGCAAATGTTTTTTCATAAATTTTTATTTGTTAAAAATAATAATAACCAAAACCATAAATTACTGGTTACTAAGCTTACGAAATAATGATCAAAAAAACCCACAACCAAAATAATGATTAATGTTCCGGCATAAATTAAAATTGGTAAACGAGGTGAAGTAATTTTTTTAATACCTAAAAAATGTAAAATTGTAAAAAGCATTAAACCAAAGATGCCTAGTTCGGAAAAAATTAATAAATAAATATTATGAACCGGTTGATAACTGTATGGCGGGAGAGTAGAATTAATTTCATTATAAACGACTAAAGTGTAATTACCCGCGCCGACTCCGAATAACCAGTGTTCTTTAAGTAAAGCATGGCTTTGTTGTTGATAGGTGGTGCGTTCGTTTAATGATTTGATTTCTAGACGATCATTTATTTGCACACGGCTGGTAATGAGCGGTAGATAAATTATAGAAAAAGTGAGAAATATTAAAAATATTATAGTTAATGATTTAGCATATTGGCGTCGGTATGGTTTGTGCTTGGTAAAAATAAAAAAGCTTATAACTATTAACGCCACGATTAATCCTAAAATAGCTGAACGAGAAAAAGTAAAAAATAATCCCGTACTTAATAGAATAAGCGACATTATCATGCTTAGGCGTTTGATATTGTTATCTGATTGCAACCATAAGTATATGGCGAGCAGTAAGCAAATTGCTAAAAATCCACCGAGTATATTAGGGTGCGACATTGTGCCATAAGCGCGGAGCCATCGGCCATCGGCATTAGAAACCACGGCGACGCCCAGATCCTGAGCTTGATGAGAAGCCATGCCTAACCATTTATTGGATACAACTTGTTGATTAAAAAATTGCCAGATAGCTAGATAGGCCTGAAAGACCCCGCCGGTCATTAGTGCCCAACTGGCTTTGATAAAGCTTATTTTAATATTAAAAATAATAAATAACAATCCGGCCATCAGTAATAAGCGAACAAAATAATAGCTTGTTAGAATCTTATCTTGCGACCAGAAAATTGATAAAAAATTCATCACCATAAACAGTACAAATATAATAATAAACTTTTTATCTATTTGAGAGTTAGAATTTTGCGGTTCGCTATTTTTATAAAACAGAGCGCCAAGGAATAATGATATTATTAAAAGATCTAAAGCATACAAGCTATATGTGCCATATTCCCAAACACCATTATTTAACGAGCTCATTCTAATAATATATCGGGTCGAAAGCGAACACAAAAAAAGAAAAAGATAGAAACCATATTCTATCAGATTATTTATGCGTAGAAAGCGATTTGAAAGCATGCTCTAATTTTACCTTATTTTTTGGTATTTTTATAGGGTTACTTTAAACAAGAATGTTTTTTGGCCATGAATTTATTCAGGGCACTAAAAATATAAATTCTGGGCATATCGTTGGATTCGTTATCTTAATTTAAGAAATAGCATTTTTTTGCTATACTAAGAGAGTAATTTGTAAGTAAATAGCATTAGAATTAATGTCTGTTAATTTAACCAAATTAGTCGGTTCGCGTCGCCCCTTAATAATGGGCGTTTTAAATGTGACACCCGACTCTTTTAGTGATGGTGGAAAGTATGATAATTTAAAACAAGCTGTGTGGAGAGCTAAACAGTTGATCGATCAAGGCGTTGATATTATTGATATTGGTGGCGAGTCTACGGGTCCTAATTCTAAAGCGGTTAGTTATCAAGAAGAAGCCAGGCGTGTTTTGCCGGTCATTTCGGAAATTAATAAGAAAATAAAAAAAAGATCTAAAATATTAATATCAGTTGATACTTATAAATCCGAAATTGCTAAAAGAGCGTTAGCCAGCGGTGCTGATATAATTAACGACGTTACAGGCTTGCGGGGTGATGTTAATATGGCAAAAGTGGTGGCTGAATATAATTGTCCAGTTGTAATAATGTATTCAAAAGACAACACGGCCCGCACCACGATTAAAAAAATGCAATATCGCAATGTTGTTAAAACTATAAATAATTTTTTTACGGCACGTATTAGATATGCGAGCAAAAATAGTGTGGCTAAAAAAAATATTATTCTTGATCCGGGTATGGGACATTTTATTTCAGCCGTGCCAGCTTATAGCTATGAAGTTATTTCTCGGTTAAATGAATTTAAAAAACTTGGTTGCCAAGTAATGCTGGGTATGTCGCGAAAGTCTTTTTTGGGCGGTGAACTTAATGAGCGCGACCAGAAAGTTTTACCACTTTTAGCCGTGGCTTATTTTAATGGTGTAAGCATTATTAGAACACACGATGTTTTGGGAACAATTAAATTTTATAATTTGTTAAATAAATAAAATATATGGCTAACATGGATTTAAATTGTACGTTTAAATTTGCGGCTTCGCATTTTTTACCAAATTATAATGGTCAGTGCGAAAATTTACACGGGCATAATTATAAAATAATTATTACTGTTTCCGGAGAAGTGAAAAAAGATGGCCTCGTGGTTGATTTCAAAGAAATTAAGCGAATCGTTAATGAACAGGCAATTAATAATTTAGATCATAAACATTTGAACGATATTATCGAAAATCCTTCGTCTGAAAATATTGCAATTTGGATTTGGAATCAGGTTAAAAATAATTTACTTTTAAAAAAAATCGCCGTATTTGAAACCGAAGATTGTTACGTTGAGTATTATGGTTAATAACGCTTACATTGCCTTAGGCACCAATCTGGGTGATCGAACCAAAAATTTACTTTTGGCTTTATCGCAAATTGAAGAATTTTCAGTTGTAAAGAAAAAGTCGTCTATTTACGAAACAGTGCCGGTTGGATATTTAAAACAGAATGATTTCTTAAATATGGTCGTTGAGCTGGAAACAGTATTAAGCCCAGTAGAGTTGTTTGGAAAATTACAGAGTATCGAGAAAAATATGGGGCGGGTTAAGACCATTTTAAATGGTCCGCGAATAATAGACTTGGATATTTTATTTTATAACAATCAGATCATAAATAATGATCAGTTAATTATTCCACATCCGCGTTTGGCACAAAGAAAATTTGTACTCGAGCCTTTAGCGGAAATTGCATCTGATTTTATTCATCCATCATTAAATTGCTCAATTTTAAATTTATTAAAACAATATGAATCAAAAGAAAATAGCTAAATTAACTTTACAGTTAATTAACGAGTTAGGGGAGGATGGCAATCGCGAAGGGCTGAGGAAAACCCCACAAAGAGTAGCTAATGCGTATATAAAAATATTTGGCGGCTATAAGCAGGATCCAAAAAAAATTATCACGGTTTTCGACAGCGATAATTACGATGAAATGGTAATATGTAAAGACATAGAATTTTATTCCACTTGCGAGCATCATCTACAACCATTTTTTGGAAAAATTTCAATCGGCTATATACCTGATAAAAAAATAATCGGTTTATCTAAATTGCCACGATTAGTTGAAATATACGCGCGACGAATGCAAAATCAGGAACGCCTGACAATGCAAATTGCTGATGTGATTGCCAAATTATTAAAACCTAAGGGTGTAGGAGTGGTAGTCGAAGCTAAACATTTATGTTTAATGGCCAGAGGTGTTGAAAAACAAGGTGCAACCATGACCACATCATATTGCAAAGGATTGTTTCGAACTAACGAGAGTACACGTAATGAATTTTTAAAATTAATTAGATGATTCTTATAATCGATAATTACGATTCTTTTACTTATAATTTGTATCAGCAAATTGCCGGCTTAGGTTTTTCAGTACAAGTTATAGCGCAGGATAAAATTACTCTCGGTCAGATAGCTAAACTGAATCCAAAAAAAATTATTATTTCTCCGGGTCCAGGGAATCCAGAAACAGCTGGCATTTCTATGGCTGTAATTAAGAAATTTTATAAAATTAAACCGATCTTAGGAGTATGCTTGGGGCACCAGTGTATTGGACAGGTTTTTAGTGCTAAGATAATCGGTGCTAAAAGCATTATTCATGGTAAAACCTCTTTAATTTATCATGATCACAAGAGTGTTTTTTATGGACTTCGTAGTCCTTTAAAAGTTGCCCGGTATCATTCTTTGGCAATTAACTGCGTACCGGAAAATTTCAATTTATTAGCCTGGACTAGAGACAAAGAAATAATGGCCATTGGTCACCAAAAGTACCCATTAATTGGAGTGCAATTTCATCCCGAATCTTTTTTAACCGAGAAGGGAAATATTATAATGAAAAATTTTTTATATGCAAAAAAATAATCCGGTAGAAACATTTTTAAATTTACCAGCGTCAGCAAAAAATGTTTGTTTTTTGCATAGCCAACATAAAAGTATATTGGCCTATAATCCGGTAGCGAAATTTTCATCATTAAACAATATTAATGATTTTTATAAATTTGCCTCACAACATAAAGATAAAAAAATTATTGGTTTTATGAGTTATGATACGGCGTATAATTTATATAATATAAAACCCCAAGCGAAAAACGATTTGCATTTACCAAATATTTATTTTTTAGCATTTAGCGCTTGGCAGGAATTTAAAAATCCTAACATGGATTTCAATTTACCATTAAAAAAATATTCATCAGTAAACTTCCATCCGGTTATAAAACCAACACAGTACAAACAATCCTATCAAAAAATTAAAAAATACATTGAGCAAGGAGAAGTGTATCAGATTAATCTGACGCATCGTTTAGAAGGAAAAAGCGATATGCCGGCGCGGATTTTATTTGCTAACATTATTAAAACCAACCCCGCTGATTATTTAGCCTACATTGAAGGTGACGGATTTGAAGTATTGAGCGCTTCACCGGAAAGATTCATTAAAATCAAAAATAAGACAATTGAAACTTGCCCCATTAAAGGCACCCGGCCTCGCGGTAAAACCAAAGCTAAGGACTTGGCGTTAAAAAAGGAATTATTAGCAAGCATCAAAGAAGCGGCTGAGCTAAACATGATTACAGATTTATTGCGAAATGATTTAGGACAGGTAGCAAAAATTGGTAGCGTAAAATTAGTTGGACATCGATTAATTAGTTCTTGCCCCACGGTCTGGCATACATATAGCCGGATTGTAGCTAAAATCGCCCTAAACCCGATTCAGGCACTTATTACAATGCTACCAGGAGGATCAATTACAGGTTGTCCGAAAAAAAGAGCTTTTGAAATTATTGATGAATTAGAACCAGTTCGTCGCGGTATATACACTGGTGTTATTGGTCATATTGATCCTAAAACACAGAATTTAGATTTTAACATTGCCATCAGAACTGTAATTAAAAAGAAACATAAATTATATTTGCAGGTGGGCGGGGGGATAGTGTATGATTCTAAAGAGAAGGATGAATGGCAGGAGACTTTGGATAAAGCTCAATCGTTTATGAAAATTTTAAAATAGAAATTTATGATATTGTTAATTAACAATAAATTTGTTCCCGAAACTAAAGCGGTTCTACCTATTAATTCCAGCATTTTACGTGGTTATGGTGTATTTGAAACACTGCGGGCGTATCCGGGAGCAAAGTTTTTTTTAGCTCAAAAACACATTGAACGTTTATTGGAAAGCGCAAAAAAAATTAATATTAAAATTACATATACTCCAAAACAGTTGCAGGCAATGCTTAAAAAAATAGCCAGTGTTCATTGTAAGCAAAATCAGTCAATCAGAATTATTGCATTACCAGAAATATTAATTTTAACAGCCGAAAACATAACAGTACCAAATAAAATTTATAAAGGCGTAAAATGCATGAGTGTGTGCTGCGGACGTGCTTTACCGGAAATAAAATCCATCTCCTATCTGGCTTCTTTTATTAGTCATGAGCGGGCAGCTAAATATGGCAATTATGATGCAGTTTTAACTGATGAAAAAGAATTTGTTTACGAGGGAGCATATAGTAATTTATTTTGGTTTGAGAAAAATACATTATGTACACGTCAGGATAAAATTCTTCCCGGAATAACCAGGTGGGTAATTTTACAAATTTGGCCTGGCCCGGTGAAATTGAAAAATATTAAATTAAGTGAGTTATGTAAAAAATCAGAAATTTTTTTAACGTCCAGTTTGAAGAATATCGTACCGGTTATTAAAATAGATAAGCATATTATTGGTAGCGGGCAAGTTGGAAAGAGCACCATTAAATTAATGAATTTATTTAATCAATATATTAAGAAGACATTAAAATAATTGCATAAATAATTGAAAATAATTGAGAACGTAAGGAATATAATAAAATTTAAAACAGTAGAGACGCGATTAATCGCGTCTCTACTGTTTTATGAGTCGAAGTGTTGCGGGGGTGGGAGTCGAACCCACGACCTGCTGGTTATGAGCCAGCCGAGCTGCCACTGCTCTACCCCGCGCTATGCTTAAACTATATTAAAGTATATGGCTCATTATGTCAAATTATCGCATTTATTTTTCCATTCATTATAATATAATTCACGTCGATCAAGCGGATATAATTTTAACATTGAATCATTAATAATAACGCGTGTATCTTTGTTCATTATTTTTTTTAATTCGGGTGATAGAGTCCGAAGCTGAATTTTTTTGTACAATTTGTCAAAAGAAAATAATTCTAATAATTTTTTCAGCCATCGCTCTAAAAAGCTTAATTTTATTTTTCGTCGGTCAGATAAAATCATGGGTTGCCAATTGGAAAGAGTTTTTTTAACCCAGGTATTTTGGCCAATAAATTTTTCCATGTAAGCACCTTCATCATAAATAGGCATCAACTGAGTAATCCAGAATTTTAAATAAATATCATTGTCTAAGCATTGCAGGCTTTCTAAATTTAAATTATCTTCGGAAATAAAAAAACTTAAACAAATAGTATTTTTTGTTTTTAGCTTAGTCGGCCGTAATTTAAGCAAGCTTACTAAGCCGGTCACGAAAAATCTAGTAGTCCAGGAATATTGGTTATCGGTAATAATGAATAAATCAATATCACTGGCATCGCGGGCATTACCGTAGGCTAGGGAATTGCAAACAGCAATCATTTTAACGTGCGGCATCATGGCTAATAAGCGTAAAATGAAACCACGCGAATTAAATTTATTTTCCGTAATTAAATAGCGTTTGGCGCGAGTTTCAATACATGATTCTCGCCCAGTTAAAAAATATAACCCATCTTTTTTAGTTACTTCGGAAATTTTTGTTAGCGCAGTATGTAAATCAGATAAACTGATTTTTTCCGGAAAATCAATTAACCATTTATGTATTTCGAGTAATGTAAGCGGGTATTCGAAAATATCAAAATAAGCCAGAGTTTTTAATATACTACGCTTGATATTTTTCATAAAAATTAGTTAAATAATTTTTTTCAGATACTGGCCTGTATAGGAATTAGCAATCTTGGCTATGTCTTTTGGTGTTCCGGCGCCGACCACTATACCACCTTTATCGCCACCTTCGGGGCCCATGTCGATTATCCAGTCAGCCGATTTGATAACATCTAAATTATGTTCGATTACTAAAACGCTGTTGCCTTTATCAACTAATTTATTTAGAACCAGTAATAATTTTTTTACATCTTCAAAATGCAAGCCGGTTGTAGGTTCGTCTAAAATATAAAGTGTTTTTCCGGTTGAACGGCGAGAAAGTTCCGAGGCTAGTTTTACTCTTTGGGCTTCACCACCGGAAAGAGTGTTAGCATTTTGGCCTAAAGTAATATAGCCTAAGCACACATCGCGCAGGGTTTGTAATTTTTCTTTAATAACTGCAATATTAGAAAAGAAATAATAAGCTTCTTCTACAGTCATTTCTAACACATTAGAAATGTTTTTACCGCGATAATGAATTTCCAGGGCTTGGTTATTATATCTTTTACCACTGCATTCATCGCATTTTACATAAACATCAGGCAAAAAATGCATTTCGATTTTTTGCATGCCATCACCCTGACAGGTTTCACAGCGGCCACCTTTAACATTAAAAGAGAAACGGCCAGCTTTATAGCCACGCATTTTAGCTTCGGGGATTTGAGTAAATAAATCACGGATATATGTGAATACGCCTGTATAAGTAGCCGGATTAGAACGCGGTGTGCGCCCGATTGGTGATTGATCAATATGAATTACTTTGTCTAAATTTTCCAATCCCGCAATTTCTTGGTGCTTGCCGGCTAAGTCTTTGGAGTTATAAAAATGTCGTGATAGGGCTTTAGCTAGAATCTCGGTCATAAGAGTAGATTTTCCGGATCCGGAAACACCAGTGATACAAACGAGTTTGGCTAAAGGAATTTCCACATCGATTTTTTTCAAATTAAATTCTTCGGCTTTTTTAATAATAATATTTTTTTTATTACCCGGGCGATATTTTTTCGGACTAGGAATACTTACTCGGCCAGATAAATACTGCCCGGTTAAAGATTTTTTATTTTTCTTGATATCATCTGGACTGCCGGTGGCAATAATTTCTCCGCCATCTTTTCCGGCACCCGGGCCAATATCAATCACCCAGTCGGCAGCTAAAATGGTTTCTTCATCATGCTCAACAACAATAACAGTGTTATTCAGTTCTTTTAGTTTTTTCAATGTTTCAATTAATTTTTTATTATCTTTTTGATGTAACCCAATAGAAGGTTCATCTAAAATATAAATTACGCCGGTTAATGATGAGCCGATTTGAGTGGCTAAACGAATGCGTTGGGCTTCGCCACCAGAAAGCGTGGAAGCGCCACGATCTAAAGTTAAATAATCCAAACCAACTTTTTGTAAGAAATCTAAACGTAATTTGATTTCTTTTAAAATTTGGTGGGCAATTTTTTGTTGGCGATCATCTAATTTAATATTTATAAACCAGTTTATGGTTTTATCAATGGGCAGACAAGTGACGTCGGAGATACTCTGATCATTTATCGTGACTGATAAAGATGATTTTTTTAGACGTTGGCCATGACAAGCTGGGCATTGAAAGATGCGCATATAGCGTTCGATTTCAGAACGAATATATTCGGATTCGGTTTCTTTATATCGACGGTCTAAATTAGGAATCACTCCTTCGTAAGTAGAATAAAATTCTTTAGCTTTATTTAAACCAAAAGGTGCATTTACATCGTAAGTTTGTGTGCCGGTTCCATATAGCACAATATCTAACGCTTTGCGACTTAAATCTTTAATTGGTACGCGAGTTGAAAAACCATTTAAGTTGGCCACTTCTTCTAAAATTCTCATCATCCAGGCTTGGTTGGATGAAGTGCGCGACCATGGCCTAATTGCCCCTTCAGCTAAAGATAATTTTTTATTGGGAATTACTAATTCGGGATCAACTTCGAGCTTTGTGCCTAGCCCTGTACAATTCGGACAAGCACCGTGCGGGCTGTTAAAAGAAAAAATGCGTGGTTCAATTTCAATTAATGAAATATCGCATTTGGGGCACGAATAATATTCGCTGAATAAAAAATCTTTTTCTAGTTTGGAATCATGAATAATCACTAAACCGTTAGCCAGTTCTAAAGCTGTTTCAATAGATTCTTTTAATTTATCTTTATTGGTTTTGTTTTTATCGATACGATCAACAACAATGTCGATATTATGTTTTTTTAATTTATCTAAACTTAAATCTTCAGCTTCATCTATAGAATATAAAATATTGTCTACACGAATTCTAGTATAACCGGCTTTTCTGGCTTCAGAAAAAACAGCTCGGTGTTCACCTTTTTTATCGCGAATGATGGGTGCTACTACCATAATATCATCACCAAGCCCGGAAACTTTAGCGATAATTTGTTTTAAACTTTGTTTGGCAATTTCCTGACCGCATGAAGGGCAGTGTGGTGTACCTACGCGGGCAAATAATAAACGTAAATAATCATAAATTTCTGTAATAGTACCAACAGTAGAACGAGGGTTATGCGAAACAGTTCTTTGGTCTATGGATATGGCCGGAGACAAGCCATCGATTTGATCCACATCGGGCTTATCCATTAAACCTAAAAATTGTTTAGCGTAAGAAGACAAGCTTTCCACGTAGCGGCGTTGTCCTTCGGCGTAGATGGTATCGAAGGCCAGGGAAGATTTACCACTGCCGGACAAACCGGTAATCACCACTAATTGATTCCGCGGAATATTAATGTCGATATTTTTTAAATTATGAACGCGGGCGCCTTTAATGGATATTTGTGGATGCATATTTTTGTAGGTAATTAATAATTTGAACTAAGATATTATAAAGCATAACTAGTGTCTGGTCAAGCATTGCGTGCAAAAAAAATCAGACCAATTTATGGCCTGATAGAATAATGTTATTCTTTTAATTAAGCAAAGTGTATTGGCGTGGTGTTTTATCGAATAAAACAACATCGATAGCATCAAGTAAACCATTGAATTGCTGTAATTCATCGGTGCTGAAATGCGCAACATAAGGATTTCCTGGATCATCAACGTTGCCAAAAACTAAGTATAAGCCACCATCCACAGCTTTTACTATATGAAGTTTATTGTATTCAGTTTGTCCTAAATCATAAATGGATCGGCCTTTGTCGATTGTGGCCAAAACTTCAATTATTTGGGATTCATTTTGGAAAGCTTCACTTGGCTCGGTATGATCCTCATTATTTATTTGGTTTGTTTCAGGAGCATCAACCATGTTATGAGCAGATTCATTTGTGGCTTCAGAGTTGTTTTTTATTTCAGGTTGCTGTGTAGGAGTAGAATTAAAATCCGGCCTTACCTCTGGTTTTAATGGAGAAAGTTTTTGTTCTAAGTCGTAAATAATTTTTTGGATGTTGGCTAAATCAGAAACCGTGGCTACATCACTGTTTTTTAATTTTGCAGATATGGCTTTAGCTTGTTCTAATTGTTTGTCTAAGGGTAATGAAGAGTCAACATCGTTTGAGATAGCTTTGTTAACTACGGGTTTATTATTTTCTGGAATTACAGAAACGGGTATAATTTTTGGAGCTGGCATCGGCTCGGCTGGTGCTGGCTTTGATTCTTTAGGGGCTGAAGGAGTTGAAACCGTCGAGCCCGAAGTAATTTTTTGCATTTCAGCAGCTAATTTGTCTATTTTATTTTGAAGACGCTCTTCCGACATCTCGGCCATGCTCTCGGCTTTTTTTAAAAAGGCGGCCTCGTTTTCAACTCCTTCTCTTTCTTTGTTAAAAACATCTAAATTTTCTTTTAGATTATTCCATTTGTTTTGGGCCACAGCTCTGATTTGTGGATCAGGATACAGCGCTTCCCAAGTAGGTTCTAGAATAGTGTTTTGGTTATTTTTTTGGTTATTATCAGACATAAATAAAAATGAAGAACTTAATCCTAAGTTTCTGAATTATACCGAATTGTTTTAATTAAGTAAAGGCTTACTAAATATTTTCAATGGTAGTATTTTGTTCAACCAAAACTCTCTCTAATAGAGCAATTAATTCTTGATAATATTCAGGAGTCTCCTTGGTGTTTGGAAGATTAGCTAGATTATTTTCGGCTCTCTTTTTTTGTGCAACTAATTCTCTAGTATTTTTATCAAGTACTCGTTTCCAAAGTGGCAAATCTTTAACAGATTTTTGTAAATTATAAAATTCAATTACTAGTTTGCGTTGATGTTCAGGTATTTGCAGCCATCTTTCATAGGCACTAAGATTGTTAGGCTCTGCTTGCGCAATTTCTTTTTTAGGTTCTGCTTTTGCTTGTGGCCCATCATTTATTGAAGGAGCGTCAAATACAGGGTCGTCTGTCATTTCCCGCATTATCTCGTCAAAATCTTCAACAGTAGTAGTACTTGTTTTCGATTCATTATACACTGTTCTAAAATGTCTATCTTGTTGTTTAGCCCTATAAGGCCTTGGTTGTCTGGCTGTCTGAAAAAAGGATTGTTCAGTGGGATTAAACAATGCTTCTTGATGGCCTTGATAGTTACCTTGGATAACGCTGGTTAATTCTTGTTCAATATATTGGAGGCTCTGCTTAAGTTCATGAGCCCGGCCGCGTATTTTTTCTATTAAATGTTTTATGTTTGTAATTTTTCCTTCCATGGCAGACAATTCTCGACTATGGCTTCGGTGGGTTTCCATTAAATAATGATGATATTGCTTGGCTTGTTTTTTTAAATCAGGATCACTATAATGGCTTTCCCAATCATAGGCAAGCTCATGCCGATAAGCTATTAATGTGTCGTCATCTTTATCTGCTTTGCCAACTAAATTTAAAACTGTTTCTCTTAGCAATTGAACCATTATAACCGGATCTCCTTGAGCTTTATCAGCAATTTCCTGAATTTTTTTAATTCCGCTTAAACGAGATGCTGCGTCTATATTTGTAGAGCCATTTTCATAAGCAGGAATAGCATTAATTCTTAATGGGTCAGTTTCGCCGTCACAGCTTAATAATACAATATCGCCTTCTTCTAAAGTGAGCGAATGAGTGTTGATTAATACTACCGTTTCTCCCCCAACATCTTGTTCAAGTTTAGTATTTTTTTGGGCTTCAATTTGTTCAGGGGCAATTATTTGTTGGTCTAATTTCTTTTGTGTTGCTGAATCTGGCGGAGTGGCAAAAACAACGCAGTAATGACCACTGGAATCTTTTCTTAAAACCATTCCAATCGAATCTCCTATCCATGTAAAATTAGCCTGGTTATCAACAATTTCTATATTTAGTAAAGTTGAACCGTTTCCACGAAAACGAGCCTCTGTAGAGACGGTATCTATACAAGCCTCAACAGCATTTATAATTTGTTGATGTTCTTGAGCCGCTCTGGCAATGTTTGTTGTTATTAAAGCACTAACTTCTTGCCCTTTGGAGCCTGTGCTGCGTCCATCAGCAATAGTTAAATTAATAATATAATCACCATGTTCATTGGTTGTTTCAGTAATACTTAATGCATCATCGCATTTTCTTTTTTCCGATGACCGGCATCAAAACCAATATGGCTTTCAGCATACACACGGCCATGGCTGGCACGAGCGTCAATAATTGTATGATGATTATGATTTTCTAAGCTGTTAATAGTGACTGGATGCTCGGCTAAATTTATAATAGTACGCCTGTCTATATCTGCTGAATTTTGGTTTTCATTTACATGCCCTGTGTTTATTAATAATCGTGGAGCATCAGGATTAACAACTAAAGATGGTTCTTCAGTAAAATCATCTATAGAACTGGGTGAAATTGGAGGTTTGGGCGGTCCATCAGGTAATCGACCTGTGCGCTGGTCTGTTGGTGGCGCCTTAGGTATTGGACCTTCAAATGGAGGAGGTGTCATATTGTAATTTATTATTAATAATAAATGTTTAAAACAAAACAATTTACATGATAATTATAACATTGTCAAGATTAGATAGGCAATTAACTAATAAGTTCTTTGGGAAGATCGCCTAAGAAGCGGGATGGTTTGTTGGCTTGAGTTGAGCCGTAAATTGTTCGTTCACTGGCATATATCATATACAGTTTGGTTTTAGCGCGGGTAATAGCTACATAGCATAAGCGTCTTTCTTCTTCCATTTCTTCAGGTTCAAATAGCGACCTGGAATGAGGGAATAAACCCTCTTCCATGCCGACCACAAACACATTTTTAAATTCTAAACCCTTGGCCGCATGGATGGTCATTAAGTTAACAGCTTTGGCGTTTTCATCTACTTCATCCTGATCCGAGGATAAGCTGATTTCTTCTAAGAAAGCATGAACAGCTTCAATGCCTTTTAAATGCGAATGTTTTTGAGCCACGGTTTTTAGTTCCATGATATTTTCCCAGCGGCTTAAATTTTCTCGACTGCCATCTTGTAATACTTTTTTATAACCGGTTTTTTCAGCTATTAAATCGATTAAAGAGTTAATTTTTAAATCAGCAATCTGTTGATGCAAATATTGAATGATTTTTTGAAATTGAAAAAAAGCTTCTAAACTTTTAGTTTGAATTTTTGGTAGTTCGTCGGTAGCAATGGTTAAAATATTTTTATTTTTCTCACGGCAAGTAGCTTCAATTTTTTGCCAGGAAACTTTTCCTAAGCCACGTGGCGGTTCATTGCAAACTCTTTCTAAACTCACCCAATCATCGGGGTTCACCAGAACACGCAAATAACTCATAATGTCTCTAACTTCTTTTCGATCATAAAATTTAATTCCGCCGATAACACGATAGGGAATACCATATTTAAGACAACTTTCTTCGATGGCACGCGATTGAGCGTTGGTACGGTAAAGCACTACGAATTCTGAAAAGTCGGTGATTTTAATTTTCTTCTTTATTTCATCGGTGATTAAGTTTTCATGGCGGTGGATGCTGAAAGTTTCACTTTGCATAATTCGATCTAAAATACTTTGCGGGGCAGACGGTTCTTCTAGTTCATAAGTTAATTCACTTTTATCATCCTCTTTCTTTTTTTTCTTTTCATGTTCTAAATCCAAAATCGAGCGTACAATAAATTCACCTTCGCCTTTTTCATCCTCGGCTTCATGAACGGTAATTTTTGATCCGCTAGGGTTATCAGTCCAGAGCTTTTTTTCTTTTTGAGTGATGTTGTATTTAATAATTTCATTGGAAGCGGCGATGATGTTTTTAGTGGAGCGGTAATTTTGCTCTAATAATACTACGTTGGCTTGCGGGTAATCTTTTTCAAAGTTTAAAATATTTTTCATGTTAGCGCCTCTCCATCCATAAATGGCCTGAAAATCATCACCCACGACACACAAATTTTTATGTTTTTGGGCCAGCATTTGGATTAATAAATACTGCACTTTGTTGGTGTCTTGATATTCGTCCACTAAAATATATTGGAAAGCTTTTTGATACTTTGCTAATACTTCGGGAAAGTCTCGGAAAAGTTCGACAACTTTCATGATGAGATCGTCAAAGTCGAGCGCGTTGTGTTCTTTTAATTCGGATTGATAACGAGCATAAACCTGGCTGGTAATTTTTTCAATTAATGAATTGTGATGGCCGAATGCCTCATCGTAATCGCCGGCTGATTGTAATTCGTTTTTAGCACGAGAAATTAAAATAGCTATGGCTTTAGGTGAAAGGTTGTTTTGATCAAAACCAATATCTTTTAATATTTTTTTTATTAAATACAAACTATCGCGATCATCAAAAATAACAAAATTTTTATTATACTCGAGATGATGAATTTCACGACGCAATATTTGTACGCAAATCGCATGGAACGTACCCATGATGGGAATTATTTTTGTGCTTTTACCCAGCAGTTTGCGAACTCGATCTTTCATTTCTTTAGCCGCTTTATTGGTAAAAGTGACGGCTAAAATATGTTGTGGTTTAATGCCTTTGTATTCTATTAAATAGGCGATACGGTGCACCAGAGTTTTTGTTTTTCCGGATCCGGCGCCGGCTAGAATAAGTACTGGACCGTTTAAGGCCTCAACGGCAGTGCGCTGTTCTTTGTTTAAGGGTGCTAATATTTTATGCATGAAGTATAGAATAACATATAAATAGTTGCCAAGCAATCCAATATTGATATAATGCACATATTAAATAATAATAATTATTTTATGCTTGAATATGGATATTTTCGCTTAGGCTACAAAGATTTCCATCATTGTTTTAGCAGATTATTGATGTACCACAATCAAGGAGAACAATTAAAAATTGGTGATGATGTGATTGATCTTTCCGACTTAGCATTGGCAATTTACGATTTTGCCGCAAGAACACAGCTGGAATTGCTTAAAAAAATGGGAGCAACTCCGCGTCAGCCGTCTGATTCAATTAAAATACGGCCAATCGATTCACCGCGCGCTGTGGTTGAAGAAGAAAATTTGATACCAACAACAATACGCGCTGAAGCTCATCCAATATTTCGTCATGCTGATTTATATTCAGATATTATTGGCTTGGTATCCTTAAATGATTTAAGAGGTACATTCGTCGTTCCCCCGCGTCATTTAATTAGAGCTATGGTACAACCAGAGCGTCGGGCCGAATGCGATGCTGTTAGCGCTCAAGTAGCTCCTCTGTATGATGAAAAAAGAAGAACACAATTTTCAGATTGTACGTCAGTATTAAGCGCGATGGTGTTATTACATGAAATGGCGGCCGAATCATCATCGACAGCGGCAAATCGGCCTGGGCGTCTAGCGCAAGAGATTTATAATCGTATGACAGTTGAAGCGTGTACACATTTAGAGCAGCGGAGCGATGTTGACGAGCTTTTTAAAGGGGTTCCATTGCCGCCCGGATTATTAGCGGTTATTAAAGAGCATACTCCTTGTAATAGTGCCTTCAAAGATCCTCGTGATAAATTATTTAATAATAAGGGCTTTATTAATGCTTTAAATATTGAGCGCCAACAAATGAAAGGTATAGTAGATTTAATTCCCAAAGAGCAGAGAGAGCCGCGCGGAGAAGTGATACAGTTGACTTTTCGGTCAAAATAGGTTAAAATTAAGATATTACGTTCATAACATTGACACAAAATAGAGTTTAAGCTAGTATTAATCTCGGTTAAATTATTTAATTTTATTTATGGATTTACTTACAGTGTTAAATATCGTTGAAATTATAGTAATTGTTCTATTAATTATTACTATCTTATTACAGCAAAAAGGCTCTGGGCTTGGCTCGGCTTTCGGTGGCGGTTCAGATAACATCTATGCTACCAAGCGCGGTGCGGAAAAATTTATTTATTACTCTTCAATAGTATTGGCAGTTTTATTCTTAGCCATAGCTTTAGCTAGCTTTCTAATTCAGAAATAATTCTTCATGGAAGATTCATCTTCACCTCTTCCGTCTAAACCGGAAGAAAAAAAAAATAGATTTGGTTTTTGGTATAGCCAAAAAAAAGATACCATCTTGGGCACAGCTTAAATATGTTGGTCATGTTTTAAATTTTCAAGAGCGTTGGATAATAGATATGTGCCTGGGAGTGATTATTTTAGCATCCATCTTTATGGGCGCTTTTCTTTATTTCAATAATACTGAATTGGTGCCATCTCTGGGTGGTGGATACACCGAAGCTTTAGTGGGGTATCCGGAAAGAATTAACCCGATTTTAGCCCAGACTAATGATGTGGACATGGATTTATCAGCTTTAATTTATTCCGGATTATTTTCTTTTAACGAAAAACAAGAATTACAGCCCGATTTAGTAAGTAATTATGAAATTTCTGAAGATCTTAAAACTTACACTTTTTATTTAAAACAAGATGTTAAATGGCACGATGGTGAAAATTTAATGGCGGATGATGTTATTTTCACTGTTAATTCTATTCAGGATAAATTATTTCAGTCACCATTGGAATCAAGTTTGCGCGGTGTTCAAGCTGAGAAAATTAGTGATTATGCTTTCAAGCTTACTCTAAAAGAAGTGTTTTCGCCGTTTTTATCTACTCTTACTTTTGGAATATTGCCTAAACATGTTTGGTATGATATCAGCCAGGTAACTTCACAAAATATTTTTTTAACTGAGTATAATTTACAGCCCATTGGTTCTGGTCCGTACATGTTCGACTCGCTGGTTAAAGATAAACAAGGCAATATTAAATCGTATCAGCTAACGGTTTTTAGTGATTATTATAATAATAAGCCAAATATTGAAAAGTTAAATTTTATTTTTTATGCCGATATGTTTTCGGCCATGGATGCATTGGAGCGAAAACAAGTTGATGGATTGTTTGCCGTGCCAATTGAAAACAAAGAAGATGTTTTAAAAAAGAATCGGCAAGTAAACATAAATAATTTACGCTTGCCCCAATATACTGCGATTTTTTTCAATCAAGATAATTCAAAAGTTTTAAAAAGGCCCAAAGTGCGCGAAGCCTTGGCCTTAGGAGTTGATCGCGATGATATTATTAATCAAGTTTTACAAGGTGAAGGTATTCCAATTTATACACCCATTATTCCTGGCTACCTGGGCTATAATACCGAAGTAAACAAACACGATTATAACACTGATCAGGCCAAACAACTATTAGAAGATGACGGCTGGAAAATGGTTGATGGTGAAAATTATCGTCAAAAAGACGACATGGTGCTAGAGTTTACAATTTCCACGGTTGATCAAAGTGAATATCTGGCAGCTTTAGAGGAATTAAAAAATAGTTGGCAAGCCATGGGTTTTAAAATAAACATTAATACTTATGCGGCTCAAGATATCAGAGAACAAATTATTAATGATCGAAATTACGAAGCATTGTTGTTTGGTGAAATTATGGGTACAGACCCTGATCCATATGCTTTTTGGCACTCTTCACAACAAGAATATCCGGGTTTGGCATTAGCTATTTTTTATCAGAAAGATATTGACGGCTTATTGGAAGATGCTCGTAAAACTACTGATGCTGAGCAAAGACGGTTGAGATATTTTCATTTTCAAAATGTATTAGCTGAAGAAATTCCTGCCATTTTTCTTTATAGTCCTAATTATACTTATGTTGTTAATAAAAAAATTCAGGGTATTGAATTAGAAAATGTTCCATTACCAAGCGGTCGTTTTTCAGAAATTACCAATTGGTATATCAAAACAGAGAGAATCAGAAAAAGCAAAGAGCAATAAATATTATCTTTTTATATAGATAGCATCAAAATTTCGAATCCGGAATTTCGAATTTTGAATGAATTTTTATTGTAAATTGAAAATTGAACATTTGTTGTTAATTTAAAAAATTAGAAAATTAAAAAATTATTAATTATATTTATGAAATCAAAAAGACGTTTGCAGATGGCGGCCGATAATCAAAAAAAACGGTTTATTAAGCCACGCAACGAAAAAACAAAAATTGACATGGTGCCAAAAATCACCAAGTTAAGCAAAAGCGGAAACAAATTAAAATTAGCCATCATGGGTGGCGCCGAAGAAGTTGGCCGTAACATGACCATGATAGAATACGGCGATGACATTATTTTAATTGATTGTGGCTTGCAGTTTCCCGAAGAAGATCAACCCGGCATAGATTATATTATTCCTAATGTGTCGTGTTTGCGCGGTCGGGAAAAAAATGTAAGAGGTATTATTATTACCCATGGACATTACGACCATATTGGCGGTTTGCCGCATGTTTCACCAGTTTTGCATAATCCACCAATTTACGGCACTAAATTAACTTTAGGCATTATTGAAAAACGCCAGGAAGATTTTAACGGTAAGCTGGATTTACGCGTGATAAACAGCGATGATAAATTAAACTTGGGTCAATTCCGCGTAGAATTTTTCCGTGTTAATCATAATATTCCAGATTGTGTGGGAATAATTGTTAGAACTCCGGAAGGCACCATCGTTCATACTGGTGATTTTAAATTCGATTATACTCCGGTAATGGATAAGATGGCCGAGTTTCATAAAATAGCTAAACTCGGAGAAGAAGGAGTTTTAGCATTATTATCGGATTCAACCAATGCTGAAAATCCTGGACAGCAAATTTCCGAAAGCAAGATCGGCGAAGTATTAGAAGATCTTTTTAGTAAAGCCAAAGGACGAATTATCGTGGGCACCTTTGCTTCGCTATTAACCAGGGTACAACAAGTTATTTGGTTAGCTGAAAAAACCGGACGTAAAGTTGTGATTGAAGGTTTTAGTATGAAAAACAATGTGGCCATTTGCCAGAAGTTAGGGTATTTAGAAGTTAATTCTAAAACTTTAATTACGGCGGCCGAAGGCACAAAATTGCCCGAAGATAAATTGGTTATCATGTGCACGGGTGCCCAGGGCGAAGGTAATGCGGCTTTAATGCGCATTGCCGGACGTGAACATAAATATTTTCATATTCAGCCCAATGATACAGTAATTTTTTCTTCTTCGATCGTACCCGGCAACGAACGTACAGTACAAAAATTAAAAGATACCATTGTAAAAGAAGGCGCTACTGTAATGCATTATAAAATGATGGATGTTCATGCGGGCGGACACGCACAGGCTGAAGATTTAAAATTATTATACAGCCTGGTAAAGCCTAAATATATTATGCCGGTAGAAGGTAATGCCTTCATGTTGCGCGCGGCAGGTAAAGTGGCTGAAACACTGGGTTGGGAAAAAGATAAAGTTATTATGGCGGAAAATGGTAAAGTAGTGGAATTTTCCGGCGGCGAAGCACATATTCTAAAAAAGAAATTGGACACTGATTATGTAATGGTTGATGGATTGGGAGTAGGCGATGTTTCTAATGTGGTGTTAAGAGATCGTCAGTTAATGAGTGAAGACGGAATGTTTGTAATTATTGCAACTGTCGATTCTAAAACCGGCGCCTTGATCGGTAGTCCGGATATTATTTCACGTGGCTTTGTTTACATGAAAAACAGCAAGAAATTAATTGAAGAAGCCAGAGCCAAGGTAAAAGCGGTTTTAGTCGATAAAAATTCTAAAGATGCCGCTAACACCATGTATTTAAAAAATAAATTACGTGATGAGATCGGAAGGTTTTTATTTTTAAAAACACAACGTCGGCCAATGATCTTGCCGGTGGTACTGGAAGTTTAAAATAATAAAATTTTTTGTGGGTGCGAAAATGTGTAATGTAGGTGCGAATGCGTATTCGCACCTACAACGCCACATCATGGTGCTATTTACAAAAGCGAAAATTTTTGCTAAACTAATTATACAAGGCGTAAATTATTACGTCTTTTATAAAACAAAAAATAAAAATAAAAATGGAAAAAGCCAACAAGTATTATTATTTGATTTCGTTGATGTTTTGTATCGGTGCTGTCACTATGGCATTCAGTGTCTTGCAGGCAGTGTAATTAGAAGAGATCTCATTAATATTAAACCCGTTATGATGACGGGTTTTTTTGTTTGTATATAGATATATAATGATGTAGAGACGCTCTATGGCGCGTCTCTACAGTAAATATTCCTCTTGACATTTTCAAAAACAGGGGATATGATGTTTTGTTATTAAAAATTGCTTATTTTTTGACAATGAAGCAAAAAAATGATATAATTAAAGCATTATAATCATTAAATCATAATAAAAATGAACTTTTTAGATCAAGATTTTCCAAATGAATATGCCAAGCAAATAATGGCCGAAGCTAATATGAAAGATTTAGATGAAAAGTATTTGCAAGATTATGAAAATCGTTTGGCTGGTTTGATTGTTAGCCGTCTACAAGCCATTGCCACTAATAATATTAGTGAAGCCGGCCGGCAGGAATATGAAAAAGTTATGGCCGATAAAAGCTTGGATAATGAAACACTGCGCGCTAAAATTTCCGAAATTTGGCAAAAAGAGATTCCAGATTATACTGCCGTCATGGAAAATGGTCTATTAGAATTCGCTAAAGAATATTTAAGCAATTTTTCCATGTTTCAAGAACCAGAAGCTGAACCGGAAATTGAACCTGAAGTAAAGCCAGAAGCTGATAATAATCAAACAGCTTAAATTAAAATATTTTTAACAAATCTCAATAATTTATGGTCGAGCCAAAAGATCTTAAAAGAAGAGAACAGCGCCTGTTTACAGAAAAGGAAAAAATCCAGATGCGTGCGGATGTGGAAGCTCTTGATATTGATAAATTAAGAGCGGTCGAAGGTGTTCCGCCACATATTTTAGATTTTATTGAAGCTTATAAAAGAGGCGAACCTCAAGACACGACTGTCTCGGCTTGGAAAAATGCTGATCATATTCCGGAAGCTGTAAAAAGAGATTTGGATGTTAAGGATTTAATTATTCAGCTTAATCGTATTTTAATAGAAGATAGCGTGGCTGAAGATAGAAATCTTTCAGCTCAATATATGTATGTTCATTATTTAGATTATCTTGATCGCGGTTTTTATTATGCTTCGGAAGACGAGCATGGCTCACTAAAGTTTGATTATGCAGCCAATGCCAGTGTCATTAATTTAATAGATGAATATTGCCCCTCAGATTTTTTAGAAGTAGTTTTAAAAAAATTACGCCAACAAGTAGAAGATGATATTGTTGAATATTTGGTTCAACAATATGGCAACCGAGGAATGCATAATAGATTTTATCGTGATGATGAATCAGGAGAATCTGCTCTCGCTGGCCAAGTGGCCCCAGAACCACCAGACGACCCACAGTCTGCTTCAGAATTAGCCGCCACGCTAGTTCCAGAGCCACCAGCGCCGCGAGAAAGAGAGCCACAAGCTATTAAAGCCACACTTCATGGCTATTCCGACACAGGGTCTATGCGTCATTGCAAAGTAGCTATTAATGGTGAAAAAATTTCGTACATGGTTGGTCGTTTATATTTACCAGATGCGTATGATAAACCTTTAGATTTAAGCGCGCTTAATGAAAAAAAACCATTAATGATTAAATATAATGGTCTTAAAGATGCACGAGGAGTAGTGTTGCCAAGTAAAAAAGTAGAGGTTAAACGAGACGGTACAAAAAATTGGTTAAGTCATGAATATTATATTGAATTAAATGGTTTGGAAGTAGCTGATGGCTTAGTATTTCCAGAAGGAGTAATGGATGTTCAATTAAGAGGTCTAAAAACATTACGAGGATTAGATATTCCTTCAGATAGAGAATTTCTCGATATTCATATAGGGAAAATACCCAAGGAAGAGATAAGAGCTTTGAATGCAACATTTAAAGGCACTTGGTTGAAAGTTTATTATTTATCAGAAGACGGCAAGGAAGCACATATTGAATTAGGAGGTGTGTCTTCAGGCGAACAAATAACTGCATATAACCCGCCACCTGCCGGGGTACCAGCTGAACCACAGCCCACCCCCAAGCCAGCTGCACCGACTGCCGTCAGAGTAGAAGCGCCATCTCCAGATCAAATCAATCGAGCTAGAGTTGATGTAGAAAAATATTATAGAGAGATATCCGCTGGTAATGGTAAAAATATTGTGGAGGAAGATAAGCATCAACGGTTAAGTAATTTAATTCGTTTTTTCAATCAATATACAGAAGATAATTTTTTATTATTAAATGCTCTAGATGGATTAATCAGAGCAAGATTTGGTTATTGGAATCAATATGCTCCGGCCGCAACCGCAGCTCAGGTTTTGGAAACAATTAAAATTAAAGCTGAAGCCATTTTACGCCGAAAAGGAGGATCACGATTTAAATTCACTGAGCAGGATTTAGATCAAGCTTTTGATTGTGATGTTGAAGAGGAAATGAAAAGAATTATTAATGTCGAAGCTTCTGCAGCCCAAGCTAATGCCGACCAGCATTATCGCCGAGCTGTTCAAGTTTTTGAAGCAGCTGGGCTATCTATTCCAACCAGAGAAGAAATATTACAACCCAAAGCTCAGCCAACCTCAGAAATCGCTACGGCACAGGCGGTAGAAGCTACTCCTAAAGTAGTTGGCGGTTCAAGAGAAGAATTAGATGGAGCGGAGATTGAAAAAAGACGCGAAGCTGTACAATCAATTGAAAGAGTACTTCAAGATAAAGATACTATTTTACGGCATAAGAATATTTCTGATATTATTGAAAAGTTAGATAATATAAAAAATCTTTTTACTGATAACGTCAGTTCTCAAGATCCAAAAAAAGCTTGGTTGCATTATCATTATTATCTTTTTCTTTATTGTAAGGCTGCTTTAATTGTGGCCCCGAACGCACAAACATTAGATAGACAATATTATGCTCAGGCTTTAAAAAATAATTACGATGCAAATCATGATAATTACAGAGGTCGGATTCCTGATGCAACAGTGAATGCGGAAGCTATTGCACTAATTGCCTTATCGGAATTAGGAATAGATGCGGCCATAGAATCATTTTTCAAATATGCGGCCTTCATACAATCTACTGATGATCAAAAAGCCGTTGTCAGAAGCCTGAATGCTAAAGTTAAAGAGTGCGTACGGAAAGTTCATCCCGAATGGAAAGGTGTAGAGGTTGATGACGAGGCTTTTGATATTAAAGACCCTTCGGCTTTACGTAGTTATTTGCAACAGGCAAAAAGACAATTAGAAGCTCCACCAGTAAAAAGACAAGAAGCTTTAGCTGCCTCATTATTAGAAAACGGTCAAAAGGTGAAAATTGGTAACAGGGTTTATGAAATTAAAGATGGTAAATTAAATTTGGATGATATAGATACACCAGTAGATTTATCATGTATAGAAAATGCAGATAGTTCAGTGACAGATATTTCATTAAGAAGCTTAAGAACGGCTAGGGGACTTAAAGTGCCGAATAATTGTCTTTTTGTATCTTTAGATGGTTTAACTACCGCCGCCGATCTAGATGTTAATAATGCTCGTTTAGTTTCTTTAACCGGTTTAACAACTGAAAAAGGTTTAGATGATTTATTAGCATCAAATCCAGATACTGCTTTGATAGTACCGGATAATTTTTCTGATAGATTCAATAATATGCAACGAATATTTAGAAGCGAGAAACAATTAAGACAAGCACCGCCAGAACAAGCTGAAAAAAGAGAAAGAACAAAAATTATTCAAGCCGAGCCCTTCAAAGTGGGTGAAAAAAGATATGTTAAAATAAAGGATCGTATATTTGATATTACAAGAGGTGCACTATCTATACCGGCTGATGTCGATGGTACGTTAGATTTAAGAAAATTGCATCGTCAGATTAGCGAGTTATACATTGGTGCCAGTAGGGCTGACAGTTTGCTTTTACCTGAAGGTGTAACCGACATTTATTTACCATCTATCAAATCTTTAGACGGATTAAGTTTACCTAAACGTATATTTGAATTTGATTTCGATGAACCACTAAGTCCTGATGTGCGCATATTCGTACGGCCTGATATTGAAAAAAGCCATATCCAAGCTTATGTGCATGCTTTAGAAAAAGATCGCGGTCATGTTATGGTTGGTCAAATTGGCGATCCTTCCAATCGGGGAGAAATAACATGGACAGACGCAGAAAACGATCATCCATATGTTCAGCCCAAAACAATTACCGGTGAAGATTTATATAAAAGATTTTTTTCTCAGACTTGGCAGCGAGCTTTTAGGCCACGGGAAGAACAGGCTACGGGCTCAGCGCCTGCAGAATATAGAGATGTTTTAACGGCCATGGTTTATGAAAAAGTTCGTTCCGGTTGCGGTTATTGGAGTGATTGTTTGCCGGCTGAATTGGCTAGAAAAATTTATGTTGATTTAGTGAACCAAGTATTAGAATTTAAAAAAGGCTCTCCGGGTGCAGTATTTAAAAAACAAATGGACGCTAAATCATTAAAAGATAAAACTTGGGAAGATGTAATAAAAGAGAGCATAAAAAAGCAAGGACGAAGAATTTTAGACACTGTTGATTATTTTCATGATACTTTTTTAGATCCCCTTTTAATATCATTTCAAGAAGCTGGTGATGATGCTAATGAAGACCTAGAAGGAAGTTTTTTTCAGCACGACGAGGCTTTATTTGAAAGTTTTACACGAATGGTTGGAAATGAGTATGCCAATACCGTATATGATATTATTAATAAAACAGTAAAGGCAGATTATGGATTTTGGAATAATTTTGAACCGTCGGCTACAGCGCGTAAAATTTTAAAAGATGTAATAGATAAAATAGATTTAGAGAAAACAAGAATGAAACAAGAGTCAAGTAAATTTAACGAGCAAAGATGCTATGGACAAACGTTGTCGGAATTTATTATGGAACGAGAGTATGAACATAGTTCTTCGAAAAGAAAAAAGGCAATGAATGCAATAGAGGCTTTGGCATCAATCCGACAAGCTGTGCAATCAAGCTAATTTTTAATTTTAATTTTAATTTTAATTTTTTATTAACGGTTAACCCGGTCAACTAACAAAACACTATTTAATAAGGTGCGCAGAATCTGGCCTTGCCTAATAAAATCAAACTAGAAAATAATATAAGTATATGGATCAAAAAGATAAAATTCAACCAGAAAATACAGACAATCAAATAGTCGAAGAAAAAAAGAATAATTCCAAAAAAGTAATTTTTTATCCCAGTATCGGTAATGTTGGTGGCCGGCTGGTTACTAAAAAAATAATTTCTGAACCGGAAAATTAGAAATTGAAAATTTAGTGAAAATTGTAAAATCAATAATTGAAAATTAAATAATAATAATAAATATATGACACCTTATGAAGATGATAAAATAAAATCAAAGCCTACGCGAATACATGACAGTACTACAAAAGATGGCACTGAAAGAAGGTTTGGCCAAGCTGAACCAGTTCGACCACCGCTTCCTGAAACATTGCGACCAACTGCAGCCGCAGCCGCAGAGACTCTTGAACATGCCGCCGCCATAGCTGATGGAGTGCCTAAGGATGCTGGCATGTTTGCAATACCGGAGGATTTAACTGAAAGCGAAGACGTTGATGATGGCCTTCTCTTTGAGACAACGTTTTTGTCGCCGAACGAAGCGAGGCCACTACAAGCAGGGGTGGCATCACAAAGGGAACGGGAAGACGAACCTGCGACAGATCCAAATATTGAAGAGAAAGTAAATGAATCAGAAGAGACACAAGCAGACGCAGAACAACCAGTGGCAGAAAGAGCCAGAGATGCCCGCCAAGCTATTGGAGATAAATTAATAAAAGTACTTTCATTATTAGAAGGTGATAATTTAAATTCAGTAATTAGCCAGATAGAACAAAATAAACCCGATTTTTGGGCTGGCCTTCATGGCCGCGGGCGTGAGGTTAAAGATAAATTAAAAAGATTCGGTGGCGCCAAGCGGATGATTAAAAATATTATAAGGCGTTTATATGAAACTGTAATAGAGCCACGAAACGAACCAAGTACAGATGCACACTTAAGTGTGATTAATATCAATTTGTTCGACGATCAATCTATTATTGCGTTTACTGAGAAAATAACACAATTAGAAGAAGCATTAAATAGCTTAATCACTTCACCAACAAACACAGCCGAAGGCGGCGAATCGACAACGGAACAATCGTCTGCCCAAATACCAGCAACAGTGGATTATACAGAAGTAATAGCGAAAATTTTAGACAGTGCAGGAACAATTCATGAAGCAGAGGATTTTATTAAAAGAGAGAAATTTTATCGAGAGCAAGCGTTTGTTTATTTATATGATGGCAGGCATGATTCGAGAACAGGAACATGCTTTCATTCCAGTTGTAATTTTCGTACTGATATTAATTATGATGTCCGTGTTAGGGACTGGCATAATGCTGCACAGAGGGAAAGCCAGCATTGGTGTCTCTTTTCAAATTATGAACTGCAAGCCTCAGACAACTATGATTATCGGCTGGAAGCATTTAATTTAAATAAATTATTTGAAGTTTACGGCCATGAGAAAATACATGCTTTAGCAGAGAGGATTTTCGATAGATTTCATAATTCAGCTAAATATTTTCATGACGGCCAGGAAGCGGCTGATCCTTTTTTACGATCTCCAGGCTGGGTTTACAAAGAGCTGGTTAAACATTTTGGTGAACTACAAACAAGCAAAAAGGCTGATCCAGCAACAGCTAGGGCCGATGAGCTTCCTAGCATTGAAGAATTATTTTCCGAACAAGTGCAACAGCAAATGGTTGACCGCGCTTTAGGACAGGAAGTTTATAATAGTAGAACACATTATGGATTGGATGCTGATTTGAAGAAATTAGAAGGTCATGAAAATTATACAGCTATATCTGCGCAATTTCGAGAAGCTAATGATGGTCAAGATATTAGTGCTCATGGGGTGATATTACAAGAATTAGGAAAGCTGGTCGGTGAAGCGTCGCAAGAGGTTTATATCGGTAAGCAACTTCAGGGTTTAATAGATTTTTTGCAAGACGATTATAAATTAACACGCTTAGCCCAGGCAATTGAAAAAAAAGCTAAGGGTGGTTTTTTGGGTCGATTTAATAAAAATCAAGCTAGAATTCTAGAAACTATTAAAAAAGAGGGTGGCGCCATGATCATGCTGCGAAATTTGAAAAAGAGCCTGCTTGAAGTGCAAGAGAAAATGAAACAGTTGAACAGAGCTGAAACTAATGATTTTGCCGGCAACATTGCTGAATTAAAAAAGGCTATTGGTGCCATGGATGCTTCAGATACAGAAATTAAAAAAAGCTTGATAGTAGTGGTTGACAATCTAGAATATTTGCAAACGTTAAACGAGAAAACCAAGAAACAAAAAGCCTTAGCTGAATTGCCGCCGGACAATCATAAATATTCGATTTCTGAAAGCCGGCTCCCATCTTCAGATAAAAAACCACCTGCTTTTGCAGTAAAAATGAGGGATTCATTGGATAGAAACATTAAGTGTTATTATGGTGAGGGTGGCGATCGAGAGCAGATCGGTATAGATTTTACTAGTCGAGCTAAGCAATTAATTAAACAGTATGAAAAAACACAACCTAAAATAAAAGAGAATAGAATTGCTTTTGTGCAGAAGCGGAAAGAAAAAGCAAGTGATTTATATGACGCAACTTACACACAGTTATTAGAAGAAGAAAATTCTTTAATGAGGGCAATTGATGGTCATTTTGCAGATATTACTTTTCAAACCGGATTGTATCACGCCGATCATATGGGTTTAGTGATGAAACAAATGGAAAACAGCCAGCGGCGTTTGCAGGAAGTGCATCGTAAATGGCAGGCATTAGCTAAATTCGATATTGAATCACCAGAACCAGAACCAGACCAAGAAACAGATGAAGTAAAAAAAAGAGAAAGATTCGAGTCGTTATTTAAGCAAACAGTCGCTTCTCCGCTGGAAGGTGATAATGAAGACAGAAGAGATGTGGCAGAGGAATTAAGACGTATTGTTGTTGTAAGTCGCGAGCAGGCAGCCTATATTGCGCGAGAGAAAGATAAAATTTATGAACAAGAAAAAGCTGGCCGCTTAACTAGAGGGCAAGCTAAAAAGGCTATAGATTCTTTGGATCGTTCTGTTTTTACAACCATAGATTTAGAAATAAGATATAAAGATGTTTTAGAACGCGCATATAGCCATTTGCCGGCTGAAAAACGAAAGTGTGCTGTAGAGGCTGAAATGGCTTACTTAAAAGGCGTGATTCAACAAACAAACAGCGACGTTGAACAAGAAATAATGAGCCAAAGCAAGATGTACCGTGCGAAAAAGAAGTTAGGCATAATATCAGGCGAAGTAGCTTCAGGAGCATGGCGGCTAGCCAAAAAGCCGTTTGGTTTTGCAGACCGCGTCATTGATGCCGGGCTTGTATCAGGTGGTGTAAAAGCTTGGGGCGTTAAAGAAGCGATAAAAAGATCAGGCGCAAAGTTCGAAGATTCGGCTAGAAAAATGTTGAGCGAACAAGGGCCTGTTGTACAAGAAAAAATAGGCAACGCTCTCATTAAAGCAATTGATAGATTAGCAGAATATTTAAAAAGAAAACCAGCTGAAAATATTGGCAATGAGGAAGGGGCTGAGACTGAGCCATCAACAGAATCAGAGCAACCCAAAAATGAAGGAGATAATAGTGAACCGCAAGCATAATATGTTATGACCTGGCTTGCCCAGGTCAGAAAAGTGTAAGAGATATCTTGTCTCTACAGATGCATACAACCGTTTGACACAAAAACTAGCTTATGTTATATTAGCTTTGCTTTTTTAATTAATAAAATAACTTCCATGCCTTGGCTTAGGGCCATGAAGCACGCTAAGGACTCGGGTATGGAACAAAAGGAAAACTATGATTACGAAACAGCAAAAAGACAACATTATTAAGAAATTCGCCACCAAAAGTGGTGACACCGGTTCCCCGCAGGTGCAAGTAGCCTTATTAAGCTATGAAATCACCGAGCTTAGCCTGCACTTGCAAGCTCACAAAAAAGATCATTCTTCTCGCCGTGGTTTGCTTAAAAAAGTAGGCCAAAGACGTCGCTTATTACGCTATTTAAAGAAAGAAAATCTTGCCGAATACGAGAAATCAATCAAAGCTTTAAAGCTTAAAGACACTATATAATTAGTGTTTTTTAGTTATTATTATAATTTATTCTACTAAATTGGGTTGAATATTGAATGTCGGGTAAAAAAAGCAACAATTCGAATAAAAAATCAGGCTTATATGTAATATTGTTTATTGTTATGTTGGGCCTGATTTTTGTTTATTATTCAAAAAATACGTCGTCAGTTAATAATAATAATAATATTAATATAAATAGTGTTAATAATGTAAATGATACGCAAAGCAGTAATGAAAATAATGCAGGTAATGAAAATGTTAATAGTAGCGATAACCTAAAGGTTAATTCAAATGTAAATGTAGATGCTGGCGGAGAGCCAATAGCGCGACCACAGCCAAACACTAATATTATTATCCGCGGATATGATAACATTAGAAAAACCGGTACGGGTGAAATAGAAACATTAGATTTAGGCGGTGGAAATACCATTAGTATTATGCCTCAAGAGCTAGAAGGTATGGTTCGGAGTAGTTTGGGAGCGATTAAAGAAGAGCATATTGTAGTAGCGGGCAAAGAAGCCGTCCGTTTAACTGGCGAGAGTGCTAAAGATGGATCGTCCGTGACCTTTGTTTTATTAAAAAATCAAGATAAGCTTTATCACTTTAAAGGTGCTGACGCTTTTATTGATAATTTAAATAATATAATAGAATTTAACAATTAATTAATTTTTTTAGCCCGCAGACATGTAGACTCTTGAAATTCAATGAGTCTGAAGTCTGCGGACTAGAAATCGGCGCTAAACTTTTAGCTCCGATCCAAAAACTATGAACCAACCAAAAAAATTCGAGCTCGAATGGGCTGGAAAAAAACTAATTATCGAAACCGGTCAATTAGCCGGTTTAGCGAACGGTTCTTGCAAAGTGCAATATGGCGACACTGTGGTGTTAGCCACGGCTTGCATGAGTGAAGAACCTCGCCCCGATGTCACTTATTTTCCATTACAAGTGGAATATAGGGAAAATTTATATGCGGCCGGTATTATTTCCGGTTCACGTTTTATAAAAAGAGAAGGTCGTCCATCCGACAAAGCCATCTTAACTTCGCGTATTATCGATCGATCAATCCGTCCTTTATTTGATGAAAAAGTAAGAAATGATATTCAAGTTGTTGTTTCTGTTTTATCGGCCGACGGAGAAAATGAGCCGGATGTGCCTGGTTTAATCGGTGCTGTTTGCGCATTGAATTTATCAGACATTCCATTTAACGATCCTTTAGCGGCTACAGCCATTGCTTTACAAGCTGATGGCCAGATGATTGTAAATCCAACTTTTAAAGAAAAAGAAAGCGCTAAAGCAAATTTTTTCATTTCCAATAATGGCGCCGATGTGGTAATGATTGAAACCGACGCCAAAGAAGCGCAAGAAGATGAAACATATAAGGCTATTGAATATGCGGTCGAAAACACAAAACCGGTTTTAGAATTACTAAGCAAGATAAAAGCTGAAATTGGCAAACAAAAACGTGCTATTCAAGTGCAAGAATATGAACCCGAAGAAATTGCCAGAAGAGAAATGATCGATCAGAAAGTTCAAGCTTTTACCAAAGAAGCTTTTATTAGGTTTTATGGCATTACCGATAAACATGAACGCCGTCGCATGGAAAAGAAGCTAAAAGCCGAATTGAGATTGCAAATTCCCAAAGATGAAGAACCTCATGCTTTTGAACTGTTTGAAAAATTTATGGAAAAAGAATGTCGACGAGTAGTACTAGAAACCGGCAAACGCATTGACGGTCGCGATTTAGACGAAATTCGTCCGTTAAGCACAATCGTTGGCGTTTTGCCGCGAACTCATGGCAGTGCAGTTTTCGAGCGTGGCGAAACGCAAGTATTAAGCGTTGTCACATTAGGTTCTCCTGGTGATGAGCAAACTGTTGACGGCATGGAAGGCGAAGGCAAGAAACGCTATATGCATCATTATAATTTTCCTGGTTTCAGCGTGGGTGAAACCTCTCCTTTTCGTGGCCCGGGTCGTCGTGAAATTGGTCATGGTGCTTTAGCTGAAAAAGCTTTAATTCCAGTATTGCCAACCAAGGATGAATTTCCTTATACTATTCGCGTCGTGAGCGAAGTTTTAGCCTCGAATGGTTCATCTTCTCAGGCATCAGCTTGCGGTTCAACCATGGCTTTATTAGACGCTGGCGTACCGATTAAAAAATTAGTCGCCGGTATTGCTATTGGCTTGATTACCGATGACACCGACAGAAATATTTTTAAAGTTTTAACTGATATACAAGGCGTCGAAGATCATGCTGGTGATATGGATTTTAAAGTTGCCGGTACCAGAGATGGCGTTACAGCCGTGCAATTAGACATTAAACTAGGCGGAATCAGTTTAATAGTGGTAAAAGAGGCTTTACAAAAAGCAAAAGTTGCTCGCATGCAGATATTAGATGTTATGCAGGCAGTTTTAACCGAACCCAGAAAGGAATTATCGCCTTATGCGCCACGCATTAAACAAATTAAAATTAATCCCGACAAAATTCGCGATTTAATTGGCCCAGGTGGTAAAGTAATTAATGAAATTATTGATGCGACCGGTGTGGCCATAGATATTGAAGATGACGGAAGCGTATTTGTAACTTCGGTTTCAGCCGAAGGCATGAAAGCCGCTTTAGAGCGCATTAATGGTATCACCAAAGATGTCGAAGTGGGTGAGATTTATGAAGGCGAAATTGTAAAAATCGTCCAAGACAGAAACACCGGAGCCGATATTGGTGCGATCGTGCAATTAACGGCCGGCCACGATGGCATGGTGCATATTTCCCAAATTGCTATGGAAAGAGTCAATAAAATTCAAGATTATGTAAAATTAGGCGAAAAGATTAAAGTAAAAGTAATGAAAGTTGATAAAGAAAAAGGTCGAATAGAATTATCTCGTAAAGTTTTATTAAATCAAGCAGGCAGTTCCGAGTCAAAAAAAGATTTTTAATAATTAATTTTTTATAGTTATGGGAAAATTATTTGTTATTACCGGGCCTTCTGGTGCCGGCAAAGATAGCGTTATTTATAAAGCTAAAGAATTAGGCTTAAATTTTTCTCAGGTGGTTACTACCAGCACTCGCGAAATAAGAAATGGCGAATCCGAAGGACACCCTTATTATTTTATTACACGCGAGAATTTTCAAAAGAAAATCGACGGCAGCCAAATGATTGAATGGGCCGAGGTTTATGGCAACATGTATGGCAGCAGTAAGGAAGAAGTAGAAAGCAAAATGCAAAATGAGCCGGTTGTGGTAGTTAAAGTAGACCCACAAGGTGCCAGAACTTTCAAAAAAATGGTACCGGAATGCATTACTTTGTTTATTATGCCGCCTTCTTATGAGTATTTGGAAAAAAGGTTGATTAATCGTGAAACCGATACCAAAGAGGTTATTAAACAGCGCTTAGAAACAGCTCGTAAAGAATTGGAAAATCTGCTTGACTGGGATTATTTGGTAGTAAATGAAGAAGGAAAGTTAAAAGAAGCTGCTTTGGAAGTTAAAGAAATTGTTGAAAACAATATTTAGATTTTTTAGGCCCTGAATTTATTCAGGGTACTAGAAAATAATATGCACGGCCCCGAATTTATTCGGGGCTTATATTTTTTGTGGATAACTTGTTCACATGTGGATAAGTTATAAATTATAATAATACATAGTTATTAACACATTTTTTGGCTAATGTAAGATAAATTTTATAACATATTATTGACGTAGTGTCATATATCTGATATATTTAATATAGTACATTTACAAAAGGCAGTGGAGAGAGAAGTGGAGTTAAATAATTAAACACACTTTTTTCTCTGCTGTATGGTATATCCAGGAAAAAAACAAAAATAAAAACACCTCAACGCCAGCCCTCATTATATATTCTCTTACGAGAATCAGAGGGACAGCGGTATAGCAGAGTATCCCATCGCTGGGATGACCTATCACTCCTGGTAAATAGGCAGAAAGCACCTTAGTTTTTGAGCAGAAATTCTTTGCATCTTCCCCTCAGGGGAATGTACAAAGTCAGCTTAAAAGCTTGGGGGCGCACAGAACGTCCATTATCTCTTTCCTTAGTGAAGAGGGGGCGCTCATAGCGCCCCCTCTTTTTTTTATAAAAATTTTGCTATAATAACTGTATAATAATTAATAATTATAAATTTATGGACCAAAAAACATTAGACATTTTAAAAAAACAGCTACTGGCCGAAAAAGATAGCGTTATTGAAGAATTAAGCTTAATATCAAAGCCGGATGCCGGGGATCATGTGGTTGGTGATTTTAATCCGCAAATGCCCGATTACGGCGATGATACCGGCGACGATCCGGAAAGTTCACCGGCTGAAGTGGAAGATTATCAATTAAATATTAATGCTACTTCAAAACTGGAAGCAAAATTAAACGATATCAATACGGTTTTGGAAAAAATAGAAAATAATGAATATGGAATTTGTGATGTTTGCGGTGGTAGCATTGCCGAAAATCGATTACAAGCCAACCCATCAGCATTAACCTGCGTAAAGTGCAGTGAATAAAATAAAATTATCAGCTCGAGATTTATGTTTAATAATTATTTTGATTGTGGCTTTTGCATTAGATAGAGCTGCTAAAATGTTTTTCATTAATTCGGATAAATCGTGGATAATAATAAAAAAAATATTAACCCTGGAATTACATAATAATTCCGGCATTGCTTTTGGTATAATATTTAACTTGAACATATATTATATTCTTTTTGCCATAATTTTTATTTTTTTAATTTATTTATTAGTTCAGTATTATTTGGCTAATAATTATTTTTTAGTTGTTTGTTTAAGTTTTATTATTATTGGGGCATATTCTAATTTGTTGGATCGAATTCGGTTTGGCGCCGTGATTGATTTTATTAATGTCGAATTTTGGTCGATTTTTAATTTTGCTGATTGCTATATTGTGCTTTCGGTAATTGCCTGGTTAATATATTTATTTAAATATGACCGCCAAAAGATTTCAGAAAAAAGTTGAAGATTTTGTTTGCGAATATTGCCAAACAAAAGTTAAAGGCACAGGATATACTGATCATTGCCATTATTGTTTATGCTCGAAGCACGTGGATATAAATCCGGGTGATCGTCAAGCCGACTGCGGTGGTAAAATGGTAATTGTTCACATTGAATTTATTCATAGCAAATATGCATTACATTATAAATGCCAAAAATGTGGGTTTGAAAAACGCAATAAATTGCAGGCCGAAGACAATATGGATAAATTAATCAGTATTCAACAGGAAATTAACGACGCTATTGTCAAAAAATAGTTCATAGTTTAAAATGTTCGTTAGATTGGGCGCCCTCCTACTGCAGAGAGAGCGTTTTTTATTTACTAAATTTATGATGAAAAAGATTTTAACCGCGGCCGTAGTTGGCTTGCAGTGTTTGCCCGTAGAAGTGGAAGCTGATATTGCTCATGGTTTTCCAAATTTTTGTATTGTTGGTCTACCCGACACAGCCGTGCAAGAAGCTAAAGAACGAGTACGTTCGGCCGTGAAAAATGTCGGGCATTATTTCCCCGAATTTCGCGTAACCATTAATTTAGCGCCGGCTGATATTAAAAAAGAAGGGCCAGGCTTTGATTTGCCCATAGCCTTAGCCGTTCTGTTAGCCGATGGTCAAATAAAACATATTGATGAAAAATATATGTTTATTGGAGAATTGTCTTTGCACGGTGAAGTACGAGCTGTGGCCGGTATATTAGCCGCTGCCATGATGGCTAAAGAACGAAAAATCAAAACGCTTTTTGTGCCCAGCGATAATGCACCCGAAGCTGCTTTAATTGATGAATTGGAAGTTATCCCAGTGGAAAGTTTGTTGCAGTTATTAAATCATTTAAACGGCACAAAGAAAATTGCACCTTATTGTGGCGTCGAGATTAAATGCTTAAGCCATAATTTTAAAGAAAGTTTAGACATGGCATTTATTAAAGGTCAAGAAACAGCTAAACGCGCTTTAGAAATTGCCGCGGCCGGAGCACATAATATTTTATTAAGCGGGCCTCCGGGTTCGGGAAAAACACTTTTATCTAAAACCATGGTGTCTATAATGCCCATGGTTACTCATGAAGAAATGTTAGAAACCACTCGCATTTATAGTGTGGCTGGTTTATTATCTAAAAAACAACCATTAATAAATTTTCGTCCCTTTCGTGCTCCTCATCATAGTGCCTCGGCACCGTCAATTGTTGGCGGTGGGCGCATACCTAAGCCGGGTGAGATATCGCTAGCTCATCGAGGAGTATTATTTTTAGATGAGTTTCCGGAATTTCCGCGAATTGTGCTTGAGGCTCTGCGTCAACCGCTAGAGGAGGGAATTATTCATGTTAGTCGGGTCCAAGGAACGGTTTGTTATCCGGCGAATTTTATTTTAGTAGCTTCGATGAATCCTTGTCCGTGCGGATATAAAGGTGACCAACAAAAAGAATGTACTTGTTCACCGCTTCAGATAATTAATTATCAAAAAAAGATCTCGGGCCCAATATTAGATCGTATTGATCTGCATGTAAATGTTCCACGGATAAAATTTTCAAAATTAGCTGATAATAAAAACGCCGAAGCTTCAGCTATAATTCAAAAACGTGTAGAAAAAGCTCGCTTAATTCAAAAACAAAGGTTTGCAGGAAAAAAAATTTTAGTAAATTCGGAAATGGGCAATCGTGAAGTGCAAGAATATTGCATTTTGAATAAAGAGAGTTTAGAACTATTAAAACAAGCAGTCACCAAGCTTAATTTATCTCCGCGCGCGTATTTTAGAATTTTAAAATTAGCGCGTACCATTGCCGATTTAGATGAAAATAATCATATTGAAACTCAGCACGTGGCTGAAGCTTTACAATATAGGGGGTGAGGAAAAAGAGAAGCAAAGTCGGGGGGGCATATCGATTGAAGGAGCGAATATATGTATTCGCACCTACAACACTATCACTACATATTCTCCTTTGGGAGTAGAGATATTTATTTCACTGGCAATACCACGGTAGAAAGTTTCATAAATTTTAGTAAGTTCTTTGGCCACAACAACCTTAGTTTGGCCGAGTTCTTTTAAAAGTTTATTAATGCGATGGCAAGATTCATAAAGTATAACCGGCTTATCTTCATTAATAATATTTTTTAAAAAGGTTTGCCTACCTTTTTTATTAGGCGGAAAACCATAAAAAGCGAATTTGGAAAAGTTAAGTCCGCTGGCTTGCAGAGCACATATTGCGGCACACGGACCAGGAAGCGGCACAACTTTAATATTATTTTTTATTGCTTCAGAAATTAAAATTTGTCCCGGATCAGATATTCCGGGTGTGCCAGCATCAGACACCAGAGCTATGTCTTTACCCTGTTTTAATAGATCAATTAAATAATCAATTTTCGTTAACTTAGAATGTTGATGATATGAAATTAATGGTTTAGAAATTTCATATTTTTGTAATAATTTAGCGGTTTGTCGGGTGTCTTCACAGGCAATAATATCAGCGGTTTTTAAGCACTCAACTGCTCGATAAGTAATATCTTTTAGATTGCCAATTGGAGTGGCAATAACATATAAAATATCCATTTACTTATTGTTATAATTAATATATACTTAATATAGACTAAAAATAAATAACTAACAACTATTATTCATTATGGCAGACAACAAAACTAAAGTATTAATCGTTGAAGATGATAAATTTCTAGCGGAATTAATCTCTACTAAATTAGATAAAGAAGGCTTCGACATCGTATTGGCTAATGACGGCGAAAGCGGTGTTTCTAAAACCAGAGAAGAATTACCAGAAATAATATTATTAGATATCATGTTGCCAGGTATGGATGGTTTTGAAGTACTCGAAAATTTAAAAAAAGATTTAAGCGAAAAAGTTAGAAAAATTCCAGTAATAATATTATCTAATTTTGGCCAAGAAGAAAAAGTAGAAAGAGGTTTAGCCTTAGGAGCAGTAGATTATCTTGTAAAAGCCAACTTTACTACCAGCGAAATTGTAGGCAAGATTAAAGAAACATTAGGTCAATAAACAATATCAAAAAAATAAAAAAACCCCAGGTTTTATACCCGGGGTTTTTAGTTAAATAAATTTTATAACCAATTCCAAGGATTTTGTTTGGCTCCATTTTTAATTACCTCAAAGTGCAAATGAGGGCCGGTTGACCAACCAGTAGAGCCTTCCCAACCAATTTGCTGACCCCGGGAAACACTCTGACCATTAGATATTGAAAAACTAGAGAAATGACCATATAAAGTTTGTAAGCCATTGCCATGATTAATGGTAATATAATTACCATAACCATTGCTTTTGTTTGGAATTACAGTGGCCACTCCTGATTCGGCCGCATAAATAGGTTTTCCTAAACCACAATTAATATCAATGGCAATATGACCCCAACGGACGCCTTGGCTAATACGACGGCAAGATGATGGCCAGTTTAAAGTTCCGGCAGTTACACTGGAGCCGCTACCTGGGGTATATAAACTACCGCTTGAAGATGATCCATGGCCTGAAGAAGGCGTGGAAACTGGTTTTGGTGTTGGAGGAGTATATGGCTCACCATCTACTACTAAAATTTCTTGACCGACCGGAATTAATCCATTATCACCTATATTATTAATATCTTTAGTGGCTTGTTTATCGCCTTTATGTTGAGAAACTATTCTATCAAAAGTATCACCTGAGACTACTTTATGAATAATGCCATTTTTAGGAAGTATTTTTAATGTATCACCAACTTTGCTGACGCTTTTAGAATTTAATCCGTTTTCCCACAAAATAGTATTTAATGACAAATCATATTTTTCAGCAATTGTGCTTAGGGTATCGCCCTCTTGAATTTCATATTCAATAATTTTAACTCTTTTCTTTGAAACTACATTTTCGAGTAATGCGGCCGAGGCCAGGGTTGATCCTTCATCTAACAAAATAACACTATCCTCAACATCTATTTTTTCACTTATTTCTGGGATATTAGCGATTACTAATCCATTTGTATCTACATAATTTTTTACTCTTTTACTTTTATTCAAATCGGCTTTTACCACTTCCTCTTCTTCACTGCCCAAGTCTAAGCCTAATTTACTTTGAGCGATTTTATATAAATTACTTTTTTTAGCTACATTGTCTTGGCGTACGTCATTAGCCGAAAGAACATTCGTGCTGGTCACACATAAGGCAATGATCACAATAATCACATTAACTGTATGGCGGTTGTATGCTAAAAAGCCTAATTTATTTCTAAAAAAGACTGATTTATTAAGACGAGTAGTTATTTTTAAGTATATTTTATAGATTTCAATGACCAATGGTTTTACTGTAAATTTCCAGATTCCAGAAAATGGTTTAGCCACTAATAAAACAAAAATTTTTATAAAACGAGCTACAATTTTTAATAATTTTATAAAAGAAAGACTGCATTTTAGTAATAATTTTGTAAATTGAGTACTAATATGGTTGATCCTTGTTAATAATAGATCGCGCTATTCTTATTTTATAACAGTTTTCTGCTAAGATTAGCTAAAAATATTATATTAATGCTTATTAATAGTGCCTCTTTAAATTAGGCAACCAGAACAGCGTATCATGATGAATATACTCAGTCAATGATTTCATCCCCAGTAGGCCTATTTTTAGGCTAATTTAAGCCATTTTTATTTATTTATTTCCTAATATTAGGTAAGTATTTATTTTTTATATATATTGAAGGCGCGAATACGTATTCGCGCCTTCAATATATATTCACGCGCTCATTTTCATCTTCAATATATATTCACGCGCTCATTTTCATCTTCAATATATATTCACGCGCTCATTTTTCGCGTTCTGTTTTTTTAATTAATATAAAAGTTTTAATTATTTATAAATTTATGCTATTTTATTATATAGAGGGCGTTTCTAATTGCAGGTAACGCTTTTTATGTTTCAAAAAAAATTGCATCACAATTCGCAACCGCGGATTTATGGTCGAAATAAAATTTATTTTTTAACAACCATTACATATCAGAGGTATTCATATTTTGATAATGATGTTTTTTGTAATATTTTATGGAATGACATTTTTTATACAAAAAAATTAAAACAATTTCATATATTTGCCTTTGTAATTATCAATAATCATTTGCATATAATAGTGCAACCGTATGGGAGATATAATATTTCCGAGATTATGCAATCATTAAAAATGAATTCATCTCATAATATTAATAAAATAACAAGACAATATTTTAATAAGCGTATTAATGATAGGAAAGGCGCGAATACGTATTCGCGCCTTCAATTTTCTATAAAAGCAATGAAATTTAGATGGCAACATTCTTTTTATGATCACATCATACGTGATCGGAAGGATTTATTGAATCATGTAAATTATATAAAGGATAATCCCTTAAAACATAACTTAATTAAATCAAATGAAAAATATACATGGATTTTTATTAATCTAGACAAATTCGTGAAAATTTTATAAGATTACGGGAGTATGAGCAAATATCAACCTAAAAAAATAGAATCTAAATGGCAAAAATACTGGCAAGATCATAAATCTTTTTTGGCCGACGACAATTCATCTAAACCAAAATATTATTGTTTGGATATGTTTCCTTATCCATCGGCTCATGGTCTTCATGTTGGTCACCCCGAAGGCTATACGGCTACCGATATCATCTCACGCTATAAAAGAATGCAAGGTTTTAATGTTATGCATCCCATGGGTTGGGACGCTTTTGGCTTGCCGGCCGAAAATTTTGCAATTAAAACCGGAGTCCATCCTAAAAAAACCACCACCGATGCCATTAAAACATTCACTAAACAAATAAAATCTTTAGGTTTCAGCTACGACTGGGATAGAGAAATAAACACTTCTTCATCAGAATATTATAAATGGACGCAATGGATATTCTTACAATTATATAAAAATGGGTTGGCGTACAAAAAGAAAGCGTCTGTGAATTGGTGCGAAAGTTGTAAAACAGTTTTGGCTAATGAACAAGTTGCCAATGGAAAATGTGAGCGTTGTCAAAATGATGTTATTCAAAAAGATTTAGAGCAATGGTTTTTTAAAACTACTAATTACGCAGAAAGATTGTTAAACGATTTAGAAAATCTTGATTGGCCCGAACCAATTAAGTTAATGCAGAAAAATTGGATTGGAAAATCTGAGGGATCAGAAATAAAATTTTCAATTTTAGATTCCCAATTTTCAATTAATGTTTTTACTACTCGGGCCGACACTCTTTATGGCGCTACTTATATGGTGCTAGCGCCCGAACATGAATTAGTTGAAAAATTAAAGGGTCAAATAACTAACTTCACAGAGGTTGAAAAATATATTAAACAAGCGCGTGCCAAATCTGATTTACAAAGAACTGAATTACAAAAAGAAAAAACCGGTGTTTGTTTGCAAGGTATTTTAGCTGTAAATCCGGCTAATAAAAAATCCATTCCAGTGTATATAGCTGATTATGTTTTAGCTTCTTATGGTACCGGAGCCATCATGGCTGTTCCGGCACATGATGAACGCGACTGGGATTTTGCTAAAAAATATAATATAGAAATAATTAAAATTATTGATAATAATCAGATAGATGAAAAAGTTTATTGTGGCGAAGGTAAACTAATTAATAGTGCCGAGTTCAATAATATTAATTGGCAATCAGCGAAAAAGAAAATCACGGAAAAAGTTGGTGGGAAAATTACGATTAATTATAAATTGCGCGATTGGCTTATTTCTCGACAACGTTATTGGGGTGCGCCGATTCCAATTATTTATTGCGAGAAGTGCGGTGCGGTGGCAGTTCCCGAAGAGCAATTACCGGTTGTGCTTCCCGAAGATGTAGATTTCAAACCCACTGGCGAATCACCACTCAAATATTCGAAAACTTTTCATGAAGTTTCTTGCCCCAGTTGTGGTGCCACCACGGGCGTGCGTCGAGAAAACGATACCATGGATACTTTTGTGTGCTCATCTTGGTATTATCTTAGATATTGCGATCCTAAAAACAGTGAAGCGTTTGCCGATAATGATAAATTAAAAAAATGGCTACCGGTTGATCTTTATGTGGGCGGGGCCGAGCATGCCTGTATGCATTTAATTTACGCCCGCTTCTTTTACAAAGTTTTAAAAGATTTAGGTTATATTAATATCGAAGAAAAAATTGATCATAATGAACCATTTTCAAAATTGAAGAATCAGGGAATGATTCTGGGCGAAGATCATCAAAAAATGTCGAAATCTCGCGGAAATGTAATAAATCCAGACGATGTAGTAAATGAATATGGTGCCGACACCTTGCGTTTATACGAAATGTTTATGGGCGCTTTTGAAGATGTGAAACCATGGGACACTAATAGCATAAAAGGAGTGTTTCGTTTTTTAGATAGAGTTTGGAATTTTTATAACATTAATTTTGAAACCGAAACAAACAGTCGGGAGGTCGATATCATTACTAACCAAACAATTAAAAAAGTAAGTGAAGATTTAGAAAATTTTAAATTTAATACGGCTTTATCGCAGCTAATGATTTGTTTAAATAAATATTTTGCCGATTTGCCGAATCAATCTAATGCCAAACAGTTTATTAAATTACTTTATCCTTTTGCGCCACACATAGCCAGTGAAATTGCCGAGCGCTTTTTTTCGGCCGACGCTGATTTCTTTAATTCATGGCCGGAATATAATCCGGCATTTATTATTAACGACAATGTAGAAATTATTATTCAAATAAACGGTAAGGTGCGCGATAAATTAATTGTCCCAGCTGGTGATAGCGAGAACCAGAAAAAAATTGAACAGCTGGCTTTAAGCAGTGTAAAAGTAAAGAGTTTTTTAAATGGGCAGAAACCAAAAAAAATTATTTTTATTAAAGGAAAATTAATGAGTCTTGTGGTCTGATATTTAATAAAAAAAGGCCCCCTAAATTTATTGGGGTTTTTTTATTTAAAGAAATAATCGATTTATATGATATACTATATTAATGCAAAAACAAATTGATCAAGCCGTGGGAATATTAAAACAAGGCGGTATTGTAATTTATCCCACAGACACGGCTTATGCGATTGGTTGCAAATTTAAAAATCGAACTGGGATTAACAAAATTCTTAGAATTAAAAAAAGAAAAGATAAAAAGTTTACTTTAATCGCATCTTCTTTATATCAAGTTGAAAAATTTTTTAAATTAAATTCTTGTCAGAGAAAAATTGCTAAAAAATATTGGCCCGGTCCGGTTTCTATTGTAGTTAGTAATAATTTTTCTGTTAGAGTTCCTAAAAATAATATTGCCCGACAATTAGCCAAAAGCGCCGGAGAGCCGATTATTGCCACCAGTTTAAACATTTCTGGCGAGGCGACTATATATAATTTAGAAAAAATTCAATATACGGCATTACAAAAAAAAATAAATCATGAACAAATAGAAATTGTTGATAGCGGGTCATTGACAAAACGAAAACCGTCGGCTATTATACAATGTTTTACAAACAATAAAATAAAAATATTACGCCATGGACCGATCCACATCTCGGCCGAGCAGTTCTTCACCAAGTGAAGAAATGCAACGGCTAAAATATCTTTTAAATAAATATAAAATTAAACCGCGTCGCGAGAGTGGTCAGAATTTTTTAGTTAATGATCAAATTGCGAAAAAGATCATTACAGCAGCTGAAGTTAATAAAGAAGATATAATTTTAGAAATCGGTTCCGGTTTAGGAGCTATGACGCCTTATTTATGTGCGGTGGCTAAAAAAGTTATTACTGTAGAACAAGATCGAAATTTTATTCCGATTTTAAATCAATTAAAACCAGTTTGTCCAAATTTAGAAATAATAAATAGTGATATTTTTAAAGTTAATTTAGAAAAAAACAATATTTTAAATGGTAAATTTAAAATAGTAGCTAATTTACCTTATAATATCACCTCATTAATATTCCGGTATTTTTTAGAGCATGGTCCCAGGCCATCTGTAATGAGCGTGCTTGTTCAGAAGGAAGTGGCCGAGAGGATCGTGGCTAAACCTGGCCAGTTAAGCAAGCTGGCCATATCGGTTCAGTTGTTCGGTGAGCCAAAAATTGTTCAAATTGTTCCAAAAAAAGATTTTTTTCCTGAACCCAAAATAGATTCGGCTATTTTATTAATAAATAATATATGTTTACCAAGTAATATTTACGACATTAAGAAGTTTTTTAGAATAATAAATATTGGTTTTTCCAGTAAACGTAAAACTTTAGCTAATAATTTGTCAGTTGGATTGAAATTAGATAAAAAAGAAGCCATTTCACTGCTTCAGAAAAGCAATATTAATGTAAATTGTCGGGCGCAAGAGCTTAGTTTAGAACAATGGGGTATTATTGTTGACCGTGTATGATTAAATGTGATATAATAAATTAGTCTTTATTAGCTTATTTAATGAATGTCAGACATTAAACAAATACAAAAAAACAAACGCATCCAAAGGCAGATTATTGGAATTTTTGTGGTAGTTGGTTTAGCAGTTTTAATACTTGGTTTTTTAAATTTAAGAAGTAATTTAAAAAAGCCGTTTATAAGCTATTATACCAATTACAATAAACTTACTGATGAACAAGAACAAACCGATGCGCTTTTAGCCCTCCGCGCCAAAGATTCTGATGGCGATGGATTGACCGATTACGATGAGTTATATCAATATAAAACAAGTCCTTATATAGCAGATTCTGATTCTGATGGCTACGACGATAATACTGAAATTAGCAGCGGATATGACCCAAATTGCCCAAAAGGGCAAGATTGCAAGCGTTTAATTGATGAAACTAGCACTAATACAAACTCGGCCTCAACCAATACAGATACCAGTGAAGAGCTAACCCCTGAACATTTAAGGCAAGTATTAATTGCTAATGGAGTTTCTCAAGCAGATTTAGACTTATTAGACGACGCTACTTTAATGGAATACTACCAAGAGGCTATTAATGAATCCAACCAAGATGTTGAGCAGAAATACAGCGAAAATACTAATGAAACAGATCCGAATGCAGAATTATTAAATACTAATCAGTCGACTAATAACACAGCGAGCGTGGGAAGTCTGCAAAATTTATCGGCCGATGATTTAAGAAAATTATTAATAAACACCGGCGATTTCAGTGAAGCAGACTTAGCTACCATTGATGACGATCAATTAATGAGTATTTATCAAGAATCAATAAAATAAATTTTTATATTATGCCAACTCTACTCAAACATAAAAAAATAATTATCAGCTTATTATTAATTAGTACGGTTTTATTAAGTATATCCGGCATTTTTTATCCAAAAACTACTTATGCATTTCCAGCTGAAATCACTACTCAAGGTCCGGATTGGCAGATAAAAAATATTAAAGAAGTTATTTTAAAAAAGCTTCAAGACATTGGTTATGGTATGTACAGAAATGCCATGAATGCTTTTTTGGGCCGAGCTGCCTATGATTTAGCCACTGCTATTGCGACTGGAGGAACCGGGCAACAACCATTAATGTTTACGGAAACACCCGGTGCTTATGTTCGAGATTTAGCTGATGCAGCTGCCGGAGCCGCTATTGAAACTTTTGCCACTGACCTTGGTTTTGATGCGGCCGCTATATGCCACCCCACTAACCCAGAATTTAAAATTAAACTTGGTCTCGACTTGGAAGGATTGTTTGGTGGGGAAAGCTATTATAAACCGGTTTGTACTTTTTCCGAGTTTCAGGATAATTGGAATGATTTTTTTCAGGATCCAGAATTTGATAAATTTGTTTCAGCCCAATGGGATCCCAAAGTAAACCCGCTTGGGCAGGCACTTTCTGCAATTGATTATGTCCAAGCTCAATACGATGACGCTACAAAACAAGCTGAACTTGAAAGATTAGTGAGTGGCAGTTTTAAAGACTTGAAAGATCTTGGAGGACACATTACTTCGCCTGGGTCGTTAATAGAAAAGCAATGGGGAATTACTCAAGAAACTAGTTTTGAGGGTTTAAAATCTTTAGGTTCACCACTAGCCGATGCAGCTAATATTTTTTCAAATACTTTGTTTACTAAGTTATCTAAGCGAGTTCAGCAAGGCTTGGTTTCTATAACCAGCTTAAATTTATCCAGTTTAATAGCCGGCTCATCAGGCGGTACAACTTCAGGCATTAAGGCCGCGCAAGCTACTTACACTTCCTTTAATCAGCCTAATTTTGTGACTACCGGCAGCTATGATGTACTGGCAGATTTAGCGATTTGTCCTGAAGCCAGCGCAAGCACTTCTGAAAATTGCGTTATCGGTTCTACCATGCAAACCGCTATTGAAAATAAGTGGACTGTTAATGAATTCGTGGATTATTTATCAGAAGTACAAGGAAATTCGGAATTTAGGTTTTCTCAAGATAATATTGGCAGTCCGGAAGAAGGCATTACTTATCGTGGAATATTAGTTTTGAAAAAATATCGCATTGTTCCGGTTGGCTGGCAATTAGCCGCTGAATTTATTCGAAGCGAGAAAACAACTCAGGAGCCAACATTAAAACAATTAATGGATTGTTATGATGCTTGCGGTGCTGAAGGGTCGCAAGGTGAGTGTCAATATATATTGGAAAACACTACTTATTCGCCGTTTTGTAAATTAGTTGATCCGTCTTGGGTATTAAAAGCACCGGAATATTATTGTGAACGTGAAGCACCGGGCTCGAGCATTGTGTATGATGAATTTTACGATACGGATGGCATGTCGCAAACTCAAGAAACCAGAACTATTGGTCGGGCTCAAGAATGTGTGGACGAACGTGGCTGTATTCAGGAACAAGTGGAAAATATTTGTACAGCTTATGGCTATTGTTCAGCTGAAAAAAGAATTTATCGTAGCGACGGCGACGTGTGCGATGCGGCTTATGCATCGTGCCAGTCTTTTGAAGTTAAAGAAGAAGGTGATGTGCTCGAAGGGCAAACTGTTTCTTATTTAAAATACGATTTAAATTACGGCGATTGCGCTACTGATCCGGGATGTAAATGGTATTGCTTGGCGCAAGATGCCGGGGGCTCTTATATATGTAAAGATCAAGACACTGTTTATAATGTTTGCGACAATTCTGACAGCACTTATTACACGGCTGAGAGTTGTACTTGCGAAACGCAAGAAAGTTGCTGGGTAAATGCCGGATCCGGTTCAGAAGATGATAGATACCGAACTTGCAGTTTAGGTTATTGTGCTGAAGACTCAACCATAAATTTAAAATCAGACTGCGATGCCATTAGCGGCACGTGGGTAGGAAGCGGTGCCACTTGTAATTTAGGTGATAATTGCGGTGAAACAAGCCCGTATTATAGCCATACTAATGAGCAGTGTTATTGTTCGGTTCAAAATTCTTGCGACATCTATGTTGATACCGACGGCGATGGATACACTAGTGGTTCAACCAGTTCTTGTATATATACATACGATAGCGGTGAAGCAATTAATTGCTCGTTAAGCGCTGATTGTTCAGCCGATAATGAAACTTATTCATCACAGGGTTATTGTAAAGCCTATGATGCCGGGGATAATACTTGTATTGTTCAATCCGGTGCAGGCAGTTGTATCAATGATTTAGGAAATACTTGTACTTTTGGGTATTGCGTTAACGATGATGGCGGATATGAAAGCGACGGCATGTTAGATTGCGCTGATGATGGGTTTACTTGGCTTACAACAGCTTGCACTAGCGATATAGCCGATGTTCCTGATGCCAGCGGTATCAATAAATATTGTACTTGCAATTTAGGTGATGCTGATATCTGCGAGGTATCTGAAGGTGGCTATTCATGCACTACCGATAGTGGTACCAAACAAATATTAGGCACCGAAGAAGAAGCTGATATTGTTCCCGACGCACCGGATTTAGTTTATAATGTTTCAATTAATTTAGATCATAATGCAGCTGAATGCGATAGTGAAAATGCAGGCTGTAATTTATATTATAGGGTTTTATCTGATACGAACCTACTATATAACGCAACTTTCCAGACAATTTATACGGCTGGTGGCGATGAAGTTGACGATGAGTTTGATAATCAAGATCGTTTTGGTTTCTATGCTATTACCGGGCAAGGTTGTTTAATAGACGACGCTACCGCTGGTGGATGTATCGGTTGGCAGCAGCACGGAGTAAGCGCTTACGCCATTAGCGGTAATGGTGATACGTATAATCATCCAGACATCATAAATACTTATGGGCAATCCATAATATTACCGGCCGATACTACTGGCACTGGCTATATTTCCAACACCATTGATACCGGTTATGAGTTAGCTGATAGAACTTTCATTTTTGCATATAGTGGTGCCAGCGATTCTTCAGCCACGCCAAAATTTGCTGTTGGCTCGGCTGATGGTTCATACTCTATAACTATTCCCACTTCCATTTCCAGCGACGAAACAGCTGATTACGATTATTATAATGAAGACGGTTCGATTATTTCTTATAGCACTACATATCAAGATTATTATTACACCTTTACTTTCCCGAATAGCGTTACCGATACTGCTATTACGGTTTATATTTATGCGTCGACTGAAGCTGACGTTTCAATCGATGTAGCGCAATTAACTGAAGCTTCCTCATGGAACGGTAGTTATGCCGGTTATGGAGAAAATAATGCTACATATTTATATGGGCAAAATGTTGAATGTGAAGCCGAAGATATCGGTTGTAAATTGTATACTCCGCTAGATCAAGATGATGCCACAGCTATTCCGGCGCAAATTACCAATCCTTATTCCACGGTTTGCGGATCAGGCAGTGATTTTTCAAACATTAATTGTAATCAATGTAATAACATCGATACTGAGCTTGGCCAAGAAGATTATTATGTGGGTTGTGATTTTTATCAGGAAATGCCGCTTACAAATAATTTCCCGGTTGCATCAGATCCAACCAGTTGGACGCTTTCTGACGTTACCGAGCGGTTAGCTGTAGCTCAGCGTACCGGTTATTATTGTGCCGATACCACTATTTCTTGTTTTCCTGGCGATCCAGACGGCTATTGCGCTTCACCGCTTGATTGTGTAAATAATGTTTCCTTAATTCCAGATACTGGCTTGTCTTGTTCGGCCAGCGCGGTTGGTTGCGAGGAATATACCAACCTCGATACTGTATCTAGTGGTGGCGAAGGATTAGAATATTATTCTTTCATTAAACAGTGTGTTAAAGATACCGACGATAATGCTTATACATTTCATACTTGGGAAGGCTCGGATACTGATGGCTATGCCATGGTTCTTTATAATCTTAAAGCTTCTAACATTGAAGAAGATGGCAGTGTTTGTACAGACGGCATTTGCCCGCCTTGCACGCATTTAGATCCTGAAGTCGAAGATCCTAATGCCGAATGTCTAGACAGCACCGATCCAACTTCTTTATATTATGTTGAAGATTGTACAGCCGTATATGGCACAGATCCTGATTGTGTTAAATTATATGATGATGAATTAAATACTTATTACCGTTATGCTTCTCAAACCGTTACTGTTTCCGCCGACTGCTTAGCACTTAGAAACACTTTAGATCAACGAGTTTATTATTCCATGTTAGATGAAAGCACGACTTGTTCGGCCGCTGATGCCGGGTGCCGAGAATATCAGGGTAGCGACAGCGGAGCAGTTGAACAGATTGTTAATGAAGTTTACGATGAAAATTCTACGGATAATTGGACTGGTGCAATTTCCACTTCCAATGAATCATTATTTACCGACGATTATTCACTTCGCTTAGATAGCGGCACTCCCGATGACGATCCATCCTTAGACGCTACAACAGCTAATACCATTACTTACAATTTATATACAACCACTACTGGTTCAGACGGCGAAACTGTTTATTATTCCGATGTGGATGCGGGCGCTACTTATATTGCTACTTTCTGGGCCAAGGGTGATGGTGCCTTAAACATTAGTTTGAATGGTGCCAGTTTATCCGATACTTATTACTTCACAGAAACTGGTTCAGAATTAGGAAGCGCAACATCTACTGATCGCGATATCGCAATTTCCGATAGCTGGACATATTATATTCTTGGCCCCATAAATTTGCCGGCTGGTGAAGATACCGACGACGCAGCTTTAGTACTAAATTATACTGGTAGCACTTCTAGTTCAGCCGGATACATCGATAACGTAGTGATCGAGAAAAACAGCAGTCAATATTTAGTCAAAGGCAGTTTTGACTCTTGTTACGATTATGAAGGTTGCCGACGTTATCGTGATAATGATAGAGACACAAATTATCTAAAATCATTCAAAAGGCTTTGCGAAGATTCAGCCGTGAATTGTGAAGCCATGTTTAACACTTCCAATTCTACCAACGAATTTACCGAAATTTTCTTAACCACTAATGAATATTCAACTGATGATGTAGTCGTGCCTTATGATCAAATTCAACCGGTAATTTATAATAGTGATGAAACTTGTTCATCGACAAATAAGGGATGCACAGCCGTAGCACTTCCAGATATTAATGAACAAACCGGATTAATAAGCTCATTAGATACGGTTTATCGTGTATTAGACCCAGATAAATACAGCGTCAGTTTATGTGAAGACCCGCATTTACAATGCAAAGAATATTATTCTGACTATGATGGTACAGTATATTTTAAAGATCCAGGAGACAGAACTTGTGATTATAAAACCTACACCAATTCCGATGGTGCCAGTGTTTATGGATGGTTTATAAAAGATTCTGAAGCCACCAGTCCGAATTGCCCGAAAATGTATGAATACGACGATCCGTCTCAACCAATGGGTTCGGTTTGTAATAGCAATAGCTTAACTAAAACCGGCGATAAATGTAATAACGATTATGATTGCTACCCAGATGGCTGGTACAGTGGCATGCCCACACCGCGTTGTATTTCTCGAGTTGAAGATGATATTGATCAAGATGCTGCCAATGGCTACAGTTTAGACAGAAACAAAAATTTCGGTTGGGTTGGAACTTGTGATGAACAAAATAGTGGTTGTAGTGAATATATTGATCCTAACAGTCCGAATATTGAAGAAGCTATAAGGAATAGTGGTTTTGAAAATAATGTTAAAAATAACGTGACTGGTATTTATTATACCGGCGGTGGAACCGAGGAAGATTTGCCGGATTATTGGACGCCGGTTGATAATGGTGAGCCGGATGAAGAAACCACAATTACTACTTCTACCATTACCCCAACTTCATATACCGTTTCAGCTTTATCATCTGTAATCGAGCGCACTATTTCAGCCAGTTCGCCATCTACCGGAACACCTCGAAGCGGTGGTGAATTACCGGGACGGGGTGAAATTGTTGGCCCATCTTCTACCAGCACTGATTACGATATTGTTTTTGTTATTGATAATAGTGCGGGCTTAGAATTTTATGATAATGACCTTGATGATGGTGATGGTTCTTATAGCGACTTCATGGATGAAGACGATGTTGGTTGCCTGCCCCAAGGTTATGGTGCTACTTGTGAGAGTTATTCAGACATGGAAACATATATTCAAAATTTAGCCGATACTGTAACTGGTTTTTCGAGTGAATTAGACTCTAACGGTTTGACATATAAAATGGCCGTGGTTAAAGCTAGTAATCCGAGTGATGACTGGAGACCAGAAGTAGTTCAAGACATGACGAGCAGTGTTTCTGATGTGGTTAATACCATTACAGATTTAGGAAATAATGTTAGCGGTCATGAGGAACATATTTATGAAGCACTGAATTATTCTCGAGGAACTTATGTTGAAAGTGGTTATAGATTTAGCATTAGTTATGACACAGGCGCTACCAGAATAGTAATACTTTTAACTGATGCATATCCAAGTAGCGATACTCCTTCTAGTTTAGGTGATAGTTATACTAATAGTCATGGAACAAGCGGTGTTTCTTGGGATAGTTTTGATGAACGTCCTTTAAAAGAGGATATTGGAACAGGCTATACTTTATATGCAATAGTTTCAAGTAATGATAGAACAGTTGATTATGCTTCAACTTATTATAATCCTTCGGGTGAAGCCACAACAATACTATATACTGGCACTGTTTATGCTAATGAACCGGCTTATGACGCAATCGCATCATATACGGGCGGAGCGATTTATGAAATAGATACGGCTGATTATAATACAATTTTTTCCAGTATTACTGATAGTATAATGGCCGATCGGGACACTGATGGCGATGGCATAGATATCGATGACGATGCTTGTTCAACTGAAGACGCATCTAGTTGTGATATCGATAGTGATGGATGTCTTGATGATGAAGATGGTGATGGTGTAAGTGATTGCGTTGATGAATGTTTAGGTTCAGACGCCAGCGATTACGATACCGACAGCAATGGCTGTATCGACGACACCGACGATGATGGCATTTTAGATGATGCGGACACAGATATCGACGCCGACGGCATAGAGGAAAGAGATTTAGATGAAGATTGGAGCTCCACTACCGATGGCGCTGAAGGAACAGCCGAGTGCTTCCAGCGCGATGAAAATAGATTTAAAGACGGCACTAATAGTTTAATGATGACCGGCGATTGTGCCATAGTGAGCGATTATGTACCAATCGAAAGAAACAAACTTTATACACTAGAAGCATATTTCAGTATTGAAGAATATGGTCAATATGAAGGCGAAGATGATGATAAATACCAGGATGTAAGCATTGGTGCATATTTTGTTAAATATAATGAAGACAGAAACACTTGGGAATACGTGGAAGCAACTGATGCTCAAACATATTTTGTGGCTGATAATTTAACTGTCACCCCGACCGACTATGAACAATCTGATGATTTTTCAACCGATACATCTGACCAGGATCTTTATAGCAAATGGTTGAAAGTGTCTGGTAATATCGGCATAGGATCAGACGTAGAAATCCCTGAAGATGCGGAGTTTGTTAGAATATATCTGGAAGCTAAAAATCATGGTGATGTATTATCGCCTTGGTTCGATAAAAATGTTTGGTTTGATAGTGTAAGCTTTAAAGAGAATGATAAATATTTCATGATCGACAGCACTGTTGACGGCACTGATGAAAGAGAAGCTACTGATGAGGTGCACACTTGTATTGATCAAGACACTGAAGAAGAGGCAGTCACTTCCGATGGTGGGTGCGTAGCATTTAGAGACGCATTAAAAGATTCACAGTATTATGTACAATTTGTGACCGATGGTACATGCAATAGTTGTTCTATTACCCCAAACAGTGATTCTTGTCGGGGCGTAATTGACGCTTGCGATACTAATGCCATATTAAAAGTTCAGAAAGATCGTGTTTGCGATGAATGGGTGGCTTGCGAGACTGCAGAAATTATTGAAGATAGCAGTGGCAGTTCAAAATATACCTGTTTCAGTTTACAGCCGTGTAATAAAATTAACGATGAAGGTAAATGTATTTCCTGGGTGCCAAAACCGGTTTATGAGGATTTGGATACCCAAACTGATATAACTTATTATACTGCCGCCGGCGATACAGACCAACTATATGCCATGCAAAATTTAACCGGTTATGTTAAGGCCGGTTTAACCTGGAGCGATTATAAAATGTGTAATGGTGGTATTAATGCTGGTAATTATTGCACTTCTAATGATGACTGCTTAGATGTTGGAACATGTGAAAGCGAAGTTATTGATTTACCGGACGAAGATGGAGGTTTGGGTATGGATATTATACAATTTGTCTGTCTCGGTGGTTCGAAAAACGGTGAAGATTGTGCCAGCTCTTCTGCCTTTGGTCTTAGTGGTGATGATTCGCTTTGCGAAGGCGACTGGGATGGCGCATGTAACTTACCACTAATCGTTGAAGGTTATTATCCTTACGGTTGGATGTATGAAGCCGGAGAAGCCGGGTCTGAATACGGCGTTGAACTTATAGAATATAATAATTTTGAAAATTTATATTGTGCTGGCAATAAAATTAAAAATAGGATTCCTTGTATAAGTAACAGCTATGAATCTGAAATCGGTAGTCATTGTTGGTCGGCTAATTTAGAAGTATATCAGAGCGACGAAGATCCTAATAATGATCCAGTTGAAGGAACTTCAGGTGAAGATAATAAGTCAGCAGATTATTATTGTGCTAATTCAACTGAATGGAGTGAATTCCCTTTCAGCCAGCCGGCTGAATATACCGAAACCGGATGGTCTGGTTATATTGGTAATGAAAAAGTACAAGTGAAACAATATGATAATCAATATGGTGATAATGAGAGTATAGACATTAATAATGTGCTTAAAGCATCGGGCGCCATGACTTCTGCTGGCGAAAACATCGGGTTAAAATATGATTTAAGCACAAATATTCAAAATAATGGATATTATGCCTTGTCTTTTAAAGGTCTTTATACTAGCAATTATTATAACGCCAATTCTGACAAACCAAGTTCAATTAGCGTGGGTTTGCGACATAATAACATAGTCACCGACGGCACTGATACTGAAACGCAAAATATTGATTGGTTTATTCAGGGTGCGGGCATGGCCGATGTGGTGTTTGTAATCGACAGTTCAAGTTCAATGAGCGGTTATATGGCTGGTGTAAAAACTGCGGCTACTGATTTAGCATCTCAGCTTCAAGCAGTCGGCATTGGCGCTAAATTTGCCATTGTTGATATGGACTATTTATCTTCATCATTATCTGGTCCTTATGAAAGGGGACAGGAATACAACAATGTTAATACATTAGATCTTGATTTAACAGATAATTTAAGCACATTTGGTAATTATATAGATACTTACATTCAAGCAGCGCAAGCCCAAGTTGATCCTTTTGCTGCTGTTCAACAAGTAATAAACAACGATTTAACTTTAGTAGATCCTCTTGGCCCGCTTGATAGTTCAGAAATATCATACCGCGACGCATCGGAAAAAATAATTATTGTAGTTACTGATACTTATGATGAATATGTGGAGTATGATAGTCGCGATACCTCAAGTTATGCTGGTGCTTATGATTTAGAAAACAATATTCCTTATGATGGTTATTATGCCGACTTCTTAAATAGTTCCGGATTTACCGTTTATACTATCACTACGCCAACCATGTATAATTATGGCGATTATAATGATCTAGCTTCTTATTCTGGCGGTGCAGTTTATGATACGCTTTCTACTACAACGGCCAACTGGACTGCTACAATTCTAGACATTTCTGATCGCATTATTGCCAATGCTGATGTATTCCAATTTTCGCAGAGCTTAGATAGCTTCGCTTTCGGACCAATTAAAGTAGTTGAAAAAAATCCTTGCACTGATAGCGATTGCGACCCGGTTGAAAATGTAGCTTCAGGTGAACTCGTCACATCAGACTTAATCTTTGTTAGCAATGACGGTATGTCGTTTGAAATTGACGACGTTTTTTTACTACCGGTGCTTGAAGTAAATAAAAATTTAAACCCGATTAGCCGATCTTGCCGAGCCTACGCTAAAGATGGAGATAAAGAGTGTGTTTATACTGAACCAAATGGCGTACAGCACAAAGGTTGGAGAGGATATTGTCTTGAAGCTGACCCGGAAAATAGTAGCCGTTGTATTACTTGGTGGCCGCTTGATGTAATTGCGGGCGAATCTACCATGTACACGCGTGAACGTGGCGGGTATAGTGGTCGATCCAATGTTTATATGTGTTTAGCCGCTAAAGGTTATGAACGCCCTGGTTTTTGTAGTGGCACTGATGTTGAGGGAAATGATTATGATAATTTAGCTCCTGGCGATGGTGTATTATGCCAACCAGGAAGTTGGGATGATACAATGGGTCGAAGTAACACATGTGGTGCTGGTGGTTTAAGCAGATGTTTTTATGGCGCTGAAGATGTAATTTCTGAAGAGTATAGCCGTGATGGAGGTTTTGTATGTGATGTTTTATTAGCCGCAATGATTTTTGAGTGCGGAGAGAGTTATTTAATAACTGGCGGTTTAACAATTTCGGCTAATCCTTTATGTACAGCGGCAATTACAGCTTATTCTCTAGAGTGTTTAGCCGGCTCTGGAGGAGATAATATAGACAATACTTATACAGAAAAATTTATTCATGATCCCGGTATCTGCCAAGTACAAGATGATGATGATTTACAAACAGATTGTGGAGCATACCCTTCAGAAAATACCTGGGTATGTTCTACCGATACTATTACCAATCAAGATGAGTGTGAAGAAAGCGGTGCAACATGGAGCTTGGCAAATATTAATGTCTTCGACAGTAATATAACTTATACTGGCAAATGTATTTATTATAATAATTATGAGGACTATGGAGATGATCAAGATTTATCTGCCACACATACTTATTGTTTTTATGATGGAAATGAAGACGGTATTACTGAAATTAGAAGCACCTTTGATTGTAATAGCGACAGTGTATGTCAAATTAGCCCTACTGTTACTGGCAAGCAGTGCGCACCCATGCAATGTGTGGGCACGAATTCTACACCATGCAGTCCGGCTTCCTGTGATGACCGATATGGTGCGTTGGTATTAAAGGGTTTACAAGCAGTTGCTAATACTCTTGATCCGTCAGGTTATACTGCTCAAGTACTTCCCGGTCTATTAACACATAATTGTGAACCAGAAGAAGCTTGCGGACAGCCGACCACTTTGCATAATAATACTAACAATTACGGTTTAGTGACTCGCAGTTGGCAGATGTATGATCCGTATCATATAAATTTAAGTGAGAAAAACTATGGTGTTATTTCCAAATTAGAAGCTAATGTGGCCGAAAAAAATATTAATATTAGTGAAATCGAAAGTATCGATATTTTCTTGGGTGATGCCGGTAAAGGTAGCGGTGGTGATGAAGAAGCATTATTCTGGGGGCAAGGCGGTAGCGATAGTGATGGACCTTTTAAGGATGACAATGGCACTATTACAATTACTGATTTAGCGGCGGGTTCAATTCCCGAAGAAGGCGCTGATGGTAGTAGCGACGGCCCGTGGTCGCATTGTATGGGTGTTGACCAAGGTTCAATTGAAGGTGCAGGTTGTTGGTGGTGGGGTCAGTACGATAGCCGTGGAAAAGCCGATAAAGTTGGCGTTTATACCTCTGATGGAAATCCGATTAACGACGACAGTACTTATGATTTAGTATATGTCTGGGGTTGGAGTGATTTCATGAAGCATGATAGTGGCTGTAATGGTACCGGTACCGATCCTGATCAGCCGGACGAGTATTTTCAAACTATGAATAGCGATGGAAATAATAAGTATTTCTTAGATAGTAAGTGTATGGACAATGCCATTGCTTATGTAATGAATGGTGGTAAAGGCGGCACTACTAGCAGTGGTAATAACCCGTGGAATTATGTTGGTGGCGCTTTAGAAGATTTAAGTGAGGATGGCAATGATGCTGTTGGTTTCGAGAGACCTGGTGGATGGGAAGGTTTCGGAAATGAAGATGGTAGCAATACTCATCATGGTGGAGCAATTTACAGTATTTGGTTGGATTTTGATGGTGATGGATTCTTAAAAGATATTTATACCATGGTTTATGATGGCGCTGATGGCATTGATGATAGTATTTATGGAGTAGAAATTACGCGTGATGCCATGATTTCCATGAAATATAATTTACGCGAAACTTGTGCTTTGGTTGCACCAGTAGTTAGCCCCAGCGGTGATAATTATGCCTGGGCCAACCGTGCCAGTTGTTTAGGTGCTACTAATTACGATAATGTTGGTTTTTATTGCGATGATACTACCGAGCCTTGGGGTTCAATCGCGCCCATGGACGGATCCATTAATGCATCTTGGGATAGTATTGATGAATATGATGATACCACAACTAATCCATATAAAATGACAGCTTATGGCCAACAACCGTTTTTCTTCTACGATTCTAAGGATAAGGGAGTTGTCACAGCCGGCAAGCCTTATTCATGTATCGGCCAATGTGAAAATAGTTATTGCCAAGGAGATAAATCTTACAATGGTGAGCCTTGCGACAGCGCTAATGATTGCGGTGATGGTTTTTGCGTGGGCGCCGGCACGGATATAAACGATAATATCAGTGGCATTGGTTTATATCCGGAAAGCGCGAGCGGTGATGATTATAATACTTATCATTTTACAAGTTATGCTGATCAGCTGGATTATGTGGCTGACAATGCACAGAATAAATTAAATAAGTTATTTGCTGATACAATGGGGCCGGCTTATTATGTAGATTATGCACCACTTGATGAAATATACGGTATTTATCATCAAGACGCAGATAATGCTTTTTGGGACAAACAATCATTTATAGACATGCCTGAATGCGTGGGCGACCGCGATACTTCAACCATTAGCGCATCAGCTCTTGATTATTGCGGTGTGCGCCCAACAATTTCTGATATTTATCTAGATGGCCACAGCGCTAATACATTAACCGCGACCGGTGTGTCTTACTACTCAATTTATAAAGGCCAAGCCGTAAAGCTTACTTTTAATTCCTCGGCCGATGTTGAACAAATACCCGTGCATAAAGTAATGATCGATTGGGGTGACGGTCGGGTGACGAACCAAACCTGGGACGCTTTGCCGGGCGAACATGTTTATACACACGCTTATGGTTGCGGTCCAGAATATGCCAACTTTATGTATTCGTATAAACCGGGTGAGGCATGCTATTATAAAGGGGCGATCACAATTACCGATAATTGGAACTGGTGTTCGGGTGCCACTAAAACCGGCACTTGCAGTGATAACACTTATAAATTCGAGCGCACTTGCAGGGCCGCTAGCGAAACCTGGACCGAAGACGACAGCGATTACAGATTCTTTGAAGAAGATGGATCAGACATTATGGCCAATTGCGGCAGTCTGGATTATTTCCCCATGATTATTAAAGTCACTGAAGAATAAAATTTTTATATGAGAAATTTTTTAGCCAAATTAAAAAAAATATTTATTACAAAGCCGATTTATGCCTTATTCGCTGTTTCTATTATTAGCATCGGCTTAATTTTTCCCATATCATCATGGGCTCTGGATCCGGTTGCTTGGGTGGCTGATAGCATAACAGTTGATTTGGCTCGAATTTTAGTTTGGCTGATGTACATGCTTTTTATTTTTATTGCTGGCCAGCTCGGAACTTGGCTTACTGGCATGATGGTGTGGGCTTCCGGGTTTACGGGTTTTACAAATATCAGCGTGGTCACTGAAACTTGGATGGTGGTTAGAGATTTATGTAATCTGCTTTTTATTGTCATGTTATTAATCATTGCATTTGCTACCATACTGCAGATTGAATCCTACTCATACAAAAAATTACTGCCAAAATTAATAATTGTGGTATTACTTATAAATTTCAGCCAGATGATTTGCGGTCTTGCGGTAGACGCGGCCCAGGTGGTAATGCTTACTTTTGTAAATGCTTATAGCGGAGCCGCTAAACAAGGTTTTTATCAATTATTCCAGCTAAAAGATCTAGTAGATTTAGGATGGGATAAAGAAATAGATGCCGTCAGTACAGTTGCCGGCGCAAATGGCAAGAAAAATTGGCAGAACATGGATTATTTGCTAGCCGTATTTGCTTCGGGCGTAATGCTTACGCTAATCTGCGTAATCATGATAACAATATTTTTAACTTTAGTTGCCAGAATCGTCTTTATTTGGACGCTTACTATATTGTCTCCATTAGCTTTTGTCGCTTCAATTCTTCCTATTACTCAAAAATATTATCAGCGTTGGCTGTCTATGTTTGGTCGGTATATTGCGGTTGGTCCACTGCTGGCTTTTTTTGTCTGGTTGGCTTTATTTGTTGTGGTTAAAGCTGGGGATAGCGGTATATCTAGTCAACTAACTATACCTGGCTCCGGGCTTGTGGACGGTCCTAGTAACCTGACTGTAACTAAAGCGCTTGAGCCGGATGTTTTTATTAATTTTACCATTGGCTGCATGATGCTAATGATTGGCATTAAACTCGCGCAGGAAATGTCCTCGGAAATTAGCGGCATGGTCAGTAAAATTGCCGACATGCCGAAAAATGCCGCCAAGTGGTATGCCACCCGGCCGTATGCTTTGGGTAGATGGGGTGTTGGAAAAGCTTGGGGCGGTGTCAAAAAAGAAGCATTGGCTCGGGCCTCTTTATTGAATTCTCAAATATATGCTAAAACCGGTATTCAACTCAATCCGGCAAAGCGTTTGGAAGGAAAGCTTCGCGAAATAAACGAGGAAACACACTTAAATGAAGTAAAAGGCGAAATAGGTGGATTAGATCATATTGGAAGAGGCGAAGGCATCAGAGGATGGGCGGGTGCGCCCGGTTCGTTTTGGCGTTATTCTGGTCCGTTAAAAATGTGGGGGCAAAAAGGCGATCAAAAAATGCAAGAAAAATTAGCTGTTAGAAAAAAAGAACTAGAAGAAAGTGAAAATTATAAAAAAAATGTTCAAAGCGCAGCTGACGCAAGAGATAGAGTGGTTAATGGACAAGAACCAGTTAAAACAACGGCTCAAAATAATCTGGAAACACTAGACAGAAAAGCACAGTTAAAAGCAATGATGGATAGCATGAAAAAACTCGATGGCAATATAGATCAAGAAAAAATTATTGGTGCTATTAAAAGTCTTGGTTTACAGGACTTATATATGAATGGCAATGCATTGAAAGATGACTTTTTATCTGATTTAGAGAATGTTGATACTGAAAGAGAAGAGCAAAGAACAAGCATAAGAACTGCTGATGCAGAAATCGGAAAAGCTCATGAACAATACGAAAAGGCTATTGAAGCAGCCAAACCGCAAGAGTTAAAAGATATTAATAAACAGATGGAAGGACTTTCCTTTGTATTTGATCCACGTAAAATGAAATTGTTGCAAGAGCATACTACTAAAATGTCTGATGGTTATAAAACTATAAATGATGGTGAAATAGTTGATATGTATCGTAGTTTAGTGAGAATGGGAAAACATAATGAAGCATTGGCCTTATATTATCATGCTGCTAAAGTGGGCCATGGTAACGAAATATTGAAAGCAGAAAAATTGCCTGTTAACGGCGAAGGCTTAGACAAAATGGAAAAAAAGTTTAAAGATGCTGGTTTAGGTGAGCAATATGTAAGAAGTGTAATGAATATGGCTAGCCAAGCCGCTGAACATAACGGCCATAATGCAATTGCCAGATGGTATACTAGTGAACATGGCCAAATAAAGCGCATCAGCCAGGAAGAGCACGATTTAATTACTGCAATTGAAGCTAGTAAAGAAGGCATTAGAACCAACTTGAGCAATGGTAATCATATGCGTTGGGGCGAGTATGATGGTCAAAAGAATTGGTCAATGCAAAATGCAATGTTGCATATGTTAATTCGCGGCGTAGATAAAAATGTAGCTCATAGTATTGAACATGGTCATACGGTTATTGGAACAAATTTAGTTCATTCATTACGTAAAGAAATGGTAGAAACTGCCGCATTAATTGGTGCGGCAGAAAAAGAAGGCAATGGCCACGTTGTTAAAATTTTAACTGATATTATAGGAGCCGATAAACTTGCGCAAGTTAGGTCCACTCAGGGTGAAAAAATTGGACAATTAGTCCAAAGTAAGTTAGCAGCTGTTCATAGAATAGATCATAGAATAACCCCAGACTCCTCGCATAGGTTTGGCGTTGGCATATCCTAGAATTAATATAAATTTTTATGGCATATTATAATCAACAATATAAAGATGTAGATTTAACCAGTAGTGAACAAGTACGTAAATATTTACGCGATAATGAAACTTACCTTAAAGAAATGGATGCGGCCATGTGCTTGCAGGCTGATATTTTTTTAAACCGTTATTTTAAAGAGAAGCCAAATTTTGAAAAAGAATATCCGCATGAATATGCTAGCTTAAATGAATTTATAATAGATTGTCGATGGGTTTCATTGCCGGCAATTAATCAAAAAGAGGTGCTGGATTTATTTACTAATAATATTAATAGCGCTTGGAGTTTGTTTGCTCGATACGATTTTTATATCGAGGATACAGATTTTTTGGATCAAAAAAGATTGATCGAAAAAAATTTAATGAATTTTATTTCCGGTATTTTTAGTTTTAAAGACCAAGATGCTTTTAAAAATAAACTGCAAGACGCTTTGCGTCAGAGTGAACAATTAATTACTATCGAGCCGATTATAGATGGACAATTAAGAATAAAACCAACTTTGGCTCATTGGTTCGATCTTTATTTTGAAGCCGTAGGCGTCGGAGCGGCCAATCAATTAAAGATTGCGCAGTTTTATGCCAAAGACAAAAATTTTCAAAAATTATCAGATTCGGAAAAAGCGAAAATGAAAATGATTTTTCATATTTATAATCAAATGCGTTTTTCCTCGCAAGATTTTATTCATGCGCCCATCAAAGAATATATGGTGAACGATGAGGGTGTAATAGGTGTTTGGGAAAACGGCGTTTTTACGCCTTTTCCGTTTGTAGATAATAAACCTAAAAAAATTAATAAAAATCAAGACGATATGTACAATGGAGTCCCATCATATAAACCAACCAATGAACCGTTAAGCGTCACCAAAGATATTTTTGGCGATGTCGACGCCAAAGAAATTGAAGATCATAGCCATTCCGGTTTGCGCAAACAAGCGCCGGTTGATAAAGACGCAATTATTAAATCTATTAAAGAGCAATTTCATCTAACTTTTTCCAGTTCTGAATCCGAAACCAGATTTAATAATTTAACCGCCACCTTCGTTCTTGGCATTAGAGACGCCATGGAATATAAAGCCATGCTTACTCGTCCGGCCGATGTGGGTGGGCTTGATTATCGAATTGAAACAGCCGAAGCCATTACCGATGCCATTAAAAAATTATTAGGCGATAGCTTGCCTCAATCTGCCAGTTCGGTTGCTATGCCCCAGATAACTCCGACAGTTAAATCAGCGCCAACACCAGAACCAGCCCCTACGCGTCCTTCAATGCCAGCAATGCCCGCATTAACTCCATCATTAGAGCCCGATAAAAAGCCACAGCTAAATTTAGCACAGGCTCAGGCCATGATGGATCAAGCCAAACAAATTGCCGCCACCATGAAAAAACCAGAGCCTGTTCAAGTAGAGACAGAGAAAAAAACTGAAGCCCCGATTGCTAAGCCGGTTTTAGAAACCAGTCAGGCCATACCGCAAGTGCGTCGCTTGGAAACCAATAAACCAATTGTTCAAGATATTAAAAAGCCCATTGTTAAACCAGTGCTCATGGGTCCGCAGGAAGAACTTGGAACTTTAGATCTTTCCAAATTTAGAAAATTAGCAGAAAATTCCGTGGAAGCAGCAGAAAAGATTAAGCATAAAATTGAATTATTAGAAGAACAATCTTTTGTTAGTAAATCGCAAGGGATTTTAGCTTTTAAAAATTCACCGCTTAACGCAATTTACTTGCGTATCGGAAACACCAGTATCGATGAAGGGCGCTCGGTGCAAGAAGTAATTAATTCAATGACTGTGGCCGGTGAAAAAGTTTTAACCATGGAAGAGTTCGACGCCATTGCCGACTTAAATAAAAAAATAAGATATTAGATCTATTGTATGCAAATGAATTTTGTGGTGCCACAATTTATTGAGGTCGAGAGTAAAGTAATCGGTCCTATTTCGATTCGTCAATTTATTATTTTATTGGTCACGGCCGGTTTTCTGTGGCTCTTTTGGACCATTCTAACATTTTGGTTTGCGGCTATTGTCGATATATTCTGTTTGGCCGTGGGCGGTACTTTTGCTTTTGTAAAAATCAACAGCCAACCTTTTCATATTTTTGCTTTGTGTTATGTGCAAACCATGCGGTCGCCAGCTTTAAAAGTTTGGCAACGCGAACGTAATTTCATACTTAAAAAAATAGAGAAAAAAGCTAAACCCACAGTTGCGCCGGCTTACAAAGCGGTTCCAACACAATCGCGCCTAACTGAATTATCGCTTCTAGTCGATACAGGCGGTGTTTATAAGCCTGAGGAATTGCAAGATCAAGTTCAACAAAAATTAAATTCACAATCTAACAAATAAAAAAATGTCTTCGTCAGCTAAAACAGAAATGCAACATAAAACAAAACAAATTCCTTCAACGCAAAAATATTTACCAATTGCGGAGATTAAAGACGACCTCGTGGTTTTAAAAGATGGCACCTTGCGCCAGGTGTTGATGGTGTCTTCCATTAACTTTGCTTTAAAAAACGAAGATGAACAGCAGGCTATTATTAATGGCTATGTTCAGTTTTTAAATACTTTAGATTATCCCATTGAAATTGTTATTCAATCGCGTAATTTAAACATTGATGCTTATATCAATAAATTAAAAAAACTCGCTAAAGTGCAAACCAACGAACTGCTGAAAATTCAAACCATCGAGTATACCAATTATATTCAACAAATGGTAGAATTATCTCAGATCATGGAAAAAAGATTTTTTATTGTTGTACCGTATTCGCCATATTCCAATAAACCAAAAAGTTTCTGGACTCGATTGCAAGAAGTTTTATCTCCCGGCAGCGTAATTAAATTAAATGAAGAAAAATTTAATAAGTTTAAAGAAGAATTAATTCGTCGTACTTCCATTGTGGCCAGCGGATTAACTTCAATTGGTTTAAAAGTCGCTCCGCTTGATACCCAGGGTTTAATAGAATTGTATTACCAAGCTTATAATCCGTCGCGGGGCAAGCCAAAAATTCTACCCGATATTAATCAATTGAAAATAGAAGAAAAATAATGATTGATTTAAGAGATTCAAAACTACAAGCTCAGAAAAAATTACCGCTGGTCGATGAATCAACCAAAGAACAGCGCGAACAAGCCCGAGCCCGACAAATAGCCAAAGATCAAGAGGCTAAAGATTTAATTACCGCCAAAAACATTTATGAAAGTGGCGTCACTTACGTATTAGATTTAATTTCACCGGCCGCTTTAAAAGCCGAACCGCGTTATATAGATTTAGGCGGTAAATATTGCTCTACCATGTTTGTGGTTTCTTACCCGCGTCATATTAATGTTGGCTGGTTTGCGCCCATCATTAATTTGAATTTATCGCTCGACATTGCCATGTATTTTTATCCGGTGAAATCAAACATTATTTTAAAACAATTGCGCAATAAAGTTGGTTCGCTGGAAGCTGAATTAATTTCTGATTCGGAAAAAAGAGCACCGCGTGATCCGGTTAAAGAAACCGCTTTGCGCGATATCGAAGGTTTGCGCGATAGTTTAACCCAGGGAACCGAAAAGTTTTTTCAATTCGCTTTGTACATTACAATTTATGCGGACGAAAAAAAAGAGCTGGAAGATTTAATGGAAAAAATGGATTCCATGTTTGGCTCGAAATTAGTGACGGCTAAACGTATTTTTTATCAGGCCGAACAAGGTTTTAATTCCACCCTCCCTTTAGGCATCGATGAAATTCAAGTTTATTTCAACATGAATTCTTCACCGTGCGCTTCATCCTTTCCGTTTATTTCTTCGGAATTAACATCAGATAACGGTATTTTATACGGCGTTAATCGTCATAATAATAGTTTAATATTATTCGATCGTTTCAGTTTACAAAATGCCAACTCTGTGGTTTTCGCTACTTCGGGCGCCGGTAAAAGTTATACCATTAAATTGGAAGTTTTGCGTAGTTTGATGATGGGAACCGATGTTATTATTATCGATCCGGAAAATGAATACAAGCATTTAGCCGACGCTGTTGGCGGAACTTATATTAATATCTCTTTAAACTCGGATGCTAAAATTAACCCGTTTGATTTACCGCGTCCGGTTGGTGGCGCCGATAAACCGGCCGATATTATTAGAACAGCCGTAATTACTTTAAAAGGTTTATTGCGTTTGATGCTGGGAAAAATTAGTGATGCCGAAGATTCTATTATGGACAGAGCTTTGATTGAAACTTACGCTAAAAAAGATATTACGGCTGATACGGATTTAAGCTTAGGCGTGGAACCGCCAATCATGGCCGACTTTCAGAATATTTTGGAAGGTTTTGAAGGAACGGAAAATTTAGTTATCAGGTTAAAGAAATTTACCGAGGGTACTTTTTCCGGATTATTCAACAGTCCCACAAACATTGATATGAAAAATCAGCTAGTCACTTTTTCCGTGCGTGATCTGGAAGACGAATTAAGACCAATCGCTGTTTACAATATTGTCACTTATATTTGGAACGTTGTACGCTCTAAATTAAAACAACGCATGTTGATTATCGATGAAGCTTGGTGGCTAATGCAGAGCGAAGACAGCGCTAAATTTATTTTTGCCTTGGTAAAACGTTGCCGAAAGTATTATCTGGGTGTCACTACAATTACTCAAGACGTAAACGACTTTTTACTTTCTCCTTATGGCAGAGCAATTGTTACCAATTCGGCCATGCAGATTTTATTAAAACAGTCGCCGGCCGCGATCGACAACATCGCCAAAGTATTTATGTTAACCGAAGGCGAGAAATATTTATTGCTAGAGGGTAATGTGGGCGAAGGCATATTCTTTGCAGGCGAACGGCACGTAGCCATTAAAGTTGTGGCCTCGCAAACCGAAGATCAAATTGTCACATCCGACCCGCGGCAATTACTGGAAATTGAAGAGTCTAAAAAGGAATTCGCGGCTCAAAATTCTTAAATTCAATCATTAATATAATTTATATGTTTGCCCAAAAAAAATTCATTATAATCGTCACCGCTCTTTTAGCATTATTATTCATTGGCTTTGGTGTAATTTTCTATATTTATCAAAATCATCAAACTGAAATTAAACCAGAAAACAGCAATACCAATATAGCTGTTAATAACACTAATAATCAAATCGATAATCAGGGGAATATTATTATTGATGAAACAAATAACAATGCCAACAGCGCGTCGCCGGCTGAAAGCGAAACATTTGTGGCTACCCAAGCTAATCAAACAAATGCCATTTTAAAGCTGGCTAAAAATTTTGCTGAGCGCTTTGGAACATATTCCAACGAGAATAATTACGATAACATCAGAAATTTAAAAAATATTTCCAGCACTGAAATGCAAGCCTGGCTGGAAACTTTAATTGATAATAATAGCAAGAAGCCAAATGAAGCGTTTAGTGCTGTGACCACTAAAGCTTTAACAGTTGATTTATTAAGTTTTGATGTTGGATCAAATATCGCCGAAGTAATGGTAAGCACTAGCCGTAGTGAAGAAGCAGAATTTTCCACTGAAAAGAAAACATACACTCAAAAAATAAAAATTGAAATAATCCAGGAAAATAATTCTTGGAAAATAAATCGCGCTTATTGGCAATAATTAAAATTATGCCACAAACCATAAATGATCAAAAAAACGAAATTGCTCAAACTTTATCGTTTATTTTAGAAAAAGCACCGGATTTAATATTGAAAAATGATCCGGATGTATTAAAATTTAATTTTGAAAAAGCCGTGCAAAAAGCCACTCAACTTTATTATTTAAATTTGTATCAAGTAAAAAATGTTGAAGTTGATGAACACATTAAAAAAGCCACTGAAGAAGATATTATTAAGCAATATCAAGCCATGCTAGCTAATTTAATGATTACTTTTAAACAGGTGGAAGTTGAAAAAAAGCTTGAAAATTAATATAGCCCCGGGCTTTATGCTCGTGGGCGGTGAGAAAGAAACATCAATATTAATGCCAGTCCACGCCCATAAAAGGCGGGGCTAAAAAATTATAAAAATTGCAAAAAATAAATAATCATGAATAATCCAAGCTCACAAAATTTACAATCAGAAATGGGAGAGCAAATAAAAGATGCTGTTAAAAGTAATCCTAATTTAAGTGTGGGCGAGGCGATTAGCGACTTGTGTCAGCATCCAAAATTTCAAAAATTATTATCAGATTCCGTCATGGCTTTACCGCTTCAATATATTGATGCTGATACATCAGCCGATGTAAAACGAGCCGGTGCTATGAAAGCCATGGTAGCCACCGCCGTTATGGCTGATGCTGTAGTTCAAGCGCAAAAAGAGCAAGAAATGCAGGATATAGCCTTAGAAGCTTTAATGGCTCATTTAATGTTGAATGGTTTAAATCCTGAACAAGCTGAAAGTTATGCCCGAAACGCCATGGGTCATCCGGCTACGGATTCTGCACCCGAGGAAGATCAGAAAGCAGATGAGCATGGTCAAAAACAAGCTCAAGATGCTCAAGCCGTCGCTTCAGATGCCGAAGGCGATGGAGAACAACCAGATGGCGAAACAGGTGAAGGCGAACCAGACACTCCCCAAGAAACCGTTGAGCCTGGCAAAGAAGATGAAGCCGCCAGAAAATTACAGGACGAAAAAAATAAAGATGCTCAAAAAAAAGAGGGTGAGCAAGAAGACGGAGATAAAAAAGAAGGCGAAAACCCTGAAGGTGAGGGAAAAGAAGACAAACAACCCGGCCAAGAAGCTGGTGAGGAACCAGGTGAAGACCAAACCGCTTCACCCGAACAAGAAACGGCCGAGCCGGAAGAATCAGAGGATCAGAATGCTGAGAATCAAGAAGGGGATGAAGGCCAAGAAGGTGAAAATCAAGGTGCGTCGCCGGAAGAACAATCTCCGGAAGGAGAGTCCCCGGAGGCTAAACCAGAAGAAGAGGCTGACAAAGGCCGTGAATTAGCTGAAGATAAAAAGGAAGATGAAGATAAAGAAAGTAATATTCCAAGTAAAGATGAATTAGCAAAAGCCGTTAATAAAATAAAAAAAGAAACCGAATCAGCTCTAATTGAAGCGTTTCTCAGTGGCCTGCCTGAAAGTTTATTGTTGTTATTAATACCTTTTGTTCCGCCCATAAATATTCCTTTGGGAATTTTAGCAATTAAGTTTGGTTTTGATGGAAAAATAGATTTTGATATGCCATTGTTAGGAAAAATTAAATTGATGGATTTTGATGCGTTAGAACGTGCAATTATGATCTCGTTTGGAGTGGCTTGTTTTTTGGAATATATCATTGGATTTGTATTGTTGCTTTATTTTTTTAATTAAGCTTAAAAGTAATTTGCTGAACGTCATAAAATATGGTATAGTATGAACATGCTTTTAGCGAAAAATAAACATTTATTCATTAGGTTTCTAACAGCGCCTATTTTTTTAATTATACTAAATTTTATTCCGAAAAGTGCACAAGCTGAAGGCGAAAAGCAATATGTAAAAAATATTGGTTATTTATTAGAAGTTCCTATTCCTACAATATCCAGCGGTGGTGTTTCGCTCGTAAATAATATTGTTGAATATGTTCAACTGATTTATGAAGTGAGTATCTCTATAATTGCGCCATTAGCAGTAGTGGCTATTATCTATGGCGGTGTTAGAATTGCCTCTTCAGCCGGAAATGAACAGTCTATTACATCTGGTAAACAAGTAATTATTTCAGCTATTATTGGTTTATTAATACCATTATTAAGCTATAGCGGTTTAAAATTAATAAATTCTCAATTAGTTGATTTGCAGAATATACAGGTTGAGAAAATAGTTTACGAACCCGATACAGAACCAATTTATACTTTACCGGATTGCGGTCGTGATTCACGTTTTGAAGATTGCAAAGATACACTTTGCGGGGAAACTTGTTTTAACGAAGAATTAGGCTTAAGTTGTCGCGGTGAAAAAGCAAATTCGGCTAACGCTACGGCAAGTTGTTCAGGAAACATGACAGTTATTGGGTCAGGCCCTGGTCAGTGCGAGTGTTACCCATACGCTACAAGCATAACCGAGGGAAAAATAAAATATAAGATGCAGAGTGCAGATTGCGTCGATCCGGCAATAATAGCAGTTCAAACTTATGATAAATTATATAAAGACAGAAAAGATCGTGAATTTATGGTGAATGCAATGACTGCGCTTTCCATTTGTGGTAATAATTTTGAACCTTTCTACAAACAAAGCGATATCATGGCAATTGACGAATATGTTGATCTTGTATTTGGCTGGTCACATATGGAATTAATGAATAATATGCTAAATCGAAATATGGCAGCGTCTACTTTGTTTTATATTACTTTAAATAAATCATGGCATTCTCAAACTAACCATGTATATAGTGATCTTTTTGGATTTTGCGCACAAAGGAACAATTATGTTTTTAAAAGTCATAGCCAGTTAGAAACAACAACAAATTGTGAATTTAATCTAAATTGCGGAATTCATCCTAGTTATAACGATGCTAGTGATATTTTTGGTTTATTTTGTATGCCTAACGATTGGTCTCAGCTTTTACTTAACGGACACGAATATAAAGCTAAAGACATGTCGTCTTTTAATGCTAGCCAGTTTAAAAAAGCACTTTTTTGGGGTGAATATTTGGTCGGTAAATATTATAACGGTACTGCTACAAGTTATGATAATGAGTTTATCATGACTCAAGAAATTGCCAATAAATTGGATAATAATCAATACGAAAGTTTTCACTAAAATTATGCAACTAACAGATTTACAAAAGAAAATATTATACTCAGCTCTATTAATAATAGTGGCAATTGGCATGGCGATTATTATTTATATAGTGTTTTTTAAAGCGCCTAAAGAAGAATTAATTAATGTAAATGGCGAGCTTGTGCCTGAAAGCATATTTCCGGAAATAAACGCTAATGTTAATCAGGATATTGATGTTAGTAATACTAATGCTTTTAATGGCGTGCCCACAATCGATTCGGTAGCGCGTGGATCCAACACTTTAACCGACACATTAACCGATGAAAGTGCCTCTGATATGACGCTTTCAGCCAATGGCAAGGACGTCCAATATTACAACAGCGAAGACGGAAAGTTTTACCGCATCAACGAGCTGGGTGAAAAAATTGCCATGAGCGATGAAATTTTTAAGGGTGTAAATAATGTCACTTGGTCTAACAGCAGCCAATCCGCTGTATTAGAGTTTGATGATGATTATAATTTATTTTACGATTTTGAAAAAAAGAAGCAATATACTGTTCCTAAAGAAATGGAACAATTTACCTTCTCACCGACTGATGACCAGATTGGTTTTAAATATATGGCCATCGATAAAGAAGATCGCTGGTTGGGGGTAATGGATCCGGACGGTTCAAATCCTCGGGGCTTGGAAAAACTTGGCGATAATGCCGATAAAATTGAAGTAAATTGGTCGCCATCCGGAAAAGCCGTTGGAACTTTTAATGAATATATCGACGGTAATCGTCAGCGTGTAATTCCGATTGGTCTAAATAGCGAGAATTTTAAACAAATGACGGTTGAAGGCAGAGGTTTTGAATATGCTTGGTCGCCAACCGGAAAACAAATGCTTTATAATGTTTTTGGTTCATATTCAGATTATCAGCCGACTTTATGGATAGTTGATGCTGAAGGTGAACAAATCGGCGAGAATCGCACGGCTTTAGAAATGAACACGTGGGTAGACAAATGTACTTTTTCTAGCAAAACTCAGCTTTATTGCGCTGTACCGCAAACCTTGCCGACCGGTGCCGGCTATGCGCGTGATGTGGCTGACAATATTCCGGATAATATTTATAAAATAGATTTAGCAACCGGTAAAAAAGAACTAATGGCTATTCCCATTAATGCTTTTGGTACCGAACAGTATACCATTAATAATATGCAGGTCTCTGATGACGGTGCTACTTTGTTTTTTACTGATGTTCAACAAAACAATATTCATAAATTAAAATTAAAATAACATGAAAAAAAACAATTTCCATTTATCAGATACTACAGTTTTAATTATTGTTGCTGTAATTGGTTTATTACTGCTTGTATTTTTTTTATTATTTGGATCAGCACTTGTTCAAGGCATCTTTGCTTTACCGGTTGAAAGTAATAATACCAATACTAATGCATCACAAATTGCCAGCTCTACTAATAACGGCGGTTTGGAATTAGGCTATGATCCATTGATTACTATGGTGCCGGAAGATCTCCAGACGCTTGGCAAAAACAGCAAAGTGTTCATCTCCGATGTTGATCCTTATCTGGGTTCGTCGCAGGCTAAAGCCGTGGTGGTTGTATGGTCGCGCTTCGATAACGAGCAAGCCAAGGAAAGTGCTGATATTCTTAAGCAAATTTCTAATGAATATGGCGATAAAATTGTAATTATATGGAAAGATTTTATTAATCCTGATAATAATAACGAAATTGGCTATTCGGCTGCGCTGGCCGCTCATTGTGCTAATGAGCAAGATTTGTTTTGGCCGTATCATGATTTATTATTCGATAATTATGATCATTTAGACGCAAATACTATAAGCGAATTAGCGACCACGGTTAATCTAGATATGAATATTTTTAATGAATGTATCGACAATCAATCTACTAAAGCGATTGTTGAAAGCAACTATTATCGCGGCCTTAGCGCCGGCATTACTAATGCGCCGGCAGTGTTTGTAAATGATGCCATGATAGACGATGCTCTTAATATTGATACTCTTAAAAATGCAATTAATGATAAAATAAATGAATAATAAAAAAATAATATCATATTTTTTTGCGCTATATTTTGTAATCAGCGCCTTTATCCCCCTTATTTCTTTAGCCGGGTCCGCAACAGCAACAACCCCAACAGCTGCAAAGAGCACGGTACCAGCCGCTTGCACGGATTTTGCGGATAAGGAAGTGGAATGGACTCAGCAAGAAGATATCATGTATTTTTTAGAAGTCCCATTATTTGGCAAGCTTTATGTCACTAATTGGAACGATTATCTGGAAACCGTTTATAATTTTTCCATTACTTTAATTCCTATTTTTTCTTTAGCCGCTATGTTTTACGGCGGTTTTCGCTGGGCCGCATCGGCCGGCAATGAGCAAGCTATTACTAGTGCTAAAAATGTAATTACTTCAGCTATTATTGGATTATTAATTGCTTTACTAGGCTATGGTATGGCTGGGCGCATAAATTCGGCATTAGTAGATAATCACGATGTTAGAATATATAAAATTCCAATTGCCAATCCTTATGATAGTAGCTGTGAACTTCCGCCGGAAAGTAGAGTTGATCTGGCTATTAGTGCAGTAGCGCCTCATCAATTTGCTTCTTCAACTATTAGCTCTGGTGGATGTCCAAATCTTAAAGTAGCTATCGAAAAAGCTTTGGTTAATTTAAGTGCACTGGCAGTTACAAAAGGCGCGCCTATTGTATTGAGTGGATCGGGTTGGCGTTCAGCTGAAAGGCAATGGTATTTCTTTGCCTGTTATTGCAATGCTCAAATTACCGGTGAATGTAAAAGCGGTGCATGCAATGGATGTCAATATTGTGAATCTAATAATTGTAATTTAGCGTCTAAGCCGTGTGATGGCGATTCATCTCGGCATCCGCGCGGTTTAGCCGTAGATGTTAAAATTGTTGGAACAATTTTAGAAGGGCATGGCACAACCGGTTATAATTGTCTTAGAGGAAGCCATCCAACCGATAAAAGTTTTGGTTTTTCGCTAAGTGGAAAAGATAAAGCAATTTGGGATGCATTAAAACCAGAAGAACAAAAATCCCTATGTGAGTGGCAAAAAGACTTAAAAGAAGCCATGACTGGCGGTCCGGGAACGCCTTATGACACTAACCCTACCGGTTTAAAAGGAATAAAGTCAGAGTGGTGGCATTTTCAATTATCATCGACAACGGCTTGTTTCGAACTCGGTACTTATGGGCTATCTTGTCCTTGCAAAGATTCAGCTCCTACAAATTGTCCAACCGGCCAACATGCAGTATGTAAGTTGAAAGATAACTCGTATTCTCAAAGCGAAGGTTGGCAATGTATGGATTCTTCAATTGGAAGTGAGAAGAAAACAATAACAAAAATGATTAGCGGCAATGGTGTCGCCACTCTTTATAATTTTAGCTGCATAGTAAATTAGAATAATCAATAAAAGTTTCTATTAAAATTACTCTAAATGAATAGTTTTAATAAAGTTATTCAGCTTAATTTGTACTAATGGAAATTTAGATATATCATCAATAATCTCTTCAGCGGCTTGTTTGGCTGAGGAGATTAATTTATGGTCAGCAAGGTTGGCGACTTTTAAGGTGCTGATAAAGCCTGATTGTTCTTTTCCATAAACATCGCCCGGGCCGCGAAGATTAAGATCATATTCAGCTAATTTAAAGCCGTCATTGCTCTTAACCAAAGCGTTTAAGCGTTTAATAGTGTTAGCAGTTTTAGAAGATGTAAAAAGCAGACAATAAGATTGTCTATCACCGCGCCCCACACGTCCGCGAAATTGGTGGAGCTGAGCCAGGCCGAAACGGTCCGCGTCTTCAATCATCATGATCGTGGCATTTTTAATATCCACGCCGACTTCTACTACTGAAGTGGCGACGAGAATGTCTATTTTTTTATTTTGAAAATTTTCCATGATTAATTCTTTATCCCGCGGTTTGAGCTTGCCGTGAAGCTTGGCGATTTTATATTCACTGAATATTTCTTGTTTTAATCTTTCATATTCTTGTTCAACCGATTTTACGCCCAGCTTATCGGATTCATTGACTAGCGGGCAAATTACAAAAACTTGTTCACCACTAGCGATTTTCTTTTTTATAAAATTATAGGCGTCAGCGCGTTTAGATTCATTAACTAAGCGAGTAATAATTTTTTTTCGCCCCTTAGGCATTTCATTAATAATAGATAACCCCAAGTCGCCATAAACAGCGAGGGCCAGGGTGCGGGGGATGGGGGTAGCGGTCATCGAAAGCAGATGCAATGTAGTATGTGGGTCGCCAGATTTGTCTTGCAGGGCTTTTCTTTGGGCCACGCCAAAACGATGCTGTTCATCCACTACGGCTAAAGCCAGATTATTAAATTTAATTTTTTGTTGAATTAAAGCGTGCGTGCCCACAATAATTTTGCGGTCGGAAGATATTTTTTTATGGTGGCGCGTAACAAGTGCAACGTTTTCAGCACCGAATAGTTTTTTTAGATTTTCATAATGTTGGGTGGCCAAAATCTCTGTCGGTGCCATTAATAAAGACTCATAACCGCTAAGCGATGCATTATACATGGCGATGGCCGCTACTATGGTTTTACCAGAGCCCACATCTCCTTCAAGTAGCCGATTCATGGGTTTAATGCCGGCCATGTCTTTAATAATCTGCCAAGCGCATTTTTTTTGCGCTACAGTTAGTTGAAAAGGTAATTTTTGAACAAACTCGCGCATTTTGAGTTCAGAAAAAGGAACATTAATGGCCTGTCGTTCATTTAAATCGCGTTTATTTTTTAAGTTGTAAAGAATAATAGTTAAGAGCTCATCAAAACCTAAGCGCCTTTTAGCTTGTTCTAAGCTTGCCCAAGAATCCGGAAAATGAATTTGTTTGAGCGCCTTTGATAATGGTAAAAGTTTATATTGAGAAATAATATCATTTGGCAGCCAATCTATAACCAGCGATGTTGAGGGAGTAATTTGACTCATCAAAAAACTAACCTGTTTTTGAGTAATACCCTCGGTTAACGAATAGATAGGAACAATGCGGGCAGTATGAGCGGTTTCTATTTTAACTTTTTCATAAATCGGATTGTTAAAATGACAGCCGTATTGGTTGGCTACAGTTTTTCCGGATAAAAAAATTTCGTCGCCGGCTTTTAATACTTTAGCTGTAAATGGTTGGTTAAACCAGATGGCTTTTATGGAACCGGTTTGGTCGCGGATCACAGCTTCGGTCAGAGTCATGCGTCGTTTCCAGCTGCGCCGTGCTTTAATCAGTTCAATCTGTCCGCGTACGGTTGTCTGCTGGCCCGGAATTAAATTTTCTATGTCGCAGATTTCCGAAAAATCTTCATAGCGGTGAGGGAAATAAAAAACAAGATCAAGCGTGGTCGCTAGATCTAATTTACGAAGTCGTTTATCTAGCATGCGCCCGACGCGATTTAAAGAAGCTAGAGGTTGAATAAACGTGTTGTTCATTGGTGCCCTCGGCAGGAATTGAACCTACGACCTTTCCGACCGCAACGGAACGCTCTATCCACTGAGCTACGAAGGCAAAACTTAGATTTTCATTATTCTTCCAAGTTGGTCGCTGGGAGAAATATATTTTTCTTGCAAATCTTCCTTAATATATTTTAGCAATGCTTTTCTGATATACACCGGATTCATTTTAATAAGCGGAATTGAAAGTTCGGGTTTTATTTTGCTATCAATATGAAAATAAAGATTTTTAACATAAGGCGGTTCATAAATAATCCAGAAACGCTCGATATTTTTATAAGGAATAAATTTTTCTTCGAGTATTATGCCATCTTCGGCAATATAGAAATTCAATAAATTGGGGTGTCGTTTTTCGTGAATGGTAATGATAGCTGTGAGGATAATTATAATAACCGCAAAAAGAAAATTACTTACCCAAAGTGCATAAGTAAATAACCCTAAGCCACCAACAATAAACACAACATACCACCAAACAGATTTGGCATAGTGTTCATGTTCGGGGATTTGCCATTGAGCTAATATTTTACCAAAAGTATTATTATTTTCCATGTTATTACGCATTAATTTTTATTACTCCCAGTATATCATTTTGTTTGATTTTTTTCAATTTATTCGTGTGATTTCAGGGGAGATTTTCGGTTAGCTTGCTGGTTTCTAAACCTCGGGTAAAGACATTAAAATCATTTTTAAAAGCTTTTTGCGCAATATGGTAAATGCCATAAGTGATAAAAAAGGCTGAGAAAACGTCGATCGAATAGTGTAAATGACCTAAAATAACCGTAATCGCGGCTAAAATTGATGAAGTCAAGAAAATAATTTTTAAATATTTATTTTTCCAAAATAGTAATGCTAATAAAAATGGCAGGCCCGTGTGTCCGGAAAAAAATAGATCTGCACCTGAAGTGATATATTTTAAGTGATCTAAATCAGGAATTATATGGTCCGGATAAGGAGCGAGATGTGTCATGCTTACAAAAATTGAACGAACACAAATAAATAAAGCCACACTTTTTAAAGTAAAGGGGATAGTAGCCGGTTCAGCTAAAAGTAGAATTGTAACAAAAATAATAAAAAATAACACACCTTCACTGAATATTAAATCCAAATTTACAACCGGTAAATTTTGAAGCAATATATCGGTAGTAGCGTTTCCCGCGCGTGCGGTTGAGTAGAGAACCGCACCATAATTTATAAAAAAACTAATTGCAAAAAAAATTAAACTCATAATTACCGATAATAAAAAAGAACGGTCGTCCCATAATAGTTTGTGTTTGGTAATTAAGCGTTTCATGGTTTGGAGCTAATTAATAAAATTAAAGATGTTTGAATTTATGTTCGTGAAAATATTCGGACGGCGAAAAACTATCATTAAAAAAATATTTGGCATTGGCCGTTAATTCATAAAGTTCGTTTCTAACAAAAACTTTCGGTTCAGGCTTAGAAGCTATAATTGAGCTGAAAATTACTAGTAATAAAACGCTGGCCGTAAAACAAACAGCTATTATTCTTTTACTTGGCGTCCAGGTGGGAATATAATTTGAATTTTTTTGATGTTCTTTAATAACGCGATCGTAGATTGATTCAAAAGCTTGCAGGGTTTTATTAATGGCATGTGTCTGAATAATTTCTAGGCTTTTTTCTTGCATGCTTCTTTTTAAAGTATCATTTGAAAGAATTTTTATAATATGATTAGCTATCATTTCACTATTGCCGTCGTCAAACAAATAGCCGTTTTCACCATCATGGACCAGTTCGGGCAAAGCCATGGCGTTAACAGCCACTACCGGCAAACCCGAAGCCAAAGCTTCCATGGTTACAATGCTTTGTAATTCGGCCACGCCGGCGATTACAAACACGTCTCCCACATGATAGACATTTTCCAGATCAACATCAGGAATAAAACCCGTAAAGGTCACTGATTCACCAATATTTAATTTTTGGGTTAAATTTTCGAGTTTAGGTCTTTCTTTGCCTAAACCGGCTAAAACCAAATGGGCGTTTATTTGTTTTAAAATTATCGGTAATGATTGGATAATGGTTTCCACTCTTTTTTCTTTATCTAAGCGTCCCACATAGAGAATTATTTTTTTATTCGTGGGTATGTGATAGCGCTCCTTAAGATATAAGCCGTCGTTAGTGGGTTTAAATTTATTTAAATTAATACCGCAGGAAAGTGGCAGAATTTCTTTCTCATAACCGGCTTTTTTTAATAAGTTAGCCGCTGTTATAGTGGGGGTGGTAACATAATCGAGCTGATTAAAAACTTTAATGCATTGTTTCCAGCCGATTTTAATTAAAAGTTTTTCAATAGCTATTGGCATGTGAAAATAATGAACTAAATTTTCGGGCATGAAATGATTAGTGCCGATAATCGGAATATCTAATTTTTTTGCCATGGCTGTAACCGCTTTACCGATTATAAAATGATTCTGAATATGAATAATATCCGGAGAAATTTTTTCCACCAGTTTATTTATAGTTCTTTTAGAAATAATCAGTGGCGATATTCTAAATTTTTCATAGACTGGCAAGTGAATAGAATGGACGCCGTAAACTTTAACCCCTTTATCAATAGTAATGGTGTTTTGCATTGATAAAGACGGGCATATTACCGATACGTCGTGGCCTCTTTGCGCTAAATCATTGGCTAAGCGGTATGTAAAATACGCCGCCCCATTAACATTAGGGTGATAAATATCGGTGGCAATAAGTATTTTCATATAAATGATTTTTTATTTTTCTTCAGCGTATTTTTGGCTGATTTTTTTAATGATGAAATAAATAATAATCAACATTATGGCCAGCGTACCCATTATAACAGATGTAAAATTAAGGTATTCGCCGAGCTGTATATAAGCTTGGCCAAAATAATAACCAATTAATATAAAGAAAAATGATTTAAAAACTGTGGGCACAAAAGCATAAAAAATAAATTTTTGATAAGGAACTTTGGCCATACCGGCGGCTATCAAAAATGGCATTTCCAAAGAATAAGCGAGTTTTCCTAGAATAATTGTTTTGGCACTATGCTTGCCAAAATGATGCTCGAGTTTGATTATTTTTTCAGCATGCAAACCGATATACTTTCCCCAGCGTTCTATAAAGCTAATTCTACCCCAGCGACCGAGCATGTAAGAAACTGAATCGCCCGTAAGATCGCCCACAACTACAACGCAGTAAGTTATAAATAAATTTAAAAAGTTCATGGAAGCCAGCCACCCGGCAATAACCGTAATGACTGGTCCTTCGACTACAACAATAGGAAATAGAAAAAAGTATTTATAAGCAGTTAGCAAAATAATGATTCTAGAAAATGACATAATAGTCTACGTTGCACATGTTCTGAAAAATGGCGGAAGGGGCGAGATTCGAACTCGCGGGACTCTTTTGGAGTCCAACGGTTTTCAAGACCGTCGCATTCAACCGCTCTGCCACCCTTCCAAATTTTCAAAAGCCAGACAAAGCTTTCGCTCCGAAAAACGAAGGCGGAGAGGAAGGGATTCGAACCCTTGGAACCCGTAAAGGCTCAACATCTTAGCAGGATGCTGCTTTCAACCGCTCAGCCACCTCTCCATATTGGTGATATTTCAAAATATCACCTGATTAATATATCAGTTTACGAAAGATTAGTCAATCTACCCCTTGGCAACCGTAGCAGCCCAAATTTCCGCTATTTGGAGGGGTTTTAAAGCCTGAATAACCTGATTAATAGTATTTCCGGTTGTATATACATCATCAATAATTAACACTCTTTTTCCAACTAATGATAAATTTGGATTAATTATACTAAAAGCCTGCTTAGTATTGGCAAACCGCTCGGCTTCGCTTAATTTAGCCTGAGCGTGCGTATATTTTTGACGATAAACAATATCGGTTCGAAGCTGGCCAACTTTAGCCATAGCCAGTTTAGTAGCAATGAGCTCGGCCTGATTAAACCCCCGTTCCCGTAAGCGCTTTCTATGTAAAGGCACGGGAATAATATAATCAAACTTTTCATGGATAACCGATATCAATTCAACGGCTAATATATCGGCGATTTCTTGGCTATAACCGTATTTATATTGATGAATTATTTTTTGGATAATTTTATTGGCATACGGCGCCAAGTAAAATAAACCGGCTAGATCGCTATTTTTCGGAAAATAGATTTTTTGCGGTTGAAGCATTTGTTGTTTGCATTTTTCACACAACCAAACATCGTAAACGTTTTCACAGTTTACACATTGAATCGGAAATAATAAATCCTTAAGCCAATTAATTATTTGTTTTATCATAATGTAATATTATTTATTTTCTTACCGCCCACGGGCACTTTTTTTAACGCCCACGGGCATGAAGCCCGGAGCTATTTTTTAATTAATTTAGCCCCGCCCTTTACCTGCCCGCAATGCCATGCGTGGCAGGCGGGTGGGCGTGGGCGAGGAATGAACAAAAAAACAACCCTCTCAAAAAAGAAGAGGGTCGCCTTGGATAACAGGTTATATGTTTATCGGGAAAAAGTCAATTTTTTGTTTTGATAGCCGATTTTAATGCTTTGATTGGGTTTTAAATCGTCAGACAATATTTTTTCCGCTAATTGGTTTTCGATTAATTCTTGGATATTTTTACGAATGGCTCGGGCACCTTGCTCGGGGCTGAAACTTAGTTCGGCCAAGTATTTATAAACCAAGTTAGTGATCGATAATTTTATTTGCTTTTCTTTTAATCGATTTTGGAGTTCATTCATTTCAAGTTTTGCAATAGCGATAAGATCATTTAAAGTTAGCGGTTTAAAGACAATTGTTTTGTCGATCCGGTTTAAAAATTCCGGGCGGAATGTTTCTTTCAATTTTTTAAGAGCATGATTTTTCACTTCTTCATAAGCCGGGTTGTCTTTGTTTGCGGTTTCGCCAAAACCAATTTTAGCTTGTTGCTCAAACTCTTTTAAGCCCACATTAGATGTCATTATAATAATGGCGTTTTTAAAATTGATTTGCCGGCCAGTGGCATCGGCTAATTGTCCATCTTCAAGTATTTGGAGTAATAAATTAAAAACATCGGGGTGCGCTTTTTCTATTTCATCAAACAGCACCACTGAATAGGGGTGTCTTTTTACCTGGTCGGTTAATTTCGCACCGTCTTTATAACCAATGTATCCGGCTGGCGCGCCGATCAATTTGGAGATATTAAACTTTTCTGAAAATTCCGACATGTCTATTCTAATCAGAGATTTTTTTTCACCGAATAATATTTTAGCCAACTGTTTAGCCAGCTCGGTTTTACCCACGCCGGATGGGCCTAAAAATATAAATGAACCGGTTGGCCTGGTAGGGGAGGTTAAACCGGCGCGGGCACGGCGGATAAATTCGGAAATGGTTTTAGTGGCTTCCACTTGGCCGATAATACGCGCATTAAGTAGCTCATTTAAATGAAGGAGTTGGTTTTTTTCTTCAGCTACCAGTTCGCCAATGGGGATGCCGGTGATTTTAGAAATAATTTGGGCAATGTTTTTTTTGTCGATACTGCCGATAAATTTTTGTGGCCTGGAGTTTCGAGCTTGGCGGATTTTATTTATTTTTTCTCTGATTATTTCTTCCTGTTGTTTAACGGCTAAAGCCTGATCGAATTTTTCCTGCCTAACCATGGTTAATTTTTTTTGGCTGATGTCATCGAGCTCATGCTCCAAATTTCGAAGTGCCAAGTTTTCCGGATCAATGGGTTGGCTCACCTTGGTGCCGGCGGCCGCTTCATCAATTAAATCTATGGCCTTGTCCGGCAAGAATTTATCTTGAATATAGCGCGTGGAAAATTTTACGGCCGCTAAGATAGCGTCGGCGGTTATATGAATATTATGGTAATCTTCGTAATTTTTTTTGATGCCGGTAATAATTTGAATGGTCTCTTTTTCACTGGCTTCTTCCACAATAATAGGCCTAAAACGTCGCTCCAAAGCCGCATCAGATTCAATGTGCTTTTGATATTCATTTAAAGTGGTTGCCCCGATACAGCGAATATTACCTTTAGCCAAGCCGGGTTTTAAAATGTTAGCCGCGTCCATGGTACCGCCACCGGTTCCACCCGCGCCCGCGCCTATTAAAGTATGGATTTCATCAATAAACAATATTATTTTTTTATTTTTTTCCAGCTCATCAATAATTTGTTTGAAGCGCGATTCAAATTCACCGCGGTACATTGTTCCGGCTACTACTAGTCCTAAATCCAGCCGATATATTTGTTTGTCTAAAAGAATATCGGGCACATTTTTTTCCACAATTCTTTTAGCCAGCCCCTCGACGATAGCGGTTTTCCCAACGCCGGCTTCACCAATTAAAACCGGATTATTTTTTGTGCGGCGCGACAAAACATGAATAACACGCTCAATTTCTTGGTCGCGTCCGATAACTGGATCAATTTTGCTTTGTGCGTTTTCAGCGCAAAGATTGGTCGCAAAAAATTCCAGTGCCGATGGACTAGCTTTATGTTCCGGGTCTAAAGCGCTCTCAGATTGCTCGTCGCCAAACACGGCCGCGATATCATTAAAGCGCCCGTTATTTTTTAAAATTTGTAAAATTTGCCGCGATAGCGATTCAACATTAATTTTATGTGCGATAAATAATTGTTTTAAATAGTTATCCGGATTTTGCAGTAAGGCCATTAATAAATGTTCAGTGCCGATATAAACGTGATGATGGTTAAAAGCAACCAGGGCGGCTCTTTCAATGCTTTGGGTTGTAAGTGGCGACAATGGCGGAAAAGACGCGTTCAAGCTAACTTCTAAATTAACCAGAGATTGTTTTAAAATATCGGGCGTAATATTTGTTTTTCTAATTACTTCGGCCGCAATTGAACCTTTTTGTTCAGCCAGACCGATAAAAAGATGAATCGGCAGAACTTGTCGGTTTTTGTACTTCCAGGATAGATTAATGGCCCGGGCTAATGAATTTTTTAAATTTGAAGTGAATTTATTTAGAATGTCGAGCGGCATGATTTATGTGTTTTTCTGTTTAAGGTTATTATATAAAACATAAGCGTAAATGGTAGTAATTGGCAGAGATAAAATTATAGCAATCGGGTCGCCGTAGTTAGGGATAAATTTTAATAAAAAAGAAACAGTATAAATTACAGAATATAAAATGGCTAAGCGGATTAATATTGGCCAAAAATAATGTTTGCTTAAACGGAAACTTTTACGGATGGCCGACCAAGCGTCAGCTGATTGATCCACTATAAAATATGGAGCGAATAATAAAAATACCGACATTAACATATACGACAGTGTGGTAATATAAGATAAAAATGGAAAGATAGCATTTACCCACTCGGCGTTTATCAGGCCTAAAAGCGCAGTTAAAACTGTAATAATAATATAATCAGCCAGAGTAACGATGCCGGCAATTAAAATAGTAAGCAAAGCTAAAATAATAAACGTTCCAAAAAATTCTAGTGATTGATAGATAAGGCGTGATATTTTTATATCAGCTTGCTTGATAGTTAATAATATCAAAGAGATAGTGCCCCAAAATTCAGCTATGATGATTATTAATAACGCAATGATTAAAAAATACACAAATCCGGATGAGGCATTAAAAAGCTCGGCCGGGTTATCTAGAAAAGAAGCCGAGAAGACGAACGATCCAAAAATTGCCCAACCAAAAGCATAAATAATAAAAATTGGCACCGCGCTTACCAATATGAATTTGATAAAGTGATGAATTAATATTTTCCAAGCTTCATACCAGGTATCGGTGACGCTTAGCATTTCGTAATGTTTTGACATAGTAATCTATTATTAGAAATTATTATTAATAATGTTAAATTATTTTGAAACGCGCGTTAGGCTATCTCTCTTAATTTGGCGATACGTTCATCGATTGGTGGGTGAGTGGAAAACATGTTTCCAAAAAAACTTTTTTGTGCGAAAGGACTGGAGATATACAAGTGAGCCGTAGCTTTATTAGCGTGTGTTAACGGGGTGGCTTGAGTTTTAATTTTTTCTAATGCTCTGGCTAAACCCTCAGGATAGCGTGTTAAAAGTACGGCTGATCCGTCAGCTAAAAATTCACGTTTTCTGGAGATTGCCAGTTGCACAATTTTAGCTAAAACAGGGGAGAGAATGGCAAAAACTGCGCCGATTAATAAAAATACCAGCTGAATACCGCCGCCACCGCGATTATTAGAGCGATGTCCACCAAAAAAACTAAATCGAAACATCCAGTTTGCAAGTAGAGTAATAAAGCTCACGCAAATTATCACCAACATCATCAGCCTAATGTCGTAGTTTTTAATGTGCGATAATTCATGGGCGAGAACGCCTTCTAATTCTTCATTTTCTAAATTATCAATGGCACCCTGAGTGATAGCAACAGATGAATGTTCGGGGTCGCGGCCGGTGGCAAAAGCGTTGATGGCCGGGTCGGGGATGATATAAATTTTTGGCATAGACAAGCCGGCCGCAATACATAAATTTTCTACCAAATTATAAACATAAGAATTCTGTTCTTTATTAATCGGGCCTTTGGCGCCGGCTGTAAAAAGCGCTAGTTTATCGCCGGCGTAATAGCCGAATAACGAAGAGGCCGTTGCTATTAACACAGCCATTATTAAGCCTACCCAGCCTTGTTCGATAGTGTAAGAAAATATAAAACCCAATATTAAAATAAACACAATAAATAAGCTCATTAATAGAATAGTGCGACGTTTATTTGAAGCTATTTGGTTGTAGACGTTCATGTTTAATTAATATTGAGTTTAAATTGAAAAGGCGAATTTAATAGCAATATTTTTATAGCAAAATTTAGAATTATACAGATATTCTTAGAATTTTACAGTTACATTTTCACGCTCACTAGCATCGGCTACTTCGTAAAAAGCGCGTTTAGCAAAGCCTAGCATGTTAGCAATTAAATTGTTTGGGAATACTTGAATTTTAATGTTGAAGTCACGAACCACGCCGTTGTAGAAGCGGCGGGAAGCTTGGATTTTGTTTTCCGTGTCGGAAAGCTCGTCTTGAAGCTTGGCGAAGTTGGTATTGGCTTTTAAATCCGGGTAATTTTCCGCTACGGCAAACATGCTTTTTAAAGCGCCCATTAAATTGTTTTCGGCTTTGGCCATTTCTTCCGGCGCCTTGGCGTTCATGGCCGCACTGCGGGCAATGGCGATGTTTTCTAATACTTGTTTTTCATGTGAAGCATAGCCTTTAACGGTTTCGATTAAATTGGGGATTAAGTCGTGGCGGCGTTTAAGTTGAATGTCGATATCGCTCCAGCCTTCATCTACTTGGTTTTTAAGTTTGATTAAACCGTTGTAAACGGCGATTAACCACATAGCAATAGCTACGATAGCTACTAAAATGACGATCAATCCAATTCCTAAAATAGAAATTATCATATTTTTTATTATTAATTATTTATATTATTTAAATTATTCGTTAATAAATAAATTGACCTGGTTGCAGTAAAACTGTGTTTGATTCAGAATGTTTTCCGTGGCTAAAGCGTATATATAATCGCCGGTTTTTAAATCTGAAAGCGTAATTGCGATATTTTCATTGGTATTTAAGTTTATTTTGCCATATTGGGTTTTATCGTCTATTTGAACAACAAAATTTTGGCCGGCATTTTCTTTTTCAGCCATTAAGCCGTTAATGATTATTTTGTCGGCTTGGATTTCCGAAATAACGCCTTCGCGGCGATAAATTTTTGTGATTGACGGTTCAACGGAATCAGTATTTATAGCAGTGTTTGTATTTGGGTTGGCAGCGGATTGATCTGCATTAATAACAGTAGCACTAGCTGGTGATAGATGAGAATTATCTTTAGCATATAAATAGCCATATCCGGTAATGCCACCAATAATAAAACCAACAATAATGCCACCAATAAAAATGAAAACATTAATGCTTACCACTGTGAAAATTTTGTTTGTTGACATTGCTTATGCGAAATGTTAAAATTTTAATATAAAAACTGTTTTTGTCTTGTATATTATATAATTATTCGTAAGCTTTTGTCAAAAATATGTTTTCACGATGGAAATTAATTTTACTAGTAATAATGGTCGGTGTTTTTATTTTTGTAAAAGCGCCTATTGATGCTGAAACTTGGCAAGAACCAACTAGTGGTTGTTCTCCGGCTTCTGATCCGTCTTCGTGCAACATTTCCGCACCCCTGAACACATCTATAGATAATCAAACCAAAGACGGCTCGCTTTCTATTGGCGGTGATTTATCTACTAGTGGCAATTTAACTGTTACTGGCAATGCTAGTGCTAGTCTATTAACAGCTTCTACATATGTATATACTCCAAAAGTAACCGGTAACGGTGTTCTTATTTTAAATTCTACTTCTGGAATAGTTAATTTTGGTAGTGGCTCCGGTGCTACAATTAGATCTGTAGGAAGTTTCACAGCCAAAGAAAACGTAACAGCTGAAAAAAATCTTACTGTTCAGGGAAGGTTAACCGCTCAGGGAAGTTTAATAATTCCTAACGTTACCTCACCATTAGCTACAGCCTTAAATGGCTCTATTATCAATGATAGCGGAACCTTTAAAATATATGATTCCGGAACTTGGAAAACCATGTTACTAGAGCCGGAAGTGTGGGTTAATGAAGCCGGCGGGGATACGATAACTTTAGCGGCCGCTTCTACGGCTGTAAACGCTTTAGCCATAAACAATTTAAAAAGTGGTGCTACTGGTTTAGATATTACGCAAACACTGGGTAGTAATCCGGGGATTTCAGTTACAAACACTAGTACTGATGTAAATGCTCTTGGTGTAAAAATAGATAATAGTAAAGGTATTGGTTTAGATGTTGATACTCAAGGTACCTTGGCTGTACACGCCTGCAATGATGGTAATAATTGCGTAGATTTAGGCACTAATCAAAATGCTGGGGAGTTTCATGGGTATGTTACAAGTGATAACCTAATAACAGCCGACGGTTTTTTAGCAACTAATATGAAATATTCTTCGCAGAATTCTTTTTCCAGAAATGTAGTTTATCAGACTGATAGAATTGGTTTTGCAAGATCAAGTGTTTTAAGATATCACTCTATTAACGCCATGGTCTGGGATGGAAGCTATATGTATTTAGCCGGTAATGAGCTAGGTAGTGATTATAGAATATTAAAAACACGCGGTGGCGCCGAGCCAGAATATATTCACGATTATGAGCCAACCGCTTTAATATCATTTATTCCGGAAGATGGAGTGGTTATAGCAGATTACATAGTTTCAGTAGATAGTGGTAATTATTATCCTGGCAATTGTACGGTTGGAATTGTTGATAAAGAAGATTTTACTGATAATACTGTTTTTTTAACAGGTCAATTAGGATGCTATCATATTATTTCTGATGGGCAATATGCCATAGTGCCGGTTGAAAACACAAAAAAAATTTATTTTATTAATCCAAATAGTTCAGCAATTCCTGGTAGCATTGATATTTCAACAAATTGTTCAGTACCAAAAGATGTAGTATTTGATGGAAATGATTTGTGGATTACGTGTGAAAATCCAGGCGCTGGTAAAATAATAAGATTAGATTATTCATGCACAACTTCTACTACTGTTTCATGTAGCGGAACTCAGACTGTTTATGACGACCTAGTCGGTCCAAATTTGATATTTTTTGATGGAAATTATTTATGGGTAACATATAATAATCCAAGTGTGGGCGCGAAAACATTGCGCAAACTAGATTTTAACAATATTGGCCACTCCACCAGTCTGCAAGAAAAACTTTTTTATACCAGTAGCGATGTGGGTGTTAATACTTTAGATATTGAATTTGACGGCAGTAATATATGGTTGGCTAATGGTGCGACCGAGGAATTAAATATTGTGCCGGCAGCTGGTGGAGTAGTAAGTAAAATTAAATCCTTTAATGATACCACGGGGACGCCCGGTACAACTTCAGATAAGCCGAAAAGATTAGCTTTTGATGGCACTAATATTTGGATGACTTATATAGATGCTGATTACAGAACCACCGGAGAATATGGATTAAAAATGTTTAGCACTGGTAATGGTAGTTTTGGTAACGATAGTCAAAGGCATTTTAGAGGAATTATTATGTCTACCGATGATAACCAAAAAACCGTTTGTTTATATATTGATTTTGATCCGTTTGCCACAACCCCACCAAAATATCGTACAGCCATAGCTATTAATGATCCAGCCGATCCAACATATACGAATTATAAAAATTATTGTGGGTATTAAAAAAGTTAGATAATATTTTGAATTTCAGACCTCGAATTAATTCGGGGTTTTTTTAATAAAACATAAACAAAAAACATGCATAATAAATGTATGCATCTTGTCCACATATGAACCTTGACAAAGAGGCTAAAATGTCTTTTTATTAAGGTAGTAAACGGTTTAAGTAAACATTTCTTGAGCAGTAAAAATAATATAAAAAATAAGTTTTATTTAATAACAAAAATAAATAATTTTTTTAACTACAAATATATGGCAATTAGCAAAATTAAATTAGGGGGATTAACAATTGTTGCAACCATGCTTTTTATCTTACCTTTACATACATCAGCCACGGTTAAATTCGGCAGTGTTAAGGTAGTGAAAACCGAAAAGCCGGCAGTACAAACTACTGTGGCTAAACCGGCAAACACAACTCAGCCCGCAGCTAAGGCCGATAAAAAAACTGCTGATAAAGTAAATACTAAAATAAATAAGGCCAATAAAAATGACGTTGTTCCACCACCACCAGCACCACTTACTTTAACCGTTAGCGGTGTCACTATGTTTGTGGATTCTGATAATGATGGCTATTATCGATATATTGGATCAAGCGGTATGTTAATGAGTTTGTTTCCAATGGGAGATTGTGATGATTCTAACCCTGCTATTCACCCTAACGCCACTGAAATTTGGTACGACGGTGTAGACCAAAATTGTGATCGAAAAAACGATTATGATCAAGATGGCGATGGCTATGATATTAACGGAAATCCGGTTCCGAAAATTGGTGGTATTTCTAGATTATTTACTTTATTGAAAAGGAAACAGCAAACTAATATAGACATTGATTGCAATGATACCAATGCCGATGTTCATCCCAATCAAAGTGAATGTGCTGATGGTATCGATAACAATTGCAATGGATCTATTGATGAAGGTAATGCCCAACCCGTAGGTACTTGGTACGCCGATCTTGATAACGATGGTTATGGCAACCCGGCTCTTACTACTGTTTCTTGCGGTCAACCAACCGGCTATGTAGCTAATAATACTGATTGCGATGATAACGATAGAAATAAAAATCCCGGTGAAACAGAAGTTTGCGATGGCCAAGATAACAACTGTGATGGCCTTACAGATGATTCTACTGCCAGTGACGCTATTACATATTACCGTGATGCTGATAACGACAATTATGGAAACGCTTCAACC
>JAZDOC010000002.1:0-127465 GCA_043798935.1 Patescibacteria group bacterium
TTTATAAATTATTATTTTAGATACGAAAAAGACAAATCCATTTCCTTTTCTTTCTGCCCGCCGTGGGATTTTAGGGCTTTGCGCAAGGCGCAAAGCCCGAATGCCGAGCGGCGAAGCCGCGAGGCAATCCTTTCCCAAAACGGCGAAAGTTGCGATTGGTGGGATATTCTAAACTTTGCGCGAAATTTCTTTGAGCAAAACTGACGCTCCCTGCATCATTTTTTTATTTAAAATATTTGCTAATTGCAAATAATATTCTTAAAATTAAATGTAAAATTAATTTTAGTATATTTGTTTCTTAATTTTTTTATTAAATATTTTAGCAATTAAAAATGTTTCTAAAAAAATTTTATATTTTTATAAAATATTTTTTTTATTTATCCACAAAATCATTGACACAATGAAACTTTAAATTTTATAATTACTTCATATCGGGCATTTCATTAAATAAATTTTAAAAATAAATTTTTATTTGGGAGGAGGTGAATTAAAATGCCAGCTAAGAAAAAAGTTGCTAAAAAGAAAGTTGTAAAGAAAGTTGTAAAGAAAGTAGCTAAGAAAAAAGTAGCTAAAAAGAAAGTTGTAAAAAAAGTAGCTAAGAAAAAAAAGAAATAAATTTCTTTTAAAAAAATCCCCGAGCTTTTCGGGGATTTTTATTTACTTGCAATTAATCAACTCGAAAAATTCTTGTAAATCTAGATTTATAAACAGTTCGCCGTCCTTGAACAATTTTAACTACTAAATTATTTTGACCAATTTGTAAATCATTAATATCTTGTAGTAAAAATGAGAATGTGCCTGTTTCCCCAGGTGCAACTCTGACTTGTTCTAACAAGCCTACCCACTTACCATTTACAGCTAAAACAGTATCTTCGTGCGACCAAGTGGTAGTGCCATTGTTTAGATAATTAACTGTAATTAATGGATTCCAATTTTCTAATACAGCGATAGGAAAATTCTGATCAACTAATTTAGCTTTATTTGGATTGTTAACTTTTACTGAAATTTCTGCTCTGCTGCCTTCAATCAAATAGCTCTTACGAAATAGTCGTAATAAAATATTTTGTTTACCCACTTTATCAGCTTGCCAATTATAATTAAAAGTATAGCTATCGCCAACCGCGACATCATGTTCAGGATAAATTTTTATAGTTTGTTTAGTTTTTTTATTGCGTACTTTTAAAAAAACTTTTTCTTTGGGCCAAGCATAATCGCCATTATTATTATAAGTAATGTTTATGCTTTCGCTCGTGTCGACCATATATTTATTAGAAAAAGTTTGTTCCACTAATTCAGCTTGCCAAATTCGTGTATCATCGATAATATCTTTTTTGCTACTGGATAATGTTCTAATATTTGTTAACTCATTTTCTATAATAGAACCCGGGCATAATGTATAATCTAGATCACGATGCCCGACTACTCTGTTTATATTTTTTGAAAATAATGTAGCGCTACTTGTTAATGACATTTTTAAATCAGTGGCTTTCTCGGCAATTAAGTCAGTGACTGCTTTTTCAATGTTTATATTATATTCGCTGGTTGTATAACACCCTTCTTTTTCATCTTCAAAACATCCAAGCACAGAAACACCAATTGTGCCTTCATTATAATTAATCCCTTCAGTACTGTTGTATGTGTGTGCGCCGATAACTTTGTCGCCACCATAACGACCCTCGTATATATTTCCTTCATGGTCTATCAAATAATTATAGCCAATGTCACCCCATCCCAAGACCACAGCGTGCCAATAATAAATTCCTCGCACTGTAGCTGATGGATCTTCGCCACCATCTCCGCCGGCCGTATGATGAATTACAAAAGCCTTAGGTTCTGTGTATTGCGGTGACCAAAAACGATAGCTTTCATCAGCACCCCATTCAGCTCGACTAATGATTTTAACGCCAGTTTCATTATCAGCTGTTATTTTTCTTAAGATTTTTGTGCTGGGTGAGGCAGTGGAATTAAAATAAATTAATTCCAAATCGCTAATGTTGTTAACATCGCCTTTAATTTGAATTGATTGTCCAGATAAAAAAATCGGATCTGTATATAAATATCCATCATGATCGCTCATGCCTGTGTCTTCCATAACATAGGTTTTGAACCAATCGGAAGAATCGGTCTTTACAAATAATTCCAGTGCTTGGTCAGCCGATTTATTATTAAATTTAAATTTTAATCCAAAACCATTATACGAAAATTTTGTTTGGATTGCATCAAATACTGTTTCAGAAGACACCGATTGAATAGCCCGCCCGGTTGCAGATGATGATTGATTTAATATGGAAACAGTTTCCGAAACAGTGCCGGTTTCAGGATTGGCTTTTAAGGCCCACGCACTATCAATAAAAAAAATACTAAATAATATTAAGAATAAGCCTACAAACAGCGCAAAGAAAGATAAATAATTTTTACAAACTTGTTTAGCAGTCATTGAAGACGTTTATTTTATTAACTGCTTATGGGTAGAAAAAAGTCCTGGATTATAGGACTTGATATATTAATAATACCAAATTTTTCACCTTTTGTAAAGAGGTGATTTAAGATTGTTAATTATGATTAATTATTCTGCTTGTTGCTCTCGTTCAGCCCGTTCTTCTCTCTCTTGTCTAGTAATTCTTTCAATTTCGCCTAATAATCTCTGAACAAAATCTGATGATGTGTTGAATCCTGTTTCAGGATATCCTGAATGTAAGTATCTAACACTTAGACTTAAAAAAGATTCATCATTTGAATATTGATGGCCAATTTCTTTTCTCCAGTCATTATGATGTTTAATACTATGCAAATTAACTCTACCAGTAGGAATTTCTACTGCAATGTTTTCACGTCGACGACCTGGAAAACCATCATAATAAAATCTACAACCCCAAAATTCTGAGCTTATATCAGTTATTGTACGAAGTCCTTTAAATCCTAAATCTGCACGCGCTCCTGCAATAGGAAAACTTCTAGTAAAATCATAACCTACTTCTTGCAACCTGGCAGCATCACTTGCTGTATAATCGCCACGTTCAAATCTTTGTAAGGGTTCTAATGGCAATAATTGTAATCCGGCCGCATTTATATCGCATCCAGATAAAATTCTAAATAAAGCGATTTGAAATGGATCCTCTCTTTCGATTGTATAACATCCAGTATAATCCTTAACTGGCACATCTCTTAATGCTTGAATAAACTCAACAACTCTCTCATCATCTGCTGTAAAATCAAGCCCGAGTTCAGTAAGTTTATTTCTCATTATATCTTGAAAAGCAGAAAAATCATTTGGTTTAATTTCTAAGTTGCTAAATGTGTTGTTAGAATTTGCCTGATCCCAGGCTGTTCTTAAATCAGCTAGATTTTGAGCACGAAAAAAAGCTTCAATAAAATTTCTTGTTCTTTCAATTGTTTCTGGGTGACGTTTGTCCTCATTAACTGGATCTGGCCCGGATCCGGGACGCGGAAAGCCCCCTTCTGATGGATGACTCATATTTTGTGATATTAATTATAAAGTATATTATAAAATAACAAATAAATATTATAATGTCAATGCGATGAATTAGTTATTTCCATTAATCCGAGTATGGTCCAAAAAATAGTAGCTAAATCATTTTTAAAATACGGCACGTCTACTAAACCATAAATTAAAATGCCGATCATGGTTGCACAAAGAGTAATTGTTATGGGCTTATAATATTTAAAACAAGTTTTAAAAAAATTAATTAATACCCAAAATAACCAAATCAATCCCAATAAGCCAAACTCTACCCAAAAATTTAAAAATATATTGTGCGGATAAAGCAATAACTCAACATGTTTATCAAGTTTATACTCGGCATATATTTCAGGAAAGGATGCCAGCCCGGCGCCAATTAACGGACGATCTTTAATTAAATTAACAGTTCCCTGCCATAACGCCAAACGCACATCACCGGAAGTGTCTTTAAATAATATAATTTCCCTGATGCCAGGAACAATTAAACTTATAACAATACAAACTATAAACAGACTTATAAAATATTTTTTATATTTTGTAAAAAAACCTAAAAAGAACAAAGCCATTAAAACGGCAACTACCGCCCCTTGAGTAGCGGCAACAGCAATACTAAATACCGAGAATATAATGACTGACAAAGAAAAATATTTATCTTTCTTTAAAAGAATAATGTTTCCCAAAAACAATATAATTATTGGCGTTAAGTACAGGCCCACTGCATTAGGATATTCAAAAACTGAAGTAATTCTAAATTCAGCCCCTCTGATATTCCACGGCGAGGGTATGCCATAACCAAAAATATATTGAATTAATCCAATTAGAGAAACAAATAATGCACCCATGCCTAACGATTTGATAACTTTAGAAAAATTAGGCCGGACATTAATTAGTACTATAAAAAATAATATGGGTTCAATAATATATGCTTTAAATAAACCGAAGGCTTTAATTTGATCAACCGCATTAATACTGGCAAATAATGAAATGAGGATAAATGACAAAATAATATATTTATAACTGCCTAAGGAAAATTTAGCTTTAAAATGTATTAAAAAAATTATAAATAACAATAATATCAATACTTCTAAAAAAGTAAATGGGATCTGAAAAATACTAAATCTAATGAGATAAACCGGTAAACACAGCAATATGATATAAATAAACTTTTCTAAAAATCTACTGTTCATATTTATTTAGAAAAACAATATTCTGACAAGCTATTAATAAACCAATAGTAACCCAGATATGAATAATATATAAAATTGAAAAAGTATTATATTGAACTAAAATTCCCACAAATGCAATTAATAAACCGATTAAAATTGCTTTGATAAATTTATCTTTAGCCTGATTGATCGCACGCAAAGACCGAATAATTACTATTAATGCGATAATAATAAATATCGAAAGACCTAAAATACCGGTTTCCGCCAAGAGTTCGATGTATTCGTTATTAACTATTAAATATCCGGCATCAGGCTCAACCAGCGGATGATAAGCAGCGTATGGCCCAAAGCTACCCGGACCGATACCGACAAGCGGGTGATTCAACCAGGCATGATACGCTTCCTCAATAGTATAAACGCGTTCCACATAGGAAGCGCCATCAAAAAGATTTTGCGTATGAGCTATAAATTTTTCTTTGGTTCCTTCTAAATTTAAATCTATAAAATAATTAGCACTGATAAAAATAATTACAATTGCCAGTGCACCATAAATAATATTTTTAATTCTGAATAATTTCTTAAAATAAACTATTCCGATTAATAATAAACAAACTGCAAAAGCAATATACCCACCCCGGGCAACTGTTAGCACCAAATTGATTCCACCAATTATAATAAATCCTATCAGCCATAAAGGTTTAATCTTAGAAGTTTTACTCAAGAATAAAGACGTCATCACTGAAAGCGGTATTAATAAATAATTAGCAAAATAAAGTGGCTCGAGCGCCGTAGATTGTATTCTCGGGAACCCTAAAATGTCTTTGGTATATTGAGCACGCAAACCAGTTAAGGAGGGGGACAAACCAATAATGTCGCCTAAGAATTGGTAAATGCCAAAGACAGTGACTATTAAAGCGCTGAAATATAAAATTTTAATTAGCCGCGGCATCTGATCACCATGACGAATAATATTTGGTAATAAAACGCAAATTGAAAGAGTGAAAGCAGTAAACAACAAAACTTGAAACGAGCGCCAAGGATTAGGCGAATTAATAATGGCCACGCAATTCACGGTTAAAAATAAAACAATGGGCCAAAATAAAGGTTGCGGGCGCAATTTAAAACTCTTGAGATTTAACCCTTTAAACATCCAAGCTAGAATGGTAAGGAGGGCGGCTATCTGGCTGATGCGGATCGTGGTACCACTAATATCATAAGATCCAATGCGTTCAAACGGTAAAAAAAATATTAATAAATACATACCCCACATTGGATCACGCAAGATAATTAAACACAAAACACCAAAAACCAAAACTCCAATGACTAAAAACGGTGAAAAATAAACCGGCAAATAAGACAAGCCCATGGCTAAAGCCAAAATTAATGGTATTAGTAGTAGTTTATAATAAGCTTTTAAAAGTTTCGGCATAATGCTCTATCATATTGTTTAAAGAAAATTTCCTGGCAACCCGTTCACGGCCGGCTTTGGCTTTGTCTAAGGCCGCGTTATAATTTTTGTAAATTTCGAGTAAGCTGTCGGCAATTCCTGTGGAATGATGCGGTTCTACAATCCAGCCATTTTCACCGACGACTTCTTTTAGTCCCCCAACATTAGTAACGATTACTGGTTTTAAACAAGCCAGCGCTTCGGCTACTACAATACCAAATGTTTCGCGACGGGTGGCTGGCAAAACTAAACAGTCGAAATTCGCCATCCACTTGGCCACGTCTTTTTGAAAACCAACAAACATTACCTGCTGGTTAATGCCTTTATCATTAATTAACATTTTTAAACTGGCTTTATCCGGACCGTCACCAACAATTATTAATTTTGCCTGCGGAATTAAATCCTTAATTTTAGCCATGGCTAAAATTAAATATTTAATGCCTTTTTCTTCGCTTAATCTACCCACAAAACCTATTTTAAATTCTTTGTATAAATGCTCTAAGTTCGATGCAACCGGTGAAAATTTAGTTAAGTCAATACTATTATAAATAACTTTTATATTTTTCGACCGCACTCCTAAATTTATTAATTGTACTTTTACGGCTTCCACGACAGTAATAATTAAGCAATATTTAGAAAACCAAATATAAAAATATTGCAACGGTGACAGCAATAGCCAATTTTCTATTAGCAAGTGTTCGATCCATACAACTTTAATGCCTAGTAATCGAGCAGGAAGAGTTAATAATATTTTTTCTGTTAAAGACAAACAATATATAATATCGATTTGTTTAGTGAATTTATACCAAACAAGATAACGCATTAAATTCAATAAAACGAATGGCCAAATAAAAATAAATTTTAATAGTGCCCATTTGGTTACTGGTTCGATACCAGCCCAAGCAGATTTCGCCGGCCATTTGCGATCACTAAATTCTTTCAACAAAACTGAACAAGACGAAACTAAATAAAAATTAAATTCTCGATATTGCAAATTTTCTACTAGCTCAATAGTATGTTTTTCACCGCCACCATAAAGACTGGAATAAGGAAATTTAAAAATTAAAATATTTGGCATAAGTTTTAATTTTTGGTGTTAATAATGTCTGATGCTTCTTGTTTTGAAATGCCCCCTAATAAATAGAGGCTCACAAAATAAACACCGGCTCCAATAATAATTTGAATAAAAATATTTAAGTTAACTGTAAAATATAAAACTAACATCATAATACCGCTGGCTAAAAACGCTTTACTAAAAACTTGCCAACGTGGCAAAATTTTAGTGCTGGAATAAATATAATATAAGCCAAACAATACCATGGCTAATTCAGAATATACTGTTACGGCAGCTGCGCCAAAATAAGAATATTTAGGAATAAAAATTAAATAACCAATAAGTGATGTAAGAGCTACAAAACCATAGGCTTTAATGGCTGATTTTTGTTTATTTAAAATTACAATCAAATAACCGGTTAACGTACCAATAAAGATAAATGCTACAGCCCAAATTAATATTTGTAATAACTTGCCTAAATCTTGAATGTTAGCAGTAAAATCTTTACCAGTTACAAAAATCATGAGTGGCTGTGCCAGCATGATAGCACCGGCAATTAAAGGCAGAATCATTATAAAAATAGCATCAAATGATTTATGTAAAACTTTGCGAAACTTCTCTAAATCTTTTTTTTCGTAAGCTGATGATAAAATTGGCATTACCAATCCAACAAACATGGCCGGCAGAGTAATAATAACCTCAAGCACTTTATATGGCGCTCCATAAATACCGACTTCTTTTTGTGTTTGTAAGATTCCAAGTAATAATGTGTCGGCTTTGAAATAAATCATGTTTAATGAAATGGATAATGCTATGGGCCAACTTGCGTTAATTAAATCGCGCCAGATTTTAAAATCGAATGCTAGTTTTAATTTATAATATTTCAAAGTGCCAGAGTATAACATCAAAAAATTAACTGTTCCGCCAATTACTACAGCCAGCATTACAGATAATAATCCGCTATGAAAAATATAAATAACGGACAACACCGATAAAAACAAAAATATTTTTCCGACTATTTCAGCTAAGGCCACGCGCATCATGGCTAAATGTTTCTGATAAATAACTGTAAGTAATTGATTTAATGAAACAAAAAGAAAATTAACGGCTGTAATTAATATACCCCATTTAATAATGGCGTCATATTGAGGAATAAACAGCGCTATAACCACGGCTATGCTAAGAAAAAATAATCCCGAGGCCAGACGAAAAGTAAAAGTATTATTAATGAATATGTTTTCCTGCTCCGGGCTTTTCGCTTGAGCTAATTTTTTAATTAAAATAATAAACAGACCCAAGTCCATGAGTATGGAAAAAATCTGCAAATAGACAATAATGGTAGTGTATTGGCCATAGCCAAAATCACCCAAATAACGCGCTAAGAAAAAAATAGTACCAACCGCTAGAATGGTACCTATAATTTTCCCACCGGCTTGAATGATTGTGTTGTGGGCTACTTTTCTGGCTAAAGACATGTGTAAAAAATACCATCTTTGAACTTCAAAGTCAAGGTTGACGAAAAGCAATTTTTTTGCTAAAATTAGAGTACCTTGGTGTAAAATAACCAATAAAATCAAAATATAATGTTTGTAAAAATTTTCAAAAGCTCTGTTTTAAATTTTATGCTAGCCTTAATTATGGTAATTTCTGTGGCTAGCTTTTTAAGTTATTTAGAACATTGTTTTATGCAACCGGTTTCAGCCATGGAAAGATCCATAACTGCTATCATTAAAAAACCACCTAAAATTAAAATTGGTTTATATTCGACTGATGACTGGGTAGAATTAACTACTAATTATGAATACCAAATTAAAAATGGTGCTAATGAACTTTTAAAAACTGTAAATAAAAATGAAATCACGCATGTTAAATACGACAAAAAACAAGCCAAGTATTTTGTAGAACAAGGTGATGATTCATTTATCAGCGATACCCATATCCGTATTATTCCTAAACGCAACGGAAAAGTTATTACCATAAATAATTATGAAAACCGACCAGCCTGGAATTTAGAATTAAATGATAATCAATTTAAGGGACGTTTAATTATAAAATATTCCAAAACCTCGGACGCGACTTGGGTAGTAAACCGCCTAAGTTTGGAAAATTATGTTAAAGGGGTGGCCGAAGCCAGTAACGATAATGACCGAGCATATTTACGAGCTTTATATACGGCGGCTAGAACTTATGCGTATTATCATTATTTACACCCGACTAAATATGCAAACGAACCTTATTTACTAACCGCTACCGCTAACGACCAGGTTTATAAAGGCTGGGCTTTTACTTTAAGATCACCCAATGTTAACGAAGCTGTAAGAAGCACGCGCGGAAAAATGATTACTTACAGCAATGACATTATCGTAGCTTCCTATTTTTCTCAGTCTGATGGCCACACGCGTTCCTGGAGCAAAGTTTGGGGCGGTAGCAAGGACTACGCAGTTTCAGTTGATGACCCAGGTTGTAATGGCGATGAACTGCTAGGACACGGCGTAGGGCTAAGCGCTAAGGGCGCCAGATACTTTGCTGAATCCATGGATTGGAGCTGGAAAAGAATATTAAAGTATTATTACACGGGTGTAAAAATAAAATCTATTTATAAATAAACATTGCATCGCCGAAACTGTAAAAACGATATTTCTTGGCAACTGCTTCATGATAAGCTTTTTTTACTAATGCACTATCAGAAAAAGCACTGATCAACATTAATAATGTCGACTGGGGCAAATGAAAATTTGTGATCATGGCATCGACGCAGTTAAATTTATACCCGGGATAAATAAATATATCAGTCCATTTGGAGCCAGCTTGGAGCTTAAGAGATTCTAAAGTTCTAACAGTTGTGGTGCCAACCGCAATTATACGACGATTTTGCTTTTTAGCTTTTTGCAATCTGATGGCCGTAGATTTATTAATAGTAGCTAATTCACTATGCATTTTGTGTTTTGTAATATCTTGCTCCTTGACGGGTTGGAAAGTCCCCAGTCCCACATGTAAAGTAATGTATTCTAACTGCACACCTTTGGCTTTTAATTTTTTTAACAAAGCTTTGGTAAAATGAAACCCGGCCGTGGGCGCGGCTACTGATCCCTCATGCTTGGCATAGACAGTTTGGTATTCTTTTAAATTAGATTTTGGCTTTATATATGGCGGCGTTGGCGTTTCGCCGATAGAAGTAATATTTTTTTTATTAAAAACAATTTTATAAAGTTCATTATTTTTAGAAACAATTTTTCCCTTAAACTTTTTTGAAAAAAATATTTCTTGATCGATTTTAATTTTTCCCTTAATTAAACAAGTCCAGATTTGGTTAGTGATTTTATTTAACAAAAACACTTCCAGCTTGCCACCAGTTATCTTCTGACCATGCAACCTAGCCGGAATAACTTTTGTATTGTTAAAAACTAAAACATCTCCGGGGTTTAAATAATCAATAATATCGTAAAATTTATAATGGCCAATTGTCTGATTCTTTTTATCTAACACTAACAAACGCGAATGATCGCGCGGACGAACCGGTTTCTGAGCAATCAGTTCGAATGGTAAGTTGTAATTATAATTATGAAGAGAAGTAAGTTTATTCTTTAATGGAAGATGAGGTGTCATGAAATTTTTGATGAATTGTCTGGGCTTGATAATGAACACTCGAACGCGTGGCCTGCTCAACTGTATCAATAATTTTTCGGGCTACTTCTTGCGGACGCGCCACTTCTTCAAAAACAAAGCGCTGGCTTTCCGCCGCTGTTTGTACATAAACGTTTCCGAAATTTAAAAAAGTTTGAACTTTACCGTTTATCTCGGCGGTCACATCTTGAATTTTAGTGATGTCTAATTCCGAAGCAGTGCGTTTAAATAATCCTTCTTGCTCTATATTTAATATACGTCGATCAGTTAATATCCAGATATCTAAATGATAGTCGACAAATTCATGTAAATACAAAAGCCAAGCTCCCAAAAAATAACAGCTGGCTATCATTATTAAAATCACATAAATTGGACCACTATTTGGCAATTCCCACTGCAAAAAATAAACCAAAAAAATAAATATGCCAACCGCGATAATATGCGCCACTAGTAAGCGCAAGATGTATTTGATTATTAATGACCAATGACGACGAATTAAAAAAATTAATTTCTCATCAGGAAATTGACCCGGGAAAAGCTGCCCGGCTTGCTTATTGGTGTGTGGTAAAGGATGCTTAAGATAGCTCATAAATTATAATGTGAATTCTCCGATGATATCAGCAAACAAATCAAAAGTGTCGAACCACGGCACGGACCAAAAAAATAATATCGTAAAACCAATAATAATAAGCCAGGCACAGATAAAGATAAAAGTATTTAGCTTGCCGGTAAAATCAAAGAAACCATATTTAATAAGGTGATATAAATTAAAAAAAGCCATGATTAAAAAACCAAAAATAACGACGATATAAATTATTCCTAAAAAATAATATGGTACTTCCATGAACTAATTATAGCTCATTTTTAGAAAAAATACATCCGCAATAATGTTGATGATACATAACTTCCTGTTTTGAACGCTGGCGCCCATAAGCAAACCCAGGGCGCAAGCCCTTATATTTTTTCTTACTATCAGGATTATCGGCAGCGTAAAATTGAATGTTATATTCAACTGCCAGTTTATTCCCGATATTGCGGATTAATTCGATATCCTGATGCGGGCTAATTAAAAGTGTCGAGGAAAAATAATCATATTGGTTAGTGCTGGCAAAGAGCGCTGTTTCGTTTAATCGCAATTCATAACATAATGGACAACGCTTAATTTTATCTCTTTCGTTTCCTTTGACCGCTGAAAAATATTCTAATGGATTATAAGCCGGACAAATAAAATTAACATTATATTTTAAACAATATTCTTTCATGGTCGTCTGGCGTTTATAGTATTCTTCTTGGGGATGAATATTGGGATTGAAATAAAAAACATCTATATCAAATAGTTGTTTTAATTTCTCGAGCGGATATACCCCGCATGGTCCGCAACAAACATGTAAAAGAAGTTTGGGCATAAATTACAGCATGGCTTTTTGATTACTTTCAGGCATTACTAGCCCTAAGTGTTTATAGCCACCGGCCGTCACTACACGACCCCGTGGTGTACGTGATAAAAACCCTAACTGCATTAAAAATGGTTCATAAATATCTTCAATGGTCCCGACTTCTTCACCAGTAGCGGCGGCTATGGTCTGCAAGCCAACTGGTCCGCCGGAAAATTTCTCGATGATTGTTAATAATATTTTACGGTCAACGCTGTCTAATCCTAGATCATCAATTTCCAGCATGGCTAAAGCGGATTTAGCTAATTCTTCATTAATAACACCGGTACCATGAACTTGCGCATAATCACGAACGCGTTTTAGTAAACGATTAGCAATCCGCGGTGTATAACGTGAACGCTTGGCAATTTCTTTAGCCGCTTGTTCATGCAATTCGATCGATAAAATCTTGGCTGCTCGATTAACAATCTGTTCTACTTCCTCATGCTCATAATAATTTAATTTGTATTGCACACTGAAACGATCACGAAGCGGCGAAGATATTAAACTGATTCTGGTGGTCGCGCCGATTAAAGTAAACTTAGGCAAATCCAATCTCAATGTGCGTGCCGATGGACCTTTGCCGATAACTACATCAAGCGCATAATCTTCCATGGCCGGATATAATACTTCTTCGATAATTTTATTCAAACGATGAATTTCATCAATAAATAGAATATCGCCTTCGGCTAAATTTGTTAAAATGGCAGCTAAATCGCCGGCTCGCTCGATGGCCGGACCGGAAGTAATGCGAACATTAACGCCCATTTCTTTGGCAATAATGTGCGCTAAGGTGGTTTTTCCTAAACCCGGGCCACCATGCAAAAGAACATGTTCGATTGGCTCTTTTCTTTGTTTGGCAGCCTGCATGAAAATAATTAAATTTTCTTTAACTTTTGACTGACCGATATAATCATTTAGTTTTTGCGGACGCAAAGTTTGGTCCAAATTGTTATCTTTTTCTTGGACTGAAGGAGTGATTATTCTTTGATCGTCTTGGGGCTTCATTTTTTATAACGTTTGTATCTAATAATGCCTGAGCAAACAATTACTTCTATTCCCTTTTTCTCAAGCTCATCTAATAATAAATTCATACCTAAAGAATCTGAGGATATGTGCCCGGCGATAATTACATTAATGTGATTTTTTTCAGCTTGCTTTTTCCACTCTTCGCTCATGTGCATGCCAATAATCGTGCCAATACCGGCATGAGCCATTTTTTCATAAATATCTTTGGAACCATTAGTGCCGCCGGTCATTTCTAAAATAGCGATGCGTCCGGCATAGTTATCTTTATTACCAACAAATATTTTTGGACCGGCTTTGCGAGTAGAAGCAATTTGATACTCAGGTATTTCCATTAATAATTCTAAAGCATCACCCACTGTGCTTATTTGTTTAGAATTTTTTTGGAATAAATCATATAAATAACGCGTCACTAAATTATCAGCTAAAGTATGCGTACACATAATTGGCATATCTAATAATTTAGCTGCATCAATAGATTTATAATGATTAATTACTCCGACTGAACGCGATACTTCAGACATCCTAACCTGCATTAAGCTTTGGGCAATGTTTATCGGAATACCTTCTAAAGCTAATAACTCTACCTGCATTTTCATTACTTCATCTAAGCCAGCTAATGCAATGCCTATGGGATGATGTGAAATAATTAAATCAGCATTTAAATGCTTGGCTAGCAGCACTTCGCCTGTATCGATATCAATTCCTGTTAAAACTTTTTTGATTTTCTTATTCACATTAGTAGCAAAAACACGCGAATCGGCGTAAGGATTAGCCAGCGTTTCTTTATCAAAATATTTTTTTTCTTTGGCAGTTAGTTCATCGTATTGCTGTTTTCTCTTTTTTAATTTTGCCAAAACCACTTTTTCACCGCGTAAATCAGCTTGCATGGCCTTTTTTATGGCTAATTCATAAATTTGTTGAATTGTCATGTTCGTATTATTAATAATAAACGTTTGATATCTAATTTTATCATAGAATAAAATAATTTTCAAGAAAATAAATATTAAAAAAGCATATTAATTAATCATTTTTTGACTAATATTAGCCAAAATAATATAATTATCAACACATAACTATTGACAATCTAGTAGTAATCAGATATGATGATCAGTTCTATTTTTTAAGGTAGTGTTTTTTCTGCAGGCACGACGAGCACGGGATTCTTTCTAAAGGATTAGTCGGGCTTCTAGCTCAGCCATTCCCTTTAAGGGAATCTCTTGTCTGCAGTAAATATACTATCTTTTTTTGTTTAACGTCCATCTTTTTATGGGTATGGGCGATAATATATTGAATTTAATTAACTATCTTTCTTTTTCTTTTTAGTGGTATTAGTATTTGCGTTGGTGTTAGCATTAGTGTCAGCGCCTGTGTTGGTGTTAGCATTAGTGTTAATATTCACATTACCAGTATCTTCGTCTGTGCTAGTATCTACAGTAACCTCTTTACCTTTATTACATACAGCTGGAAGCGCTTTATAAACGCTGGCAAAAGTTTCCTTGTCCTGAGTGCCATCGGCTCGGTCAATAATGTAATCAAACGAAGCCGATACTCCAGTATGAGCTTTTTCACTACAAGATAAAACCCCCGGAGACAATGAATCAACTTCGGTAATAATAGATTCTGGCGGAGAGACCCAATTATAATTTATGGGATCAGTAAAATATCCCTTGCGTCCGTCTGAAGCTCCCCAGAGCTCGAAATATAAATCATAACCTTCAATGCGCGTCTTCCATAATATATAATGCCCTGTATCGTTTTTAAATCTAAAATCAGGATGCGGTTCATAGATGGTCGCGTCTACTCCGGGTTTACCATTATAATTATAATAAGAAACCACATAAGAATGATTTTGCCTTTCGACAATTTGTAAACCTGCATTCATAGCGGCGCGAAATGATGTGGTACCAACTTGGCACAGCCCACCACCATATTCGGGAATGGTTTTATTACCCTTAATAACCAATTCGGGTAGCCAGCCACTTTCACCGTCAATATGCCCGAGGGCAGTAATCAAAGAAAATGTTTGACCGGGCGCAATTAATAGACCGTTTATGATATCTGCGCCTTTGGAAATATTTTTGATTCGATTATACGGACTGCCAGAAAAGTTTGTATAACCAGTACCAAGTAATTCTGTAATACCAAGCTCACTTGCATTACTGGGTGTTACTTCTGGTTTAGTAGTAGCAACTACAAGGTCTGCTTGATTACTATTTTCGACCAACAGCGCATTGTAAACAGCAATGGATGTTTGTTCTAAGTTCAACTCTAAACCGTCTTCGCCTTCTTGAAACTGTTCTACTTTCACACTGCCGTCATTTTGAGTGGTGACACTAAATTTTCCTTCTTTAACCGGCTGATCAATTTCTTTAGCAATATCTGTAAGCGAAACAGCTAAAGTCTCTTCATTAATATCTACTCCGCTTGTTGTAAACATTAACCAAGTGCGCATATCCGCTTCTGTCATGAACCAGGTTTTGTCATTGTGCTTAAAAGTAAAAGGCGCTAGTTTTAAAATGTCGGCTACTTGTTTTTGCATGGCGATGGTATCGGCTGATTTAATTTCCGGATAATCGGTCTCCAGATTAATGGCAACACTTTTATTTTGTAATTTATTAATATTGTCGATCACGACTCTAATAATTTTTTCCCAATTAAAAGCTTGCCCGTTTTTTTCGTCTAGTACTGTTATTTCTCCCTGATCATTAAATGTTAGAGTGGCATCTTGCGCGGGTGTTTCAAAACTAAAAAAATAATTTTGCAAAGCATCTTCTAACTCGGCTTGATTTAAGGTGTAAGTTAAATTAAACTTTTTTGGAATTAAATATAATTTAAGTTTGGTTAAAATATCACGTTGCCAATTACCAGTGCGGCCTACTTCGTAAGCGGCGTTGGCTGTGGCTTGGCTATCTATTTTCAATATATCAACGATAATTCCGGCACTGGCATCTTTAGCATATGAAACCGGAATTTTAGTGGTTTGCCCGTCATAAAAAAAAATAAAACCATTGTCGTTATAATCTTGCTTTACTTCATCTATTAAATTAAAAATCTCTAAATATGTTTTACCGCTCATGTCTTGATTGCTGACATAAACATTCGGATACACCAAATTTTCATATTTATTTTCCCAAATAAAATAAACAATCAAAGCAACACTGGCTAAAATTAAAATAACTCCGATCAATATCGAGATTATTAATAAAAACTTCTTTTTTCCTTTTTTAACAGCCTCAATAACTGCATCGGGTTTGATAGCATGAGTTTTGGTTTCAGAAGAAGTCGGCTTTTTCTTTTCCGTCTTAGTTTTAGGCATGGCTAATTTTCAAGTTTTATTTCTTTTCTTTAACTTCAATGCGGGTGTTGCGTGGGCGTTTTGATTTAGGTAAAGTAATAGTTAATAACCCATTTTGAATTTCGGCTTTAACTTGATCGCTTTTTATATCAACCGGTAAAATGATTGAGCGAGAAAAACCACCCCAATAACATTCGCGAATATAATAATCTTCTTCTTCAATATTTTCTATACATTGCTTGCGCTTGCCTTTAACGGTAATCATGTCATTGTTTAGATTAATTTCAATATCGGATGGCAAAACTCCGGCAATAGCGGCTTTGATGTAAATATTTTTTTTATCTTGGTAAACATCCAGAGCCAACTGGCCGTCATATGTTTCGTTGTCGTCGTCGAGCCACTGCTCATTACCGCGCAAATCAATTTGCTCATTACCGGAGCTGGCGGTGACGCCTTCGGTAGAAATAGCCGGCATAACCGGATATGAATCGGCTGACGCTTCTTGATTAGCCAGATTAAAAAAATCTTCTTCCTTTTTTTGCATCTCTTTGGCTAAGTCTTGGATTTTGCTGCTAAAAAAAGAATTGTTATTAGCATTCATATTTTTGATATTTATTATTATTTTACCTTGTAATTATAAAAGATTGTTTGATTTCTGGCAAATGATAAACAGTGTTTTTATTGCCAATCAAAGTTTTTATCTTCGGGCACGATTTCCACCCAACTGTTTCCGCGGAGTAATTCAATTTCCTGACCACTGGCATCATAAAATTTGGTGCGCGCTAAGCGATCGGGTTTTTTCCATGTACCCTCGATCATTTCACCTTCTTTAAAAATATGCACCTTGCCTTCGCCTGTGACGGCAAAATTAATGCGCCCCTTACCTTCAATATACCAGCCAGGCGGAACTGTCTCGATAATCACATTATTGGCTGTTAAAATGCTACCTGTATTTGCATCTGTATGTGCTGTACCGCCATTATATCTTTCATAATTATTATTATCAGAATTAAATTTGTAATTTACATCGTAGGCACCGTCGAAATTTATACTGATTTCGGAAATATAATTCTCATCGCCAGAATGCAATCTTGATTCCGACGCATCAACAAACTGCCAAGAGTCGTAAACTGGTTCATCCAGCCAACCATGACCTTTTATAACCGCTTCATAAAGATTATCGGTTTTAGTAAAAAGATTATGAGGCGAGTATTTATTATTATCCCGCCAAAAATATTTTGATTCTCGCAGGGCGTCAAGATCTTTATAGCCATTATTTTGTAAAGATGACATGGCCGTATAACTGCCACCCGCATGAGTGTACATGCAATCAAGCTCGCTGGCGAATTCTAAATAAGTGTCGCGCGCGCTTCTAACCGGACCAACCGGGTCGGCCGAATCTCCTGTATAAACTGCCATCAGCCTAGTAATACCGCCTTCGACTATAATTTCATAAACAACCGATGCGGCTGATAAGCCGGATTGCGGGCGCACTCCATCGAAAGCCGCGTTTTCAATCATTACACACACCGGAATTTTATTGGCATCATCGCGCGCCACCATTAAACCATCCAGCCGACGCGGTATAATACTTAATAATTCTTCATCTGGCTCGCTGTTAATGTTATCGTTATTATTATTTGCCAACTCATTAACATTAATTTGCGCTTGAGGTTTTGAAACAGTGTCTTTATTATTTTTTCTGATGTTAAAAATATAAACCGTCATTAAAGCCACAATCACTATTAAACCGATTGCGATAAACAAAAGGGCCAATTGCAAAGCATGGCTGTTTTCAACCGGACGAATAAATTTTTGAAAATAATCCGAAGATTGGGATGACTTATTTAAATTTGTTTCGTCTTTATGCTGATTAGACATAAATACTATTTTATTTTTATTATTAAACTCTGTAGTTATTATAGCATTTTAAGCAATATCATGAAAACAAAAAAACTTGAATTACTAATCCAAGCCATTTAAAGCTGGTTATTGCCCCAAGCCAAGCGTAGCACGGCAGACGGGAGGGAGTGTTAGAAACTATGAATTAATTCAATTGACACCAATAGTTTTTAAATCAGCGATATCAATACCTCTTATTTTTTCTTTAATTTGTTTTGCAGCCACTACGCATTCTCTACTTGCAAATCGAGCTGAATGACCAAGAAGTTCACGGGGTGGTTGTACGAATTCAGCTCCATTAAAAATAAACGCACCTCTTAAGGAATAACTATTATCTGTTTCTTTTTCAGCTCCCATAATATCTATACTTAAATTAGGCTCATCACGCTCCTCAGATAAAAATAGCCAAGCTGAAACTGTTTGAGTTGCTTCGTCCGATTCAATCGCTACGATACCTTCTACGGTTGATAATATTTGTCTTATTTCCTCCAAGCGTTCTTCGGGTACTACAATATCGATATCATTATGCGGCCTGCTAATTGCGTCTAATCCATTTAAGGAATCAACCGCAAACGAACCTATTATAAAATAATCAAGCTGAGATATTTCTGCTAAAAATCTCTGCACTTTATCCCAGCATCTTTCGGTGAATCCGATAGCTTCATTAAAAGATGCTCTATCGGGGAATTGATATTTATCTGCTGTTTGGAATGATGGCTCAGCTTGTACCGCCACAAAAAGAGCATCTCTAAGTTTATCAATTCGTCTTAATTGTTCAGCTGGTTCAGAATTAGGCTCACTGATAGTTGAACCTGCTACTCTGCTTGTTGCGACGCTTTCTTTTGCTCCTCCGATGAATGATCCTTCGTTTGAATTTACCATATATTTATTTACATTATATTCTCATTTTATCATAAAAACAATCAAGGATAAATTATAAATTTTCACTTCTACTGCAAACAAAAGCCGTGTGTGGGCAAACTGTCAATCAACTCATAGACTGTATAAATATAATATATTATAATAAAATCAATAATTAATATTAAAAATATGATAGAAAATAAAGGAGGGCCTAATAGGAGAGATCCAAGTTTAAGTGAGCAGAAACAAGCAATAGATAGACAACGGGAGATGATATTAAAAGTAGTTGAATTTCTGTTAGATCCAAGAGTGAGTGAAATGCCGTCTTCAGATCCTGAAATTCGTAATGGAGCTTTATTAGAAGCACAGAAAGACATGCCTGAAATTGGAACACGTAAAGGTGATCGTTTTCCGATTGCTTGGGACGGACAACATGTAAGAGGCGGGCATCTAGACGGACCATCTTGGAGCGTAGCAAGTATAACAGCAGAAATAAAAGAAAAAGGATGGTGGAAGATAGTTGCTCAGTTAGATGAATTATTGCAAACCAACGGCGAACAATAAAGGTTTTTTAAAAAATATTTTCATATAAAAATACCCTGTAAAAAAAGGGTTTTTTATATGGCTCCTGGACCTGAGCCAAGCGTAGCACGGCAGACGGGAGGGAGTGTTAAAAACTATTTTATTATTAATCGATCTTAATTCCCTGTGTGGCCTTGGATATTTCTTCTCGTGCAATTCTTTCAATAATAATTTCTGATATTTTTTCACAATCAATATCTATGATTATTTATATTATCTTGATTAATATCTTCCCACATCACGAAAATAAAACCCTGAATTACTTCGAGGCGTTTATTAAATACTTTGGCACCGCCACGGGGAATCGAACCCCGCTTACCAGGATGAAAACCTGGTGTCCTAACCACTAGACGATGGCGGCATATGATTCATGGAACAAAAGCTATTATAACAATATTTAATTATTAGTCAATAGTTTGTATCTACAAGAAGTGGCTCATTTATAAGTTGAAATTTCAGCACAATAAATAGTACGGCGCAAAACTGTAGATTAAATTGATATTTATGGAATAAATTATTAATTCCTTCAAAAGAATGAATAATTTGGTATATATAATTTATCTAATAAAAAGCCCACGCCCATAAAGGGCGGGGCTTTTATTTGTTATTATATAATTTTAGCCCCTGGTTTTACCTGCCCTACGTAGCTTTAGCCCCTGTCTTTATGCCAGTGGGCTAAACATGCAATTATATCAGCCACACTATTTGTTAAAAAGCCTGGTTATATGAATTGATTAAATTTTGTAAAATAAGCGGCTCCTCACCATTATAATAAATAATGGCTGTAATATCATCTTGCTCAATAATATCAGAATAAAATTCTTGACTCGAAGAACTGTTTTGCCAAAATATTATCTGATCATTAAAATCAGCGCTGGTATAATGCAAATTAGATAAAATGATTTGCTGATTATTTTTAGCAGTTGCGAGCGGCAAGTCGTGCTTATAAAATGTAAAAATTTTAATATTGCCGTCTTGGCAAGTATATTCGCGTGAATTATGTTTTAAGTGTGTATTAGTTTTTAATACTTTTTCTGTTTGTGGCTCGTAAACCAAGCTATTAATTTCCGAGGCGCTAATTTCTATTTGATTAATGTCTTTACTACTTTGAACAGCGGCGTGGCATCTATTTTCAACTAAAAAATCTTGGCTGATAATTAAATTAATTTCTTTATCAATGGCATAGTGATCAAAATATCTTCCCAAAGACATGGCCAGCGAATTAGACACGGTTGCTTCCATAAAAGCGGCGACTATCAGAAGAGGTATAACAACTGCCAGAAAGCATCGCCCAAAAGTGATCCAGGCGACTCGTCTTTTTTCTGAAGACAAAACCCGACTACCACCAATTAACTTAATAATTAAGCAAAACCCTAAAACAGCGCTTAATAAAAAAGCTGGGATTTCAAAAATGCCATGAGGTATTAAAACAATTAGCGAGGTTATAAATGTACCGGGTGAAACCAATGATAAATGATAAGCAAAATTTAAAGTGACGCCGATAATTATACCATTAACAAAAACAACCACTGCCGGTAATAAAATAATGCCAGTTAAAAACAATATTAATGTGACAATAAGGTTATTAATAAAAATTCTAACGCCTAAAACAAGGGTCGAATCTGCATTATCGATTATGGTAGAAAATTTTTCACCAATAGCATTTATAATAGTGAGCTTAATATCAGTGGGCAGAAAACAGCCCAAAATAATACCCACTATAAAAAGAGTACTAATAGCGATTAATATCTTCTTACCGGCCGGATAAAAACTGGAAAACAAATCTATAACTTTTTTAATCATGCTCTTATTATACTATATTTATTGAAAAATCAATAAATTGTAAATAAACTGCTAAAATGATATAATAATTTACACTAATAATGATTTATTTTATGAAAAAAATTAGCCTATTTACCTTATTAATTATCGCCACCATAGCTTTTACAGGCTGTAATGACAATAAAAATGCTGGTATCGCAAACATTCCTTTCGCCATTCTAGATAAAAACGATTTTACTTTGGAAGATGTGGCTAAAGTAATTGAAAGCCCCATGATTTTAGCTACCGACCAAGCCGATACTTTGGCAACGGCATATAGCCAAATCCGAGAAAACGGTGATGCGATAACCATTGATTCAGAAAAAGAAATAGCTATATTAGTTTTTCGCGGTAAAAACGGCAATTGTAAAAATGCCGACATAAATATTACTAAAATAAGCCGTGAGGGGAAAACGGTTAAAGTAGAAGTGGCGCTGGATGAAAACAAAGTTAAAGATGATTTGTGCCGAATATTAATGAACCCTTATTCCATTGTAAAGCTAGATAAAGAAACCTTAAAGTATTATTCAGGTTTAAAGTTCGAACTGATTGACGCCTCTAACCAAAAAACACTTAGTACTAAAAAAATTAATCAGATACCGGGTATATTAAAATAATGAAAGTCTTAGGCATTGAAACTTCTTGTGATGAAACATCGGCCGCAATTATTGATTATAATCGAGGTCGTTTTAAAATATTGGGCGAAGTTATAAATTCACAAATTGCTCTGCATCGTAAAACCGGTGGCGTGGTTCCGGAAGTGGCGGCCCGTGAACATGTAAAAAATATCATCCCTGTAATAACCTTGGCTTTTCAAAAAGCAGGCCTAAGCATAAACGATATAGACCGCATTGGTGTCGTTAGCGGTCCGGGGTTAATCACTTCTTTATTAACCGGCGTAGAAACTGCTAAACATTTAGCTTTTTTAAGCCAAAAAAAAATCTTTGCCATTAATCATATTGAAGCGCATTTGGCGGCTAATTATTTATTGAATAAAAAAATAAATTATCCGGCGCTAGGATTAATAGTATCGGGCGGACACACGGAAATTGTTTTAATTACTGAAGCCGGTAGTTATAAATTAATCGGTGCCACCCGCGATGATGCGGCCGGTGAATGTTTTGATAAATGCGCTAAAATTTTACGCTTACCTTATCCGGGCGGTCCAGAAATTTCTCGGCACGCTGAAAAAGGAACAGCTAATATCTCTTTCCCCAAACCAATGATAAACGCTAAGAATTTTGATTTTAGCTTTTCGGGTTTAAAAACTTCTGTTCTGTATTATGTGCGCGATCATAAAAAATACAACACTGATGCTGCGTGCGCTTCGATCCAGCAATCGATTGTTGATGTTTTAGTTCATAAACTTAGCTTGGCCCAAAATAAATTTAATGCTAAAACTATAATGTTGGCGGGTGGGGTAGCGGCAAATTTAAAACTGCGCCAAGCCATGAAAAAACAATTTCAAAATATTTTAATTCCGGATTTACAATATTGCACTGATAACGGCGTGATGGTCGCCACCGCCACGGCTTTAAAAACTAAAGCAGATAATATATTTAAAATCAAAGCTGACCCAAGCTGGGAAATAATATAACATCTATCCTTCTTATTTCCCCTCTCCACGAATGGAGGGGGTGGGCAAAGGGGGTGAGACAAAATAATATGATACACAACGACAAAATTTACAACCAAATAATAATAGACGATCCTTTGATTCAAGAGCTTTATAATTCTAAAACTTTACAGCGTCTAAAAAGCGTTAATCAATACGGTGCCAGCGTCTATCGCTTTGCCCATCTTACCACTACGCGCTTTGAACACAGCTTAGGCGTTTATTTTTTACTAAAAAAGTTTAATGCTAATTTAGAAGAACAGGCGGCTGGTTTGCTTCACGACGTACCACACACCGCTTTCTCACATGTAATCGACTTTGTTTTTGGCGGTCCGGAAAATGCCAGTTTTCATGAAGAGTTTCACGAATTCTTTTTACATGACAGCGACGCGGTACAAATTTTAGCTAAACACGGCATCGACTGGCATGATATTTACAAAACACATCTTTATAAACTATTAGACAGGGACTTGCCGGACTTATGTATGGATCGACTGGATTATTTTTTCCGTGATATGTTTACGGATAATTCTATGACCTTAAAAGAAATAAATAAAATATTAAAAGATATAACGCGCTTTAATAATTATTTAGCTTTTGAAAACCAAACCACAGCAAAATTTGCGGCCAAAAAATTCCGCGAGGGCGACGACCGCTTATGGAGTAATCCTTTGCAAGCTACGCTGTATTATATGTTTGCGGAAATAATCAAAATCGCTTTATTTGATGATGTGATTTCTTTCCGAGATTTATTTTCAACCGATGAAGCGGTTTATAAAAAACTAGCTTCCACTAAACACGTTAATATTAAAAGACGTTTAAAACAGATTACTTCTTTACAGGTAAAAGAAGATGTTAACAACTACGACTATCATATTAAAACTAAAATTCGGGTAATTGATCCTTATGTAGTGCAAAAAGATAAATTAGTTCGTCTTTCCGTTCTCGACCCTATTTTCCACAAAGAAAACCAAGATTATATGGCTAGAAAACGTGAAGGCTTTTATGTTAAAATAATATAGTATGCCAAAAGAAATTTCAAAAGCGTATGACGCAAATTTAGTAGAAAAAGATATTTACCAAGCCTGGGAAGAATCAGGCTTTTTTAATCCTGATAATTTAACTGATGCCAAAGACGCCTATTGCATCTCCATGCCTCCGCCAAATGTGACGGGCATTTTACATTTAGGCCACGCGCTCGAAAACACACTTATGGATATTGAAGTGCGCTATCAGAGAATGCAGGGTAAGAAAGCATTGCTTATACCGGGGACTGATCATGCGGCTGTCGCCACCCAAGCCCGCGTGGAAGACAATCTAAAAAAACAAGGCATAGCAAATCCACGCCAACAGCTTGGTCGCGATGGTTTATTAGAAAAAATCCGAGAATATGCTGAAGATTCAAAATCGAACATTCTTAATCAAATAAAGAGAATGGGTACAAGCTGCGATTGGTCGCGCCTAGCTTATACTTTTGATGAAACCCGTTCTGAGACCGTCTATACTATTTTTAAGAAAATGTATGAGGATAAATTAATTTATAAAGGATACCGAGTGGTTAATTGGTCAGTGGTTGGGCAATCAACTTGTTCTGATGACGAACTAGTTTACGTTGACCAGCCAGCAAAAATTTATACTTTTAAATATAGTGCTGATTTTCCCATAGCTATTGCTTCTACGAGGCCCGAAACAAAATTAGGCGATACGGCCGTAGCGGTTCATCCTGATGATGAAAGATATCAAAAATATATCGGCCAGAAATTTATCGTTGATGTTGGTACTGTAAAACCATTAACAATAAAAATAATTGCTGATAGCAATGTTGATCCAAAATACGGTACGGGCGCAGTTGGCGTGACGCCGGCGCACAGCCAAATTGATTTTGAAATGTATGAAAAAAATAAAGAGATTGGTTTAATTCAAGTAATCGGCCAAGATGGCAAGATGACTGAAAATGCCGGCCAAATATACGCCGGCCTATCGGCAGTTATGGCCCGAGAAAAATTTGTTGCCTGGTTGAAAGAAAATAATTTATTAATTGAAGAAAAGGAAACTGAACATAATGTTGGCACTTCAGACCGCTTTAAGGATGTTGTTGAAGCCTTACCCATGGAACAGTGGTTTGTGGATGTAAATAAAAAAATTCCGTCAAAAAACAAAAGCTTAAAAGATCTAATGCGCACTGCTGTGACGTCGGGCTTAAATAATGATGTTAGTAAAAAAATATCAATTCAGCCGGAAAGGTTCAAGCAAACATATATGCAGTGGCTAGATAATTTACGCGACTGGAATATTTCCCGCCAAATTTGGTGGGGGCACCGCATTCCCATTTGGTATCGTGATGATGAAATCATAGTAAGTGATGTCGCGCCAGACGGTAATGGCTGGAAGCAAGATGAAGATACGCTGGATACTTGGTTTTCATCCGGTACCTGGACATTCTCTACTTTAGGCTGGCCTAGCGAAACTAATGATTATAAAAATTACCACCCGACAGCCTGGATGCAAATGGGTTATGAAATATTATTTTTCTGGATGGCCAGAATGATTTTAATGTCGGCTTATGCGCTGAATGATATTCCATTTAGAAGCGTATATATTCATGGAATCTTGCGTGATAAAGACGGCCAGAAATTTTCTAAATCAGCCGGCAACGGCATCGATCCTATATTAATGATCGATAAGTATGGTTGCGACGCATTAAGAATGAGCTTAATCAAAGGCGTAACACCGGGCAATGATGCACGTTTTTATGAAGACAAAGTGCTGGCTTCTAGAAATTTTATCAATAAGTTGTGGAACGTCTCGCGCTATATCATCATGAGTAGCGATGAAATTAAAATATCACAATTAAATATCAACACTGTAGCTGATCACTGGATAATTTCAAAATTACAAAATCTAATTCAATCCACTAAAGATAACTTAGACAAATACAATTTCAGCCAAGCCGGCGAAAATCTTTACGATTTCATGTGGCGAGATCTAGCTGATTGGTACTTAGAAATTACCAAGTTTCAACCTAACCAAGAAATATTAATTTATATCTTAGATAATTTGTTGCGTTTACTGCACCCTTTTATTCCGTTTGTGACCGAAGAAATTTGGCAAAATTTCGATACGGATAAATTATTAATGATTGAAGCCTGGCCCGTGGTAGACGGTAAGCTCATTGATAACGAAACCGAAGCTGAGTTTAAAAATATTCAGGATATTATTATTCAAATCAGAAACTTAAGAACTCAATATAAAATTGCACCGTCTAAAATTTTTGCCGTCTATACCCAAGCTGATATTCATGAAAATATAAAACAAATTATTTCTAAACTAGCCAGAGTAGAAATTAATTGTGCCTGGACAGATGCAAAAAATAAAATTACTGAAGTATCTAACGCCGATTATAAATTCAAAATTATATTAGGCGAATTAATAGATATTGATGCTGAAAAAACCAGATTGGCCAAAGAAATTTTTGCTCTGGAAAAATATACCAGCAGTTTAGAAAAAAAATTAGCCAATAAAAATTTTACAGCCAACGCCCCGGCTCAGGTTATAGAGCAAGAACTGGCCAAGTTGTCGGAAAAAACAAAAATCTTAAAAGATTTAAAAAAGAGTTTAGAAAATCTGTAATATAAATAGAGACGCGATAAGGTTATATATAAAAGCAGCAGAGACGCGCCATAGCGCGTCTCTGCTTATATACACTACGTATTATTTTATATACATCGCGTATTTTTTCGCTTTATTTTAAAAATTTTCAAGTTTTCGCGATTCTTTTTTTCGTGTTTCTAATCTTCACTGGCAACTCTAAATATTTCTTCCGGGTGTGTTTGGCCTTCGCAGGCTTTTAAAATACCATCTTGCGCCATGGTTAGCATGCCGTGTTTTTGTGTCACATCACGCATTTGGTATTCAGATACTTTCCCGGACAAAGTAATGGTTTCAATTTCTTCATTCATGGTAAAAATTTCATAAATACCAACACGGCCTTTGTATCCGGTTTGACTGCATTTATCGCATCCTTGGCCTTTATAAAATTTAAGCTGATTTATATCTGGTATTTTCTCGCCTGAATTTTCTGGTATGGATGCAAGCACTTTTTTTACTCTTTCTAATAATTCAAACGGCAACGCCACTTCTTGTTTGCAATATTTACAAACCCGACGAACTAAACGCTGACCAATTACAGCGCATAAAGCAGGCGCTAATAAAAATGGCGCTACACCCATGGATAAAAAGCGGGGGATGGCTCCGGCCGCGTCGTTAGTATGAATAGTAGACAATAATAAATGCCCGGTTAAAGCCGCTTGAATAGCGGTTTCGGCAGTTTCTAAATCTCTAATTTCTCCCACCATTACAATGTCAGGGTCCTGACGCAAAATCGCGCGCAAACCCTTGGAGAATGTATATCCTTTAGAATGTTCGATTTGGCTCTGAGCGATTCCTTGTAATTTATATTCGACTGGATTTTCCAGAGTAATAATTTTAGTATCGGTGTCGTTTAATTTATTTAAAATCGCATACAATGTAGTGGTTTTACCAGAACCAGTAGGACCGGTAGTAATAATCATACCATCGGGGCGAGCAATTTCTCGCTCTAACCTTTTTAAGGGTTCAGGCCTAATGCCTAAATCATCAAAGCTTAATCCGACTGACGATGATTTTAATAAACGCATTACTACGCTTTCTCCAAAAGCCGTGGGCAGAGTCGAAACGCGAATGTCCATTTTATCGTTTGAAAGCGCAATGGTAATACGCCCGTCCTGCGGGACAGAATCAACATTTAATTTTAATCCGGAAATACTTTTTATACGACTAATTAATTTTGGCCAAATACTAGCCGGGATTCGAGCGCCGACTTGTAGTAAACCATCAACGCGATAACGAATGGCCACGTCTTTTTCCTCGGCTTCAATATGAATGTCCGATGACCCGACTTTCAAGGCCATGGCAATAATCATTATAAAAGCATCGGTTAAGTTAACTTGGGCCAGCTTACTGGCAAACACACCATAATTAACGAGCTCATCTTGAAAGCGAGTAATGTCTTTTTCAGTGATTTTTAAATCATTATCGATTATTCTAATTTTAGCTACATTTTTATATAAAGCAGAGGCTAGTTCAAAGCTATGGCGCGACATTAAATATAAGGCAATATCAGCCCCGGGAAAACGTTTTTGTAAAAGTGAAATAATGCCATGAACATTTTCATTATCAAGGTTAATAACTGCGACTCTTATTTTATTTTCCAGCTTAAAAAAACAAATAGCTTCGGCGTCCATGGATTCTTTTTCCGGAATTAATGATATAGTTTCGCCGCTAATAGGAAAACCTTTTAAATTAATATAACCAACGCCATTTTCTTGAGCTTCGGTTTCGGCTTTTCTTTCCAAATTAGAAAGCTCAATATCGATCATTTTTTCATCCAATGCTTGAGCCGTATCTTTAGCCTCTTCACTAACATCATTTAATAATTCTAGAGCTTCAGCTTGAACTTCGCCTTTAGGTTCAGAAGGTGTTTTATCGTCTTTAGGCTTGGTCGGAGTAGATGCTAAATTTGCCAAATGCGAGCTGGCCTGAGATTGATGAATTAAATCATTGATATTTTTAAGCATAAAATACTTTTATAGTGTTTATATTATAGCAGAAAAAAATAAATAAAAAAATGAAGGCGTGGTTACGCATCTCCGCCTTCATTATAGTGTTGCTATAATTAATTTTGCAGTGATTGCGACAGTCTTTCTAAAATAATTTTTTCAGTTTCTTTGGTGCCGAGATTTTTAAATTCTAAAAATGTAAAATCGGGCGAGCCCTTAATATAGTATTCTCTAAATAATTGGTCGGCTTTAATATAATGGACGGTATTAATTAATACTTTGCTGCCAAAATCTGGCTTGTGGTAAATAATGAATATGTTTTTAGCATCAGGCGTGTTTACAATAAGCTCATCGATAACTTTCTCCAGTTCATCCTCAGTAGCGCCAGCTTCAATAAAATCATAGGCTTCGAGAACAGACCAGACAATATTGTGCTTAAAATCTTTTTGCAACTTGGTTAAAGCCCGGCCCCATAATTTCAAAGTATGAATGGATTTATTCTGATATAAATTTCTCACTATTTCTTCGCGCCGAGCGCCAGAAGAGATTAAATGCGATGCAATAGCTAAAGACCGAGGTGTTACCGAAGTGGTTTTAAAACTCTTGGTTTTGGAAATTATTCCAGTTAATAAATTCGTAGCGATAAATTCATCTAAAATTTTAGGATCTAAACGTTGCAACATTTCAAAAATAATTTCCGAGGTTGAGGTAGCGGTCACTTCGACAATATTAATTTGGCCGAAGTGTTCATTAGCCGGGCTGTGATCAATATTTATAATTGGAACTTTATAAAAAAGTTCTACATTGTTTTCGTAAATACTTCCGAGTGCTTCAAAGTCTGGCGCATCCAAAGTAATGATTAAATCAAAATTATATTCACCGTCGTATGAAGACACGTTTTCTTTACTAATAAACCCGTTAGTCGGTGTAATATAAATGCTCAAACGATCGCCGTGGGTTTCATAATTTAATTCTTGCACTTTGGTTTTGCCTAAATCCACTGAAATAATGAACTTGCGCAAAGCTGAAATATCAGAAAAAATCTCTGAACTGCGTGGTAAAAAAGAATGGGTATGTGGTAAAACAAATTCTGAAGCCACAATTCTGGGCTTTTTGTTTTTCTTTTCCAAAAATAATAAAACAGCCAAACCCGAAGCAATTGCGTCAGTAGTTGGCGTTTGCGGCAAACAAATCAATATATTTTCACTTTTAGCAATTATATCTTCAAATTGCTGGTCAGCTTTTAACATTTTCTTTATTAAATAGTAAAACAATGAATTTTCCTCTTTTTTGAAGGAATAGATTATCTTACTATAAATTCAAAATATGTCAAGGGTTATTTCCTATATATATAAGATAGCCAAATTTTCTTAATATACGGCATTGTTAGGGTTGAAAGCATGAAAGCGATAGCCGGAACGATCGCATTTAGCCAGGGTTTATCAACATTGATAATATATAAGTAAACTGCGATCGCAATATAAGTAAAAATCATTAAAATAATTTTTCTGGACCAGCTTGTCTCCCAAGCTTTATCGCCTTCGACTTTATTATTCCTAGATTTTATTTCTCCTAGCTCTTTTTTAATTTGTTCTAAATCGTTCATATACGTTTATTAGCTTACTATTGTATTTATCTATATAATTGTATCATTTACTAAAAAAATAAACTACTGTAAGATAAATTTATTAAAATATTAATGTTATGATCGAGCTAGCCTCGATCAGCGCGTCTCGATCGACTAATATGCTCCAATTCGATATACTAACAATCTTTCCTCAAATCCTCGACTCTTATTTTAATGAGAGTATTTTAAAAATCGCCCAAAAGAAAAATAAGATTAAAATAATAATTCACGATATTCGATCGTTTGCCAAAGATAAACGCAAAACTACCGACGATACTCCTTATGGCGGTGGACCGGGCATGGTCATGAAAATCGAACCAATTCATGATTGCTTAAAATCTATAAAACATAAGAAAAAAAGCAAAGTTTTTATTATGGATCCGGCCGGTGAAATATTTAATCAACAGACCGCCAAAAAATATTCGGAAAAATTAGATCAAATTATTTTTATTTGCGGTCGCTATGAAGGTTTTGATGAAAGAGTTTATAAACTAGCTGATGGTAAAATTTCTATCGGCCAATATGTATTATCTGGTGGCGAACTTCCAGCCATGATTATTACTGAAGCCATTACCCGTTTAATACCTGGCGTACTAGGGCATGAGCACAGCATACTAGACGAAACCTTTTCACCTGATTTAGACTATATAGAATATCCGCAATATACTCGACCGGAAACATACAAAATCGGCAATAAAACATACAAAGTTCCGCCAATTTTATTATCCGGTAACCATGAGAAGATAAATCTTTGGCGCAAAAAAAATGCTAAATAATGTAACGACCTAGCTTGTCTAGGTCCGCTTACTTGGATCTTGTCTTGATTAAATAATGCTGTTGATAACTTGTTATTAATAAGATAATTTAAATACTTGACATAATTTAAGAAATCGATTAGGATAATAAAGCGGTTAATTTTATCCGTTTTTACAATAAAAAACTACAAACGCTGAAATTAGTTAGAAAGCAACTCTAAGGTTTACTGGATCTATTTATAGAACTATTCGGAAAGTACTTTTTAACTGATTTCAGGGTTTTTATTTTAACCTTGAATTAGCTAGTACTTTGACAACCAAATAAGTGACAAGAATTATATCATATTCTTCAATTCTTTTGACGATTTTCTAAAAATCGTTTATTTACAATAAATTCCGGTAACAATATCTCTTCACAGAATGTTGTTACTTTATTTTTTTGCTGAGAGTTTGATCCTGGCTCAGGATGAACGCTGGCGGCGTGTCTTAGGCATGCAAGTCGAATGTGTCTTCGGATACATGGCAGACGGGTGAGTATGACAGTGGTAATTTACCTTAAGGCCTTGAATAACCTTCTGAAAAGAAGGCTAATACAAGATAGTCAAGGGGGGGCATAAGCCATTCCCTTGTAAAGATTTATCACCTTGAGAGAAGCCTTTGGTCTATCAGCTTGTTGGTGAGGTAATAGCTCACCAAGGCTCTGACGGATAGCGGGTGTGAGAGCATGACCCGCCTCACTGGGACTGAAATACTGCCCAGACTCCTACGGGAGGCTGCAGTCGAGAATCTTCCCCAATGCACGAAAGTGTGAGGGAGCGACGCCGCGTGAATGAAGAAGCCCTTCGGGGTGTAAAGTTCTTTTCTCTGGGAAAAACTAGCGATGGTACCAGAGGAATAAGAGGCTGCTAACTTCGTGCCAGCAGCAGCGGTAATACGAAGGCCTCAAGCGTTATCCGGATTTATTGGGCGTAAAGCGTTAAAAGGCGGTTTAGAAAGTTGAATATTAAAGCCCAGAGCTCAACTCTGGATCTATATTCAAAACTCCTAAACTTGAGGACGGTAGAGGCAAGCGGAATGGCTGGTGTAGCAGTAAAATGCGTTAATATCAGCTAGAACACCAATAGCGAAGGCAGCTTGCTAGAACGTTCCTGACGCTAAATAACGAAAGCGTGGGTAGCGAATGGGATTAGATACCCCAGTAGTCCACGCTGTAAACTATGGATACTAGGTATTGGGAGCTCGACCCTCTCAGTATCGTTCTTCTAGCTAACGCGTTAAGTATCCCGCCTGGGGAGTACGGCCGCAAGGCTAAAACTCAAAGGAATTGACGGGGACCCGCACAAGCGGTGGAGCATGTGGTTTAATTCGACGATAAGCGAGGAACCTTACCAGGGCTTGATATCTAGCGAATCTTTCCGAAAGGAGAGAGTGCCTTTTAGGAACGCTAAGACAGGTGCTGCATGGTTGTCGTCAGCTCGTGCCGTGAGGTGTACGGTTAAGTCCGACAACGAGCGCAACCCCTATCTTATGTTAAATATTCATAAGAAACTGCCCCGGACAACGGGGAGGAAGGTGGGGATGACGTCAAATCAGCATGGCCCTTACGCCCTGGGCTACACACGTGCTACAATGGGTAATAACAAAGGGACGCCAAACCGCAAGGTGGAGCAAATCCCATCAAATTTACCCTCAGTTCGGATTGAGGGCTGAAATTCGCCCTCATGAAGTTGGAATCGCTAGTAACCGTGTATCAGCCATGGCACGGTGAATACGTTCTCGGGTCTTGTACACACCGCCCGTCAAGCCAAGAGAGTCGGTAATGCCCGAAATCCTCATTATATGGGGCTTAAGGTAGGATCGATGATAGGGGCTAAGTCGTAACAAGGCATCCGTAGCGGAAGCTGTGGATGGATCACCTCCTTTCTAAGGAGTATAAAAATCCTGCTTCTTTAAAGAAGCAGCTGTCGCCAGTTTAGTTGTTTCGACAATTATTCTGGGAGGTATAATTCTTGTCACCTTTTGGTTGTCAAAGCAACTGTGTATTTTTGCTGAGGCTGGATAATCCAGCCTTTTAAAATATTTACAATCTTTGGTGTTTTTGGTAGACTATATCTTGTTTAAAATCAAGATATTAAAAATTGCTAATTGTAAAATTGAAAATCGTTATACGGGCATATAGCTCAGTTGGTTAGAGCGCAGTCCTGATAAGACTGAGGTCCCTCGTTCGAATCGAGGTATGCCCACTGGTGAGCCGCGGTAGCTCAGCGGTAGAGCAAGGGACTGAAAATCTCTGTGTCGGTGGTTCGACTCCGCCCCGCGGCACCTGAAATTATTTGATTATTAATTTTCAATTTAATAATCAACCCTCATCGAAAATTGTGAAATTGAAAATTGAAAATTATATCGGGGTGTGGCCTAGTGGCTAAGGCGTTCGCTTTGGGAGCGAAAGATCGAGAGTTCAAGTCTCTCCACCCCGACCATTGCGGGTGTCGTATAATGGTAATACCTCAGCTTTCCAAGCTGATGCCAGGGGTTCGATTCCCCTCACCCGCTCCAGATGGCGTGGTAGCCAAGTGGTAAGGCAACGGTTTGCAAAACCGTTATGCGTCGGTTCAAATCCGTCCCACGCCTCCAAAAAAACATCATTGAATATTTTAGTAGCATCTGCATGCTTATAAATACAATTAAAAAGTTTACCCAAAAAATTAATTTCAAATTACTATTGCTTTTAGTTTTAGCTTTAATTATTAGATTGGTAATTCATTCAATCCGCGATTTATGGTGGGATGAAGTTTTTACTAGTTACTTAGTTAATCAACATTGGTTAAAAATGTTCGATATAATTATTCGCGATGTTCACCCTCCTCTGTATTATATTTTTTTGAAAATTTGGTGCTTCTTTTTTGGTATTTCTCCGCTAGGTTTACGCTCCTTTTCGATACTATGCGGATTAATTTTAATTACTATTGTATATTCATTCATTTCAAAAATTACTAATAATAAAAAGATAAGCTATATTATAGCTTTTATTTTGGCAATCAATCCTTTTTTTGTCGACTATTCTCTGGAAGCTCGCCCTTACATGCTTTCCACATTACTGGCTAGTTTAACTTTATATTTTTTCTATTTAGCTCTCACAAACCAAGCACTTAAAACAAAAAAATATTGGCTGTCTACCACTACTTGTCTGGGATTATTATTTTTAACTCATTATCTAACTTCGATGATCATTGCTATCTTTCTAATATTTATTTATATTTACTATTTTATTAATCAAACACGGCAAACAGTTAAACAAAAAATAATTCATCTTATAACAATTTCTATTCCGGCTGGGGCATTATTTTTCGCATGGCTTCCTGGTTATATTGCGCAATCAAAAATTAGTGGCACACCACAATGGATTCCACAACTAGGTTTAGGCAGATTTGTTATTGCCACTTACGGATTTTTATTCGGTGTTTACAGTAATTATTTGGGCCTGCCCGGAGTGAGGCAGCTGCTTGCAAATAGTAATTCATCCTTTATAATCGGCGCTATAATATTAATATTAATTTTTATTGGTAGTATTGTTGTATTTAAATCTAAAAATAATTATCTTAAAACAATCGCTTTGCTTTCCTTTTTGTTATGGATCGTACCGATGCTATCGTTGTTAACTTTATCGACTTTTAACATTACAAATTTATTTGTAGAACGTTATGTTATCACCTCGGCTTTTTTCTTTATAATTTGCATTGCCTTAATCTTAAGTGTGATCAACAAAAAAACGCTTTATGCTATTGTGATTATCTATGCTCTGTTAATCGCAAGAATCTATATCACGGCTTACCCTATAAACCACGATTATACGCAAGTCGCCAGTTTCGTCCAACAAAATTTCAAAGTTAATAATAACAATGTTTATGTTACAGCCGTTAATGATTTTGAGATCATGAGATATTATTTAAGAAACACTGATATCAAAATCTATTTATACGATACAAAATATAACTCGGTGAGTAATGCATATAATAATGAGTACGAAGGTTATAAAATTATTCAGCCCACTGAAATAGCTGTTAGTCCTGACGTACTACGATCCAATGATATTATTATTGCTAATAATAATATCAGTAATGTTCAATTTAGCAGTATTTATTCTTTTTATAACTGGAAAATTTTAACGAAATAATTAAACTTTTAACTGCCCAGCGACACTATGCTGAAAAATAAGATACAACAATCAATGAAAAAGATGAATGTATATTTATTGTTCATTGTAATTCTAGGGGCTTTGGTAAGATTAGCAATACACTTCACTCGCGACCTCTGGGTAGACGAAATTTTTACGAGTTATTTAATGCAACAAAACTGGTGGCATATGTTTAGTATTATTATTCATGATGTGCACCCGCCGTTGTATTATATTTTATTAAAAATTTGGACTTTAATATTTGGAGTGTCGCCATTGGCTTTGCGTTCTTTTTCTTTAATATTTGGCTTAGCATTAATAGTAATGATTTTTTATTTAATAAAATTAATCTTTAAAAATAATTTTCTTAGTTATAGCGCTGCTTTCATTTTTGCCGTCAATCCTTTTTTCGCCGACTATTCCATTGAATCTAGGACATATATGTTATCCGCTTTATTAACCTGTTTAACTATTTATTTTTTCGCACGTGCTTGGCAGAAGCATAAAGAAATAGTTTTTAGCAAAAACTGGCTGTATCTATCTATTTGCCTAGGCTTATTATTTTTAACGCATTATGTTATATCTGTAATTATTGCTATTAATTTATTATTTATTTATATTGCAGTATTTATTAAAAATCGTCAGCACAAAATTAAAAGTAATCTATGGTTAATCTTTAAAATCTCGATTATCCCAGCCAGTATTCTTTTATTGTGGCTACCCGCATTTGTAACACAAATGAAATTAAATACTTCGGCTTATTGGATTCCAAAAATGCATTTTAGTCGATTAGCAGTTTCAACCTACGCTTTTTTATTTGGCGTACAAAGCAATGCCATGGGATTACAAAACGTAAGAAACATCACAAATCATTCGCCATCTTTAATTATTGGCGCATTTATATTAATAGTTTTATTATTAAGTGCGATTTTGATTATTAAATGTATAAATAAAGCACTTAAAGTATATACAGGGTTAGCTCTGGCTTGTTGGTTAATGCCAATAATTATATTTTTAGCATTGTCGCGTTATGATATTGTTAATTTATATATCGAAAGATATTTTATTACCTCAGCAGTTTATTTTTTAATTTATGTAATTTTCATTTTAAGTTTAATGAATAAAAAACTTGTTATGGCCATTATGTTCTTATATTTAATTTTAGTAGGAACAATATATACTACCGCTTATACATCCGATTTGCGCTACTCGGCTTTGGCCACTAAAATCAAAAATGAATTTAGCGCATCTGATAATATTTACTTTACCGATATGAGTGATTTTCAAACCATACGCTATTATTTACGTAATACTAATTTTAATATTTATTTTTACGATGATCAATATAATTCCAGCCAATTCGCTTATGATAATGAATATAAAGGTTACAAAATTATTCAGCCCGCTGAAATAGCCACTAGTATTACTAAGCCGCAACCTAATGATATATTTATTACCACTAATGAAATAGATAATATTCAATTTAATAAAATTTGTGCTTTCCGAGACTGGCAAATACTAACAAAACAGACTAATAATACAAACTTTTAAAACACCGGCTTTTCCACCAATTGGATTATATTGACTAAATAGATAAAATCGTATAATATACCATTTGTCTATTGTTTATGCGGGTATCGTATAGTGGCTATTATACATCCTTGCCAAGGATGAAAGGCGGGTTCAATTCCCGCTACCCGCTCCAAAAAAATCACGGTTTATTATCGTGTTTTTTGTTTTATCAATTTTACTAATTACATCTTCTGTGATAACCCTAAATCTTTTTTAACGGTTTCATATTCAGCATATAATAATTCTAAATACTGATTGCGCTTGGCTCTGTCTCTTACTGAAGAGTGGATTAAATCTTCAATATTATCATATATGGTTTTTATCATATGATCAACAAAAGCTTGATAATATGATTCGCCATTATATTGCACTTGCTCTTTAGCCACGATATTATCGGTATCGCCGATATAAAAATCCATTTTCCGGGATTTAGGATTATAAAAATACATTAAACAATCATCAGCAAAGCCGATATCATGCTCATATGCTAACCGCACTTGCGCAAATAATTGTTTAACAAAATCTACAAAATTATCAATAGAGTGCATTTCTATACTTCCTTGTTTACCACTGTCAACCTCTTTCTGGCCATCATTATCGGCCGGTGTCATCAAAATGCTATTTCTTTCTTTGTTTAATCTGTATGTCGGAAAAACTTTTAATCCGGCATCTTTTGCTAACTGATATTTCTCTTGCGCGCGTTCAGCGTCGCCATCGTCAAAAAATCTTTTTTCATAAAAATCCATTACCTGCCCGCGATATTCAATTTGCACTTTATAAAGTTCACCAAATTGACCGCGTTTACCGGTCCGACGTTCTTTAAGAAGGTCAATTTGACATTCTCTCCTGCCGCCAGTCTTAGCAAAAAGCACTAATTTAGGTTCGCCATTCATAATTATATTTTTTAAATTACAGCATATCTATTTTAATAGTATAGATGCAGGACGTCAATAAATATGCTAATATGTTTTTATGAAAAATAATCAGTTTGATATAATTTTATACAATGTCAGATCTCGTTTTAATGTAGGATCTGTTTTTAGGACTGCCGATGGCGCCGGAGTTAATAAAATTTATCTGGGCGGAATCACGCCGACACCACCGCACTCGCGAATTGCAAAAGTTGCATTAGGAGCCGAAAATTTTGTGGCCTGGGAACAATGCAAACAAACTTGGCGTTTAATCGAAAAATTAAAAAAACAAGGCGTTTATATTATGGCCGTTGAACAAACGAAAAAGAGTATCGATTATCATAAATTTAAACCACAGTTTCCCTGTGCCATAGTTATGGGAAGTGAAACCAAGGGGCTACCACCACAAATATTAAAAAGATGCAATGCTTTTATAGAAATTCCCATGCACGGCCAAAAGGAATCATTAAATGTAGCTACTGCTTGTGGTATAATTGCTTTTGAGCTGGCTAAATATACTGAATAATTAATTTACTATTATATGCATCATGAAGGAGAATCAAAAAAAGAGATAGCTGAAAGGACAAGCCGCTATAATAAAGACGGTTTAACAGTTGAAAGAATGCAAGAGATAATCGCGGAAATACTAACAATGAAAAAGGCTAATGATGCTGTTATTAATGGTAATGCTCCCGAAGCATCAAGAACTAGAATGGCGCCAGAGCAAGACATTTATTATACTCAACCCTCTGATCCACTGCGCTTAATGCAAGACGTTTTATCACAACCAGAATATTCGTTAGAAGGCAAAAAAGTTCTAACAGTTGCCGGCAGCGGTGATTTGCCATTATTTTTCTTAAGCATGGGGGCAGAACAAACAGATGCTTTTGATATTTCGGCTATTGCTTGTGTAATGACTGAAGCAAAGCTAACTGCTATAAAAAGCGACTGTCTTTCTTTGGAACAATATTCAGACATGTTTAAAATTCCAGACCTGTCAAATTTAGATGAACCTGAAAATCTGGAAACAGCGCGTGTTTTTTTCCAAGCAGATAATTACGATGCGCTTGAACCGCTGCTGACGCCTCAAGCAAAACAATTTCTGCAATTAGCCACTGATCCGGAAACACGAACATTATTGTTTTCTTACGACATGGAAAACATGGGTATGCCATATGAAGTATTTCGCGATCGGCAATACATGGGTGGCATTAAACTAGCTGACATCATTCCTCTGCTCAGTAATCCGGAATTATTCGCAAAATACCAAAAATCTTTGCAGCGCCAAAGAAGCAGAATCAGAAAAAAAAGTTTATTCCATATGACTCGTCGTGATTTAGCTCCATATGATTATGTATTCGTCAGCAATATAGGCTTTGATAAAGCTAGCATTATTTTTGATCTAAAAAATATGTTGATGAAAGGGGTAAAAAGAATTGGTTTTACTATCCAAGCCGGTGGCCAACACAGGCAGGAAAATAAAAATATCATGGTAAATTGGAACGGCGAAGCATTGCCAGCTAACGAACAACCAGTAAAAAATAATCAGCCTATAATTAATATGCTGGATCAAGATTTAATTCCCGGAACAACAGTCGAAATGTTTGGTGTGAATATAAGAATTTTATGCCATGATAGTTCTTCGCCTACTATACCAGTTTATGCTGAAATGCGTGCTGAAGACAATGAGCATTTATTTTCAAAACAAAAAACTACTTAATAACAATCGGCGCTAAAAAAGTTTTAGCCTGCCAATATAAACACTTACTTGGCGGGTTTACATCAACAATTTTACTGAATATATTTTCGTTGGCAAAACCAGCATTTAATAATGCTTGCCTCTGTGCTTTACTATAATCTTTGGCTTCATCTGAATAATAAGTAAAAACTCCACCACTTTTTAATTTTTTAAAAGCCACGGGAAAAAATTTCCAATTATCTTTATGTAATTCTTTAGCAGATAACGGATACGTATCGCACAAAATTCCATCAATACTGTCATCTAGTATCTGATCAATTACTTCCTGCCAAAAACCCTCTAAAATATAGGTGCGATTTTTAGCATTACAGGCAAACTCTCTGGCTCTTTCGGCCACAGAGTGATTGGCTTCAATAATAATATGTTTGTAAACATCGGCTTCGTCGATATATTCAGCCGCAATACCCATACCAAACCCAACTTCAATAATAACTCCATTATGGCTAGTGGCAATTTTCGCCAAAGTGCGCATGTACGGACGCTCCCATTCTTCAATCACAGGTTGATTATAAATGGATAATTTATTATTGCTATAAATAGCCGGTAATTTTTTCCAGTCTTGTTTTTGGCGTGGAAAACCAATATTAACTCGAGCTGTACGAGTATCTTTATTGTCCTGTAATTTTTTTGAGGGCATAAATAACGTTAATTATTACCCAACGGCTTTTAATAATATTTAAATTAGTTGTGCCGCGGGAGAGAATCGAACTCTCACGGGTTTTAAGCCCATTGGATTTTAAGTCCAACGTGTATACCAGTTTCACCACCGCGGCGTTTATTTTTCAATTAAACACAAATTATATTTTACTGAATTTTACAGAATTGTCAAATCTTTTTAGCTTTGATAATTTGCAATATTTTACTATGAACTTTTTTGTTGGAAGCTACAAGGCCATTATAAGCGATGCGCCGAGGATCACCATGAAAGTCCGTCACTTTACCGCCAGCCTCTTTAACCATTAGCACTCCGGCGGCGACGTCCCATATTCTGACCGGTGGAGTGATAATTTGTGCCTCTACTCTGCCAGCAGCCACAAATGCTAACTCGAGGGCTGAAGAACCAAAATGACGCATAGAACGAGCTTCAAATTCAAACTGCTGATAGGCGGCAACAGCCCGCCGCAATGAACTTTTATCATGTGAGTATGCGAAAGTAAGAAAAGAATCGCGTAAATTTCCTTCGTTTGAAACGTGCATTCTTTCTTCATTGCGATAAGCGCCTTTTCCCTTTTCAGCCACAAATAATTCGCGTGTATATGGTGCGTATATTAAACCTAAAATTGGTTCACCCTTTTTTAATAAAGCTAAAGTTATACAAAAATAGGTATGGCGCATAATATAATTTGTTGTACCGTCTAGTGGATCGATCACCCACATGTAATCACTATTTTTCTTTTTACGGAAGCCCTCTTCTTCAGATAAAATTGAGTAGTCTGGAAATGCTTCTTTAATTTTACGTACCATAAATTTATCGACATCTAAATCACTCTTAGTGACCAGCTCTCTTTTTTTCTTAAAACGAATTTGTTCGGGTTGTAATTTCCGAAAATCTCTCATCAATATATTACCTGCTCTTAAAACTAACCCCACGGCAAACTCTTTCATAAATTATAAAATTTTACTTGATCTTGTTTGGTATCGTAAACGGCTAGCGATGGCGTTGAAAAAACGCCACCGGCTGAACCGGGATTAATTAATAAATAATTGTCTTGTCGAAGCTCTTTGATTTCATGCGTATGCCCATAACACAAAATTTTATAATTATCATCTTTTTCAGACAACGCCATCACTTCTTCTATCTGGTGACTAACATAAAATGTTTTATCGTCAATTTTTATTTGGGCATGAAAGTCATATTCTTTAATTTGCGCATATTTAGAAGCTAACATTTTCATGGATTCGATATCAGTATCCATGTTGCCAAATATTATATAAAGATCGCCAATATATTCTTTGGCAATTTTATCGAGCGTTTTAACAGTGCAAATATCACCAGCAATAATGAGCTGGTTAATCTTATTTTGTTTTAAAAGATTATTAATTTTTCGCCAATTTACTATATTATCGTGTAAATCAGCCATGATTGCTACTTGCATATTAGTAATAATTATACTTTATTTATTGATACAACGCAATTTTTTTAATATCTTCAAATCTTTAACACGTTTATCAATCGGTGTTTCTAAAATAAAGTTTATTTTTTTGATTCGTTTATCAGTTAGCCATAAAGCAAAACCGTGAATGCCGATTTTCCCTTGGCCAATATGTTCATGCCGATCTTTTTTAGAACCGAGTTCGACCATGGAATCATTAGCATGAATAAGTTTTAAATATTTCATTCCAATTTGTTTTGCAAAAACATTGAATAATTCTTGGGGCGTATACCCATAGCCAAAAGCATGCATAACATCTAAACAAATGCCAACATGATGTTTTTGTAATCCCTGTAAAATAGTTTTCAGTTCTTTAAAGTCGCCACCAATTAATTCTCCGCTACCGGCTGTGTTCTCTATGAGAAATATGGTTTTCCCCTCATACCCTTTTAAACATGCATTTAAACTTTTAATAACTTCATTAATGGCTTGATCACGTTTTTTATAACCAGCGGCTGTTCCTAAATGAGTCATTAAATATTTTACGCCCAACTGTGAACCACGCTCTAATTCTTCCCGAACCACGGAAATAGAGCTTTGTTTAATGCGACTATTTAATGAAGCGAAATTTATATAATACGGTGCGTGGATATAACTCTCTAATTTATATTGACTACAGCGCTTTTTAAATAATTCGACATCTTCGGGATGTAATTTTATAGCCGATCCGCCCTGTGGTGGACGAGAAAAGAACTGGAAACACTCACAGCCTTCTTTATAAGCATTAAAGGGCGCATTAGATAGCTTGCCGGCAGCACTAACATGGGCACCAATTTTATTCATGAGTTTATTATAGCAGAATTACGAAAAGTAGAAACACGAAAGCTCGAAACATTCGAAATAACGCGAAAAATGCAAAATGAAACAATGTAAAATAATAAAAAGCAGAGACGCGATTAATCGCGTCTCTGCAGGACAAACTCTAATGTATTGTTCTATATATTATACCACAACAAAGCTTTCCAATAATGCAAAAGTTTTTTGATTAATCAAAATATTTTTTGCATACCGTTTATACTGTTCGCTTTCAAATTGTTTGATCATGTCGGGCTCATCTTTGTAGGGTGCAATAGTTTTTTCAATTTCTTCGGCTACTTCTTTGTCGGTAGCATCAATTTTTTCAGCTTCAGCGACCGCCTTGGCGATCATGCCGGTTTTAATTCTTTTTTCCGCATTAGGTTGGAAATCTCTTTTAATGTCATCTTCGGTTTTTTTGATGTGCTGTAAATAATCTGCAAACTTACCACCCGAATTTTCAACATTGTGTTTAAATTCGTGCATCATTTTCTGGATCTCGATTTCCAACATCTCTTCTGGAATCGGATCAAAAGTAGATTTAGAAATAATTTCTTCTAAAATTGCTAATTCCAATCGTTCTTTTTCTTTTTGCTCTAATTCCATGTTGATATTATCACGAATTTGTTTTTCCAATTCGGCCCAAGTTTTAAAATTTAATCCTTTAGCAAACTCATCGTTAAGCTCGGGTAAAGTAATTTCATAAACTGCTTGCACCTTAGCTTCGACATCACATTCTCTGTCAGCTAATTTCTTTTCGAAATAATCTTTGGGAAAAGTAATTTTAAAATTCTTGGTTTCACCGGTTTTTAGACCCATTAAATTATCTTCAAAACCAGGAATAAACTTTTTCTCTCCAATAACAATGGGGTATTTTTTTCCTTGTCCACCCTCAATAACCACACCGGCTAATTTGATAGTGAAATCAACTTCTACTTTGTCGTCTTTTTTAGCAGTTCGTTCTACTAATTTTTCTTGAGCGCGAAGCTTACGTAAATCAGCCAAAGTTTTTTTAACTTTTTCTTCATCGGTTTTTACAACCTGTTTTTTAACTGTTAAAGTTTTGTAATCACCTAATTTTATTTTAGGCATCAAGACGAAAGTAACTTTATATACTACGGGATTTCCCGGAGCGATTTTCTCGGCGTCCACTTTGGGCTGACCAACAAAATCGATGTTTTCTTTTTTAACTATCTCGGGCAGAGTTTTATTAACGATGTTATAAAAAGCTTCTTCGTAAATAGTGGCTTCTCCAACATGTTGCTTTAAAATATCATAAGGCACTTTGCCTTTACGAAACCCTGGAATGCTAACCTCTTGAGAAATTTTTAACGCCGCTTTGGCTAGGAATGGTTTTACGTCGGTATTGTCGAGTTCAACCAATAATTCTAGTTTACGGTCGGCTAATTCTTTTTTATCAATTTTCATGCCTTATAGATTAAATTAATAATGATACTAATAACAAAGCTACGATGTTTAAAATTTTAATCATGGGATTAATAGCTGGACCGGCTGTATCTTTGTAAGGGTCGCCTACGGTATCACCGGTAACAGCGGCTTTATGAGCCGGAGAACCTTTACCACCATGATTTCCATTTTCGATGTATTTTTTAGCATTGTCCCAAGCGCCTCCACCTGACGTCATGGAGATGGCCACAAATATTCCAGTGACGATACTACCAACTAATAAACCACCTAAAGCAACCGGGCCTAAAACAAAACCAATTATAGCTGGAACTAATACCGGGATTAAAGCCGGCACGATCATTTGTTTGATTGCCGCTTTAGTAACAATGTCTACACAACGTGCATAATCTGGTTTGGCAGTACCAGCCATGATACCTGGGATTTCTTTAAATTGACGCCGCACTTCATTAACTACTTTACCCGCTGTTTTACCAACAGCTTCCATGGATAAAGCGCTAAAATAATATGGCAATAAACCACCAATAAATAAGCCTACTATAACTTTCGGATCTTCTAAAACAAATTTTAAAGTGTGACCTAAATCTGCGAACTCTTGAGTATAGGCAGCAAATAATACTAGAGCAGCCAGTGCAGCCGAACCAATAGCATAGCCTTTGGTAACAGCTTTAGTTGTATTACCGACTGCATCTAAAGGGTCTGTGATATCGCGCACTTCTTTTGGTAATTCTGCCATTTCGGCAATACCACCAGCATTATCGGTTATAGGGCCGTAAGAATCAATAGCCACGATAATACCAGCCATAGACAGCATGCTCATGGCGGCTACAGCAATGCCGTAAAGACCGGCAAAGTAATAAGCTGCTAAAATACCAGCTGAAATTACAAGTACTGGAAGCATGGTAGATTTCATAGATACTGCTAAACCTTGAATAACATTGGTACCGTGGCCAGACTCGGAAGCCTTAGCAATGGAACGCACAGGTTTATATTTTGTAGAAGTATAATACTCTGTGATTAAAACCAAGCCGGCTGTCACAACTAATCCGATTAATGCCGAAAAATAAATTTCATTAACATTATAAATTCCATTATCAACCATTAACCATTTAGTGACAGGATAAAAAGCAATGCCAGCTAAAATTCCAGAAACAGCTAAACCTTTATATAAAGCATTCATGATATTTTTGGTTTTTCCCAATCGAATAAACCATGTGCCAACGATAGATGCTAAAATAGCAATGCCACCAAGAACTAAGGGGAATAATAATGCATTATCAAAACCTTTAAAAGCTAATGAGCCAAGCAACATAGCGGCTACTGAAGTAACGGCATAGGTTTCAAATAAATCAGCGGCCATACCCGAACAATCACCAACGTTATCACCAACGTTATCGGCAATCACAGCTGGATTACGTGGATCGTCTTCTGGAATACCAGCTTCGACTTTACCAACTAGATCAGCACCGACATCAGCGGCTTTGGTGTAAATACCGCCACCTAAACGAGCAAAAACCGAGATTAAACTTCCGCCAAAACCTAAACCTATTAATGCTTTAACATCGCCGAATATAGCAAAAAATCCGGCCACACCAAGCAGTGCTAAACCAACTACTAATAAACCTGTCACCGTGCCTCCCTGAACTGCAACTTGTAAAGCTTCTTTCAGTCCAGTACGGGCAGCTTCTGTGGTTCTAACATTAGCTCGCACCGAAACATTCATGCCCACATATCCAGCTAGAGCTGAAAAGACGGCTCCCACTAAAAATCCTAATGCTGTGTTTAAGTTTAATATTAACCATAACAATACAAATAACACCACGGCGATAACGGCAATGGTTTTATACTGACGGTTTAAATACGCTTTTGCGCCAGCTTGAATAGCAGCAGCAATTTCTTGCATTTTATCTGATCCGGCTGGTCTTTTTAAAATCATACGAATAAGCACTGCACCATAGACGATGGCAATGACAGAGCTTACTAAAGCAAAGATGATCGAGTTACTCATAGAATTTAATAATATTAATATTTTAAATAATTAATTTTCTTTTTCTTCCACGACTTCTTCCACTGGCTCTTTGTCATCATCATCTTCATTAGAATTTTCGGCATCGGTTTCTTTATTAACTGATTCTTCATCTTTACGAACATCAATTTTCCAACCAGTTAATTTGGAAGCTAAGCGAACATTTTGACCACTGCGACCAATGGCTAAAGAAAGCTGATCTTCTTTAACTTCAGCTACGGCTATCTTTTCTTCATCATTTAACTTAACTGAAATAACTTTGGCCGGAGATAAAGCATTAATAATGAATCTTACCGGATCTTCACTGTATTCTACGATGTCTATTTTTTCACTATTCAATTCGCCGATCACGGTTTGCACTCTGGTACCACGTTGACCAACACATGAACCAATCGGATCGATGCTGTCGTCGTGGGCTATAACAGCAATTTTTGTTCTTGAACCAGCTTCACGGGCTACTGATTTCACTTCGATAGTACCGTTTTCAATTTCAGGAACCTCGGCCACAAATAATTCTTTTACTAAATCACCATGCGAACGAGAAGCCATCATTTCTGGTCCTTTATTTGTTTTTTCAACTGACAATAATAAAACTTTTATTCTTTGACCTGAACGGTATTGTTCACCCGGAATTTGTTCAGACGGTGGCAACATGGCTACAGCCTGACCTAAATCTATAAACACCATGCGACCTTCAACTCTTTGCACGATACCATTAATAATTTCACCAGCCCGGTCTTTATAAGTGTTAAATAATGTTTCTCTTTCAGCTTCACGTAATTTCTGAATAATTACTTGTTTAGCGGTTTGGGCAGCCATCCGACCATAGCCAGTAGGAGTTTCTAGTTCAGTTTTTAATTCATCGCCTAAGATAGCGTCGAATTTTATTTTCTTAGCTTCAGATAGTGCAATATCGGTTTTTACATTGAAGCGTTCTTTTTTTTCAAATTCTTCACCGGCTTCCTGCGCTTTATACATTTCTTCTTTTTCCAGTGCTAAAATCTTTTCTCGTTCTTCCGGATCCATGTCTTTCTCTTTTTCATATTCTTTATAAAGCTCGTCAGAAACAACGGTCATTACTTCATAAAGACGTGAGGAGCCATCGTTAGGATTAAATTCGGCGCGAATATCGTATCCTTTTTTTGAAAATTCTTTACGATACGCTACGGCCAAAGCGCTTTCAATGGTTTCGATAACCGAAGCAAAGGAAACTCCTTTTTCTTCGCATATCTGTTTCATGGCAGCGCTTAAATCGGCTGTGTTAATCATGTTGATTATTATTTATTTAATAAAAAAACTAGTATTGGGAATATACTAGTTAATATACATGTCAAATCATACTATGCGACTAGTTATTTGTCAATCTTCATTTTTCAACCATTGACAAATTAACAATATTGTGCTAGGGTGAAGATAATATGAACCAAATAATCCAAAACATTACTGAAAAAACTTCTGGCATTCGTCTTTTATGCTTATGTTTTAATATGTTGCGGATTAATACTAATTGATAAAAAATAAAGAACTCGTCAGTTAATACAAGTCCGCAAATAAAGCGGATTTTTCGTTCTTTTCAATACATTCCGGAGGGAATAGACATGAAATAAATGAGTGAAGTGTGGATAGAAAATAAACAGAATTATTTTCTGCCCTTACTTCGGCCAATTATATGTGTCTGTGCTGATATATTACACTACGTGTTTATATATATCAGGAGAGTTCCTTTGCCTCATCCCCTAGGGATTGCGGCTACCAAAAAGGAACATCTCAGACAACGCGCTTAAGAATACCAATTCTAATAGCACGTTGTCTCACCCTTTTTATAAATAAATGATTTTAAATATAAAATAAACTAGCCCACTGGCACAAAGCCAGGGGCTAGTTTATTATCATGAGAATATTATTATATTCGATCTAATAAATATTTTAAAATCGCTTTTTGCGCGTGCAAACGATTTTCAGCTTGATCAAAAACTATTGATTGAGGGCCATCGATTACTTCAGCAGTTTGTTCATATCCGCGCATGGCCGGCAAGCAATTCATAAATAGTACATCAGCTTTAGCATGTTTCATTAAATCGGCATTAACCTGAAACGGCATCAGCAGGGCTTTGCGCTCGGCTTCTCTGTCTTTGGCTACATGATAACTCATCCAGGAATCCGTATAAATTACATCAGCATCTTTAGCGGCTTCAGCTGCGTCGTGTAAAACTCTAATTACCGAACCGGTAATTTTAGCAATCTCATTAGCTTCATCAACAAACTGTTGTTTGGGTTTAACTTCTTCATTTTCCGGGCAGGCCACATCAATATTCATGCCAGTTAAAGCCGCGCCGTGTAGAAGCGAATAGGTAACATTGTTTTCGCAATCTCCAAAGTAAGCGATTTTTAATCCTTTCAGTTCGCCTTTTTTTTCTTTAATGGTTTGTAAATCAGCCATAATTTGGCAAGGATGATTTTGTTCAGACAAAGCATCGATTACCGGTACGCCGGCATTATCAGCCAGCGCTTTAATATCTGAAAAGTGAAACATGCGCGCCATGATTACATCTGCAAAACGCCCTGAACATTTAGCTGTGTCTTCGATGGTTTCCTTTTTACCTAATGGTGAAGTTGAGACATCATAATAAATAGCATGCCCGCCTAACTGTGTGGCGCCAACTTCAAAACTAACTCTGGTACGCAGTGACGGTTTTTCAAAAATCATCATTAATGTTTTGTGTTTCATTACTTCGCGATAATCATCAGGATTTTTTTTCATAGTGATGGCCAGGTCTAAAACCTCATTAATTTCTTGGGGTTGCCACTCGGCTAGTGAAAGCAAATGTTTCATAGTGTTTATTTATTTAATATTATTAATTAATTATTTGGGTTCCGGTTTCGCCGGACAAAGCTTCTAATATTTTAAAGGGGTGGGTAATAATTACTTTCTCGCCATGACCTTTTTCCAAAAACTCAATAGCCGCCTCTATTTTTGGCAACATGGATCCTTTAGCGAAATGACCCTCGACAATATATTTTTTAGCTTCATCGACGGTTAGAGAATTTAAATCTTTTTGTTCAGGAGTATTATAATTTAACGCCACTTTTTCTACATCAGTTAAAACTATAAAGATGTCAGCCTCTAGTTCGCGCGCTAATAATTGACCGGCACGGTCTTTATCAATTACTGCGTCCACGCCTTCGTAACCATTTTCTTTTTTAACCACCGGTATACCACCGCCACCTGAAGCTATTACCAAAACATCATTATCAATTAATTTTTTTATAACGTCTAACTCCACGATATGATCTGGAATAGGTGATGGCACGACTCTTCTAAAACCCCGGCCGGCATCTTCAATCATGTCGTCAGATATTTTTTCTTTATAAAATGGACCAACTGGTTTAGATGGATTTTGAAAAGATGAATCCTTGGCATCAACTGCTACCTGAGTAATGATTGTTGCTACGTTAGCCGTGTCACCTAAAATATTTTTTAAACTTTGTTGAATTAAATAACCAATCTGCCCCTGAGTTTGCGCGCCACACATAAACATAGGCAACGCACAAACCTGATCTCTTCCGGCGTGATGCTGGATCAGTAAATTACCAACCTGCGGACCATTACCATGAGTGAGCACAACTTCATGCCCGGCTTTTCTAAGCTCGGCAATTTTTTCCATGGTTTTATGAATGTTATTTCTTTGTTCTTCATAAGTTCCTTTTTCATTAGCACTTTGAATAGCATTACCGCCTAAAGCAATTACAATTTTCGACATAAATAAATATTATTAATAATTAACGGGTGGACTTTTATTTTAACAAAATATTCTCAAAAAATCTAACCCGCGCTTGATTATTGTAAGACGAATAGATAATAGCCAGAATATCTATTTGATAAATAAATTGTAAATGTTCTGGGTGTTGGCGTAAATATATGGTCACAGCGCGTTTAGCTTTTTGATATTTAGAACGAGTGACGGCTTGTTCGGGGCGACCATAACGCAAAGTGGCTCTGGTTTTAACTTCAATAAAATGTAAACGATTATCTCTTTCAGCCACAATATCAATTTCACCCCACTTGGTAAAAAAGTTGGTTTCAATAATGTTGAATTTTTTACTGATTAAATATTTAGTGGCAATAGCCTCACCGACCTTGCCGAATTGTTGATTGTACATAATTAGTGTCAAACCCTTCGATAAAATAAAAAAACGCTATGAGCGCCCGTTTATTTTGCTTTTAATACTATGCTATCAAACTATTTCTCAAAAATCAAACCCCAGTGACACTGCCCGGCTTCAAATTCATCGATGAGCTTTAAACCCAATTCTTGGCAAATCTCTTTAATTTGATTGGGTGAAACTCGCATATCGATTGGCGGACCGAGCGGTGATTTTTGATCAGACTTCCAGTCTACAACAACTAATTTTCCGGTTGGCTTTATCATGCGGATGCTTTCACGAACCATGTCACCATGGCGTTTCGACTGAAACAATGTGGTTACTAAAAAACCCACGTCCAAGCTATTATCGCTAATGGCTTTTGTAGCACCGTAAATTTCTAAATCACTCCAAACAGTTTGCATATTTTTTATACCATGAATCGCGGCTTTAGTTTGTAAGGCCGGCAGAATGCTTTTTACAATATCCACGGCATATGCGATACCATCTTCACCAATAATATTTGATGATGCTAATGCCATGCGCCCTTCGCGCCCAGTTCCAAGGTCAGCAATAACATCGCCCCGTTTAACACCGGCGCGTTGTAAAATATTTAATACATTGAACATTACTGTTTCATATGGCATAGTTACATTATAGCAAAATTATCTAAAATAAATCAATATGAAGAAATACTATCTCTTAATTCTATTTATCGCTCTGTCAATTACCATTATTGGTTGTACGGCCGATAAAAAAGAGCAGATGCCAAAAACAGCACAATCAAACACCGATAACAACACAGTTGTTAACAAAAACAATAAAAAAGAACAAACCAAGGATTATTTAATGTTTACCTTAAATGTTCATGACTGGGTTTTCCCGGATAAAAGCGCTGATGCGGTTATTAAAACAATTAACCTCCATGAAAAGTATAATGTTCCTTTAGATATTTATTTAGACGATCAAGTTATGCAAGTTTATTTAGCAGACTATCCAGAAGTTATCGAAAAAATTAAATCTTCTAGCTTAGTTGCCGTGTCTTATCATGTGCGAGCACCGCATCCTATGTCTTCCGGTTTTACTTTTTTGTTGAAAGATAGAAATCAGTTAATTGATTACGAAGAGCATGCGTTAAACTTAGAAACTGGTCAGTACATAGAAAGCAAGCCAGGAGGATATCAGTTGATTAAAGACACTTTTGGTTATGCGCCACTGGCAGTGGGTGTTACTAAAAATGATGTAGAAAAAGTTTATGCAGATAAAGGTGCAACCTTTAAAATCATTCATGGACAAGAAATTAAGCTTGGTGATAAAAGTGATTATCTTTATTACCGACCCGAGAATGTTGAAATAAAATGGTACGAGCAAAATAGAGCCTATATGCACAACGACATTACAGCTCAAGAATTAATTGCAAACAGCATCGGCAATCAAAAAAGAGGTGGTTTGTTTATAAACATTAAAATGCATGAAAACAATTATTATACCGAAGACACTCCCTTCTGGCCGGTTTACTGGCAAGACAGCCAAAAGACCCTGCCTCTGCAACCACCTTACGACACATCAGCTGGACAAAAACAAATAAGAATAAGACCGGCTGATTATACTCAATCCATGTGGGAATTTTACGAAAACGCTTTGCAGTATGCTTCGGAAAATTTAGATCAATTTGAATTAGTTAATAATAAAGACTTGTTAGATTTATTATAAAAACATGGAGGCGCGATTCCGGAACCGCGCCTTCTGCATGTTGTTTTAAAGAAGAGTTATTAAAACCCTCTAAGTTTCATGGCATCTGCGATTCTGCCAGTTGCTAAAATGTAAGCGGCCGTTCTTAAATCACAGTTATATTTTTCATGAAGCTTCCAGATAGCATTAAAATTATTAACCATAATAGGTTCTAATTTAGCTAACACTTCGGCTTCGGACCAATAATAATTGTAAGTATTTTGCACACCTTCAAAATAAGAAACTGTTACACCACCAGCATTAGCTAAAATATCCGGTGCTAATAAAATTTTCTTTTTAGCAAAAATTTCATCAGCTTCTGGTGTTGTAGGTCCATTTGCTAATTCTACTACAGCCCTGGCTTTTACTTTACCAGCGTTCTCTTTGGTAATTACATTTTCTAATGCGGCCGGAATTAAAATATCGCATTTAACTTCTAGGATCTGTTTATTGGTAATGTTTTTTGATCCTGCATAGTCTTGCACTGAACCATTTTTCTTTTTGTGTTCTTCAACTTTTACTGGATCTAAGCCTTTAGGATCTAAAATACCACCTTTGGAATCGGAAACAGCGATAATTTTATAACCTTTTTTATGTAAAATTTTCGCCATATAAGAACCGGCATTACCGAAGCCCTGAATTACTACAGACGAGCCTTTTTTAAGTTTCATCTTTTTGGCTAATTCTAAAGTTACATAAACCCCGCCTTGAGCAGTTGAATATCCACGACCTTCACTGCCACCGACAGCTAAAGGTTTTCCAGTAATAATGGCCGGCGCATACTCACCATTATTTAACATAAAATATTCGTCCATCATCCAAGTCATAATCTGCGGTGTTGTATAAACATCCGGAGCCGGAACGTCTATCGCAGGTCCTAAATCTCGACTTAAAGCTCTAATAAAACCCCGAGATAATCTTTCTAATTCTGTCTGGCTAAGCTCTTTAGGGTTAACGGTTACACCGCCTTTGCCGCCGCCCATGGGAATGCCAACGGTTGCACATTTAAAAGTCATCCAAAAAGACAAAGCTTTTACTTCATTGATATCGGTGTCAGGATGAAAACGAATACCGCCCTTATTAGGACCGCGAGTGTTATCATATTGAACACGATAACCCTCGTAAACTTTTAAGCTACCGTCATCCATTCGCACTGGAATGGAAACATGAATTTCTTTCTTGGGTTTTTGCAATCTGGCATAAACTTCTGGATCTAAATCCATAAGATCAGCTGCTTTTTTAAGCTGAGCCAAAGCATTTTTGAACGGATTGATTTTCGCCATAATTCTTTTATTGATTAAATTAATTGTTTAATAATAAGATTCTAACGCTTTTTGCAAAATAAATAAAGCCCTCTTTAGTGCACTGGTTTTCAACACATAAGCTAAGCGCACTTGATTGACCCCTAAATCTTTAGTTGCGTAAAAACCCGGTGCCGGTGCCAACAAAACTGTTTCACCCTGATAATCGAATTTTTCTATCAACCATTTAGCAAAATTTTCACTGGATTTCACGGGTAAACCACAAACAATATAAAACGCGCCTTCGGGTTTGGAAAAGGTAAGACAGGGTATTTTTTTTAAAGCTTCATAAACAACGTCGCGTCTTTTTTTATATTCGCTTATGACCGGGGTAATATATTTCTGAGAATTTTCGAGAATGGGAACCACGGCTAATTGTTCTATGGTTGAAACCGATAAACGTGCCATGCAAAATTTTAATACAGCTTGCATCACTTCTGTATTATGGCTAGCTATGGCGCCAATGCGTGCCCCGCAAACATTAAATCTTTTTGATGCACTATCCACTAAAATTACTCTGTCTTGGGCTGTTTTAAAATTCATGAGTGAAAAACATTTTTCACCCGTAAAAGAAAATTCCCGATATGTCTCATCGGTAATAATAAATAAATTATGTTTAATAGCCAATTTCACTAATCTAGCAAGTTCAGCTTTTTTAAACACCGTGCCTGTAGGATTAGATGGGTTGGTAAAAATAAAAGCTTTGGTTTTAGGGGTAATGGATTTTTCAATTTCTTTATTAGATGGTAAATGGAAACCATTTTTAATACTTAGTGTGACGGCTTTAATATTTATTCCGCCGATAGAACCAAAGCCATTGTAATTTGTATAAAATGGTTCAAAGGCCAGGATCTCTTCGCCCGGATCGGCCACGGCACACATGGCAAAGATGAGCGCCTCAGACCCACCTTGCGTAATAATAATTTCTTCAGGCTTTAAATTGATTCGGACTGTTTTAAAATATTTTTGCCATGCCAATCGAGTTATCTCTAAACCCTGCGACTGTGCATAAGCTGTGGGATTCTGTTTAAACTTCTTTAATTCCCGGTAGTAAGGGGCTGGGGTTTTAATGTCGGGTTGGCCAATGTTTAAATGGTAAACTTTAATGCCCTGCTTTTTCCGTTGTTCAGCCAAACCAACCAGTTTACGAAGAGGCGACGCTGGCATATTAGTAGCACGCTTAGATATTTTTGGCATGATTAATAATATTAAAGATAAAAAAACAAAACGATTATTTTTTACCCCAATCAACTCCGGCTTGCGCCTGACCGCGCTTTTTTAATAAATATGTATAAGCCGCTAACGCCGCTTTTACACCTTCACCGGTAGCAATAGCAATTTGTTTTTGATTAACATTAGTAAGATCGCCGGCCGCAAAAATACCTTCTGTATTGGTACAGCCTTTATGATTAACCACTACTTCTTTTCGATCATTTAATTCCACTAAACCTTCTAAGAAACCAGTGGCCGCCATACGTCCCACTTCAATAAATACTCCATCCACCTGTACGTCTTCATTTGCTTCAGTTTTTAAATTTTTAATATTGATAGATTTTACAAATTGTTCGCCTTTGATTTCAGTAATGGCGCTGTCGTAATAAATAGTAATATTTTTATTGTTCACAATTTCTTTTACCATCACTTCCTCAGCCCTAAACGCATCGCGCCGATGAATAAGGTAAACATGAGTCGCAATTTTAGATAAATAATCTGCCGCGTCGAGTGCGCTGTTTCCGCCACCAACCACGGCTACTTTTTTATTACGGTAAAGTGGTGCGTCACAATTAGCACAATAAGTAACACCTTTATTCTTATACGTCTGTTCACCCGAAACATCGAGGTTTCGAGGAGTTAAGCCAAAAGCTAAAATTACGCTGTCTGTTTCAACAGTTTCGTTGTTATAATAAATAATAAATTTATTATCTTTCTTTTCAATTTTACTAACATCACCAAATTTAAATTCTGCACCAAATTTTTCTGCTTGGGTTTTCATTCGGTTGGCTAATTCAAAACCGTTTATTGGTTCGTTGAAACCAGGATAATTTTCAATATCAGTAGTGGTCGCCATCTGGCCACCAAGATCTTTGGATAAAATTAAAGTTTTTAAAGTTCGGCGCGAGGCATAAAGAGCAGCCGTAAGGCCGGCCGGTCCGCCACCAATAATAATTACATCATACATATGGTTTATAAAAACTCGTAAAAATCTCGAATCTTAGATATATTATCCAAAAACAGCGAGTCTCCTGACGAGCTATGTTAATTTATATAAGATTATCAATTTCTTTTTGTAAACTATCTTTAGATTGAACGCCCATTAATTGATTAACAGGTTTTCCGTCTTTAAAAAAGATTATAGTTGGGATACTCATGACCTGATACTTTTGCGCCATTTCCGAATTAGCATCGACATCCAGCTTGCCAATCTTAATTGCTTTTGCTTTGTTGTCTTTGGCTAATTCATCGATAATAGGTTTCAACATTTGGCATGGCCCACACCAGGCAGCCCAAAAATCAACTAGCACTGGTTCTTTTGCATTAATTACTTCTTGTTCGAAGTTTTGATCTGTAAATTCTAACGACATTTATTATGAAAATTAATTATTAGAAACCTTTCGATACGTTTTTGTCGAAGAGTTTTTAGCCCAAACATTTTAACATTTTAGATTAGTTTTATCAACTTAACTCTTTTGATTCTTCTGTCCTCGGCTTCTTCAATAATAATTCTAACTTTATTTATTGTTAGTTCGTCATTTTTTTGTGGAAACCGACCGGTTTGTTCTAATATTATATGAGCAATACTCTCATACTCATCATCAGATAAATGGACATTAAAAAAACGGTTTATATGCCCTACAGCTGTACTGGCGTCAGCAATAATGGTTTTTTTATCAAGACGCTGGATTGTGTTTTCATCAACATCAGTTTCATCACTTATTTCGCCAACAATTTCTTCCAATAAATCTTCCAGTGTAACAATACCGGTAACATCCCCATGTTCATCAACCACCGCCGCAATATGAATGTGTTTTTTTTGAAACTCTCTTAACAAAGAATCCAAAGGTTTTTGTTCAGGTATATATAAAGCCGGCTTCATTAACTCTTTAATTTTAATATCGCGCCGTTCACACGAAAAAGAAAGATATTCCAAAACATCTTTGGCAAATAGAATTCCTTTAACATTGTCTTCACTGCCAAAATATACTGGGAAGCGCGAATGACCGGTTTGATTAATAACATTTAACACATCGCCTAAGATTTGGTTGGATTCAAAACTGATCATTTCGCTCCGAACTGTCATGATATCTTCGGCTTTAATATCGTTTAATAAAAAAATATTTTTAATCATCTCTTTTTCATCTCTTTCTACAGTGCCCTGTTCTTCACCCAGCTCTACCAAGGCTTTAACTTCCTCTTCATGAGCCGGTTTGTCTTCCTGCCCGCCAGCCAGTTCGTAAATAGCCCGGGAAAGTTTTGACAAAAAATAAGAAGCTGGATATAGCAGATAAAATAATATTAATAATACTGGCGTCATAAATAATGACAATTGAGCCGGATTTTTTTGCGCTAAAGATTTGGGTAAAATTTCACCAAATATTAATATGAGCAATGTCATAATACCAGTAGCCACGCCGGCGCCCACAGAACCAAGCGCGTTTATCGCCACTACAGTTGCCAGAGAGGCGGCACCAATATTAACTAGATTATTTCCGATTAATATTGTAATTAATACTTTGCCAGCATTATTTTTCAGGTACTCTAATTTTTTAGCATTTTTCTTTTTCTTATCAACTAAATTTCTAACTTTTGCCACATTCAAAGAAAATAGTGCAATTTCAGCACTAGAAAAAAATCCTGATAAAAAGATTAATAATATTAAAAAAAGTATATTGGCTAGCATTTGTGCTTATTATACATTAACAAAAAAACTCCGGCAACTAACGGACCTAGGCTTTATTGTATTTTATCGAGCTATGATCTCATCATAAAGATCCTGCCACGGTTTAGCCTGTGCTTCTATGTGCCACTTTGTTTTTTCATATATTTTATGATCAAATTCGTCAAGTGCATGTGCGACTTTGTAACGTAATTCAGCGTCTCTTTTTATTGAGCTTATTCTATAGCGAAGATTTCTTAGGATTTTATCCATATCATCACGACTTCTACCAAAACGACTTTTGGCTATTCGTGCCATTTTATCAATTTGTTCTATAGAACAATTGCCAGCTACATTTCTGACATTTTCGCTAGTAAAAAAGGATATTATTTCAGAATTTATACTCTTGGTTAATTCATCTTGTTTTCTTTGTAACAAATTTTCAACCCAGCTTTCGCTCTCATCTGGAATGCTTCTAGTGTAAATAGTATCTAATCTTTGTAATACTCTTTCTAAAACAGGTTGTTCTAAAACCAACGCGGCTTCCTCAACAAAATGTCCAACTATAAAGGAAATCTCATGATCTAAAAGATATTCCTGAGCAACTATTAATTCAATTAAAGTTAAAAATTTTTCCAAAGTTTTTGGAGTGGTAAGATTTTCACATAAATCATTTGCGACAAATCTTATTAAGTCTTCTTTAGATAACCCAGACTCTCCTGTGCAACTATCTATCGCAGTCAAAGCTTTTTCCGGACTGATATCTAATTCAGTGATTATGTTTGCTGTTGCTGTTTTTTCATCTGGGGTAAGCTCTCGACTTCCTGGCTTTGATTGCAATTCTTTTCGTTCTTTTTCTTGTTCTGCATCTAATATTTCTAAAATTTCTCTTGGATGTAATCTTTGCAACTGTCTTAATTCGACTGTTTCATCTCCGCCTCCATATTCTGCTACTCCCAACCTAACAATAGTAGCCGTTCCTGGGTATCCTTCTTCGTATTGTAATAAAGTTACTTTTTGTCCGGGTCGTAATCGAGAATCTTCCCATCCTATATACATCCGGCTATTCGATGGTGCTGCGCCCTTATCTGGACCGACATAGGTCGCCTCGCTAGAATAACCACCATGACTCAGACGTTGCACCTGTAAATTATCTGGATCCACCGGCTGCCTTAGCCCTCTTTCTTTTTGAATAATAGCCCCTCTTTTCCTGGGCGGTATTATTGAATTTTTTGACCCTATTACAACTAAGTCTCCATGTTTTATAGCTGGTGTTATCAATTTTTTTGGATTTTTATGATCATATTTAGGAGGTATTTCCGGACCCAGATAACGTGCATATCTCATTATTATAAAATCTTCATCAGAGGGATCTCTTTGTTCAATTTCTTTTTCTGAAAAAGATAAAAAACTTCCCAAAGGCTCCACTTCTCTCTGTTCAATTTTTTCTTCTGGTTGAACGGCTGGAGACGGCCATCTTGGTTCAGCTGGATTCATAATTTTATATTTATAAATTAATTATATCAAAATTTTAGCTTAAAATCAAGGCAAAAATAATCTCATACTTATAGCCACGAATCTTTTCATAGTCATAAGTATGTGCTGCAACCCATGTCCTCATGAATTGCAGCTCCCCCCTATCCCACTAGAGCTCGAGCAATCACAGCGACCTTTCCTTTCAGGAAAGGGGGTCGCCATGTTCTCAGGAAAACAACATCTGGAGGTTTCTCCATTAAGACATGGAAGTTTCTCTCATCTTGGCCGTTGACGACCTCGACAAAAGCCGCTCCTCTATCCCAGAGGAGCAGTAACCACAGCCATGTCCAGAAACTGGGATCATAAAAAGTGAATATCTCTCTGGCCTTTATTTCGGAGAGATCCAGAAATCTGATCCTTCTTTCTTCATAAAAGTCAATTTCATACTGCATTTTATTCCCCGTTGTTTCATGCAGCCCCACTTTACGCCCCTGGAAATGGCTGTCAACAGATATGACAGAATTAGCATTTTTTAAAATATATTTGGCTGAAATTAGCTAAATTTATAAATAAATGTTGTTATAATAATTGACAAAATACACCAATTTGCTAAGTTGTACACATAATATAATAACTAAAAAATTCCCCCTCTCCGGAAGCGGAGAGGGGGCCGGGGGTGAGGTATTATGGATCTAGCCAAAGACTTAACAAGATTGGGCTTATCAGACAGCGAAGCAAAAGTGTATTTGTCTTGTCTTCAGCTAGGCAGGGAAACAGTTTTGAATATCGCTAAACACGCTGATCTTAAGAGACCAAGCGTTTATTTGCTTTTAGAAAATTTAGAGAAACGAGGGTTAGTTACAAAAACCAAAAAAGCTCATAAAACTTTTTTTAAAGCTGAGGAGCCGGGGCGTTTACTTTCTGGTTTAAAAATGCAAGAAGAAGTAGTTAATTCTATCCTGCCCTCTTTAGAAGCTATTTATAACATTGATCCTAAAAAACCAAATATTAAAATCGCTGAAGGAAATCAAAGCGTGGCTAATGTCTATAACGGCATTTTTAATTTCATAGCTAACCATCCTAAAGAAGAATTATTAATTTTCGGTGCGCTAAAAGAAGCTAGTAAATATTTTCAAGATGAAGTACAAGATTATTTTATGAAAGTAATGGCTAAATCAAAAAATAGAATTAGAGAAGTAGGAAACAATGACCCTGAAACCAGAAGATATTTCCGCCAAGCCCACCGCATTAACCCTAATCATGAAATCAGATTAATTAGATCTGACGGAAGTTTTCAATGTGATAATATGATTTTTGGAAACACAGTAGTCATATTTTCTGTAGACGAACAAATCTTCTCCACTATTATAGAATCAGCTGCTATTGCCCAAACTTATCGCACCATGTTTAATATGGCCTGGAAAGCCGGAAAGAAATATATTATTTAATTTTTTATACCCCCAATAAATTGAGGGCCTAAAAAAATAAATAGGCCCTGACTTTAATTAGGGTTTATTTAAGAAAATATCTTTGTCCCAACTCTCACCAGAGTTGCACCACATTCCAAAGCAATTTCATAATCCTGACTCATACCCATGGATAGCTCGGTTAATCCATATTCGTCTTTATACATATCAAACATTTGTTTCATTTTTCTAAAATCCTCTCTAGTGGTTTTCTTATCCTGCAGAGCAGTAATAGTCATGAAACCGATTAAATTTATATTTTTAAATTCAGCTAATTTAGGAAGCAATACTTTTAAATTCTGTTTTACGATTCCGTGTTTATTTTCATCAACACTTACATTTACTTCTACCATGATATCAATGATCTTGTTAATTTTAGCGCATTCATTATTAATAACCTGGGCTATGGCGAAACTATCTACGCTCTGAATACAATTGAAATATTTAACAACATGCTTCACTTTGTTGGTTTGTAAATGTCCGATGAAATGAAATTTAACTCGTTCTTGTAAAGACGCGATTAATCGAGTTTTTACAAATTTACTTTCAAATTCTTGCCATTTGTTTTCACCGATATATTGAACACCGGCAGCAATAGCTGTATTAATATGTTCAGCCGAGTGTTTTTTTGTGACCGCTACTAATTTAGCATTGGGGTTAATGCTATAAATTTTATTATTAATAATTTTTATATTTTGTTGAATATTCATACCTTAATGATATCCCCAATTAGCCAACAGGTAAAGTGTCAGAAATCTTGACAATTACTATAAAATGAGATTAAATAATAATAAGAGATTCATAGCGATTCAATATGAATGACAAAATAAAAAAGGCGTTGCAAGAAATCGGCTTAAGTGCAAACGAAGCCAAGCTTTTTTTGGCGACCTTACAACTTGGAGCTTCAAATATTTCCCAACTCGCTAAAGCTGCGAAAATCAAAAGACCCACGGCTTATTTAGCGTGCGAATCATTGCTCACAAAAAAGATGTTGCTCGTGGATAAAAAAAATCCTAGCCGTCCTGTATATAAAGCTAGTGATCCACAAAATATTTTAAATGATATTCGAAAAAAAGAAGAAATTTTTACCAGCATTTTTCCGGAATTACGACGCGTTAGTAAACAAGAATTATTACCTCATGTTCAAATTGCCGTAGACTACGAAGATATAATAAATTTGTATCGCGAACTCCTAGACCATTCTGCAAAAAAAGAAGTGATGATCTATGGCACTATTAGCCCTGAAGGTAATGAAGAAATTCATAGTAAGCTTTTAAAATATTGGATGCGAATGCTAAAGGTAAAACCGGTTAAAATTAGAGAGATTCTAACTTATACGGATCAAAATTTAAACTACGTTCGGCAAGTAGAAAAAAACGGCAATAAAAACCACCGAATAAAAGTCATCCCGGAAACTTTTCAGTATTTACCATATCGCATGAAAATCTTAGACGGCGATAATTTTATTTACGATAATAAAGTAGTTTCTTTTTCATCCTACAAAGAAAGTTTTTATGCGCTAGTTATTCACCATGCTCATATTTATAATATTTACAGAGATTTATTTGAAATGGCTTGGGAAATGGCTGAAGAAGGCTAATAAATCTCTTTCTTATAGCAATCTTCACAATAAACTTTTTCCGGTCTGCCAGATGAGTAGGTTGATTTTATTTTAGTGCGGCATTTATTACATTCTCGATCATAAATTTTATTATTATTTCTCCAAGTTAAACGCTCAGCATAACGACACTGATAACACTTATCAGGTTCTAGTAGATTATGTTGTTTATAAAAATTAATTTCTTGGGGAATTAATTTAAAATTTTTCTGACAAGTTTTGCATTGCTTAATGTCTTTTGGTAGAGACACGCCATGGCGTGTCTCTGCATCATCATTTAACCACTGCCAGTCATTTTTTTCTGTTTGTTCTTTATCTAAAGGAAAATAATCCTGGGCATTGGTTTCATTGTAGGCGAACAGACTATTTTTAACTGGCATAAACTCTCCCCATTCATTATTCTGCTTCATATACTCAACAATCTGTTTAGTTAATTTATTGTATTCGTCTTCGGAATATTTTTTATTCAAAATGCAATACTCTTGTTTTTTTAATGATGAACATCCAAAAATAAATTTAGAATTTTGGCAATCAAATGAATAAAAATTATCATTACCGCCACAGCAATTTATTGATCCGATTGAGTGTCTGGGCATAGGATAGCTTTCTAAATTTTCATAACCAAATTCACCCACGCCACCATATTCACAATCATAAGAATCTTTTATCTGCACCATATTACTTACATGTTTACATTTGTCAGCTTCATGCAAATCAAAACAATTTTCACAATCCTTAGTATTATTTAAATAATCCCCAGTGGAATTAATAATGCGGCCTAGCTGATTTCGATAACTATGGACAGCTTTATTTTTTATTAAATCTTTAAACTTTTTTAATGCTTCTTGTTGCCCTTCTGAAGTATTTAATTTTAATTCAGCTAGTTTTTTTTCGTACTCTTCTTTTATATATTGTTTATTCAAAAAACAATATTGTTTATTTCTTAGGTTATAACACATAGTGCAATTCTGAATATTACGGCAATCATAACAAAATTTGCTTTCGTTTGCAGAAAAACATTTTATTAAAAATTCGCATTCATATAATCTTTCGCCAAAAAAACTTTGATAAGCCAATTCGGACTTAGTGACATGAAAACAATCAACACAATTTTTACAATATTGCAGCCAGTTGGAATAATAACATTGCTCATTATAGTCTGAAGAAAAAATCAAATAACAACTGCGATTATTGGTTGTTAGATGCGTATAGGCGGAGTTTTCTGATTTTAAATCAAGCACGGCAATTTGCGGAGTTTTTAAGATTAGCTCATGCCACTGTTTAAAGAAATCTTTATTAAAATCAAATTCTTGTCCATAATCAAGTGGATTGAATTTGTCTGACCACCAGCAATCACGGCAATATACAGTTAAACCCGTATCGGGTTTATATTGAGAAATTATTGGTTTGTGGCAAAGGTCGCAAGTACGCTGATATAAATTTCTTTCATTTCTATGAGCCATTCGTCTTTGCCGCCGGCAATCCGGACACAGCGATGGCTCATTTACATTTATGCGTTTATAAAAGTCTTTATCCTCGCTTGTGGTTTCAAATTGTTTCGAACATTGGTTACATTGTTTCATAATGTTTAATATAAATTATTAATTTAATATAATCAAGATACTTGATATTTTATTTAAAATATTTATAGAAAAATTTGTGTGCCGCCAGCTCTCTCTCGAGATCCAGCGGTTGTATCTCCAGAAGCACTCAGCTTCGTCTAAATATCCTTCAGACCAGTGGGGGCCCGAAGGAAGTTCATGCCCGCTTATGAGTGCTCCCATAGGATTTTCAAATTCGAATACACAATAATGTAATGTTCTTACCATTTTATATTCGGGGTCAGCATACCAAAGACCCGGAAACATTATGGCAGGGTGCATTACCATATTATGGTAATAAAAATCCAGTAATTCATTAGTAGGGATTTCATTGCAGTATTTCTTGATCCACAAGAAATCTTCTTCGCTGTAACGTCGTAGCTGCAAGGCCTCTTTCCACTGTTTTTCACTAGTCACAGATACCACGGTGAACTCACGTCCACCGAGGACCACTGTTTCAGGCAGTTTGCTTGAGATGTACATTGTATTTTCCTTTGATATCCAAAGCGCGAGATTACGCATGGAGTTCCGTTGTTGGAACAACTCATAATAAACTATACTGAATATATGTCAATTTTATGATTAGTTTTTTTGCTAAGATTAGATATTTTGCTAACTTTAGTAAAAATATTATGTCAAAAATATTGACATTTATAAAAAAATTAGATAAAATAAAAATGTTATGATCGACCTTGTGTCGATCAGATAATAAAACATATGAACTATAAACAAGTATTAAAACAATTCGGCCTTACAGACAAAGAAACAGAAATATATCTGGCTTGTTTGCAGTTAGGAAACGACACAGTTCTTAACATTGCTAACAAAGCCGAAATAAAACGACCTACAACATATAATATTCTCGAAGACCTAATCGAAAAAGGATTAATTTCAAGAAGCAAACAAAACAATAAAAACATATATATTGCTGAAAATCCGGATAAGCTCAATAAATTAGCCCAAATCAATAAAAACAACATTGAAGCGATCATTCCAGATTTGAACGCTATATATAATGTTCCACGTGGAACTTCAAAACCAACTATTAAAGTATATGAAGGATTAAATGCTGTTAAAAGTGTTTATTTAGAAATAATGGATTCTATTAAAGGCAAAGATTTAATGAGATTATATGGATCTATGAGCGATGTGGAGGAAAACTTTAAAGATATTACCCATTTTTGGGCAGAAAAGAATCAGTATAAAAATTATCATATTAATGATTTATTAAATCCTGATTTATCCGAAAACCAAAAGTTTATAAATTCAATTAAAAGCATTGATAATCCAAATTATAAAATCAGATCATTGCCACAGGAGTATAAATTCAATAATATAGATAATATCATCTACAAAAATACAATAGCTATTATTTCTGTTAAAAAAGATATTACTGCTACTGTTATTGAAAACGAAGATATAGCCAATGCCTATAAAACAATGTTCGATATTGTTTGGAATATATCAAAAGAAATAAAATAATTATCAATGTTCCACGTGGAACAAAAATCAATATATAATGAAGGCGCGATTACGTAATCGCGCCTTCATTATTTTATTATTATGTGGACCCTAGGAGAGTTGCCCGCCCGAGGCGGGTCCGCCTTAGGCGGAAATTCCTGAACTTCCCGACGTGACGTCGGCACGCTCTATAGTAAAAACTGATTAAAATGTGGACCCTAGGAGAGTTGCCCGCCCGAGGCGGGTCCGCCTTAGGCGGAAATTCCTGAACTTCCCGACGTGACGTCGGCACGCTCTATAGTAAAAACTGATTAAAATGTGGTGGACCCTAGGAGATTCGAACTCCTGACCTCTCCCATGCCATGGGAGCGCTCTACCAACTGAGCTAAGGGCCCGTTTTCTCAAATATATTTTGACACACAATTATTATCATACACCTTTTCGACAATAATTTCAATAGTAATGCTGTGGGTAATACTACTGTGGTGTCATTATATCATTTTGTGCCCCCGGGGGGAATCGGACCACCATCTAGGCTTTAGGAGTGCCTTGTTCTATCCATTGAACTACGGGGACTTATAATATTGTTTGTTATCCATTGCCAGCCCGAAGCTGGTCCGCCTTTGGCGAAAACTACGATGATAATATATTATGAAATCTTAAATATATTTGCTAACACTAGCTATTTTTAAGTGTCGTAAAATACTATTTCTGTAATATTGAAGTATAAAATGAATGAGCCCAAGATTCTAATTTATTACTTCTTGAATCATAAATAATTAAAAGAGCCAAAATTAAAATAAAACTAGCAATTAAAGCAAAGATCATTAACAAATCTTTTTTCATGTGGGATTGATCCATATTTTTTTTATTTGAGCTTAATTTTTTATTAAAATCTAATTATATATTTTATCAACATTTTGAAATTCCACAAGGGTATTTACAAACCGACTATCCTATTATAATCTATATACTGCTTTTTATCCAAATATTAAAAAAAATTTTATGCGTCCCATGTTTAAAAGTGAAGATGAAGGCTACACCAGCCAAGAAGCCGAAACTATTATCGGCAAGTCTGTTAAAATTGAAGGAACGTTCAACGGTGAAGGAAATATTATTGTCGAAGGTGAAGTAGAGGGAAATTTAAAAACCAATGAAGACCTAATTGTAAAACCAGGCGCAAAAATTTCAGCTGATGTTGAAGCCGCTAACATGAAAATTTCCGGTGAAATTAAAGGCAACATTAAATGTCATGGCAGTTTGGAAATTACTAGTACTGGTAATGTAATGGGAGATCTTGAAACTAAAATATTATCAATTGCATCGGGAGCAGTTTTAAAAGGCCAGTGTCAAGTTGAAGGAGCTAGCGGCTCTACTTTTTCTTCAGAAACCGAAACTGATGATCAAGAATAAATAGAATAACTGAAAATGTTTTTCTATTATTATGATGCTTTTGTAAGTGATAAAAAAAACGAGGAAGAACTTACTAAGGCTGAAAATCGATTAATTACTTTGGGCATCAATGGCAGAATTGAAAAGTCTTCGGTTTTGCGTAATGCCAAAGAATCCATTGAAGACGGCATTAAACAAGGAGCTCATACTATAATCGCGGTTGGTGACGACAACACTCTAACAAAAGTAGTTAATATTGCTGCTGAAAAAAATGTAACTATTGGTTTTATTCCCATGATTAAAAATTCTAAATTTGCGGAAATATTAGGCATCGCTGATTCGCTGGAAGCATGCAATATTTTATCTAAACGCTTAACTAAAAAAATCAATCTAGGAAAAGCTAATCTGAATTATTTTTTAGCTTCGCTGAATTTACCACAGTCTGACGGTTTACAAATAGAGTGCGATGAAAAATTTAAAATAAGTTTGCGCCATCATAATTGTAAATTATCCATTTATAATCTGGGTAATTTTTTAATAGCGTCCAAGAGAGAAGATTGGAAATTATTTCCAGGGCGGAGTAATCATTTATTTGTTTCAATTTTACCGCAAAGCAAAAAAAAATTTGGTGGTTTAGTTCGCACGTCAAACCAGGAAAGAGAGAGTATATTTCCGGCTAAAAAAATTAAAATTACATCCCCGGATATTTCGGCGCCAGTTATATTAGATGAACAAACTACTTTAAAAACTCCAGTGACAGTTTCATTCAAACCTAAAAAAATAACTTTTATTGTGGGGCGAAACCGCAAGATATAAAGAGTATTATTTTTAAAATATGTTTTATTTTTTTTTACCCTGAATAAATTCAGAGCCTAAAAAAATAATTTATATACACCTTTTAATTATTGAAATGGGACAGGCCTCGAATTCATTCGGTGCATACTGGCTTATTTGTTTTGTACCACGCTGTTTTTTTATTTTTAAAATCGCGCCATAAAATAGTTGACATTTTCGCTAAAAAAATATAAAGTAAATAAACGAAATTAACTTTACCTTGCTAAAACAACATGAATGTAAGCGAACTGATTAGAAAACTTAAAATGAACAGGGAAGAATTCTTTGGCTTGGCTAAAGATTTAGGATTTGGTATTGGTGAGCGCGCCATAAAAATTGATGATCGCGTAGCTAATAAACTGACCGAAGCAATTAAACAGCATTTTAAACAAAGTGCTAAGCGAAGCTTATTTGCCGATGAGTCTACTGCTACCGCCGATACCCAAGACGTTACTGACAATAAAGATGAACAGAAAATAGTTTTAATACCAGAAAAAATTACAGTTAAAAATTTTGCTGACAGGCTGCATAAACAGGTGACAGATTTAATTGCCATCTTACTTAAAAACGGCATGATGGCCACAATTAATGAAAATTTAGATTTTGAAACTGCCTCAATTATTGCTGAAGATTTAGGATTCAAGCCAGAAAAAGAAACTGATGTTACCGAAGAAAAACATGCTGAAAAAGAAACTAAAAAAATTGCCGAAATATTAAAGCTAGAAAGCCAACAAAAAAGCACCTTGAAAGAGCGCCCGCCAGTAATTGTGGTAATGGGCCATGTTGATCATGGTAAAACAAAACTGCTCGATGCTATTCGACACACTAATGTTGTAGATGAAGAAGCTGGTGGTATTACTCAGAGCATTGGCGCTTACCAGGTTGAACACAATGGACGATTAATAACATTTATTGACACACCCGGTCATGAAGCTTTTACTGCGATGCGTTCCCGTGGTGCTAATGTAGCTGATTTGGCTATCTTAGTTGTCGCGGCCGACGATGGCGTAAAACCACAAACCGTGGAAGCCATTGAAATTATGGAAAAAGCCCAGTTGCCTTATGTTGTGGCGATTAATAAAATTGATAAAGAAACAGCTGATGTTGAAAAAGTGAAAAAGAATTTAAGCGACTTGAATTTAATTCCGGAAGAGTGGGGTGGTAAAACAATTTGTGTTCCCATTTCGGCTAAACAACATTTACATATCGATGAACTATTAGACATGCTTCTATTATTAGCCGACATGAATAAAGAAAAAATCATGGCTAACCCTAACCGAGATGCTGTGGGTACGATTATCGAATCTAAAATTGATAAAGACTCGGGCCCAATCGCCACTGTATTAGTTCAAACTGGAACATTAAAAATTGGTGATCTGGTAATAGTAGGCCAAGTATCAGGAAAAATTAAAGCACTAAAAAACTGGAAAGGTAATCAGCAAGATAAAGCTCTACCAGCTACACCAGTAAGATTCTTGGGTTTAAAAGGCGCTCCAGTTGTGGGTGATGTTTTACAGGTGACCACAGATAAAAAAGCTTTGAAGACAAAACAGAAACAATATCAGAGTTTTGGATTTTTACAGGCGCAAAAGCCAACCGAAGACACGGAAGAAACAAAACAATTAAAAGTAGTTTTAAAAGCCGATACTTTAGGATCACTAGAGGCTATTATTTCATCTCTAGAAAAAATTCAACATAAAGAAGTTAGCATTTCGATAGTTAATAAAGGCTTGGGTAATATCACTGAAAAAGATATTGATCAAGCCGAGGCCGGCAAAGCTGTGATCGTTGGTTTTAATGTTTCTCTGACGCCGACCGGGCAAGACCACGCTCATGGCACTACGATCGTCATTAAAACTTACAAAATAATTTACGAGTTGATTGATTTCATTAAAGAACAACTAGAAGCATTGCTACCACCGGAAATTATTTATGAAAAAGTTGGCGTTTTAAAAGTTTTAGCAATTTTCAAATCGGCGAACAAGTACACAATTTTGGGTGGCCGAGTTGAAGAGGGTATCATTAAAGACAAAGCCATTGTAAAAATATTCAGAAGTGAAAAACAAATCGGCGAAGGCACAATTAGCCAATTACAATCTGAGAAAAAAAATGTTTCGGAAATTAAAGCCAAGGGTACAGAATGTGGTATTCAATTAAGTAGCGAGGCAACCCTGGCACAAAATGACATTTTAGAAATTTACGAGAAACGAGAAATAAAGAAAAAATTATTTTAAATGAATAAACGCATATCGCAAATTAATGAACTCATCCGTTCTTTAATTGGTAAAGCAATTTTAGAAGAAATTGAATTACCACTGGGCTCATTAGTAACAGTGGTAAAAGTTGATACTGCGCCCGATCTTAAAACTACCATAGTAAATATTAGCATCCTGCCAGACAACAGAAGTTTGTCCATATTTGAATTCCTTAATAAAAAAATAGTGCGAATTCAAAGATACGTTGGTAAAAATTTATCATTAAGAAACACGCCGCGTATTACTTTTAAATTAGATTTTACCGAGCGTCGAGCATCCCACATGGATCAAGTGCTTGACAGTTTACAATAAAACATATATATTAATTAGCTCGTTTTGATTAATCCTTTTTTTATTATATGGCCATTTTAGCCGAAATTCAAAAACAAATTTTAGCCGAAATTCAAAAAGCTAAACATATAATGCTAGTAGCCCACCCCAAGCCAGACGGTGATGCGGCCGGCTCTTGTTTGGCCATGGCTCATTATTTAGAAGATTTACATAAAAGCTTCACTTGTTTTTGTTTAGGTGATTTAAGCCCATCGCTTCTTTTTTTGCCAAAAAACCAATACATAAAAAATCAGGCTCATCATTTTACTGAAAATAAATTTGATTTATTAATTGTTTTGGATTCGGGTGATTTACGCTATGCCGGCATTTCCGACTATTTGGATGGAATGACTCAAGATTTTAAAATTATTAATATTGACCATCATCCAACTAACGAAATGTATGGCCATTTTAATTTAGTGATTTCCGACGCTTCCTCAACTTGTGAAATTGTTTATAATTTATTAAATAGTGTTAAAGCCTTAAATAAAAATATTTCTACTTGTCTTTTAACCGGGATCATTACCGATACGGGTGGCTTTTCAAATTTAGCAACCAGCGCCACGGCCATTGATACTGCCAGTCGTTTGTTATTACACGGTGCGAATTTTAATAAAATTCATAATCAAACTTTAAACAATCGTTCTCTAAATTCTTTAAAATTATGGGGGCGAGCTTTAGAGCGCTTATTTAAAGATCCGGAAACTGGTTTTATTACGACAGCCATTACCCGCCAAGATTTAGATGAGTGCGATGCTGATTTAGATGCGTGTGAGGGGGTATCAAACTTTCTCAATACCCTAGAGGAATCTAGAAATCAAACCGTAATGGTTTTAAGCGAACGTGAAGCTGGACAAATTAAAGTTTCACTACGCACCACTTCGCCTTTGATTGATGTGAGTAAATTTGCTAAACTAAATGGTGGCGGTGGACATAAAAAAGCCGCCGGCTATAGTATTAAAGGATCATTAACTAAAACTTCATATGGATGGACAATTAAAAAACTCGACTAACCAAATGCTAATTCCGACAGTTATTGAAAAATCTCCATTGGGAGAAAGAGCTTACGACATTTATTCGCGTTTATTAAAAGAGCGCATTATTTTTTTAGGTAGCACTATCGACGACCAAGTAGCTAATACTGTTATTGCACAACTATTATTTTTGGAATCCGAAGATAGCAAAAAAGACATTAAAATTTATATTAACTCTCCGGGCGGAATGGTAACAGCCGGGTTAGCGATTTACGACACCATGCAATATGTAAAATGTGATGTGAGTACGATCGTTGTAGGAGTAGCGGCTTCTATGGGGGCAACATTACTAGCGGCTGGTGCTAAAGGAAAACGTTTTGCTTTGCCTAACAGCGAGGTTATGCTTCATCAGGTGATGGGTGGTGCTGAAGGCCAAGCTTCTGATATTAAAATTCGCGCCGAACATATTTTAAAAATAAAAGATCGTTTGAATAAAATTCTAGCAAAACATACTGGCCAACCACTTAAAAAAATTGATGCTGACACAGACCGAGATTTTTACTTGAACGCCGAAGAAGCCCTAAAATATGGGCTAGTGGACAAAATTGTTAAATAGTGCTACGCTATTAATTGCCTTTTAATTATTAAACATCTTGGCAAAAGCTGTATCCGGTTAAGAATAAAGTTGAAGGCAAATAACTTTTCAGAAAATCAATCTTTCTATTATTCATATATAATGAACAATCTAAAAAGACATTTTTAATTAGCTTTCATAAACCTTAATTGTAAGGTGTCTTTTGCCAAGAGAAGAGTATAAAATTTATGCAAATGGAAATTTTAGGTCCAGTTCTTTTAGTTGCCGGGCTGGTAGGTGGTTCAATATGTGGCTATTGGCTACGTAAATTATTAGCCTCTAAAGAGCAGGATTCAGCCGAAGCCAAAGCTGAAAGAATCATTAACGAAGCTAAAAAACAAGAACAAGAAGTGACAATTAAAGCCAAAGACAAAGCAATTGGCATTATTAACGAAGCCAAAAAAGAAGAACAAGAAAGACGCACGGAGCTTAAAGAACTGCAAAAGAGATTAGAAAACAGAGAAAATTTATTCGACAAAAAATTATTAGAGCTTGAAAGCAAGCAACAAAGTTTGTACGACAAAGCTAAAAGTGTTGAAAAATTAAAAAAAGAAATTGATGGCATTAAAGTTGAACAAATTACTAAATTAGAAAAAGTTGCCTCTTTAACCCAGGATGAAGCGCGTAATACTTTATTGGAAAACGTTGAACAACAAAGCCAGGAAGTTTTACTAAGCCGAATGCGCAAATTGGAATCCATCACTTCCGAAGAATTAGAAAAAAAGGGCAAAGAAATGTTAACCACAGTTATTCAACGCTGTGCTTCTTCGCACGCGGCTGAAAGCACCACTACAGTAGTGCAGTTACCCTCTGATGAAATGAAAGGGCGTATTATCGGACGCGAAGGTCGAAACATCAAACGTATTGAAGAATTAACCGGCGTCGAAATTATTGTTGATGATACACCGGAAGCAATAGTAGTATCTGGTTTTTCTCCGATCAGACGACACTTGGCCAAACGCGCTTTAGATCAATTAATTGCCGATGGTCGAATTCATCCCACAAAAATTGAAGACGCTATTGAAAAAGCTAAAAAAGAATTAGCTCTTGATATTAAAAAAGCTGGGGAAGAAGCCATGTATGAAACTGGCGTCACTGGCTTTGAACCTAAACTGGTTCAAATATTAGGACGGTTGAAATATCGAACTTCTTACGGACAGAATGTTTTGCGCCATAGCGTAGAGGTTTGCCAATTATCAGGTCTTATCGCTGAAGAGCTGGGTGCTAATGTGGCAATCTGTAAAAAAGCCGGCTTACTACATGATATTGGTAAAGCCGTTGATCATGAAGTCCAAGGTACTCATCCGGAAATTGGTCGCGACATTGCTAAAAAATTCAATTTACAACCCGAAGTGATTGTGCCCATATTAGAGCATCATGAAGATCATCCTTCCACTTTAGAAGCCGTGATCGTAAAAGTAGCCGATGCCATTTCTGGGGCCAGACCCGGTGCTCGCAAAGATACTTATGAACAATATTTACAAAGACTTGAAGAATTAGAAAATGTAGCTTTGGCTTTTAAGGGTGTAGAAAAAGTTTATGCTATTCAGGCTGGTCGGGAAATTAGAGTGTTTGTTAGATCAGAAGAAATCAGCGACATGGACGCCATTAAATTATCTAAAGAAATCGCTCGTAAGATTGAAGAAGAACTACGCTATCCGGGTGAAATTAAAGTGAATGTGGTTCGAGAAACCAGAGTAGTGGAATACGCGAGATAATCTGTATTTTTATTAAAACATTTTATATCTGTAAAGACGCGCCATGGCGCGTCTTTACTTTTTTATCTATTTACCTTGCCTTATTCTAATTTTATAATATACTGGAAATATTATTATTAATGACTGAATCATAATTATGCAAGCCAGAACAATCGACAACCAACACATAATCATCCTTGAAAAAGAAGAAGAATTAATTGAAACGCTCACAGCCTATTGCGGTGACCAAAATATTCAAGCCGGTATTATTACTGGCATCGGCTCTACTAACGATGCGATTTTAAAATACTTCAACCAAGACACCAAAGAATACATTGCAAAAAAATTCTCCGAAAAAAACTTTGAAATAATTTCTCTAGCCGGAAACGTATCATTCATCCAAGATAAACCTTTTACTCATATCCATGCTGTTCTTAGTGACGAAAATTACACAACCTTTAGTGGACACTTGGGCTCGGCTATTATTGGTGTTACTTGTGAAATCATCATTACTGCCATTAATGACGCCTGGCACAGACAATATGATGACGAATCTAAATTGAACTTAATAAAATTTTATAATTAATTGAATCTGCGTAGAGACGCGCCATGGCGCGCCTCTACTTAAAAAAACACATGAAACTACATTAGTTTAAAAAAATCGGTTCGGAAAAAGTCAAAAATAATTTATTCTTTATATCGCGGATTATTTACATACATTTAGAACCTGTTATAATACAAACACAATTAAATCACTAACTGTTAGAGGCGCTCCTAATGGGGCTGAGAAGTACTCTTAACACCTGATCTAGATAATGCTAGCGCAGGGAAACAGAATATAAACTGTTTTCTTGCGATAAAACAGTTTTTTTTATGAAAGTAATAATCATCGCCAATGGCGAAATCAATAAAATAAAAAACATTAAACAATATAATTTTATAGTTGCGGCTGACGGTGGTGCTAATTATTGTTATCAAAATAAAATTAAACCTAATTTAATTATAGGCGATTTTGATTCTATAGATAATAAAGTCAAAAAATATTATTCGAAAATGAAAAGTATTGTTCATATAATAGATGTCGATCAAAATACTACTGATATTGAAAAAGCTCTAAATTATATAAAAAATAATTTTAAAAATAAATTAAAATCTAATTCGCGTATTGATATTTTAGGCGCTACTAGTAATATTCGTCTCGACCATACTTTATATAATGTAAATCTGCTTAAACAATATTCTACTCTGCCAATTAAAATAAACTCGTTAAATTATTCGGTTGAAATTATTTCAAAAAATAAAATTATTAGAAACCGAAAAAATAAAACCATCTCTCTTTTTTCAGTTAGTAAAATAAAAAAAATAAACCTAACCGGTTTCAAATGGCTGTTGCCAAATAATTGTAATCAAAACAATATTTCTGTTTCTAATGTAATAATTAGAAACATTGCCAAAATAAATTTTTCTCAAGGAAAAATAATTTTAATAATTAACAAATAATTTATGAAAAAAACAGTATTAGTATTGCTAGCGCTCGTGCTAGTGATAACTGGATGCCAAAACATCGACACGGCGGATAATAATAAATTGGTAATATATACTTATGACAGTCTCAGCGCCGAATGGGGATTGCTCCCGCAAATTTTAGATGAGTTTAAAACTCAAACTAGCACTGAAGTAGAAGTGGTTTCTTTTGCCGATACCGGGACAATGATGAATCAATTAATCTTAGAAAAAGGCGCGCCTAGAGCCGACATTGTGCTGGGGTTAGACAATGTAAATTTTCCGGATGCGCAAAAGAACGATCTGTTAACTGCTTACACTCCAACGCGGGCCAGCGAAATTGATCAGTCGTTATTGTTCAATGAAGATTATTTAATGACACCTTTTGACTATGGATATGTGGGCTGGGTTTATGATTCGGAAAAAATAAAATTTCCGGACGAAATTAGCTTACTCGACTTAGCTTCCAGAAAATATAAAGATCAGATTATTATTGAACAAGTCGGAGCGTCTTCGCCCGGCACTCAATTACTACTATGGACTAAAGCTGCATTAAGCGCTGATGATTATAATACTTTCTGGGATAATGTGGCCAGTAATGTATTAACCACAGCACCGGATTGGAGCACGGCTTATTATAGTTTATTTATGGAAGGCGAAGCGCCAATAGTGCTTAGTTATCTAACCAGCCCGGCCTACCATATCGACCAAGAACAAACTGATCGTTATAAAGCTATTGCCATTAAAGAGGGCTATATGCGTCAGGTGGAGGGCGTGGGCGTTGTAAATAATGCCAACAATGAAAAATTAGCCCAAAAATTTATTGATTATTTATTAACCGACCAAGTGCAAAATAAAATCCCCACAACCCAATGGATGTTTCCGGTGTTAGGCGACGCGTCTACCTGGCCAGAAGCTTATCAACAAATAATTACTCCGTCGGCCGAACAGGTTTTACAAATCGATCCCGCAGAATTAAGTAGTGATTACAACAACTGGCTTACCGAATGGAATGAATATTTTGGTATTTAATAAAATCTTTTTTAGCTTGTGGGAAAGCTTGCTAACTGTGGGGCTTTCCCTGATACTAGGTGGCGGTCTAGCGCTTTTAGAGTTTAAATGCAAAGCCCGGTCTTCAAAAATATTTAATAGTTTAATGGCTCTGCCCATTTTTCTACCCGCCTTAATAGTTGCTACCGGTTTTGTGGCCGTGTGGGGAAATGCCGGTTATGTAAATGAATTATTAAATTTTCTTGGGTATAATAAAATTAAATTTCTTTATTCACCGCTCGCCATTATTGCGGCGCACTGTTTTTACAATATACCGCTAGCATATCTGGCCATTAATAACCGCTTAGCCTCAACACATATTTATTTAGAAGAAGCCAGCCAAGTGATGGGTGCCAATGCTTGGCAAACCTTTAAAAGCATTACCTGGCCCCGTTTGAAAAACATCGCAATTAGCATTAGCATAGTAATTTTTCTATATTCCTTTTTAAGCTTTGCGATTCCATTAATTCTGGGCGGATTAAAATATCAAACTCTAGAAGTTTATATTTATTCATTGATTACCCAGCAATTAAATTTTTCCAGTGCTCTTTTTGCGGCTGGCTGGCAATTTATATTTTTATTTATAATAGTTATAATATTTATAAAATACCTAAATATTTTCCCAGAAAAAAAAATCAAAAGCATTCGGCCGAAACTCTCAACTGCTCATACACTGCTAATCTACAGCGCTCGTTCAGCGATGATAATTTTTGTGGGCTTACCTCTGATTGGATTACTAATTAAAGGAGGCGGTGGTATAGATTTTAATAAATTAATGGAAATCGATTTATTAAACAGCTGGATAAGATCATTCCTGCTCGCCAGCGCTTCAATTATTATTTCTTTTTTTATTAGTTTAATAATTTTATTTAAGAAATCATCTCTGGGAAAATATCTTATTTTTTTACTGGCGCTTTCTCCAATTATGGTCGGCTTGTTGTTGTTTTTAGTTTTCCGAAAAAATTTATTTTCCATGCCATTCGCGTATTCACTCATGCTTATACCTCTGGTATATTATCTCATCTCTAATCAGTGGGGGTCTCGACCCATCTTCTTCGAAGAAACATTAAATATTCTAGGAGCCAACGGCTTGCAAAAAATAAAAGCTTGCCTGTATTATTTAACTCCTTCATTAACTAAAGCCGCGGCCTTAGGTTATGCTTTGGTTTTTGGCGACATCGCCATTGCCAGCTTATTAGCGCCATATAATCAGCCGACAGCCATGTCTTTAAGCTACGGCTTATTAGGTAATTATCGCTTTGGCCTGGCCTCAACTTGCATGAGCCTGGTATTGATTAGCATCTTTATTATCGTAATATTAATATATTTGTTAACATATAAATATGATTTTGAAAATAAATAATTTGAGCAAAGAATTTGATTCTAAAATAATTTTAAATAAGGTAGCTTTAACTACTAAAGCCAATGCGGTGCTAGCCATCGTGGGGCCGAGCGGTTCAGGCAAAACCACGCTCTTGCGCTGTATCGCCGGATTAGAAAATTACCAGGGTGAAATATTTTTCGATGATAAATTAATAAACAGCGTTCCGACAGCTAAAAGAAACATCGGCTTGGTTAGCCAGGACTTGGCATTATTTCCGCATTTAACAGTCTGGGAAAATATTGTTTATCCTTTAAAAATCCGCAAAATAAAAAAAGAAGGGATCGGGCTGCGGGTAAATAATATCTTAGAAAAATTAAATATAGCCGAATTTAAAAATAAATTACCGCAAAATATTAGCGGCGGCCAGCAACAGCGCGTGGCCATTGCCCGCTCGCTCATTTATCAGCCAGAAGTTTTATTACTCGACGAGCCTTTCGCTCAGTTAGATCAAGATCTGAAAACAGAACTGCTCGGCTGGTTAAAACAAATTTTACATCAAGAAAGCATCCTCACGTTATTTGTGACGCACGATCTGGAAGATGCTAAATATATTGGAGACAATATTATAAGAATTTCAAATACTCAAATTAAAATGCTATAATAAGAGCATGAAAATTTTATTTTTTGGCGATATCGTGGGCAAAATCGGCCGGCAAGCTATTAGCTACCACTTGCCGGATTTAATTAAACTGCACGAGCCGGATTTGGTTTTAGCAAATGGCGAAAACTTGGCTCATGGTATGGGTTTAACAGAAAAAACAATTTTAGAAATGCAGACAGCCGGCATTAATTTTTTTAGTACCGGCAATCATGTTTACGACAATACCCAAGGCAAAGAATATTTAAACAAAACCGAAGCGCCGGTTTTAAAACCAGCTAATCTGGACGGTCCCGGAAATGGCTACGCCATTATTAAACAGGCCGAACACAATATTTTATTTATTAATTTATTAGGCAAAGTTTTTATTGATAAAAATCAGTCTTGCCCGTTTAAAACTTTTGATATTATTTTACAAGCCACAGCCGAAGTAAAGCCAAAAATAATCATCGTAGATTTTCATGCTGAAGCCACCAGCGAGAAGCAAACTTTCTGGTATTATGTTAACGGCCGAGCCAGCGCCGTGCTTGGCACTCATACGCATGTAGCCACGGCCAACCCGCGCCTTAGTTCTTTGGGTACGGCTTTAGTTGAAGATGTTGGCATGGTAGGCGGAAGTGACACTGTACTGGGCGATAAAAAAGAAAGCATTATAAATCGTTTTTTAACTGGCATTAAAACCGCTCTGGAACCAACCGAACAAGGGCCAGTTATGATTAATGCCGTGTTATTAAATATTGACGACAGCACTGGAAAAACTACTAATATTAAACGCATTGACCTGGTTAGTGAGACATAATATACTTAATGTAAATAAATTAAGAAAATCTAATCATTAATTTTATTTCAAAAATATGAACAAAGCCAAATTGATTGAAACCCTTTCGGAAAAAACAGGATTAAACAGGCTGCAAATTGAAAATGTGATCGATAGCATGCAAAAAATTATTATTAGCACTATTAAAAGCGGGGGTATTGTATCACTAACCGGTTTTGTTACTTTTTCATCTCATACCCGCCACGCCCGCATGGGTGTTGACCCCAGAAACCCTAAAGAAAAAATGGAAATTCCAGCCGTTCTCGTACCAAAGTTTAAAGCCGGCAAAGCTTTAAAAGATGCTTTAAAAGATAAAAATTAATTATTAATTAAATAAAAAATTATGAAAAAACTATCGTTTGCGTTTTTTCTGATGTTAGCGCTCGTGGTAGCATCTCCGGCGTTAGCTGATTATGGTTATGAAAATACCATCTCAGATTGTGCCTCACACGTAGCTTGGACAGATGCAATGGGCACTACACTTGAAATTTACATGATGCCAGTAGAGGCTACCCCTACTAGTATCACACTGCAATTTATTCCAAGTTTTGATTTGAGCGATTGCACAGTAAAAACTCCGATTGGCTATACTGTTTTTGACGGTGTTAGTGTTAAAATGACTTCTGATATTACCACTCCGGTAGGCGATGAAGAAGTACAGATCATATTAAATGATGATGCAAGCGGTGAATTAGAATATACTTTCACTGATTTAGACCCGGCCACTGAATATCAATTCCGTGTTGACGGCTTGTTTGAAACAATTGGTGGCACTCCATACACTGGCAGTGTATCGGATAATGTATACTACGCTACCAGCACTGATCAATCAACTAACTTTGCTATTGCCTCTGACGGTGTATTAAGCTGGACATGGGCAGAAGGCACTGCAAGTAATATTAAAGCTGACGTGGCTTTTTATGATGAAAATGATGAACAAATAGTTTCAACTGTAAAATATAAAACATCGGATGGCGAGTATGACTATTATGATTTCGCCAATCAAATGTATAATGGCAATTATTATGCAACTCTGACTACTTCAACAAAAAAAATATATGATTTAGTTGACCACAGAATTTGGGCTACGCCGGTAACATTATATTTCACCACCGTTAATGGCGTTGTCGTTTCTTCTTCGTATACACCTCAAGATGAAGAAGAAGAAATTGTATTAACTTCTCCGACCCAAAAACCGGTCATTAAAAAAGCTGGCGTTAAAACCGGTATCGTGATGAAAAAGGCGCCTAGTTATTATGGCGAAGGTTATTACTACAAATTTGTCTTCTACAAGAAAAAAGGCAAAAATACAGCTTTTACATGGAATAACGTAACAACAAAAAATAAGTCGATTTCTAAAAAACAAAAAACAAAATTAAAAAATGGTATAAGCAAAGGCCAAGCGAAATACCGCTATGTTCGAGCCAAGCTATGTAACTCTGAAGGTTGCGGACCGTGGTCTAAATATAAAAAATTCAAAGTAAAAAAGAGCTAGATAGTGAATAAAATTAGCCTACTGGCATAAAGCCAGGGGCTAATTTTTTTTAAATAATATTCATTGTTTAACATCAAGCCCCGCCCTTTATGGGCGTGGGCGAATATTAAACATTGTTTATCTCTATTGACAAAGCTCGGCCCAAATGCTAAATTATCAAAGCTTAATTATTTATACGCTTATTCTTAAATCCATGCTTTTCAGGCCAGGATCATCTTGGCCTAGAAAAGCGAATAAGCTCTAACGAAAGGACAATTAAATGATCCAACATTATGAACTGCTTTTTATTATCCCTGGATCTAGCGATGAAGCTAGTGTACCGGTGGTAAAAGAAAAAGTAGCCGAATTAATCAAAAAAAATGAAGGCCAAATTACCCGCGACCAAGATTGGGAGCGCCGCAAATTGGCTTACAAAATCAAACAAGAAGCCTATGGTTATTATTGGCTAATAGAGTTTGATGGTGAAACAAAAAATATTATTGAAATTTCCCGTCAATTAGAATTAATGCCGGAAATTTTACGCTTTTTGCTGGTAAAAGCTCGCGTTAAAACCGCCGCCGAATTAGCTGAAGAAGTTGTAATTAAAGAAAAAATCCGTGCTCGCCAAACCGAAGAAGTAAAACAAGAAATTAAAGAAGCCGACTCTAAACAACAAGTTGAAATTAAGGATAAAGAAGTTAAAAAAGAAGAAAAAATCGAAGGCAAGGTTTCAATGGAAGATTTAGATAAAAAATTAAATGAACTATTAGGCGACGATTTAGACGTTTAATTAATCTCTAAACTAAAATATATGGACTTAAATAAAGTAATGATCATAGGCCGGCTAACACGCGATCCTGAAGTTAGGACCATCCCATCAGGGCAATCCGTGGCATCTTTTTCGCTAGCCACCAACCGCTCTTGGAAAGATCAAAGCGGCCAAGTACAAAACAAGGTTGAATACCACAATATCGTAGCTTGGCGCAAGCTGGCTGAGATTATTCAACAATATGTAAAAAAGGGTAGCCGTTTATATGTTGAGGGCCGTTTAGAAACTCGCACTTGGGATGACCAAACCGGTGCTAAAAAGTATCGCACTGAAATCATTGTTGATAACATGATTATGCTTGATAGTAAAGGTTCCACCGGTGGTACACCAGCCCCAGCCGCTCCCGCGAGCCCATCTTATAACGCACCGGCACCAGAGCCAAGCGTGAATAATCCCGATGAAGAAATTAGCGTGGAAGACATCCCATTTTAACCTTTTAATAATTGAAAATTGTAATACAATATGCCAAGAAAAAAAATTAAAAAACGACGAACTAAAGCAGAACAATTTTGCTATTTCTGTGTAAACAATATTAAAGATATTGATTACAAACAAACCGATATTATTGCAAAATTCACTTCCAATTATGCCAAAATTTTACCACGAAGCCGCATGGGATCATGTGCTTCGCATCAAAGAAAATTAACCCAAGCGGTTAAAAGAGCACGCTACATGGCACTTTTACCTTACACCAAATAATCTAGATCGTTTTCAAATATTTAAGCGCGGTTTTATAACTGCGCTTTTTATTTTACTTTCTTTTTATTGAAGCGAGCTTATGGTATAATAAATATTATTAATATTAATTATTTTCTCATGAAACGCACAAAAATAATCTGCACCATCGGCCCATCTTCCCAAAGCAAGCCGATTATCTTAAAAATGATTAAAGCCGGCATGGACGTAGCCAGGCTTAATTTTTCTCATGGTACCTACCGCCAGCATGCTACCCTTATTAAAAATATCCGCGCCGCCGCCAAACAAGCCGGCCGCAATGTAGCCATTATGCAAGATCTGCAAGGCCCGCGTATTAGAATTGGTAAAGTCGATACGAACGGCATTGATTTAATACGACGCGACAAAGTGGTTTTAATTCATGAAACAAAAATCACTAAAAAACTTCAAGCTCAATTCAAAAACGGAAACTATAAAGTATTACCTGTCCAACTAAAAGATTTATATAAATACGCTGTAAGAGGCACTGATGTTTTAATTAACGACGGTCTGATTTCTATTAATGTAAAAAAGGTCGCCCAAGATATTATTTATGGTGTTGTAGCCCGCCCCGGAATTGTGTTTAGCCATAAGGGCATTAATTTGCCCGGAGTTAAAATTGAAACCAAGGCCATTACTGATAAAGACCGCAAAGATTTAGCTTTTGGCTTAAAGCAAAAAATAGATTATGTAGCCTTGTCTTTTGTAAACAGCACCAAAAATGTTATCGAACTCAAAAAATTATTAGGAGCAAGTTTCCAAGTAGGCATTATTGCTAAAATTGAAACCACTGAAGGCGTAAATAATTTTACACAAATTTTAAAATTGGCCGACGGTATTATGGTAGCCCGCGGAGACTTAGGAATTGAAACTCCGCCCGATAAAGTTCCGCTTCTGCAAAAAGATATGATTAGAGCTTGTTTAAAGGCGGCTAAACCTGTAATAGTCGCCACTCAAATGCTTGATTCAATGATTTTAAATCAGCGACCAACCCGCGCTGAAGTTTCCGATGTGGCTAATGCCGTAATTGATCATACCGATGCGGTGATGCTTTCCGGTGAAAGCGCTTTTGGAAAGTACCCGGTTGAATCAGTAAAAATTATGGCCGAGATAATTAAAGAAACTGAAAAGTCGCCTTACGATAATGTACCTTCTCATTTTTTAACTGCTAGAACAAAAAATATTTCCGAGTCTATTTCCGCTAATGTTTTCGACTTGGCTCAAGAGAATAATGTAAAGACGATTATTGTTGATTCTTTATCTGGTTTAACAGCACGCTTAATCAGCCGTTTCCGCCCTGAAGCTAAAATTATTGTATTAACCAGCAACCCGGCGACCGTAAATAAAATGGCTTTGATTTGGAGCGCTTATGCCTATTATTTACCGCTTTGTAAAAACTTAGACGACTTATTAAAAAAATCTGTAAATTTAGTAAAAAAAGAAAAGCTAGTTAAAGCGAGTGACAAAATTATTATCGTTACCGGCCACCCGGTCGGGGAAAGCCATGGAATGAATTTAATAAAAATTCAAACCGTCTAATTTTTTAATATTAACTATTAATATTTTTTCTCATGACTAAACAACAAAAAAAGAAAAAATTTATTCTTTGGTTTAAAGATTTAAACATTCACGATGTAGATGTAGTGGGCGGAAAAAATGCTTCACTGGGCGAAATGTATAACAACCTCACCCAAAAGTGTATTAATGTTCCGAACGGTTTCGCCATTACAGCCAATGCCTATCGTTATATGTTGAAAAAAGCTGATATTGAAAATAAAATAAAAAAAATCTTAGCCAATTTAGATACGCACAATTTAAAACAGCTAGCTGAAAAAGGATACAGGATACGAGAAATTATTTTAGGCGCAGAAATGCCTAAAGACTTGGAAAACGAAATTATTTCGGCTTACCGCGAATTATGCAAACAAGCCAAGCGCACTCACTTAGATGTAGCTGTACGTTCTTCAGCCACGGCCGAAGATTTACCCGACGCTTCTTTTGCTGGCCAGCAAGAAACTTTCTTAAACATCCGCGGAGAGTATGAAGTAATCTTAGCGGCCAAGCGATGTATGGCTTCTTTGTTTACTAATCGGGCTATATCATATCGCCAGGATAAAAACTTCGATCATTTCGACATTGCTTTATCAGTTGGCGTGCAACGCATGGTGCGTTCCGACGAAGCCATTAGCGGAGTAATGTTTTCCATCGATACTGAATCGGGTTTTCAAAATGCAGTTTTAATAAATGGTTCTTACGGGCTAGGCGAAATGGTAGTCCAGGGAAAAGTTGATCCGGATGAATTTTATATTTTTAAACCCACATTGATGGACGGGGTTAATTTTAAAAATAAAAACACTTGCAACTATTGGTTCAAGTATGCGCCCATTATTGGCAAAACTTTGGGATCGAAAAAAATTAAAATGATATACTCGCCCGACGGTAACGAAAGCGTACGGGAAGTGCCGGTTCTGCCTGATGATCGCAAAGTGTTTTGTTTGAAAGAAAGAGAAGCGTTAAACTTGGCTTATTGGGCATGCTTAATTGAAAACCATTATAAAAAGCCCATGGATATCGAATGGGCTAAAGATGGCATCACCGGTGAATTTTATATTGTGCAAGCCAGGCCAGAAACAGTGCATTCCCAAGACGACAAAAAAATCTTGGAAGAATATAAACTATCGAAAAGAGGCAAAATAATCGCCGAGGGTGTAAGTGTGGGTTCGCGTATCGGTGTAGGTAAAGCTAACTTCATAAAAAGCGCTTCGGAAATAGGCCGTTTCAAAAAAGGCGATGTACTCGTCACTGAAATAACTGATCCGGACTGGGAACCGATTATGAAAATCGCTTCCGCTATTGTCACTAATTCTGGTGGACGCACTTCACATGCGGCTATCGTCTCGCGTGAACTTGGCATTCCTTGTGTAGTGGGAACGCAAAACGCTACGCAAACTGTTAAGAACGGCCGTGATGTGACTGTGTCGTGTGCCGAAGGCGAGCGTGGCTATGTTTACGAAGGCGATATCCCATATCATGTAAAACGAACTGATCTGTCTAAGCTTAAAGAACCAAAAACCAAATTAATGCAGATCGTAGCCGATCCTTCCATGGCCTTTGATTATGCGCAGATTCCCAATCATGGAGTGGGGCTGGCCAGAGAAGAACTTATCATTTTAAACCATATTAAAATCCATCCGTTGGCATTGCTGCATTTTAATAAAGTGACGGATCCGGAAACCAGACAACAGATTATAGACATGACTTATGGTTTTAAAAACAAAGAAGAGTTCTTTATTAAAAAATTAGCCGAGGGCATCGGCCGCTTAGTAGCCGCCTACTGGCCTAATCCGGTAATTGTAAGAATGAGCGATTTTAAAAGCAACGAATATGCCGGCTTAATTGGTGGAAAATATTTTGAACCGCACGAAGAAAACCCCATGATTGGTTGGCGCGGTGCCAGCCGATATTACTCGCCACTTTATGAAGAAGCTTTTGCTTTGGAAGTTGAAGCGCTGAGAATTGTGCGCGAAGATATGGGCTTAAAAAATATGTGGGTAATGGTACCGTTCTGCCGCACGCCCGAAGAAGGCAAAAAAGTGATCAAGCTTTTAGACAAGCACGGGTTAAAACGCGGTACTGGCAAAGATAGATTAAAAGTGATTGTGATGTGCGAAATTCCAGCCAATGTAATTTTAGCTGATGAGTTTTTAAAAATCTTTGATGGTTTTTCTATTGGTTCAAATGATTTAACCCAGCTAACCCTGGGCCTTGATCGCGATTCCAGCTTAGTGGCGCATTTATATGATGAACGAAACCCGGCTCTTAAAATTATGTTTGCCTCAGCCATCAAGGCGGCTAAGAAAGCTAAAAAGTATATTGGCATCTGCGGCCAAGCGCCTTCAGACTTCCCTGAAATCGCACGCTTTTTATCTGATCTAGAAATTGATTCTATTTCATTAACGCCAGATAGCGTCATGAAAACCATGGTCTATCTTTCTAAATACGAACACGGCAAGAAAAAGAAAAAAGGGGCAAAGAAAAAATAAACAAAGCAGTAAAGACGCGCCATGGCGCGTCTTTACTTTACAAACATAGGCGCATCTCTACTTGTTTAATGTTTATTATATTTTATTAATGTTTTTAAAATGTTCAATAAGTTGCGGATCGTTAATTTGTTTATCATGACCTAGCGCCAGATCGTTTGAAGGATAACCACTAGACACGGTTAAAGTATTAAAACCCGGACCAACCATTAGAACATCAGTCATAACGATGCCGTTTTCGCTGAGAGAAGAAAAATTTGTCCAAAACTTTCCTCTATAAATTTCCTCATTGCCAAGCTTAACAACAAATGATTTTTGATATAAGCCAGAAGATATTTGCGACGATGGTTGGTAAGACTTCATTTTTTTAGCTCCTTCGGGAGTAAAAATGAAAGTTTTAGTTAAAAGTTCGTATGAGATAATGTCTTCTTCGGAAAAAATAATTTGATTTGAATCTGCTAAATAAACTGCAAATTTGTCGGTCTGGGTATCAGTTGCAACATTATTTGTTTGTTGTTTCATGGCGCAACCAGTAAATAATATTAATAAAATCAGCACCGATAGAATTTTTTTCATAAAATTTTGTTTATAATGATTTTTCTAAACTTCTGCTGTTAAATGATAATACGAAATCTCTTCATTACAAATTACATAAAAACATTAAGTAAAGACGCGCCATGGCGCGTCTTTACTATCTATATAAATTTCGTGTTTTTCATAAGACTTCGCGTTCTTCGTATTTGTATGTGTGGGCTGCAGAGGGGTCGAACCTCTGACCTTGTCCTTAAGAGGGACCTGCTCTACCAACTGAGCTAGCAGCCCATAATGTGCGCTCGGAGGGACTTGAACCCCCAACCTACTGGTCCGAAGCCAGTCGCTCTATCCAGTTGAGCTACGAGCGCATATGCAAACACAGAAACACCTAAATAGGGTAATAAAAAAATGCCAAAAAGTCAACAGAATTTAAACCACTCTCCTTAGCGCCCCTTCATATCCGCGATAATATCCAGCCTTATATTGTTTTGCTAATGATTGAACTAATTCATCCTGTGCCGCAAAAGATGCCTGCTCGCTCGCCATACCGCTCGCATACAAAGAGTTATATTTATCATGAACCAACATCATCCATACATCAATTAACTTTAATATTTCTTGTTCATTGCCTGTTCTCGGCGTATCGTAACTAGGTACAAATAAACTATAAACTTGTTTACTGTCTAACAAAACATGGGCCTTGCTGGTTTTATCAAACAACATTTCGCCAATATCATAAGGTGAAAAAGGCGTATTGCATGGATGCGTATGAGCGGTCATTACCGGATGAACAAAAGCCTGCTGTATGACTGCCCCTTCGGGCCCATAATGAAAGGCATAAAAAGGATTATTAGCGGCTTTTATTTTATCAGCCGCTGTAAACAAGTGTTGATTTAAAGGAGCTACAATTCTTTGTCCTTCAACCGGAGGCAGAGCAATTCTTAGCGGTCCCCTGACAGAATTAGTGACGGCTTGCCCATGCTTTTGCGCTTCACCGCTGAAATCAACCATGTCCATGCCTGGCAATATTAACCCTCGACGGCTCGGATCATACATTATGGTAAACTTGCCTTCTTTTTCATCGCTAATACACATGGTCTGAATTTCTGCCAATAAATTCCTAACCTCAATATCTAGTTGAATAGCTTTAGGCAAATTTTTATATTCAACCGTCCCATTAGTTTGTTGTTCGGCCGCTTTTCGAATTCTGTTTAAAAAATCAAGAGCAGACCATCTCTCATTAGCTGCTGTTTCTCTCTCTATTTTATGCGCCATGTTATTTTAATGATTCTGGCCTAAGCATGAATGCATTAGCCGTCTCTTCAGATATTAATCCTTGATCGTAAAGTTTTTGTAAATCCTGATCCATGGTATTCATTCCTTCTTCAGCACTGGTTTGTAAAACTGTTTTTAGTTGGGTCATTTTATTCTCTCGAATTAAATTAGCCACAGCCGGGGTGTTAATCAATATTTCCCGTGCCGCGATGCGCCCGCCGTGAAGAGCCGGAATTAATTGTTGCGAAATAACTGCTCGAAGTTCCATAGACATTTGTAAGCGAATTTGTTCTTGTTGATGCGGTGGAAAAACATCCACGATTCTATCAATGGTTTGGGATGCATCTAAAGTATGCAATGTGGCCAATACTAAATGGCCGGTTTCGGCTACTGTAATAGCGGCCGCAATGGTTTCCAAATCTCTCATCTCACCAACCATAATAATATTAGGATCTTGGCGCACCACATGTTTTAATGCTTCGGGAAAAGATAAAAAGTCATCATAAAGTTGCCGTTGGCGGATATAACTTTTATCTGATGTGAATAAAAATTCGACTGGATCTTCCAGCGTCACAATATGAGCGCTTCTTTCTTTATTAATTAAATTGATCATGGAGGCTAGTGAAGTGGATTTTCCACTGCCGGTCGGGCCAGTTACTAAAATTAATCCTTGTTTTAAGCGTGCTAATTGATATGCGATCTCAGGCATATTTAATTCTTCCATTGTAGGAACGTTGTTTGAAATAACTCTAGCCACCAGGCCCATGTTTTGTTTTTCAAAATGAGTATTAATACGAAAACGAGCCACGTTGGGCAGCTCATAAGATAAATCTAATTCTTTATCGGCAATAAAGCGCTCTTGTTGTTGTTTGTCTAAAATGCTGAAAATTAATTTCTGAATGGAATCGGCTGTTAAAATAGGGTATTCGGTTAGCTCTATTAGCTCACCATTAATGCGCAATACCGGTGGCTTGCTCACTAATAAATGCAAATCTGATGCTTGTTTGGAAACAGCTATCTTTAATAAGTCTTGAACGTATTTAACAGCTGTAATGGTTGCCATAATATTTTATTTTTATTTTAATTATGTTATAATTATAGCATGAAAAAAGCAACTTGTCAAATAAAAACTTTAGCTGATTTAGACAAATTAGCTATAAATATCATTAAAAATTTAAAAAAACATCGTTTGATTGCCTTGCACGGAAATTTAGGTTCGGGTAAAACTGCTCTAGTAAAATGTTTGGCCAAACAATTAAAAATAAAAAAGCGCATCACTAGCCCGTCGTTTATTTTAATGAAAATTTATGATGTACCTGTTAATAAATATAAAATACATGGGTTGTGTCATGCGGATTTTTATCGAGCCGAAAAGGGATGCTGTAGTAATTTAGATGAATACATCCAAGACCCACACACTCTAACCATAATTGAATGGCCCGAAAAAATAAAAAAACTACCCAAGCCTCGGGTAGATATATATATCAAATTACTTCCAGATAACAGTCGTAAAATTACGATCGATCCAAAGAGCTGGTCAGCGTAGGTTCGACCATGGCCATGTTTTTGTTTTTATTTATTTTTGCCAATACTTCTTCTTGAACGCTGTCCTCAACAATCATTTTTTGGTCAGATACTCTCACAACTTGCGCCGGTGCAATTTCCAAATCATAGTCTTCTCTAATAGCGCTTAATAACTCTTTAACTAAGGAACTTTTATTTACAAAATATTTTGAAACAATATGCTGGTTTACATCTATAACAAACCCACTAATTTGGCCCAAGTGGATGCCACTAACCGTATAAACAGATAAGTTATTTAGTTGTTTTTGAGTCAATTGCATTTACAACTTGTATTTTAGATTCTTTGCCAGCCCATTTATCTTTAAGTTTAAAGAAATAAATTTGTTGCGCCAATGTGAACACTGTGGAAACCAACCAATACAAAGCCACGCCAGCTGGAAATTGATAACCAATCACAATGGTCATAATGGGCATTAAATACAACATTTGCTTGTTCATGGCTGCGGCCATGCCTTCATCTTTGGATCCAGCTGATTGGACAACCGGTTTTTTAGTGGTTAAAAATCGTCCGGAAAAATATTGAGCCACAGCTGCTAAACCGGCTAAATATAAATTATGAGTTTTAGTAAGATCAACAAACCCTAAAAACATGGTATGGATTGGCTTGGATTCATAAATATTGTGCAGATAGCCATACAAATTACTCATTTGGTCGGCCACTAAAATATGAGTATCGGCGTCTATTTGCAATCCTTGAAAAAAAACTCGATACAGAGCAATTAAAATTGGTAATTGAATTAATAGAGGCAAACATGAAGCAAAAGGATTCACTTTATTATCTTGATAAACCTTCATTAATTGACGCCCCATTTCTTCTTTGTCATCTTTATATTTGGCTTTTACAATTTCAATCTGCGGTTGAGTGTCTTGCAATGATTTTTGGGCTTTAAGTGATGATAGCGACGGCCAGAATAACAAACCTTTAATAGCAATAGTTAAAAGGATAATAGATACACCTAAATCTCCGCCCGGAATTACATGGTACAAATAAAACAAGGCATTAAAAATTGGTTTATAAATGGCAACATTAAAAATCTCAGTCATATTGTGTTAATAATAGTTAATTTTTAAATTAGTGGATCGTGCCCTCCACGATTCCAAGGATTACAGCGAAAAATACGCTTTATACTTAACCAACCGCCTTTTATAATACCATACTTGCTAATGGCTTGGTAGCCATATTCAGAACAGGTTGGCGTAAAACGACAGCTATAAGGCATCACTCTGGAGAACAAACCATGATCAGGTGAAAATGTCTTTTGATACAGCTTAATGAGCCCTAATAGAAAAACTTTTAAATAATAAGCTATAAAGTTTTTATCTAATAAAATTTTACTCATTTTTTTAGTGTGGTTTTTTTATAAAATCTCTCAAAATATAGGCTCATTTCAGTGGGTAATATGGCCAAACTTTTATAATTAGCAATCACTACGATATCGAAAAAAGTGGGCCCTGTCCATTTAACGCTATAAAAAGCCACTCTTAGGCGTCTTTTAACCAGGTTTCTGTCAGTCGCCTTGTTTAGGCTTTTTTTTGAGATAACGGCCGTAAAACGGTTATGGGATAAATTGTTGATATTATATCTAATAACAAAAAAAGGTGAAAAAAAAGACGTTTTGGTTTGATAAACTTGCTTAATATCGCTACTCTTTTGCAGACGATATTTTTTAGCTAACATTAGCGTTTATTATGTTTAAACAGATAGTTTTTTTCTACCTTTAGCGCGTCGCTTTTTTAAAACCGTACGGCCAGTTTTTGAAGACATTCGACTACGAAAACCGTGTACTTTTTGGTGTTTTCTTTTTTTAGGCTGATAAGTTCTTTTAGGCACAGCTTTAATGATTTAAATTATTAATTTGCAAATGTTAGAATACTAAAAAATTTGTTTTTAGTCAAGTTTTACACTTTTAAACAATATGAACATTTCATCCACACCTTATTAACAAAATGCTGTTTTACAATGCGTTTATTTAGTTTTGCTTTTGTGGTATATTCAACATTACCTATAAGAAACAAAAATAAATAATCATTAATAATTTACCAACATGACTTCAGATCAACTCTGGCAGGCTACATTAGCTGAATTGGAATTAAACTTATCAAAAGCTAATTTCACTACATGGTTTAAAAACACATTTATTTTAGAGTACGAAGAAAGCAGGGTGATTATCGGCGCACCTAATGCATTTACTAAAACTTGGCTGGAAAACAAATATCATGGCCAAATTTTAAAAGCCTTACAAAACATTACTGATCAAAAAGTTACTGAAGTTTCTTACAAAGTTTTTTCTAACCAAAAAAAGATTGCTAAAATCATTAATCAGGAAGTTAATCAAGAACCAAAAAAAGAAAAAATTATTTCGCCAGCTAAAAAGTTAGCTCGGGTGCAAAAAGCCGATCTTAATGAAAAATATACTTTTAATCTTTTTGTAGTCGGCAAAAAAAATGAGCTTGCCCATGCGGCCTGCTTGGCTGTATCACAAAAGCCGGGCGAAACTTACAACCCGTTGTTTATTTATGGCGGTGTTGGTTTGGGTAAAACTCATTTAATGCAAGCTGTGGGTCATAAAATTTTAGAAGACGACCCTAATAAAAAAATACTGTATGTGCCGTGCGAAACATTCACTAATGAATTTATCAAATCAGTAAGTTTAGGGCAGGCTGATAAATTTAAAGATAAATATCGTTCGGTTGATGCTTTATTAATTGATGATATTCAATTTTTGGCAGGTAAAGAAGGCACACAAGAAGCTTTTTTCCACACCTTTAATCATTTACATCAATCTAATAAACAAATCGTTATTACTTCAGACCGTCCACCTAAAGCCATTCCAACTCTTGAAAATCGTTTAATATCTAGGTTTGAATGGGGGATGATTGTTGATATCGGTGCTCCAGATTTAGAAACAAGAATTGCAATTTTAAAAAACAAGTGCGACGAAAAAAGTTTTCACCTAGAAGATGAGATTATCGTTTTTGTGGCTACTAATATCCAGAGTAATATTCGGGAATTAGAAGGAGCTTTAAATCGTATCATCGCCGCCTCCCTACTCTCTAATGAAAAACCAACCTTGGAAAATGTTAAAAAACTTCTTTCTAGTTTAACACACAACCCCAAAAAAGGCGCCTTGACTTCCAAACAAGTAATCACTGCAGTAGCAGACTATTTTGATATAAAGATAAGCGATATTACTGGCAATTGCCGCAAAAAAGAGTTAGTCACACCACGCCAAATTGTAATGTATATAATGCGCGAAGAAATGAACGCTTCTTATCCTTCTATTGGTCAGGAATTAGGCGGACGCGATCACACCACAGCCATGCATGCTTATAATAAAATCAAAAATGAATTAGAGGAAAATGAAAAACTACAACAGAATATCAATTTAATTAAACAGCGCTTATTTAATTAGTGTCGATAAACTGTTTAAAACTAGTTAGTAATTATTTAAAAAAGAGTTGATAAGCTTGTAAGTAAAAAGTAGATAAAAAACACTTTTTAAGAAGATAAAAATTATCCCCCTTATAAACACTTTTTTATTCGCAATTTAAACACAATAAGAAAAACATTTAAGTCTTTAAAAATAATCTAAAACTCACTTATTAACTTATCAACACCCCCTTATTATTATTAATAATTAAATATATTTATATATTATGAAACTAACCTGCACTCAAGAAAATTTTAATAAAGGATTAGCTATTGTAAACCACTTAGCTATTAAAAATACCAACCTGCCTATTTTAAGTAATGTATTAATTAAAACTTATGAGGGTGGTTTTATTTTATCATCAACAAACTTAGAAATTGGTATAAGTTCCAAAGTGAGAGCAAAAATTGAAAAAGATGGTTTATTTACTGTTCCGGCAAATTTAATAACTAATTTTATTTCTTTATTAAATACTGATGAAAATATTAATTTAGAATTAATTGGTAAAGAAATAATAATTAAAACCGATCAACAGGAAACGAAAATTAAAGGTGAAGATGCTTCAGAATTTCCAATTATTCCAGAAGTGGAGAAAGATAAAAAAATAGTTATTAAAAAAAATGATTTAAAAAATTCTTTAAGTAAAGTTGTTTTTGCCGCTTCTTTAGATGAAACCAGAATAGAGATTTCTGGGGTATTGTTTAATATTAATAAAAAAGAATTAACTTTAGTGGCGACGGATAGTTATCGATTAGCTGAGAGTGTTATTCCTTGCCAGAATGAAGAGAATATTGAACAAGTAATAGTGCCACAAAAAACAGCCCAAGAAGTTTTAAGAGTTTTAGCATTAGTTGAAGAAGATGAAGTAGAAATTTACTTTAGTGAAAACCAAATTTTATTTATTATAGGTTCAACCGAAATTAATTCTAGATTAATTGAAGGAAATTACCCAGACTATAAGCAAATAATTCCAGAGCAAGAAAAAACAAGTGTTTTTATTAAAAAAGATAAATTAACTAAATTAGTGAAAAGAGCGGCGTTGTTTTCGAGAATTGGAATCAATGATGTAAATCTAGAGTTTGACACTGATAATCAAAAAATAATTATTAAAGCAGTTAGTAATCAAACAGGGGAAAATTTTTCCCAGCAAGAAGCGGTAATAAACGGTGAAAACAATAACATTGTTTTTAATTACCGATATTTATTAGATGGACTAAATAGTATTGAAAGTGAAATGGTAATTATTAAAACTATTGATAATTCTAGCCCTGGAGTGTTTAAAGGTGAAAACGAAGAGGGGTATTTATATATTATTATGCCGATTAAACAATAGATAAAATGTTTTTAAAATTAAATAAAGATTTACTTAAACAATCTTTACAGCGCTTAGGAATAACTGATAGGGTTGTTAGCCAAAATACAATAGAAATAGTTAATGAATATTTAGTTAATTCTTTTGGTGTGCGTATTAAAAGTGTGGTGTCGCCGTTATATGTAAAAAACGATTTATTATATATTCAAACCGTTAATTCATCTTTAGTGGTGGAATTAAAAAAAAGAGAACAGGAAATTATCCAAGTAGTTTATCAAAATAATCAACAAAAAATTAAACGCTTAGTTTTTGTGAGTTAAGAAGCCTTTTTCTTTTTAGCTGTATAGTTGAATTTTACAGAAGATGATGATGAATCACCAAAGTTATCATAAACAGTGGCGGTTAAAGTGTGTTTACCAGAACTTAAATCAGTTGGTATATAAGTAGAATTAAATGGTGAAGCGGTAGCTTGGCTAACAACTGTTACATCAATAGTGTAAACGATTTTAGCGACTGAACGTTGGTTGCCCACGGTGGTATCAACACTAATAAGGAAGTTTTTACTGTTTAACTCCATATTTTTAGTGGGTGAAGTAATAGTGATAGTTGGTTTTTGAGATTCATCACGCAAAGAGCAATTTTCATATTCAGCATCCTCTGTTAATGCGTCTGGTTGTGTTTTAGCCCATTCTATAACCGGCGCTTCCCAAGCGTTAAACATAGCATCGTCTTTACCGATTGTAGTTGTATCGTTGGGGTTTTCTTTGCTTAAATAATAGAGTATATTGTGATATTCTTTAAACTCTTTATCTTCAAGATATTCAGCTGGATAAGACGCTAGACATTCATCAGGAATAATTTTTTTAGTAAATTTATCTACTTTTTTAGTGATACTCTTTCCTTTTTCTCCCCATAAAACTGCCTTAGTAGGATTGGTTGGTGGCGGTGCATTAAAAGTTTCATCTGGTAGACCTGATAAAATTTTACTCATATAACTATTCCAGATAGGAGCGGCAACTATTAAACCAGCTGAGCCTGGGTTCATGGTTGTGGCATCGTTATTACCAACCCAAACACCTGTGGCAAACGAAGGAGTATAACCCATTGTCCAAGCGTCTTTATATTCTTGAGTGGTTCCGGTTTTAGCTGCTACAGTGTGACCATTAATGTTTAAAGCATTAAAACCAGTATGGTTAGCAGGGTCTGATAGCACTTGATTTAATGTTTGAGTGGCGGCTTTATCTAAAGCTTGAGTTGGTTGGTCTTGCCACTCATATAAGATGTTTCCCTTTTGGTCTTCCACTTTTAAAATCGAGACCACAGCGTGGCGTTCACCTTCGCGGGCAAAAGTTGCGAAAGCGCTGGTATGTTCTAAAAGTTTTACATCACCACCTCCTAGTACTAAAGCTAAACCATAGCGTTCGCGATCTTTTAAAGTTGAATATCCTAAAGAATCAGCGCTATCTAAAACATTATTAATACCGGCTAAATAAAGCGTTTTGACTGCCGGAATATTTAATGATTGTCCTAAAGCGTATTTCATAGACACTGGGCCGGCCTGACCACCTGAATAATTATGAGGCGTATAAGAACCAGTAGCTGTGGGGAAATTCGTTACAATATCATACAAAACAGTGTTAGGGGTATATCCTTTTGTAAAGGCTGTATAGTATGCAAGTGGTTTAAAAGAGGAACCGGGTTGTCGGTCGCTAATAGTTACATTAACTTGTCCGTCATAATCAGTCGCATAATAATCGTACGAGCCGACCATGGCTAATATTTGGCCAGTGTGTGCATCCAGAGAAACAAGAGCTGCATTACTACCGCCACGATTTTTTATAATATCCATGTTTTCAGAAATAACTTGTTCTGCGATTTGTTGCTTATCCCAATCTAAAGTAGTAATAACTTTAAAGCCTTGATTAATAAAACTGGAACCATAATCGTCTTCTAATTTGCTAATTACATAATCAACAAAATGAGGTGCTTTTTTGTACACTTTTTCTTTGGCGAGTGCCAAGGGCTCTGTTTTAGCAATTTCCGCTTCTTCTTGATTAATGTAGCCATCTTTTAACATTTGATCAATACAGTAATCACGACGCCATTTCAAAGAATCTTGATTGCTCATGAAGTAAGTTGGTCGTTGTACTAAGCCGGCCAAAGTGGCTGCTTCAGCTAAAGATAAATCTTTAGCATTTTTTCCAAAGTAGCTGTTTGCAGCCGCGGCTACACCATAATTAATACCACCGTAACCAACTTCGTTTAGATACATCATTAGTATTTCGTCTTTGGAATATTTTCTTTCTAATTGAATAGCTAATATTATTTCTTTTAGTTTACGAGTATAAGTTCGGTCACTGCCGACAATAGCGTTTTTAATAAATTGTTGAGTAAGTGTTGATGTGGCGCTGGCTGAACCAGTGGTGATTTTACGATAAACTGCCCGAATAAATGATTTTAATTGAAAACCGCTATGCTGATAAAACGCTTGGTCTTCTAATGAGATAGTGCTCCACTTTACGTAATCATTAATGTCATTGATGCCAATCGAAGTTCTTTTTACATCTTTTCCGGTTTCATATAAAATATTTTGACCGGTTTTATCGTAAATAATTGTACTTTGCGCTAAAAATCTTTCACTTAGCTTGTCTGGATCAGGCAAATCTTTAGAAACCCAAGCAAATAAACCCACTGTGGCAATAATGCTTAAAATTAACAGAATAAAGATAGTTATTAAAGTTATTTTTAGGATTTTTTTTCGTTTTAATCTTTTTTTATCGCGATTGGTTTTGGGTAATTCGGAAATAGGTTTTGTCTTGGATTTTTCAACTTTAATTGGTAAGCGCGTGCTTTGATCTTTTTTAACGACCGGCGAAGGTCTTTTAGAATTATGCATATTTATATAATAATTATTGTTTTATTTGGCATATAAACGATAGCTAGTGTAATATTTTTAATCAAATTTGTAAAGCGCTGTTAATAGTCACTCGGCATTATTGTTATTATAGCAGAAAGAAAGTAAAAGTTTCGATTTTTTTTGCACAAAAGAAAGATTGACAAAAACGTTAACATATAATATAATAGATATATATAAAAAAACAAATATATCTATGATAAAACAAATATTAATTAAAACAGTTGAACAGCAAGTTTTAGCGCATTTATTAAAGAATGCTGGTGATTTTTTATATAATCGTGAAATGGCTCGTGATATTGGCGTCAATGAATCCGCTTGTTCGATGGCTTTAAAAAAATTATATGCCCATAAATTATTATTGAAAAAAGAAATCGGTCGCAACATTCTTTATGCGATTAATGAAAACAGTGCTTATGTACAGATGTTAAAAAGCTATGTTGGTGCTTTAGATGTTGAATTATTAGTAAATGCATTACAAAAAGACAGTAAATTAATTATATTATTTGGCAGTGTTGCTAAAGGTTTATATAACATATCCCAAGAAAGTGATATGGATTTATTAATAGTAACTAATCATAAAAAAGCAGTAGAAAAAATAATTAGTACATTTATAAGCTCTAGAGAATATTTTTTTACACCAAAAACCATATTACGCACCGAAGCAGAGTATATAAAGATGTCAGAAAAAGATAAAATTTTTTTTAATGAAATTAATAGAGGTATAGTATTGTGGAAAAAAAATTATGACCAAAGAATTTAATCAGTGCTTACACAGCAGAAGAATTTTTATTGATCCAGAAGCGGTAAATTTAGCTGATAAAGAATTAGAATCAGCGCAACAAGACTTAAAAGAAGCCGAGGATCGATTTAAAAATAAAAAATATAAGTATGCTACCCATACAGCATATTATGCTTATTTTCATACAGCTAGAGCCTTGGTGTATAGTTGCGGTTATCGAGAACGTAGCCATTATTGTCTGATGCATGCTATCGAAGAGTTGTTTGTTAAGAAGAAAACAATGTCTATGAAATATGCGAGAAATTTTTTAAACTCCCTAACTTTAAGAGAAGATGCTGATTACGCGGCTGAATATTCGCAGGATGGCGCTGAAATATGCATTAAGAATGCCAAGGAGTTTATAATAAAAACACTAAAAATTTTAAAAAAATAAATTCAATATGAAAATAATTACAGACGCTAAAAAAATAACCGATTGCTTAACGCGAGGCGTTGATAGTATTTATCCGAGTCAAAAAAAATTAAAAACGAAAATGAGAGCCGGTAAGAGAATTACATTATATTTAGGCGTGGACCCGACTGGTTTTGAATTACATATTGGTCATAGTGTAGCCCTAAGAAAATTAAAACATTTTCAAGAGCTGGGGCACAAAGTAATTTTATTAATCGGAGATTTTACCGGACAGATAGGCGATCCGACCGGAAAAGATAAAACTCGTCAGCCATTAACTGTGGCAGAGGTTTTAGCTAATGCTAAAGATTATAAACAACAAGCTAGCCGGATTTTAGATTTTGAAAATCAAAATAATCCTATTGAAATTAAATTTAATAGTCACTGGCTATCTAAAATGACTTTTCAAGATGTCGTGACGCTGGCAAGTAATTTTACAGTGCAACAAATGTTAGAGCGCGATATGTTTGAGCGTCGTATTAAAGGCGGATTGCCAATTGGCTTGCATGAATTTTTATATCCTCTTATGCAAGGTTATGACAGCGTGGCCATGAATGTTGATTTAGAAGTTGGCGGGACAGATCAAATTTTCAACATGCTAGCCGGGCGCACTTTGCAAAGCAAAATTAATAAAAAAGAAAAATTTGTTTTAGCTGTACCCTTGTTAACTGATTCGAGCGGCAAGAAAATCGGTAAGACGGAAGGCAATGTAATTGCTATTAATGCCAAGCCAGAAGATTTATATGGCAAAATTATGGCCATGGGGGATGACACAATTATTAAAACTTTTGAATTGTGTACTGATATTGCTTTAAAACAAATAGCAGACATGGCCAATGAAATGAAAAAAGGCAAAAATCCTAAAATTTATAAAGCTAAACTGGCTTATGAAATAGTAAAGCTTTATAACAGTGAAGCTGTGGCTAAAAAAGCCGAAGATGAGTTTAATAAAATTTTTCAAAAAAAAGACAAGCCATCGGAAATTGAAATTATTAAAATTAAAAATAATATTTATACGGCGCCGGAATTATTATTAGCCTTAAAGTTAGCGCCATCTAAAACCGGTGCCAAGCGTTTAGTGGAAATGGGCGGGGTAAAAATTAATGATGTGAAGGTTGATAATTGGCAAAAAGAATTAAGTGTTCAAGAGGGCGATATAGTGCAAGTGGGAAAGCGAAAATTTATTAAAATTAAATTTTAAATTATATGTCAGGGCCAGAAGATCAAGCCAGACGTGCAGTTGATGAAGGCGCGATGCGTCGGAAGCTTCAACGTGAACACGGTATTAAAGAAGGGGAAGAAGCTTTTAAAACCGGACCTTTGCCTTTTTTTGACAGTGCTAAAAAAACTAGCGGAGAAATTGCAGCAGAAAGATCAATGGCTAGTGATTATAAACCGGAAGAGCAAATCGGCACTAACTGGGACGCTCCTGATTCTATGGAAGACTCTCATGGTTTAATCGCTCGGACAACTCAAATACTGAAAGAGCAAATTGGTTCGCTAGATGACTGGTTGGGTTTTAATGATAAGCCAGCCGAGAGCCCTAAAGCTAATGCCATGAAAGACGGTATGGGAGATATTAATCAAGGCCTAATGAATTCAATGATGAATAATAACAAAATGATGGGCCCGGAGGCTAAAGGGCCGAGCATGCCAACAGCGAATAATAATGACGCTTTTAAGAAAATGATGTCTAACGCCGCTTAATTATGGCAGAAGCATTGCATTATAAAGAACTGCTAATTCAAACCATTTCCGATTTTGGCGTAAGCCAAGAAGAATTAGCTTATTGGAATTTTTTATTAAATGGCTTTGATGAAGAAATGTCTAAAAAGTTTTATGAACGATTAGTGAAACATCCTGATATTTTCATGGGCCTACATCACGATTTAATTAGAAAGTGTTTATATATAAAAAATGGCGCCCCGCTACATGAAGCTGACGCCATTTTAAATGAAGAAAAGAAAGTTTTAAGTGATTTAATCAAGAGCGAAGATTAGTAAAAAATTTTCGATAATAAGTGGCCGCACTTTCCGGGGCTACGGGATTAATAATTAAGCCTGAACCAATTTCTACACCCGCCCAAATCGATCCACGTGGAATTATTTTCATATATAAATGCTGGTCTTCATCATGAATAACTTGGTGAAAGTAATAATTATACGGTAAGTTTAATTTATCAATAGCTTGCAAAACATATTTTAATACATAAGCGAAAGATTTTTTTTCACTGTCATTTAAATTAGTGACATTGTCTAAATGGCGTTTGGGTAGAATCCACGCTTCATAATTACAAATAGAGGCATAAGGCGCGAAACAAACAATATTTTCATCTTGCCAAATTAAACGTGGGCCCTGGCTTTCTTTGGCAATCACATCACAGTAAACACAACGGCCGTGTTTTAATTTATAAGTTTGAGTTTTTTGCGATTTATCGAATAAATGAGGTGGTAAAAATTCAGTGGCGAATATTTGCGAATGTGTATGCTGGATAGATGCACCGGCGCTGCCACCGTTATTTTTGAAAATTAAAATATATTCAATTTTGGGAATTTTAGAAATTACTTTAGTACGCTCGGCATAAACATCTAGTAATTTTTTAATATGTGGAATTGATAGCTCATCTAGTTCGCGTTTATGATATGGTGTTTCAATTACTACTTCCTGATAACCATAAGCCTTAGGGTTGTCGGTGCTGACGGCCGGAAATTTATTTTTTAATACAAAAATATCCCATTTTTTTTTATTGCCCAATATAAATTCTGGCTTTTCGCTTTGTAAATGTGCCGGACAAAAAACACACTTATCAGAAAAGACCGGAGAGTTGTCTGTAGGTTTTTGGGTGTCGTGCGGACGGTTATGGCGATGGGGAGCAATAATTACATATTTGTCTTGAATGTAATCTTTGCGAATTTCAGATTTTTTATTTTTGGGCATATTTAATTATTTTAGAAATATTTTTTTGATAATAAGAATCGGCTTGATTAATTAATTTTAATAGATAATTGCGTTGCTGTCTATTAATAACACCGGAAACACATTCGTTTTTAGCTGCCAAATGCGCGTCGGTTAAAAGTTGATAGAACTTTGGTAACCAAACAAGAGTGTTTAAATAAAATAAATGTTTGTTTTTAATTGATTTAATCAGCCTGATTTGTTCACTGGGGCGATTCCAAGAGCAGAGCCACAAAAATGCCAGATCAAAATATTCATTGTTTAATTGTAAATCAGACCAGTCGATAATGCCGATGTGTTGATTTTTATTTAAAATAATATTTTTTGGATTAAGATCGCCATGTGTTAAAACTAAATTTTGATTAAAATCAGCTTGACATAATAATAATATTTTTTCCAGTTTATTTATTATTGGAATGGAAAAATAATTAATTAAGTTCTTTTCATACTTTTTAAACCAAACAAAGTTTTCCAAAAAATAATGAGGTTGTAATTTTATTTTTTTTAAACTCGCTTCTTTTAAAAATAGATCAGTATTTTTTTGAATAAGCGTTAAATGGTTTGTTAAACTTGGCCAATGATCGTTGTGATGATTTTGAAAGGCATCAACAAAATAAAAATAATTACTAAGTGCATAGCCTGCGATAATTTGGTAAAGCAAATATTCTGGTTCCCGATCGAAATTATATTTAATATTTTTTGGTGTTTGCAGTTTGGTAATTTTTAGCGAACTAAGAAAATTATTAAATAATATTTCTTTGATAAAATTTTGTTTAGTAGCTTTACTATGACGGCGCCTAATTTTTATTAAATATTTTTTATTATTTTTTTTTAATAACCAAACCAAATATGTTCCGGAAGTACTCATTAAAGCAACGGGTGTCATTTTAAACTGCCGATAAATTAATTTTAATTTGCGTTCTAGGATTTGGTCGGAAAAAAAGACGGGCATTTTTTTGAAGATAAAAGTTTAGAATATAATTTTTGATAAGCTAACGCCGAAGCTGACCAAGAAAAATCGGCTGACATGGCGTTAAACACTATATTGCTCCAGATTTTTTTATTCTGATAAACAGAGATGGATTTTTTTACAGTGCTTAATAATTGAGAAGAGTTAATGGCATTAAAAGTAAAACCGATTTTATTGTTTTTGACAGTGTCTTTTAAGCCACCCGTAGCTCTGACAATCGGAACTGTGCCATAAGCCATGGCAATTAGTTGGCCCAGCCCGCAAGGCTCAAAAACGGAAGGCATTAAAAATAAATCAGCCCCACCATAAATTTGCTGGCCGAAAGGTACATCGAAAAAGTTTAAAAAATAAAATTTATTTGGGTATTTTGTATGTAAATTTTTTAAGCCCTGTTCTAATTTTTTATCGCCCGTGCCGGTAAAAATATATTGAGCGTTTAACTTTGCTAGCTTATCGCCAATTTCAATTATTAATTGAATTCCTTTTTGCTTGGTCAAGCGGGATACTAAACCAATAATCGGAAGACTATTATCAAGAGGTAAATTGCATGTTTTTTGCAAAAATAATTTGTTTATAGATTTGTTTGTCATGGAATGAATTGAGTAATTTTTTTTCAAAAATTTATCTTTTTGCGGGCTAAAAAGAGAATAATCAATCCCATTTAAAATACCATAAATTTTGTTTTGGTGTTTGTGTAAAAGAGGTAATAAGTGACAGCTGTATTCTGGAGTTAAAATTTCGCGAGCATATTTTTTACTGACCGTATTTATTAAATCAGAACTTATAATTGCCTGACGCATTGTGTTGTATTCGTTGGTTGATTTTTTTTGCCATAAACTAGGATGAAACAACTTCATTTTATTATTTGGCAACTTGCCTTGCATGGCCAAATTATGAATAGTTAATAAAGTGCGGTATTTGTTAGTGTGCGTTGAATCATTTTGGAGCAAGCTAATAAGATTAGCCGGATGCCAATCATTAATATGAATGATATCAGGATTAAAAATATTTATTTTTAAAAATTCATTTATAGCTTGAGAAAAAAACATAAAACGCTCGGGTCGGCGATTATAAATGGGCCCGGTACTTAGAAATTTTTTATGATATATTAAGTATAACGGCACATGGCTTTGGGGGATACAGCTTTTGAAAATATCAACTTTATATTTTTTATTACCGAAAGGAACTATTAAATTGGCATGTATTTTTTGCGCTGAAATTTTTTGTTTTAAAATATTTTGATAATAAGGAATAATGACGCGAATATCGATATTAAGTGTATGTAAAGCCTTGGGTAAAGATCCAGCCACATCAGCTAACCCGCCGACTTTAGCCAGCGGTGTAAGTTCGGCACTGGCGAATAATATTTTTGTTTTTGGCTTTTTTTGTTTCATTGTTTTTTCCGGAGATAGTTATTTTTTAGAGATCACTTTATGATATATTTGTACTGTTTGATTCGCGATTTTTTTCCAAGTAAAATTTTTCATGGCTATTTTTCGACCGCGGACACCCATTTGTTTTGCTGTTTTTGGATTGTCTAATAAAAATTGAATACTTTTTGCCAAGCGGTAAGAATAATTTTTAGGATTTCGGGGCGCGTGATTAATTTCACTGATTGATTTAAAAGCTACTAATAAACCAGTTTCATCCGGAATAACAATTTCCGGTATACCACCAACAGCCGAGGCAACGACTGGAGTTTCACAAGCCATGGCTTCTAAATTAATAATGCCAAACGGTTCGTAGATAGAAGGACAAACAAAAACACCGGCGTGGCTATAAAGCTCCTGCAATTTTTCTTTATCCACAAATTCTTCGATATGAGTAATTTTTCGGCCGGCGTGTTTCAATCTTTTAATGTAATTTTTAATTTGCTGATAAATAATTTGTTCATCAGGCGCGCCAGCACAAATTACTAATTCTACATCTTTGTTAATATGCTTTAGGGCTTGCAATAAATAGATTAAACCTTTTTGACGGGTAATACGGCCTACAAATAAAATATAGGGCTTGGTATAATTAATCGTTGTTTGTTTCAGAAAGGCAGTGCTATTGGTTTTAGAGAAACGGTGTGCGTCGATACCATTGTAAATTACATCCACTTTATGAGGTGAAATATTATAACAGCGCAAGATATTTATTTTCATGTCATCAGAAACCGCAATAATGCGGTCGGCATTTTCTACGGCCAGTTTTTCCATCCAACAGCTTACATCATAAGCGGCGCCTAACTGATCTCTTTTCCATGGGCGAAGCGGCTCAAGACTATGCATTGTTAAAACCAAAGGCAGGCCGTAAAGTTTTTTCATTAAAAAACCAGCGTAAGCCGTATACCAAGTGTGCGAATGAATAATGTCTACTTGCGGTTTGGTTTTAACCATTTTTAAAGCAATGGATTGGGCTTCTAAAATAGACATGAATTTTTTTTCATCCGGTTTTAAAATTTTCTCCCAACCAGCATAACCTTTAACCGACAAATTTTTCAGTTTAATATTTTGATCACCAAAACATTTAACATCAACAAAATTATGTTTAGAAAATTCTTTAACTAAAGCTGCCACATGTATGCCGGCGCCACCATATATATAAGGAGGGAACTCCTTAGTTAAAATTCCGATGCGCATAATTGTTATAAGTTATTATAAATATTTTTTGTAGGATCAATTAAGAAACCAGCCATGTCGGATTTGCCCAACAAGACAATGTATCCCATATGTGATCGATCAACCAAAGACGCCATGGTTTTAATACGCTTGCCTTTAAGTGAAAGTTCGATTTTAAAAAATGGGCGAACAGAAAAACCGTTAGTAGCCGGAATTAGTTTTACATCCACTAACCCCGGACATTTTGTTTTTAATGTTTTTAAATAATCGGATTTAATTTTTCTTTTAATGTCTTTAAAATTTTTAATAGTAATTTTAAATTTAGGACAATGTTTGTGAAAAGCGCGTAAAGAGGGAAGCAGATTTAATTTTTTTGCCAAAGAAATATCCAGCGCTGTAAAATGAGCACCGGTATCAACTTTAGCTTTTAAGCGAATAAATTTTTTATTGGGTAAATAAAGTTTTACTTCTTCGATGAGACCGAGAATAGGTTTTGATCTAGCCATATTTTTTTACGAAATTAATGATTTGCTGGGGTCGATTAAAAAGTTTTTTAAATCACGACGTCCGATAACCATAGGATAGCTTAATTCTTCATTTCGGCCAATAGCGACGGCTGTAGTTATTAATTGTTTTTGTAATTGAAAAGTAAGAGAGATTTTTGGGCGCAGGATATAGTAATCGCCGTTTTTTACGCCCACGATCGAAAGAATTTTGGATGTTAATGGATCATTTTTAGAATTAATTTGCTCTTCAATATTTTTTATGTAAGCGGCCGGAAATTTTTCTTTATGGTCAACTAGCTCATCAAAGTTTTTAATAATTTCGCCCCAACCTAGTTTGGTGGCTAGATGTCGATTGATTGTAGTAGAAGCGATGCCGGTGTCTATTTTAGCGCGAATTGATGTCGAAACTTGATTATCTGAAATTACATTGATGGTTTCTACAAAGCCGACTATTTTTCTTTCCTCTTCAACTTCAAGAGGCACAGAGTTAGGATGAATATTTTCATTACTGTGGCCAAATAAATTCTTAGCTACTTTTATTCCTTTTAATGGACTATCAATTTTTAAACCAGCGACTCGCTCGAGGCGATCTTTTAAAGAAGACAGGTTGGCATTTTGAATAGATAAACCTGGGTGGCCATTAATTTCTAAAATTACCGGTCCTTTTTGTTTGTCTATTACAATATCAACGCCGCTATAACCTAAGCCGATAGCCATCTGCGCCTGAATAGCGATTTTTAAAATATTATCCCAGTCGGGTATAATGAAATTAGACAGGGTGTTATGTGTGTCTGGATGTTGAGTTATAAAATTGTCGTTTTTAATGGAAAAAGTTGTTTTGCCAGTGGCCAAATCAATACCTACGCCAATACCGCCTTGGTGTAAATTAGCCTTGCCATGAGATTCTCGAGTGGGTAAGCGCAACATGGCCATTATCGGTACATTATTAAAAATTAAAATTCTGATATCAGGAATACCTTGCCAGGCAATAGTTTTAAAATCAGGATGCAATGTTAGTCGTTCTTCAAAAAAAGCCCTATCCGGAATATTAGACAAGGAAAAGTTTCCGTCTAAAATATTTGAAACATGAGAAATTAATTCTGGTGTGTTAATTTCTTGGCGGTTAGTACCAATCCACGGACCATTTTTCTTTTTACCATAAATAACCATAATGCCATCGCCACCCAACCCATGATTGGGCTTTAAAACAAAACTGTTAGGCAAAGCTTGCCAATCAAAAGTTAAAAGATCACGACGATTTTTAATAACGCCAAACAAGGAGGCGGTGGGTAAATTTTTTGCAAGTAAAGCTTGTTTGCTAAGAATTTTATTGTTAGCAAGTTGAATTGCACTTTTTTTGTTGTATGGTCTGATATAGCTAAGATTGCGGGCGTTCATGCCCAGAATCTTAATTTTCTTTTTAAACGGAGTTAGCATTTTTTAATATTTTTCTAAATCTAAAATATTCAACAATACGCAAACCTGTGAAACGGCCAAAAAGTAAATTTAAAATCAAAGTTAGCAAAACTAATTCAGGATAGGCTAAAATAATAGTTCGGAAAGTTTCCCAAGAAACAATATAATAACTAATAATAGATAATATTAGAGTCTCGATAGTTAAGCGAATGGCTTGCTGATTACCTTTTTCAATTTGCACTTCAATAAATTTTTCCGTTAAAATAATCATTACAATTATTGGAAAAATGGATATTATTAATAAACCAGTTTTGTTGAAATAACTGCCAACTACAAACAAAGCGAAAATAGATAGTGAAGCTACTGATAAAACAATGGCCATGCGGGGCATGTAAAGAATGCGCAGTTTGCGCGCTAAAACCCGGGTTAAAGTACCAACAATTAATAAAGTTAAAAATATAAACAAACCCCATTTTAAATCGGTTTCTAAAAAGGCCAGAGCGATAATGGATGGAACATAAATACCGAAAGCTTTAACTCCGATAATTTGGCGCGCAAAAGAAATAATAGTGGCAATAACCGGTAAAATTAAAAGTAAAAAAATTGTATTTTGCGACACGCCTTTGTTGATGAGGAAATTTAACAAGTAAGACATGAAATTCAAGGGAGTTATTTTTTCCAGAGAGCGTTGAGAGTGCTCGCTAATCATTTGGTAAGATAAACCGTTATTATTTAAAGAGGGAATAATTTTGTCCGGAGACGGGTTATCAATAATTGTTTGGATTGTCGATTCAGTGGTCAGCAGGATATATTTTGGAGATAATTGGTTGTAAGTATTTTGTGCTAAACGAGCTGTGCCAGTTTTGTTGTCGGAAATATTAATAATTGCTTTTTGTTTCCAGCTGGTTTCAGCAACAGCGTCGGTTTTTTCCGCCGTAGCCGCTTTTACAATGCGTGCCCATTCGTTCAAAGCATCTAGCCCGGTATTGTTAGCTGTCCAGAGAATAACAATGTTTGCTTGTTGTAGATCTGTGGGTGAAGTTAATAGTTGTTGGGCTATTTTTTGCGCTGTTAAATAAGAATTATCTTGATTTTTTTTATTTTCAATTTTCACTAATAACACCTCATGTTGATGAGCGTAATTATTAAGGTTTTCGATGGTTGCATCACTAACAGTGTTGTCGGTGATTAATAAAATAATATCTTGTTCTACCGAAACAACTGTAAAATCTTGGCTTTCTTTGTCGCCGTCATTAATAGTTAGAGTAACAACATATTGGCCAGCCCGTTCATAAATATGAGAAGTATCAATACCAACAGCGGTTTGTTCATCGCCAAAATTCCAGGTATAAGAAATTTCTTTATCTGGCGGAATAGTTGAAGATGAAGCGTCAAAAGCGACATTACGGCCGACAGCCACATTTTTGTTTTCACCGGCTTCGGCTTGTAAAGTTGGGGTTTGAATAATTTCGTCTAGCGCGGTAGTAGCGTCTTCATTAGGGTTAGTAATAATTGGGTCTTCAGCTAGAACATTAAACCCCCAGCCGGCAAATAGTAAACTGATAAAACACGCTAGTAAAAATTTATTTATTTTTGTCATATAGTGGAGAATTAATATATTGAGCGCAAGTTATGGCTATGGCTAAGGCGTCGGCGGCATCATCGGGCTTAGGTATTTTTTTGAGGCATAAACAGGCTTTAACCATTTTTTGAATTTGTTGTTTCGATGCCTGGCCGTAGCCGGTTAAACTTTGTTTTACTTGGAGCGGAGTAAATTCACATAAATTTAAATGATGCTGTTTGGCAGTCAGTAAAATTACTCCCCGAGCTTGTCCTACATCGATAGCGGTTTTAGCATTATTGCAGAAAAATAATTTTTCACAGCCCATGGCTTGTGGTTGATATTTTTCGATTAGATCATGTAATTGTTTATGTATTTCAACCAAGCGATCGCTAAATTCTGTTTTGGCCTTAGTAATAATGGCACCATAATCGATTAATGTTGGAGTATGGCTAGTATATTTAATAATTCCAAAACCAGTTGTTGCTAAACCAGGATCAATCCCTAAAATAATTTGTGGTTTATTCATTATTATTCAGCGTTAGTGTAAACATCGTTTACATCATCGCTTTCTTCCAAGGCCTCAATTAGACGATCAATTTTTTCGTGTCCGGCTTGGTCTAATTTTACTTTGGTGCTGGCAATCATGTCTAGACTGGCATAATCAACCGCACCTAATTTTTTTTTAATGATATTTAAATCGCCGGGAGTTGTATAAATTGTTAATCCATTTTCTTCTTCAATCACGTCTTCAGCACCGGCGTCAATTGCGACTAGCTGTTTATTATTATCGGCATTTTCAATACGGATTACACCGCGTTGTTTAAACATGTAGCCCACAGAATTTGGTCCGCCTAAACTACCATTAAATTTAGTTAAGGTGCTTTTTACAAAAGAAGCGGATCGATTACGGTTATCAGTAACGCATTGAATAACAATAGCCACACCATTTGGCCCATAACCTTCATAAGTAATTTCTTCAACTTGCTGACCAGGAAGTTCACCAGCGCCTTTTAAAACAGCTCGTTCAATGTTTTCTTTGGGCATGTTGGCGCCACGAGCCACATCTATAGCCGCTCTCAAAGCTGAATTCATTTCCGGATCCTTGCCTCTTTTAGCGGCTAAAGAGATATTATGAGTAAGTTTAGTGAAGATATTGCCTCTTTTTTTATCGACGATAGCTTTTTGTCTTTTAGTTGTAGCCCATTTTGAGTGTCCTGACATATATTTTTTTAGTGTGAGAATACTTTAAATGATTTTGTTAAATTTGTAAAATCTTTAATAAGTATAGCATTTTTTAGCAATTTAGTCAATATTAAAAGGTAATGTGTATATACATTTTGCACGTTTAGATAAACTAAGGGTATTTGAAAAACTATGCCCCAATTAATTAAGAAAGTTTTTATTTTGGAGAATCCGCAACGTTCTCCATTAAGCGACGATAGTCACTCCAATTATCACCGCCTAATGTTTTATAAATTTCAGCTGAAACAAGTGGATACGTGAGCTCACTTTGCCGTGCTACTTGTAATAATCGGTCGCTAAATTGCGCTTGGATTGAGAGATCAGCATATTGATATAATAAATAATCCACAGCCTCAACACTCGGTACGGGATTTGTTTCTAAAGCATTTATCATCGAGTCTAGTCCTTTTTGGCAAAGTAATTGCGCATCGGAGGTTGCCCCGGCTTTTTCATATCGCATTATGGCAAAGTGAATATTATCACCTCTTTGTCTATAGCTTTGCGATATGTATGCAAGATCGCCCAACATTATATATTGATTATTTTCATCTTGCTGATAACTATATTCAGGATTTACCTCAGATAAAATATGATAAATATCCGCCCGCTGTTGTAGTATTCTTTGTATATAATATTGCAATGTTTCTTCTTGAGCCAGCATGCTATTCGTTGCTTCTTGGTTATATCTTGCATGCGGATCGAACCCGACATTGCTTAGTAAGAGAGATAAATCATTCAATTGTTCGTGCAGTTTATTTAAAAATTGTTCTTTTTCACTGTCCGGAGATTGCGGCAAATTATTCAACCTTTCTTTTATTAATGGCCACAATCGTAATAAACAGTTACCTAATTGGATAATGTCATGGCCTTCATATAGTGCAACTCGATAAGTTGATACATCCATTTGATTAGCCTGAGCATTTTCGCGAGAAGTTTTGCTGAGAGTGTCGCTTAACATTTGATCAGCACTGGCTGTTCTTTTTTCAAAAGCTCTGAGAACTGCAAGCCAACCACTATATGCATTCAAATTTTGATGCTTTTGCTCTGACCTAACTTCACATCGTGCTGAAGGCCGACCTTTCATAAAAATGCTTTCAGTATATTGAAGCTGGTCATTAAAAAGGTTAGCAGTAGCCGTAATAATTGCTTGATCAAGCACAGATCGGCCGCTTTCATCTGGTTGATAGTCTCTTGGATCAAAACCAAATGCCTGAACAGTGGCTAGTTCATGCGCATAATGTTTTTGTTGTTCCTGCGCTTGTGATATCTCGTGCCGTGTATTATATAGATCCGTTCCATCGTGAATGGCTTTCCCTCCGATAGCAGTAGCTCCTAACAACGCCGCGCCTACCAATGCTTTTTCTTTGTTATTTACCATATTGATTGAATTAATGATTAATTTGAACCGGTAATATTATTAGATACTAAGATTACCGTCAATAATATATAGATTATAGCAAGAAACAATGATATTACAATAATAGCGAGCAATAGCGCAGTCAGCTAAAATATACTATAATAAAATATAATAACTTAAAAATTGAAAATTTATGCAAAATATTTCTTTATTAGACGCAAAAAACATGCTAGGTTCTATCGCAATGTTTGGCGAACAAATCAATCATAGCTGGCAAGACATGAAAAAAATCAAACTGCCACGCAATTACGAGAAAGTTAATAAAATAGTTTTATGTGGCATGGGTGGTTCGCTTCTCGGTATGGATGTGGTTAAAAATTTGTTTTTCGATCAAATCAAAGTGCCAATTGAAATAGTAAACCGATATGACACACCGGCCTATATTGATAGTAAAACTTTAGTTATATTATCCAGTTATTCTGGAAGTACCGAAGAAGTAGTATCAGCGTCTCAGAAAATACTTAAAAAAACCAAGAATATTTTTATTGTTACCACGGGTTCAACACTAGCAACTTTGGCTCAACAAAAAAAAATACCGGCTTATATAATTGATCCGGTTTATAATCCTTGTCAACAACCGCGGATAGCGGTTGGCTATACTATTACGGCCGTATTGGCGCTATTAAAAAAAATAAAAGTTATTAAAATATCGGATCAACAAATACAAGAAACTATTCTTTATTTAAAAAAGAATCAAACCAAGCTAGAGATAATGGCATTTAAACAGGCCATTTTTTTAAAAAAATACATACCAGTTTTAGTGGCTTCGGAATTTTTATTAGGCAATGCCCACGTAGCTACTAATCAAATAAATGAAAATGGAAAAAACATGGCCATGTATTTTGCCATTCCTGAACTTAATCATCATTTAATGGAGGGGCTGGCAAATCCAAAACAAAATAAAAATAATTTATATTTTGTTTTAATTAATTCTCACTTGTATTATGTGCGTAACCGTACCCGATATGAAGTCACTAAAAAAGTTTTAACACAAAATAAAATTAAATTTTTAGAATTTAAACCCATGGCCGGTAATAAGTTATTACAGTCTTTTGAAGTTTTACAATGGGGCGGATATTTAAGTTTTTATTTAGCTATCAACAATAACATTGATCCCTCGCCGATTCCTTATGTAGATTATTTTAAACATGAACTTAAAAAATAATTTTTCTTGGTTGCTAATAATCATTATTAGTGTAGGTTTATGGACGTGGCTCGAAGCGTCGCCGACTTTAGGTGATCCGGATGCTTTTTATCATGCCGGAATTTCTACTCTCATGAACGACCATTTAGTACTAGCAGATTTTCCGTGGTTAGACCAAACATTATTAAAAGATCGTTTTACGGACCAGCATTTTTTGTATCATGTTTTATTAGTAATGCTAAATAAATTATTTACGCCGTTAATTTCAGTTAAAATAGCAACAGTTATTGGCTGTGCCTTATTTATAACTTTTATTTATTTATTCTTAAGAGAAAAAAAAGTTAAATCCGCTTGGCTTTATATTGGTTTATTATTAATAACCGCACCGTTCATTGTTCGCTTGGCTATTCCTAAAGCCACGCCCTGGGCGCTCTTATGTTTGTTTTTAGGAATGTATTTTTGGGAGAGAAAAAAGCCATTAGCTTTGTTTGGAATAACTTTTATTTATGTGTGGTTGCATGGTGGGTTTATTTTATTGCCGATCAGCGCTTTTATTTTCTGGATAGTACAAAATATTTTTAATTATGTTAAAAAAGAAAAAAATAATTTTATAGCTTGGCAGAAATGGTTTGCACTTAGCGGCGGTTTAATAAGCGGCTTAATAATTAATCCTTATTTTCCCAGTAACATTTTTTTCTATTGGCAACAGATTGTAAATATTGGCCTGATTAATTATAAAAATGCTGTCGATGTCGGAGCCGAGTGGTATGGCTACAGCTTGCCGGATTTTATTGGCGGAACTAGCTTGCTTTGGTTGTTAATAATAAGCGCCATAATTATGGCAGTTTTTATTCGACACGAACAAAAAGTTAATAATTATCAGTGGGGATTTTTAGCGATTATATTTTTTATTGCTACTTTAAAATCGCGTCGGTATGTAGAATATTTTGTGCCCATTGCATTAATTTGGTCAGCGCTAGAAATAAATTTATTTTTAACGACCAACGCCAGTACCAAGTTTATTCAATATTTAAAAATACAATATCAGAAGCACAATACAAAAATTAAAATATTAGTAGTTTATTTGTTTATTGCTATATTAAGTAGCGTGGTAATTAGTTTGCGCGACGCTAAACAATACATGGTTAATAGTATGCGTCAGGATCAATTTTTAGCGGCTGGCAAATATTTACAAGAGCATACACCCAGAGGCAGTTTAGTGTTTCACACTAGCTGGGACGACTGGCCAATGCTTTTTTATTATGCACCAAATAATTATTTTCTAGTGGGCATGGATCCAACTTTCATGTATAAAAAAGATCTGGTCAAATATAAACTGTGGCGTGATATTAGCGATGGCAAGATAAAAAGCAGTCTAGCAGAAATCATCAGCAGGGAATTTAGTTGTCGGTATATGATTATCGATAAAACAGACGAGGATAGTAAATTATTTTGGGCTTATTTAATCAGGGACAAGAATATAAAAGTAATATATAATGATGAGGAAGTAATAATTTATGAAATTCAACAATAAAATTTTTCTACTTTTAATTTTCATTTTTTGCGTGAGCATGCTTGGGTTTTGGCAAATGAGTAATTATTTTCCGGATCCGGATGCTTTTTATCATATTAAAATGGCCCAGCTTATTTTTGATCAGGGTATAATTAAAGATTTTCCGTGGCAACAATTCACAATTTTAAAAGATAATTTTACAGACCATCATTTGCTCTATCATATTATTTTGATCCCATTCGTTATTACCGGTTATCCGTTTATGGGTGCAAAAATATTAACGGTTTTATTAACTAGTTTATTGATTGTTGTGTTTTCGGTTTTAATGATGAAGCTGAAATTAAAAGGCGCATTATGGGCTGGTTTACTTATGGCTCTAATTGCACCACTAGCATTTCGATTAAATCTAGTTAAAGCCAATTCTCTGTCCCTAATAATTTTGTTTTTGGGTGTATACATGGCTTTAAAATATCGCTACAAATGGTTAGCGGTCTTATCGTTTTTATATGTTTGGGCATACGGTGGTTTTGCCTTATTAATTGTGCTTGTGGGATTAGTAGCTGTAATCGATCTAATTTTTTCTAGAAAAATTAAAAGAAATATTTTGCTGATAATTAGTAATGTTGGTGGTATTTTAGCAGGCGTTATAATTAATCCTTATTTTCCAAAAAATATATCATTTTATTGGCAACAACTTGTACAAATCGGCATCGTGAATTATCAAAACACTATTGGCGTGGGCAGAGAATGGTATCCATATGGCCTAGGAAGATTATTAACTGACTGTTCGGTTTTAACCATTGGCCTATTAATCGCTTTGATTCTTTTTGGCATCTACATCAAAAAACAAAATCGTTTAAGTTGGGTTGGCTTTTTTATGTTTATTGGTGGGCTGGTATTAGTTCTTAAATCACGCCGTTACATAGAATATTATGTGCCGTTTTCAATATTTTTTATTTTAGTCACTATTAATGCCTCGCTAAAAGATTGGCCATGGTCGGACTTAAAAAATAAATATAAAAATTTCTGGCAGAAAAATAATTTTAATAAAATAGTTTTAGTTGTAAGCAGTGTTTATTTTGTGGGAATGATCAGTGCGATATTAGTACACGGTTTTATTGTTAATAATGGTGACCTAAAAAAAGGGGTGAATTATTACGAATTTAAAGATGCTATGGTATGGTTGGCAAATAGCGAGCAGCACAATTCAAGTCGCACGGTTTTGCATGACGATTGGGATGAGTGGCCACAATTATTTTATTTTAATAGTTATAATTTTTATATTTGTGGTTTAGACCCGACGTTCATGTATAAATATAATCAAGATTTATTTTGGCAGTGGGTGGATATTACTTTAGGCAAGCAAGTTGATGATTTGCCAAATATTATAAAAAATAATTTTAAAGCCGGGTATATATTTGTTGAATCTGGGCATACGGCTATGGATAAAAATATTCAGGCATACCCCGAAGATTTTGTGTTGATTTACGAAGACAATGAAGCGAAAATATACGAAGTAAAATAAATTAAAAGATTATTAGGCAAAATAAAAAACCTCTCCCCTTAAGGACAGAGAGGTTTTTTAAGTTCACTGCCCTTGTTTATGTAGTGAAGGTCAGCAAGTTTGTGATTACATAAACAGAAATACCCCAAGCAGCTAAGATGATTACTAAACCAATAATGGCTGCGATTAATAATTTTTTAGCTTTTTCAACTTTTTCTTCATTGCCTCCGGCAGTCATCCACATAAAACCACCGATTAAAATCATAATAACTGCAACTAAAGCCAAAAGACCTAAGATCCAGTTGATTACAGACACGACTAATTCTTCCGGACTAGCATTACCAAGATTGATATTGGCTACAGAGTCTGGATATACGTCAACATCAGTAGTACCAGCAAGGGCTAAATTACCCACGCCTAATGCAAGCATTAAGCAAACGATTAACATTAATTTTTTCATTCTCTCACCCCCTTTCAAATTTTATATTTATTATATTGTATTATACATTGTTAGCACGATTTTGCAAGCTTTTGTCAATTTTTATTTGTAAATACTATTAAAAATGAAGTTTCTATAAATTTATCTGGTATAATGAGCGATGTTGTAATCTACTCGAATATAGATTTTTCTTATTTTCAAATTGGCTTGACAGATATTTTTACGCAGTATATAATTATAAAGCTTTAAAACTTAAACATTATTTATCCACAAAACTGTTGATAAGTTCAGTTAAAAAACTTTCCAAAATATGATAAATCTTATAAACCAGATTAATCAAATCCGCGGCTGAAAATAACTGTCTAAGACTTTATGGCCGCTTAATAAAGCGGTTTTTTTAATGATAATTTAGGTAAAATTGAATCAAGTTTATAGAAAATACAGTGAATATTGGCCATAGATACTTGCAATAAAAAGTAGGTATGTGTGGCTAAATCCTGCACTTTGAAAATTAAATGTTATCAATATTTCAGTTAAGTAATTTATTTTATTTAATCGAGAACTCAAATACATCAAAAAATACAATTTTTGTTTTTAAAATTAACCGACAATATGTCGGGACGATATTAAGGGCAATTGGTGGATGCCTTGGCATAAAGAGGCGATGAAGGACGTAGTAGCCTGCGATAAGCTTCGGTGAGGTGGCAAGCAACCTTTGATCCGGAGATTTCCGAATGGGGAAACCCTCTTAGGAAAACCCTAAGAAACATTATCTAAATACATAGGATAATGTAGCAAACCTGGTGAACTGAAACATCTTAGTAACCAGAGGAAAAGAAAAAAAGCCCGCTTTTAGCGGGAGCATTCCCTTAGTAGTGGCGAACGAACGGGGAAAAGCCCAAACTTAGAGTAATTATATCCTCGAGATATAATTGTTTTAGGGGTAGTAAGAAGTTGCATTCCATTTATGGAGATAGAGTAATAGTCTTCCCTAGTAAAAAGGTCTGGAAAGGCCTGCGATATAGGTGATAGCCCTGTATACAAAAGGGGGCCTTACTCTATTGTAACTTTCTTGAGTAGCATGGAACACGTGAAATTCTATGTGAATCTGCCGGGACTATCCGGTAAGGCTAAATACTCTTTATGACCGATAGTGAACAAGTACCGTGAGGGAAAGGTGAAAAGCATCCCAGTAAGGGAGATGAAATAGTATCTGAAACCAATTGTCTACAAGCAGTCGAAGTCCTTTATGGACGACGGCGTGCCTATTGAAGAATGAGCCAACGAGTTAATATGTTTCGCTAGTCTAAGGTCGACAGACTGTAGGCGTAGTGAAAGCAAGGCTTAACCGCCGCTTAGCGTAACATATTAGACCCGAAGCCGGGTGATCTATCCATGGCCAGGATGAAGCTTTATGAAGATAAAGTGAAGGTCCGAACCGACTAGCCGTGCAACACTAGCGGATGAGCTGTGGATAGCGGAGAAATTCCAATCGAACTCGGCGATAGCTGGTTCTCCTCGAAATAGCTTTTGGGCTAGCCTTACAAACTACTCTGAGGTGGTAGAGCACTGAATGGGTGAGGGTGGATTTATCCTACCTTACCTAACCAAACTCCGAATGCCTCGGAAGATTATTGTAGGAGTCAGAACGCGGGGGCTAAGCTCCGTGTCTCAAAAGGGAAACAGCCCAGATCATCATTTAAGGTCCCTAAATCCAAGTTAAGTGTAAAAGGTGGTATTATGACTTATACAACCAGGAGGTTGGCTTAGAAGCATCCATCCTTTAAAGAAAGCGTAATAGCTCACTGGTCAAGTTATTTTGCGCCGAAAATGTAACGGGGCTAAACTTGGTACCGAAGGTATGAATTATAGTATTTATTTACTAGAATGGTAGAGGAGCATTCCTTATGTCTGTGAAGCCTAGCCGTGAGGCAAAGTGGAGATATAGGAAGTGAGAATGTTGGCATGAGTAACACAAATCTGGATGAAAACTCCAGACACCGCAAATCCAAGGTTTCCTGGGCAACGCAAATCGACCCAGGGTTAGTCGGTCCTAAGGCGAGGCTGAAAAGCGTAGTCGATGGACAGCTGGTTAATATTCCAGCACCGTCTATAATTTGTTTAGCATTGACGCATATGGAAGCTTGTAGCGTTCTTAGGCTATGGGCGCTGTGAAAGTGAAAGCGTAAACGAAAGAGTGATTCTTCGGATGAGCTCAATTACAGGTAACCGTGTGCCAAGAAAATTTGTTGGGCGTTAAATTATAGATGTCCGTACCGTAAACCGACACAGGTGGATGAGGAGAGTATCCTCAGGTGTACGAGAGAACCCTTGTTTAGGAACTCGGCAATTCAGCGGCCGTAAGTTCGCAATAAGGCCTGCCCTCTTCGGAGGGCCGCAGCGAAAGACTCCAAGCGACTGTTTATCAAAAACACAGGTCCCTGCTAAACCGTAAGGTGAAGTATAGGGGCTGATGCCTGGCCAGTGTCTGAACGTTAAGGCGAGAGGTTAGCCCTTCGGGGCGAAGCTTTGAACTGAAGCGCAGATGAACGCCGGCCGTAACTATAACGGTCCTAAGGTAGCGAAATTCCTTGTCGGGTAAGTTCCGACCTGCACGAATGGCATAACGATTTGGAGACTGTCTCAACAAGGGACTCGGTGAAATTACATGACCGGTAAAGATGCCGGTTACCCGCAGCTGGACGAAAAGACCCCGTGAAGCTTTACTACAACTTGGCATTGATATAAGATTTCGTATGTTCAGAATAGGTGGAAGGCGTGGATCATTAGACGTTAGTTTAATGGGAGCCAAAATATGAGATACCACCCTTATGTGATTTTATGTCTAACTTCTTGCCTTGAATCAGGCGGAAGAACAGTGTCTGGTGGGTAGTTTGACTGGGGCGGTGGCCTCCTAAAATGTAACGGAGGCGTTTACAAAGGTCGGCTATGCTCGGATGGAAATCGAGCAGATAGGGCAAAGCCACAAGCCGGCTTCACTGCAAGACCTACAAGTCAAGCAGCTGCGAAAGCAGAACTTAGTGATCCGACCGTACAACGTAGTGCTTTGCACTACGGATGTCAGATGTCGGTTGTCAGAAGTCGGAAGAATTTCCGATATCTGATCTCCGAGTACTGATCTCTGTAGCGCGAAGCGCTACGTGCGAGATAGAACGGCGGAAGCTCAACGGATAAAAGTTACTCCGGGGATAACAGGCTGATCGCGCCCAAGCGTCCACAGCGACGGCGCGGTTTGGCACCTCGATGTCGGCCCATCGCATCCTGGGGGTGAAGAAGCTCCCAAGGGTTTGGCTGTTCGCCAATGAAAGCGGTACGCGAGCTGGGTTCAGAACGTCGTGAGACAGTTCGGTCTCCTATCTACTGCGGGCGTTGAAGGTTGCGGGGGCACATCCCTAGTACGAGAGGACCGGGATGTACGTACCTCTTGTGTACCGGTTGTCCTGCCAAGGGCATCGCCGGGTAGCAACGTACGGAAAGGATAAACGCTGAAAGCATCTAAGCGTGAAACCTTCCCCAAGATGAACCTTCGTTAAGACCCCTCCGAGACGAGGAGGTCGCCGCAAGGCGAACCGCGTCTGCCCCGCAAGGGGTGGACGGGTTGATAGGCGCCAGGTGTACGGCCAGCAATGGCTTCAGCCGAGGCGTACTAATCGGTCGCGTGGTTTCACCATAACCACTAAGGGTAGTACTTTCTTTTCTTCTCTACCGTATGAAGCAAAACATCAAGGTGGTCAGAACGCTTGTTGTGGCCGCCCTCCTGCTTGCAGCATTTATTGGTCTCATCTTTTGGTTGAGCCCGATCTCGCTCGCAGGAAAATAATCTCGTATGTCTCTTGAGGCATCCGAGATGAACTATCCATAATGTGTGGATGATTCATCTCTGGTGCTTCCCGTCTCCACTGTATGCAGCTTCGGCGGGTAGGCATCCAGAACCCCGTACCAAAAAATCCCCAAGATCCCCATAAGTGATTGCTCGGTGTCTCAAGCGGATTGGTCACACCTCTTCCCATCCCGAACAGAGCCGTTAAGCAATCCCGCGCCAATGATACTCCGGCACATACCGGCGGGAAAGTAGGCCGATGCCGGGCTATCACTTATGGGGATTTTTTGTACGGGGCAGGCGCCGCCGGTAATACTTATGATGATACGGAGCTTGCCCCGGCGAATGCCGGGGGCACATACCGATGGGAAAGCATGCCCTGAATTTATTTCAGGGTAGGCCAGTGCCAGTTAATCAAAGTAGTCTCGCGAAAGCGGGACTTCTTTGTTATTGGTTTCTGGAAAGCTGAGGATCGCCGTAGGCGAGCCGAAGTCCCGCACACCAAGGGGTAGTGAGGTGTTGCGGGATAGGCCGATGCCTGGGCCAGTGAACTGAAGAATAATGATCACCAGATGGTGGTCATTTTTTGTACATCACGATATCGATCGGGGCGGGCGGGTGATACGGAGCTTGCCCCCGGCCCCGGCGTTCGCCAGGACAAACTCCAGCCAGGGGGACATGCCGATGAGGTTGTATGGTATTATTCGAAAATGAAACTCCCCTATCTTCGTAATCCAATCTATCGCGCTGCACGTCTTCTTACACCAGAGAAAATCAAACCGACACTTCGCGGGTGGTATAACGCACTCAATAAGTTGGCAACCTATCGACGACAAGATGTCTTTACTGCTCTTGATATAGAAATCAATTCTCGCTGTAATCTTCGATGTCGGTACTGCCCCGTTTCCTTGTGGAACCGCGGAGATGCTTTGATGCCGGATGATCTTTACCGAAAGATTATTGATGATCTTGCTGATTTCCCCTTTCCGTATCGTGGTCGTGTCTCACCACACTTCTATAATGATCCGCTGGTCGACCGACGATTGCCGGAACTGATGCGCTATACCCGGGAGAAATTGCCGCATGCCGTCCTCCTTATCCATACCAACGGGGTTGCGCTGACGCGAGAGTTCTATCGATCGCTGATTGCGTCCGGAATCGATGGCATGCTCATAACGCGACACACGCGAGTTCTTCCGCGAAGTGTGCTGGATATCATCAAATCGGAACCGGACGCGGATCGATTTCTCACGATCCAAAGTTTGAAGCACGTTGGTCTTTTTGAGCGAGGAGGCATTGAGCGCGTTGCCCGCCCCCATCGACTGCGCTCATGCTACTACCTCTCGGATGAGATTGCGATTGATTATCGTGGGAACGTCGTGTGCACCAACGACTTCTTCATTCGTGATCCGTTCGGAAACGTTCATGACGCCAGCTTAAAGGATATTTGGTGGGAAAAGCGTTTTGTTGATATTCGGAAGAAATTGAAGAAAGGGAAAATCGCTCTCTCTGTTTGTCGTGACTGCATGGGGGATGGGAACCCGCGGTACACAACAGTTCCTGCCAACGCCCGGGGGGTCGGATATTTTCGATGGCCAACGTGATGATTTCGTGAGAATATCGAGAGAGCTCAGACGCTCGCAACGTTTTTTCCAATTTTCATTGAGTTAAAGTAAAAAGCAGCGGTTATGTTGTGACCAAAACAGTGAAAGAGGAAAAAAGAAAAATGGGAGAGCCCGCCCGCAGCGAACTCTCCCCTCGTATGTGGCATTCCGCAGGATTCCTGGCGAGGGCGGTATTTCAGATTTCGGCTCTGTGCCATCCGGGACAACCCATCAACGACACGTCGCTGCCTCCCGCCTATGCTACACGCATCCGTTCTTCCATTGGAACCAGCTCGAAGGAATCGAACCTCCGTACACTCGGACCGGCAGTCCGAATGATAGCCATGCTGTTTGCCACGAATGCTACCCTACAGGAACCGCTGTCTGCAGTCAACAATCGGCGCTGGTGCTTGACAAAAATCGCGTGCGGGGCAAGAATGGCAAAAGATTCATTTTTCTGACGCATGAAGCACGAGGGAGATATCTTTGAAGAAGATACCGATTGGCAAACTTCTTCAGCAGAGAGAGCTGAAAGAAGTCTTTCCATCTTCTCTGACATTAGCGACGAGCTCGCCTTTCTTGAAGTCGGCCACCCGGGATTTTCGCAGCGAACCATGGCGATTGTGCGATTGCTGGAATCGGGAACGGCAGACGACCCGGAGCGCGAGATCGCGCGTCTTGAGTCGGAGCTTGAAGACTACGAGTCTGGAACACCCGAGCAGATGGAGGCGAAAGAGAATGTCCTTTCTCTTCTGGTCCGGCTTCGCGAAGAATTCACTGCAAAGACCGAAGTGTAAACGATCAGTGAGGAGGGAACAACTGGTTGCTGTGTTGTTGTTTCCCGCGAGAAATGATACGCTTCTGGTGTTGTCACTGTGGGGGTCACCGTTGTCCGGTGCTCCTCCGCGGAGATCTTCCTGTAGTCCTTTGGAGGTGAGTGATGCGGAAGAAGAACTTCTGCGTTCCTCTGGCCAGCGCTCTGTTCAACTGGACGAGCAAGCCAATGTGCCAGCGTGACGCAGCCGATGAGGACGGGTAGCCGCAATGGCGGCAAAGCCCGGGGCTCCAACGATGTTGGGGCCCGATTTTTCTTTCAGGAAAAGAAAACCTACGCCCTTGAGAGCGTAGGTTTGTTGTTTAACTGCAGCGTGCGACCGCTTCTCGCACACCACGAAGGTCTCGACCCTTGTCGCAGTTGGTGAGCGCCCCAGCGTGATGAAGCTCATGGCCGCCCCCACCGCTGTTTGCCACAATGATTGGTGCAACCACGACAAGATCGGGGAGCACGCGCATGATACCGTCACCAGACACGTCGCCCATGCCTTGATCGAGGAGGATGATCGCGGGATTCAAGGAGAGAATCTCGCAGGCGGTCTTTCGTTCCTGCTCGACAGAATGACCATATCGATCACCCCGCGCACAGTGGAAAAACGCCACGCGAAGATTCGGCCATCCGACGAACGCACGAGCTGTGCGTAACAACTCGATTGGTTCATCATCGACAATGAGAACGGACTGTTCGCTCGATGGACCACATTCGTCACGCGCGGATAGTGCGATGCGAGCGCGGTAATCTGGAACGATTGGGTCGACATGGCAATCGAGCAACCGCAGATTCACCGCAGCAAGCAGCTGCTTGCCATCGAGAGTTCCAGGGTACTGTTCGAGCACATGCGGAAACGCAGCGATGACTCCGGCCAGCATTCTTGCTTCACGCGCCTGTCGTGCAAAGATGCCACGAAGACGCGAAGTCACTTCACGCTGGGTCGTTCGCGCGCGCCCTGCAACCTGTTCATCGGTCTTAAAGCGCAGTCGCGGAATGAGCAGGCATCGATCAAGTGCTGGCGCGGCGAGGTCTGCCTGCACACAGAGTGCGCAGAAGTCGTGAAACGTTGACTCGTAGAGATCAAGCGGTGTGCCGAAGATGTCCGACTTCTCTCCGCCTGCAGGATCAAAGAGCGGGTCGTCGAGCAAGCGCGCAAGGTCTTCTGCCACCTTGAGCATGCCTCTTGCGCGAAACAGCGCGGCGTGTTCAGAGACATAGGTCAGATGATTCATGGGATGCTCCTTTTCAAAGAACCAATACGAAAACCGCCTCGGCGTCTTTCGCCGGGGCGGGTCTTGAAACGTTGACGGTGTGATTAGAAAACAAAACGCGGCAACGCCTGCCTCGGCGAAGAGACTCCAAGGTAGGAATACTTGCCATTGCTCATGTGAGCAGAAGTATGGACATTCAATGAGTTTTTTCGAAAAAGATGCATGGCGAGAAGAATAGCAGAGCTCGCGTACGCCGTCAAGGCGGTAGCCCACTCTGCTTAGAGCCCGATTTTTCTTTCAGAGTGGTGGCGCCAAATATTTCTTTCTACAGCGAACTTGCACCGTACAATGTCTAGGGTATACTAGGTATGCCAATGGGACGAGGGAGCAGGGGATCTTCTCCAACTCCTCGCCTCAGATTGGCGAAGACAGACGGTTCCTCCATGGAGGTGTCCGATGAAAAAGTTCCTTCGCAGTCCTCAGGCCAATTCTCCTCCGATCTACGCGAAGATGATCAACGGGATGAAGGCCGAGGCGCAGCCGATCGACGGGGAATAGCCGCTATCACCTGCGGTGATCCCAAGGGCCTCAACGATGTTGGGGCCCGATTTTTTTTCTCGGAGATTCAGTTTTCGAAAAAATAACTCTTGCAATCTTTGGTTGATCGACGTATGCTCAACTCGCGTCAATGATGCTGCGAGGAGGTTTCTCCTGCAGCGCCAAATCGGCGGACGCAAGGCCACCTCATAACCCCAAGTAGAGGAGGTCGTGACATGTCTGGAAAAGGAAGGTACTGTTCGGTCCACGCTCCTCCGTTCTCCGGAAGGAAGGTCAGCTCGGAGGAGCCCACGAAGAAGGCGGTCATGAGCGACAGCTGCGGGTAACCAACAGGCCCCGCGGACAGTCGGCAACGGACGGCAAGCATCAGCGAGCCGTCCTATTTTTCTTTCGGTTCAGGTTCCGCACAATCACTCATTAGACGGGGGACGGTACCGCGTCCATCTACCGAGTGCGAAACTCCGCTTTCAAAAGTTCCGTGATGATGTAGATGACAACGACGCTTCCAATGATCAGCGGGAGCTGTTCAGGAACGTGATATCTGACAGCATGGTCGCCGAATCTTTCGAGGCAATAGGTGAAAATTCCTGTGGCAACCCATCCATAGACGAAGAACTCGCCGTGCCGCTGGCGTGTTTGATGCCGCCGCCGCCAGCGCCGGATCTCTTTGTCGCCGGCATAGAAGACAAGAACGAGAAGATAGACGTTCACGACCGTGCCGGACGTGCGGATCGCTCCGTGTGAAAAAAATTCGGCGAGAACCCACCCCCAGAGCAGTAGCGTGAAGAGATCAAAACCGAGAAGAAAATATTTTTGGCGTTTTTCAGGCATGGGTTGATGCTGTTGATGAGGGCGGCGTCAAAGGAACGGGACGAACGCCAATGGCGACACAGAGGGCGATGAGTTCAATGACAATGAGCGCAACGCGCGTGACGGCAGCGAGAAAGAGCGCTGACGGCGCTCCGACGACCGGTGAGAGCAGTGCAGCTACGACCGCCTCGCGAACGCCCAGCCCGCTTGGGGCAAAAACCGTCACATAGCCAAGGAGCCATGAGGCAAGAAAGGCGACGGAAAAGATGGCGACGGATGATCCGGTGTTCGCAAAACCGAATGCACGGGCAACGAGCACTTGAAACGCCGCAAAGGATATCCACGCAAGCAGCAGAATACCGTACGACACCGCTCCCTTCAGTGCATAGCCAGCCGACTCCCCTTCTCGGCGGAGCAAGCGATGGAAGAGCCGGACAATTCCTGCGAGGGGCTTTTGGAAGAAGGTACCGAGTGAAAGAAGAACTGCGCTGCAGAAAATGACGATCACCAGCCAGGATGGAATGATGACCTGTTGCAAGACGCCAAGCGCGAGACCAGTCGCGAGAAGACCGGCAGAGCACACCATGAGCACGGCCTCAACGACGATACTTGCGGTGCAGATGGTTTTTGTCGTTCCAAGCTGCTGTGCCTGGGTGATGCGTCCAACAACAGCCCAGACCGTTCCGGGCACGAACCGCAGCGCCTCGGCTTTTGCCCAGACGCTGAACGTGCGGAGAAATGGCGGGTGAAGTTGCCATCCTGCGAGAATGCGACGCCATGCTTCTGCGCGAAGAAAGAAATAGGCGAGACCAGGAAGAATGCTCACCAAAAGCCATCCCCACCCGATCTGATGGAGTTTTGGACGAATTGTCGGCCAGTCGCCCCCGAGACGGCGAAAGACAAACCAGAGCACAAGAAGTGCAAGCGCCCATTGCAACGCGATTCGGAGCCACGACCGCTTCTTCGCGCCGCTCTTATCCATAACGTTCTCGATCATCCAGCGTCTTTCGGATTGGATAGTTTCGCCGTGCCGAGCGGTTAATGAGCAGTTCTGCCAGCAATCCCGTCGAGATCATCTGAATGCCGGCGATCATAAGGAGAACAGCAAAGATAAGGAGTGGCCGTTCACCAATTGACTGGCCGAGAAAGTGGAGCACAGAAAGATAGATGCTCGTCAGAAAACCGAGGAGAAAAAGAAGTGCGCCGATGCCGCCAAACAGGTGGAGCGGACGGTGCTGGAATCGCGCGAGAAAACCGATGGTGAGCAGATCAAAGCTCCCGCGAAAAAAACGCTTCCATCCGTACTTGGATTTGCCGAACTGCCGCTCGTGGTGCTGCACAGGGAGTTCGGCTGCAATAAATCCCTGCTGGATGGCAAGGATGGGGAGAAACCGATGCTGCTCGCCGTACGGTTCAAGCGCATGGGCAACTTCTTGTCGCATCACCTTGAGTCCGCTGTTGAGATCATGGAGCCGGACGCCGAACATCCACCGCGCGATGCCGTTGAAGACGGCGGAGGGAAACCGTTTTGTCCACGGATCATTGCGCACTTCTTTCCATCCCGTGACAAGATCGGCATGATCAAGCGCATTGATAAGCTTGGGAATTTCCGATGGTTCGTCCTGAAGGTCGGCGTCAATCATCGCAACAACCTCACCGCGTGCGGCGCGGAAGCCCGTTGTGAGCGCTGCGGACTTGCCAAAATTTCGCCGGAGTTGCAGCCCGCGAACGCGTCGATCTTGTGTATGTAATCGCTCCACAATTCCAAATGATCCGTCCGTACTTCCATCGTCAACAAAAAGGAGTTCGAAAGACCCGAGCGGTTCGAGAACACTGACGAGTTTTCGGTAGAGCAACTCGATGCTTTCCGATTCGTTGTACATTGGGATGACGACGGAAGTGCGGATCATGCGTGATGATTAGCGAAGTGAGAGAAGCGTGTATGGGCCATCGCGAAGGAGAATGTGATAACGAGCGAGGAGCGTGGGATCCAGTGCGGTGATTGTCAGCAGATAGTCTGTCGAGGGCGTATCGGCATTGGGCACTTCTCGAAGTGAGAGTCCCGAAACGCGGCGAAGGTAGAAGTATCCCGCTGGTTGTCGTAGCAGATCGACCCCAAGAACGTCAAGCGTCGTTGCGTGCTCCGTCGAGAGTTTCTGCGCAATCCGTTCCAGCGGTGCGGAGGTCGCTTGCGCCCGAATACCCGCGACTTGCCAGCCGAATGCAACGAGAAAGAGATAGCCGATGATCATTCCGCCAATCACCAAACGGGGTTGCAAAAGCACCTTTCGAAGCCAGACGATCACAAGGATGAGAAGGAGTAAGGCGGCACCTGCAACTGCAAGACGACCAAATGGTGTTGTCGAAAACCACGCCGGAAGGTATGCATGCGGGAGAATCCTCCACAGTGAGCGACTTCGGTCAATACCGGTCGGGAGGATGTAGGCGGTTCCAAGGAAGCCAAGGAGCATGACCACATCAATCCACCGCTTTCGGTCATCAAAAAACTCCTGCGCAGAGCGCCCGATGAGCAACGCGAGTGCGGGGAGAAGCGGTAGGATGTACCACGCAAACTTGGTTTGGACGAGCGTGAAGGCACCAAAGATGATCGCAATTGTGACAAAGAGAAGACGATCAAGTGGCTCGCGCGTACGAACGAAACGAGCGATGCTCACAAGAAGACCGATCGGGACGAGAAATTTGTAGGGGTACGTTTTTCGAAAGAGAATATCGGCATACCAGTACCACGGAACATTGTTTGCGTACAGATTCTCTACAGAACGATCAAGGACGTGAAACCCGATGTAATTCCGCCAGAACGTCATGCCGTGCCGGAACGTTTCGTAAAGATGCCACGGCGCGATGATGAGAAGTGCTATCCCGACCGCTTGGAGGATGGTGCGAAGACCCAGCGCCCGCCATCGTTTGCTGATCGTAAGATCAAGCCCGACGATGATCGGCGGAAGCAATCCCGCAATGGATTTGAACATGACGGCAAACCCGACGAAGACGCCAAACCAGAGAAACCAACGCCGCTGTTGCCGGCTTCGCCAGTAACAATAGAGCGCAGCAGTGATGGAAAAGGCGAGCAAGCCGTCCGTTTCTCCCGTCCGAAACGCGTGCAGAAAAACAAGTTGCGAAAAGAGGAAGGAACCGACGGTAACCAGCACGGTCGTGTACCGATGCATCCACTGCCACGCCCAGATGGTAAGGAGGAGTGTTGTTGCGATGCCGGCGATTGCTGACCAAAACCGTACGGCAAACTCTGTGACGCCGAAAATGGGAAAGAGCGCCGTGGTCATCCAAAACTTCAGCGGCGGCTTTGCCGTGTAGAGCTGATCGCGGTACGTCATCGAGAGCCACGAACCATTCTGGTGCATCTCGCGGCTCACCTCCGCATGGATCCCCTCATCCCAATTCTCGAGCGGCGCAGACCTAAGCTTCCAGAAGAACAACAAGCCGGAGATGACGAGAATGATAAGGAAAACAATGAGGATTCCCTTTGAAAACATGATGATAGTGTACCACGGAGCAATAAAGAGAGTTTTTTTACGGGATTTCTGTGTGAGTGTATTTCCTGGTTACTATTATGTTAATTCTACTTGACAATATGTAAATCCTGCTTTACAATGGAACTATGAGCGAAAATAGAGAAATGACCAATAAAATAAGGGAATTTCGTGCTCGGGACGGTTTGACGCAGGAAGATCTGGCACATCGCGTTGGCGTCACGCGACAGACCATTATTGCAATAGAGAAAGGGAATTATGTCCCCTCCCTCGCCCTCGGTATGCACATC
>JAZDOC010000023.1:0-3113 GCA_043798935.1 Patescibacteria group bacterium
TGGTTCTGAAAGTGGATTGGCAGGCGATCGGCTGGCGATTAATAGATAAAGAAAAGGGTGAATTTGACAAAGCGGAATAAATAAAATAGTATTGTTTTGTAAAGACCGGTCAGACGAGCCCGGTCTTTTTCGTGATAATAATGTGGTGGATATGCTTCCCCGTTATGTAATAGATTTATTTTATTAAAAAATGATTCTGATTTACTCACTTAATATTATTAAGCATATCCTTTGTCATTTTTTCCAAATCGAAAATATGATTCCAATGCCAGTCTTTTCTGGCTGAACTGTCGTCAATTGATCGTGGCCACGAATCAGCGATTATTTGTCGATCGTCAGGATGATAAACACAAGTAAAGCCGGGAACATAATTGGCGACCATTTGAGCCAGCTCTTTAGCGGAAAAACTCATAGCCGATAAATTGTAGCTGGTTCTGATTTTAATATTTTTAGCCGGTGCTTCCATTAATTCAATTGTGGCTCGAACAGCATCTGGCATATACATCATCGGTAAAACGGTATTAGGCCTCACAAAACAGTCGTATGTTTTGTTCTTCATTGCTTCAAAATAAATCGCCACAGCGTAATCCGTCGTGCCACCTCCCGGTGGTGTTTTGTAGCTAATTAAACCTGGGTAACGTAAGCTTCTGATATCGAGTCCATATTTTTTCCAATAGTATTGGCATAAAAGTTATCCGGCGACCTTGGTTACGCCATAAATAGTGGTTGGTTCTAAGACAGTATGTTGTGGAGTATTATCACGAGGAGTGGTTGGACCGAAAGAGGCAATTGAACTCGGCCAAAAAACTTTTTCTATCCTGTGATCACGAGCAATGTCCAAAATATTTTTTAAACCGCCCATATTAACATTCCAGGCAAGTTCCGGATTTCTTTCTCCGGTAGCGGATAATATTCCCACCAAATGAAAAATTGTGTCCGGCTGATATTTCTTTACAAGTTCATTAAGTGCGATTTTATCGGTAATATCAATAGCCTCAAAAGGACCGTTAGTTAAATCTCCGGCTATAGGCTTGGAATGGCCAACCGCTATTACCTGTTGTTCTCCATATTTTTTTCTTAACTCCACTACCAATTCTGTGCCAATTTGACCAGTAGAGCCAGTAACGATAATTTTATCCATATTTTTATAAATGTAAATCTATATTTTTTAAATTTGAAAAATGTCCTGCGTGTATGCGGTGCGTGTTAACACATGGGTGGAGCGAAGCGTAGAAAATATTATTTTGAAATTTTACGCTGTCTAGATCTGTTTTTAATGTATCGCTCGATGGCCTCTTTTGAGGTTAGCCAATTCCGTTTTTCTTTGTAGGCCTCCAATTTTCCTTGTCTGGCAAGCAGGTTTAAATATTTAGCAGAAAAGAGAGTGTCTTCGGCTATATTTGCAAGCGGTAAAAACTTTTCCTGTTTTGTAGTCGCGGGAGTTAAGATCTTTAGATAAATATCAAGTGAGCGCTCGATGGATTGAGCGACAAATTTTACCAATGGTTCGTATTTACCGCTATCCGCTTTATCCAGTACATGATAATATTTTTTTCGGTCGTTTTTCATAATTACAACCAACGGGTAGCCTGCCTGCATCAAGAATAAATTCATTGTCAAACGTGCTGTTCTGCCATTGCCGTCAAAAAATGGGTGAATATGCACTAATTTATGATGTAAAAACGCGGAAAGCTCAATAATATTCAATTTGTTTTTTTGTGAATTTAGCCAAGCAATCAGATCGCGCATTTCTTGCGGTATTTGCAGCGCATCCGGCGGAGTATGTTTCGCCCCGCCAATGATCACATTGGTATTTCTGTATCGGCCAGCCCACTCCTTATCGGTTTCCTGTAAAATAATTTGATGTAAATTTTTTATGAGCGTTTCAGAGACAGTGGGCTTTTTATCTTTATCTATCAAGTCATATAAATATTCCAGTGCGGCATGGTGGTCTTTCGCTTCCAGATGATCTTTTAGGGGCTTGCCCTTTACTGTTAGGCCTTCGTTAATCACTAAGAATGTCTCTTTCAGTGTTAAAGAGTTGCCTTCAATCGCGTTTGAATTGTAGGTCATTTCAATCTGAAACTTTTCCCGTAGTTTTTGTATAGCCGATTTTGGCAGAGGACGAAGTTTGTTAAGTTTTAATAGTTTCTCTTCTAAACGAGTTTTTACGATTGGCGACAGGTAGGTCATAGAATAATGTTTAATATGGTTTAGTCAGTTATATACAGTATACCATATTAAGGGATTGAGTCAATATTAAATATTAATCCGTCGTTTTCGCAGCCCCGTTATCAAGCGGGCTAAACTAAGTGGAGAAAACATCACTATCTTCCCCTCTAAAAAAAGAAAAATAAAAAGGAATATTTCAGATAACGTCCGAGTCTCATGCGTTGTGGAGTAATACGGAATGGCGTATATACGCTGTTAGGTGATATTTGAAAAGCCATTTAGAATTAGTCCTTATTGTTTTAGCTTTTTACTTTTCCGCCTATTGACATTTATGGATCAGTTATGATATCGTGTTGAATAAATTAGCAAACGGTTGAAAATAAAATAAAAACTGGAGGTGATGAAGATGGTTCAAAGAATGTTGTTTGTTTCAGTGAGGGGTCAGTGTAGTAAAGGGTGGGATGCTACCCGATCGGAAAGCTACGAAGTTCCTTCTTCCAATATCTTGCATTTAGGCGAGGTAGAGCAGAAAGCGATTGAGAGGGCCAAAGAACTCTTACGAAATTCGCACAAACAGGTGTGCGGTTGTGGCACCTTACAACTCATTTAATGAGTAGGCCATTAAGACTGCCAAGCAAATATGGTGGTCTTTTTTTTGTCGCTAAATTAAAAGGGCAAAGTATAAAGAAAATTTTAGCTTTTCAAATTTCGCCTAACGTTTCGGGCTAGCCGACCTGCCCCGGCGCATGCCGGGGAGTCCAGCCTTGGCGGGATATGGGTGAGCGGGCTAAATCAATCATTAAATTTTGTTATTTTTTGGTTTAGTTAGTTTGACAATATTTATTTATTTTGATATTTTAAAAATACAGAATCTAGCCAATAGACTGGAAGGAGAGCGCAATGGGACAAATCAGAAGTTCAACAAGGCTTCATAACAAGGC